>CAWAYD010000011.1:0-45718 GCA_963786175.1 uncultured Verrucomicrobiae bacterium | reverse complement strand
GATAGGGGATTGGCGTGTCTTTTGAATTCAGCCGAGCTGGCGCGGCATCGAGCAGGTGAAAGCCTTCGCTCGTCACGCGTGCAATCACTTCCGCCGTCACACCGCCCCACGGGAAAGTTTCCCCGACGCAAAGCAATCGGCCCGTCCGCGCGACTGAAGAAAGCACCGTCGCGGTGTCGAGCGGTTTCACCGTGCGCAGGTCGACCACTTCGATTTCGAAGCCTTCCCGACTCAATTGCCGGGCCACGGCAAGCGCTTCGTGCATCATCGCGCTGTTCGAAACAACCGTGAGGTCGCGTCCCGGCCTGACAATTCGTGCGCGGCCAACCGGCAGAGACTCGTTAGGCAAAGCCTCCGCCTTGAGATGATAATAGAGATATTTGTGCTCGCAGTAGATCACCGGGTCGTCGATCGCGACCGCATCGAGCAACATGGTGTAGGCATCTTCCACCGTCGCCGGAGTCATCACGACGAGCCCGGGATAATGCGCATAGATGCTTTCCATGCTTTGGCTGTGGAACGGTCCGCTGCCCTTTGTTCCACCGGACGGCAGACGGATGGTGATTGGACAGGGAATGTTGGTGCGCCAGTATTGTGTGCCGGCGTTATTCAAAATCTGATTCAGCGCGATGCTGGAGAAATCGGCAAACTGCATCTCGACGATCGGCCGCATTCCTTCCATCGCAGCGCCGATTGCGGTTCCGACCATGGCGTCTTCGCTTATCGGCGTGTTGAGCACACGCCCCGGAAATTTTTCTGCCAAGCCCTTTGTCGCCTTGAACGCGCCGCCAAATTTCCCGGCAATGTCCTGGCCGTAAATAAAGACACGCTCGTCTTCGCGTAAGAGACGCGACTGTGCTTCGCGAATGGCCTCAAGGTAAGTGACGCTCATGAGATCACGTCGACCAGGCGCCGCGTCGAAAGCGCGCACCAATCTTCTTCGTGTCCGACCGGACCGGCTTCGACCTGGGCGGTTGCGACTGCTTTTTCGACCTCCGAGGAAAATTCGGCACGCCATTGTTTGAGCGTCGCCTCGTCCAGCCAGCCGTTATCGAGAATCAGTTTCTCCGTCTTGAGGACGCAGTCCGCCGCCCACGGTTCCTGCCTCATTTTCGGTGGAACATAACTGGCGTCATCGTGCTCGCCGTGGCCGGCGAGTCGCAGAAGGGAAGCAACGACCAGTTGGGGCGGGCCGCCCGCGCGCGCACGTGCCACCGCACGCGCAATTACTTCGAGAGAAGCGGCCAGGTCTGTCCCATCGACGGTGTGGCCTTCGTAACCGTAGCCGCGGGCACGATCGGCCAGGTTGGCGCAGACAAATTCGCGATCGTTAGGCGTGGAATAGGCCCAATGATTGTTTGAAGCGACCAGGACGAGCGGCACTTTTTCAACTGCGGCGATATTCATGCCTTCGTGCGTGGCGCCGGTCTGCATGCCGCCTTCGCCGATCGTCGTCAGGCCAACGAAGCCCTTCTCGCCTTTCATTCGCTTGCCCAAAAGCTTGCCGGCCACGACGGCAATCATGGCGCCGAGATGGCTGATCATGGCGAGTTGTCCGGTCTCGGGATATCCGCGATGGATGTTGCCATCGCGACCGCGCATCGTCCCCTGGCGCGAGCCGAGATAAGTGCGTGCCACGTTCAAGAGCGGCTCGCCAAAAGCCGCGCGCCCCGCCTGGTCGCGGATAAGCGGAGCGAAAACGTCGCCTTTTTGCAGAAACATTCCGCACGCCGCGCTGACAGCTTCCTGGCCACGCCCGACATAGACGCCGCCGGTGATCATGCCGCCACGATAAAGACTCGTCAGTTTCTCCTCGAAAACTCGCGTCTGCAGCATCCAGCGAAAAGCTTCGAGATAACGCGGGTGCGGAACGGCCTTTTCCATTTGCGCGATGTCGCGTTGAGGACTGGCCGTTTTAAGCATCCGTCCAGATTAGCGAGCAAGGCGAAGCGCGCCAAAAAATTTTTGCGTTCAGTCTGCCTTGCGCGCCATGACCACGCGGCTCAGCCGCCGGTCGGGGATAAGCCAGGTGAGCGCCACCGCGAGATAAATGCAGCCGGCAATCCACGGCCAAAGGAACGAGATGCCGACGGCCGCGGGATAGAGCACAAGCGAAAGTTTCCCTTTCCAGTCGGAGCCGATGGCATGCGCAAGACGCGAATCGGGACCATGCTCAGCCACGATCAATCTTTGCAGGATGTAATAGGCGATCGCGGCCTGGAAAAGGACCGCGCCATAGAGAGCGGAGGGCAGGGGATGAAAATGGTTCTCGCCCATCCAGCCGGTCACGAACGGAAAAAGCGAAAGCCAGAAGAGAAAATGCAGATTGGCCCACATGATCCGGCCGTCGATGCGATGGCAGACGCGCAGGAGATGATGATGATTGTTCCAGTAAATGCCGACGTAGACGAAGCTCAGGACATAAGTGAGAAAGGTCGGCAGCAACGGCCGCAGCGCGCCAAGATCTGGGCTATGCGGCACTTTCAACTCCAACACCATAATAGTGATGATGATGGCAAAGACGCCATCGCTGAAGGCTTCGAGTCGCGTAGTTTCCATCCGGTTGTTTCTAGCAATTGACCCGGACTTGAGAAGCGCAAACCCCATTGTCGAATTGTCCAGCTGTTAGCGTGACGAAACGGGCTCGACCGTGTGCGTAAAGCTTTTCGCGCAAATAGTCATGCCTAAACAAGCCCGGCTTAAACTTTCGGAGCCCTCGATGCCACTGATCCCAGCCACTGAATAGCGATGTTATAGGAAAAAGAATTCGCAATGAACTGCGAACTTTCGCACAATTTTCGTTAGGCCTATGCGCTTCCACATCCTCGCTCACACGATCGGTGCCCTTGGAGGGCTACTTCTGGTTGTCTGCCCATTTACTCGTCGTGCTCGGTCTGCAGCAGGCTTCCTTCGTATTCAGATTCTTCTTGCCGGTATAGTCACGATCGCTTGGAGCACGATCGGCCTATACCTCTTCTCACACGAGACCGAAGCGCATCGCACACTCCTGCCGTGGGCGCAGTATTGGCATTTGATGCTATTCCGATGGACGTTGAGTGGTGCCGTGCTGGCGTTATTGATTACCATGTTAATAAACCCGCAGTTCCGAACATGGTTGAGGGCAGGCCACAATAAGGCCTAAACTCGGCGATGCATCGAACCGCGAACCGACCTTATGCTCAGCGCTCTTGACTGCCGTCGCTCATCTTATTCTCGTTAGGCTGTTGCGCGCGCCAACACGATAGTTCTCGGCCTCCAGACACTATTACATCGAAAGCCTCCGCTCCCGAAATTCCCGGCAGACTGCCCTCCTGACTTGCCGCAAGCGCGGTGATTTGCTGGCCCCGGTTTTGCCTTTAGGTTGAGCGATGCGGCACACTTTCGTTTCCGGAAATTGCCTGATCATTAGCCTGATCTTCTCGCTTTCTCATTTTGGCCTAGCGCAAAACAAAGAGCTAACGGCGGACGAAAGTATCCCGATACCTAAAGTGGAATTCGACGCTCAGGGCGAGCTCAAGATGACTGCTTTGCCCAACTCCTCATCTAACGACTTCGATTTCCTGATTGGGAAATGGAAAATGCACAACCGGCACCTGGATAAGCGGCTGGCCAATTGCCGCGACTGGACGGAGTTCGAGTCCTCGGATGTGAATACGAAGATTCTCAGCGGCGCGAACGACATGGATACCTACTCGACCACCCAGTTTCCCGGAATGGGAGGCAAACTTTTCGAAGGTCTCACCCTGCGATTATTCGACCCGAAGACACGGCTTTGGAGTCTCTACTGGATCGCGAGTAACACGGGAAAGATCGATCCGCCCGTCGTCGGTTCGTTCGACCAAAACGGGGTGGGCCATTTCTTTGGCAAAGACACCCTCAACGGCAGACCCATCCTGGTCGTTTTCCGCTGGGATGCACGGAACAAAGACCGCCCTGTCTGGGGTCAGGCCTTTTCACCCGATAACGGCAAGACGTGGGAATGGAATTTCTTCAACGTCTCGGAACGGCCCAGGGAATAATTCCGGGCTCCTTGTGTCGTTAGGCCAGGGCGAGCTAACTGTCGCCGCAGGCTTTCCTCAGCCTCGGCCCCAATTGGCAAGAAGCCTGGAACCGCTCCGATTTTCCCGTCCTATTTCTTTCCCGACTTTAGAGCTGCCGGAACGAACGCGGTCAACTTGTTGTCTTGCCCGGTGCGGTCGCAACGAAGAGATGAGTGTCAGCGAACACCGGCTGTGCGAAGACGATGTTGTTTGGTTCCGGTAGGGTTGCGAGAATTCTTCCATTGACGGCATTAAGGAGATAGACTGCATTCAATGTTGGGTTCGGGAGGTTGTAGGTTCCAGCAGCCAGCACACCTGTCCCGTTAAGGGTAGGGCTTCCCATGACTGGCCCACCAGTTAACCCTGTTTCCCAAGTGATATTACCATTCGCTGGATTGAAGGCGCGGATGGCGCCACTAAATTGCTGAGCGTTGATCGTCGTCAGATTGGATCCGACGAACAGCTGTCTGCTGGTGGAGTCCCAGATTGGTGCGGCAAGACATGTGCCGATGCTGAAATCCGCCGTAGTGCCCACCTGAAACGACCAGACCGGGCCGTTTTCCAAATGATTCGCATCGAACGCATGAAAAATGCCGTCCTTGCCGTTGGCACCGACCATCTGGGTATTCCTATTGTTCAACCTGGCTTGGAATAACGTAGGCGATGAGCCCCAATCGAGGTCGCCGGTGAGGGGGTTGATCCACTCTGTCTGGAACAGCAAGTTATTAGCGTTGAGTTTTATGGTCGCATAAGAGTGGGCGGCATTGCCATTATTGAGAATGTCAACATTGATCACGGGCCCGGAGGACGCAAATCATGACAACAATCAAAATTTCTACCGGGTTCTGCAGTCCGAGCTCACGGCAGGGGAGTGGATGGCGGGGAACACCAGACGACCTTGTGAGATCGAGAACATGAATGAAAGAGACGCCTGAGATTTGCCCGGTCTGCGGTGAAGCGGTCCCGGCCCGTGCTCTCGCCTGTCCCGAGTGTGGTGCGGATCATCGATCCGGCTGGCGCGAGGATGCTGACAGTTATGATGGGGTGGATTTGCCGGAGGCGGACTTCAATTATGAGGAGTTCGTCGCGCAAGAGTTCAGTCGGGGCGTCAAAGCCCCGTGGCCTGAGACTCATCTGGTTGATCGCCGCGGTTGTTCTCCTGATTGCGTTTGCGCTTTTTTACTTCCTCGCGCCGCGCTAAGCTCGCGTCATCGCAAGGAGGGGCGGGTTCCTTGTCTCGTTAGGCCAGGCCGAGCTTGCTGTCGCCGATGGCTTTTCTCTCGTAATGGCACGAAGCTACTCGCCCATGCGTTCGCGCAGGCTGGCGCGAAAGTATTCCCGGTTCATCCTGGCGATGAAACTGACGCTGATCTCGGCCGGACAAACCGCTTCGCATTCGTAGGTGTTGGTGCAGTTGCCGAAACCTTCGGCATCCATCTGTCGCACCATACTCAACACGCGACGCTGCCTCTCCGCCTGACCCTGGGGAAGAAGCGCAAGGTGGGAAATCTTGGCCGAAGCGAAAAGCATCGCGGACGCATTTGGGCAGGCCGCCGCGCAAGCCCCGCAACCAATGCAAGCTGCCGCTTCCATCGCCAGATCGGCGCTTTGTTTTGGCACCGGAATCGAATTGGCCTCCGGCGCGGAACCCGTGCGCGCGCTGACAAAACCGCCCGCCTGAACGATGCGATCGAGCGCGGAGCGGTTGATGACAAGATCCTTGACGATCGGAAATGACCGCGCCCGGAACGGCTCGACCGTAATCGTCTCACCCTCCTTGAACTGGCGCATGTAAAGCTGGCAGGCCGCGGCCGGATGCGCCGGGCCATGGGCCTCGCCGTTAATCGTCAGGGAACACGTCCCGCAAATTCCTTCACGACAATCGGAATCGAATGCGACCGGTTCTTTGTCTTCGCTAGTCAGCTTTTCGTTCAGAATGTCGAGCATCTCCAGAAAAGAAGTCGCGGGGGAGATATCGCGCACTTCGTAGAGCTTTAGCTCTCCTTTGCTCTCGCCCGATGCCTGGCGCCAGATTTTGAGCCGAAAGTTCATTGGCGCGGGGGAGTGAAGAGAGTTGAGAGTTGGTAGTTGAGAGTTGAGAGGAGCGGGGGAGTTGAGAGTTGGTAGTTGAGAGTTGAGAGAATCATGGCGGGACTTAGTCAGGCAATAGCGATCGGCGAAGGCCGCTGAGCATTCTGCTTTGCTCTTCTGCGGCCGCCGTACAAAGCGTCAAACTTGCGTTCGATTGATGAATCCTTGCTGGCGAGCAATAAAGGCCTGCGATACGACCTCGAACACAGAGCCAGTCGCGATTTCGACAAAGCGAGCAAAATCGTCCTTGGAAGCGCGAGAACAGCCTTCAGCGAGATTTGACGAAATCGAAACCGCCGCGCGACGCATTTGATTCGTCAGACCAAATCGTTCTTCTGCGGGAAATGATTTGCGTCTCGCGATAAACCAAATCAGCGAAATCGATCGCCTTCTGCCAGACCTCGAGTTTTTCAAAGTTAAACATCGTTGTTCGGTCTCCGCGTTCTCTCAACTCTCAACTAAAGACTCTCAACTTTCTTCATCACTTATAGCTTCTCGTTGCAAGATGCACCGACTCGAAGGCAAGCGGCTCACGATTCAGCCTGGGTTCGGCGTCGTCGCCTTGAAATTCCCACGCAAACACGCTGGCGAAATTCTCGTCGTCACGCACCGCCTCGCCATCCGGCGTCTGGTGTTCCTCACGAAAATGTCCGCCGCACGACTCGTCGCGCGAGAGAGCGTCGCGACACATCAGCTCTCCGAACTCCAGGAAATCTGCCACGCGACCGGCGCGCTCGAGCGATTGGTTGTAGGTCTCGCCCTGGCCGGGGACGGTGACGTTATTCCAAAATTCTTCCCTTAACTCTGGGATGCGAGCCAGTGCTTCCTTCAGACCGGCGGCATTGCGCGCCATGCCGCACTTGTCCCAAAGCAATAAACCAAGCTCGCGATGGAAAGAGTCAACCGAGCGTTTCCCGTTGGCATCGAGGAGACGCTTAACCCGGCTACGCACATCGTTCTCGGTTCTTTCAAATTCGGGATGATCGACTGGCGGGCGTTTGCCCATTTGTCCGGCAAGATAGTTAGGCAAAGTGTAAGGCAGGACAAAGTAACCATCGGCCAAACCCTGCATAAGAGCGGAAGCGCCGAGGCGGTTCGCGCCGTGATCGGAAAAGTTGGCTTCGCCAAGGACATGCAAGCCGGGAAGGTTGCTCATGAGGTTGTAGTCAACCCACAGGCCGCCCATCGTGTAATGCACCGCCGGATAAATGCGCATTGGCTGCTTGTAGGCGTCGTCTCCGGTTATGTTTTCGTAGATATCGAAGAGGTTGCCGTAACGCTCGCGAATCGTCTGCTCGCCGAGACGCGCGATCGCGTCCTTGAAATCGAGGTAAACGCCGCGACCGCCCGGGCCGACGCCGCGACCTTCATCGCAGACTTCCTTGGCGCTGCGCGAAGAAATATCGCGCGGGGCGAGATTGCCGAAGCTCGGGTATTTGCGCTCCAGGTAGTAGTCGCGATCCTGCTCCGCGATTTCGTTAGGCGGTTTTGCACAATCTTCGCGCCGCTTTGGCACCCAGACGCGACCGTCATTGCGCAGTGACTCGGACATGAGAGTGAGCTTTGACTGATAATCGCCGCTCACCGGAATACAGGTAGGATGGATTTGCGTGTAGCAAGGATTGGCAAAGAGCGCGCCCCGCTTGTAGGCGCGATAGGTGGCAGTGACGTTGCAACCGCGGGCATTGGTCGAAAGATAAAAAACGTTGCCGTAACCGCCGGTCGCCAACACCACGGCGTCAGCGGCGTGCCTGACGATTTCGCCGGTGATAAGGTCGCGCGTGATGATTCCCTTGCTCTGACCATCGACGACGACAAGATCGAGCATCTCAGTCTGTGGAAACATTTCCACCGTTCCGGCGGCGATCTGGCGGCAGAGCGCCTGATATGCGCCTAACAATAACTGCTGGCCGGTTTGTCCCCGGGCGTAAAAGGTGCGCGAGACCTGCGCCCCGCCAAATGAGCGGTTGGCCAGTAGCCCGCCGTATTCGCGCGCAAACGGAACACCCTGCTCAACACATTGGTCGATGATGACGTTGGCGACTTCGGCCAGCCGGTAAACGTTGGCCTCGCGCGAACGGAAATCGCCGCCCTTGATTGTGTCGTAGAAAAGACGGTAAACGCTGTCGCCGTCATTCGGATAATTCTTCGCCGCGTTGATCCCGCCCTGGGCGGCGATGCTATGAGCGCGGCGCGCGCTATCCTGATAGCAGAACGATTTGACCTGATAGCCCTGTTCGCCCAGGGTCGCTGCCGCAGAACCTCCGGCAAGTCCTGTCCCGACCACGATAATCTCAAATTTCCGGCGATTGTTCGGCGCGACCAGTCGCGAGTTATCCTTGTGCCGGCTCCATTTTTCCGGCAGCGGCCCGGCGGGAATCCTGGAATCAATCGTCCCAATCATGAGGGTGGATGCAATCTTATCCAGCCGAGAAGGACAGCTGCGGGAATGGAGCTGTAGCCAACGAAGAGTATCCAGGCAAAAATCCGTCCGGCCAAAGCCAGGCGCGAAGTGAGCCGCTGGTTATTCAGGCCTAACGACTGAAAAAAACTCGACGATCCGTGACTCAGATGGAGAGCGAGCAGAAACATCGCCAGAATGTAAAACCCCGAAACGAGTGGACTCGTAAAACCGAGGACCATCATGGAGTAGACGTCGTAGTTCCCAAGTGGATCCTTTGGCAGAGTGGCAAAGCGCGGGTCAGTCGTGCGAACGGTAAAATGGAGCAGGTGAAAGATAATAAAAGCGAGCAAGATAAGTCCGCTCATCACCATGGTGCGCGAGGCGAGAGTCGCCTTTACAATCTCTTTCCGCCGATAACGCAACGGGCGAGCGCGCCGGTTTTCGATGGCAAGCCGGATCGTGTAATAGATATGCACCACGACGGTAAGGAGAAGAAACGCTCGAATGGCCCAAAGCAGCGGGCCCAGAGCGCGCAAATGCTCGCCGTAGCCATTAATCCAGTCCGGTCCGAGAAAAATTTGCAGGTTGCCCGAGCAAGTGACCGATGACAAAGAGGATGAGAATCACACCCGCTCACCGCCACAATCATCTTTCGTCCAACGGATGAACGATGAAAAGCGAAGGGCGCGATCAACAAAGGAGCCTGCATTGGCTCACCAAAAAATGCAAATCCACGGAATTGCGTTCAGCGCCGGCGGAGCGGCGCGACATCGAACTGGCGATTCGATGCGCGCTCGCAACTAGCACTTCTGCAGCTTACTCCGAAGGCAGATCGAGGTTGTAGAGTTCGACCAGTCCTATACCGCTGCCACCCGCGGCGCCGACGACAACGGCAGTATAAGCACCCGCTGGCAAGTGCAGGAACAGGGCAGACTCGTACTGAACAGTGGGTGCGAGCCCATTTTGCTTCACGAAGATCTGGTTTGGGTCGTCCTGCCAGTTATTGTTTACCGCCACCGACGTTCCATTGCTATCGTAAACAGTCAGCAGCGGATCAAGGAGTGTGCCAGTTACACCGGCTGTTGCGAGAGATGGACCGAGCGCCCGGACTACGATATCAGTATGCTCGACATCGCCGAGAATAAAGCCGGTGATCAATGCATTATCACCAGTGCCAACTAATCCGCGTGTGCTGATGTTAGCCAGTCGCGACGTTGTTTCCGGCTCCAGATCGTATGCTTCTACCAAACCGATGCCAGAAGATCCATCCTTACTTGTGACTTCGACAGTATAGGCGCCAGGATCGAGCGATTGCACGGTTGCAGATTCGGCAGGATCAGTCGGGGCCAGGCCGTCGTCGGTTAGCTCCCCGGCCCCGGGGTCCGATTGCCAGTCGTCATTTGTCGCTACTACAGCTCCGGTGGAATCAAACACCGTGAGCACCGGGTCGGCCAGCACCCCGGAAAGACCCGACCCGCTTAACGATGGGCCAAGGGCGCGTAAGGCCAGCTTTTTGGCCACGTCGCCGTTGACAATAAACCCGCCGATGAGCGCATTCGCTCCGGTGGAGACGTTGCCGCGCGCGGAAAGGTTGAGCGGCCGTTGAGCGATCGTCGGGAACTTGCTACTCTCGAGATGCATCGGCAGAGAGTTATAGGCCTGATTACAAAAGAGCGCGTTGTACTGATAGTAGAAGGCTATGTTTCCCTGCGCATCCAATCCCAGGAGCTGCCCTAGGGCTTCTCCCGTAGTAAATGAGCCGTTCACAAATGCGTAATCAACGAGATAATTGTATGGCGCGTCTTCGTAAACACTACTGCAAATCGGGCTGTAGACAGACTGATTCATCTCGAAATTCCAAACCTCGGTTGCCGTTCCGGTGTTGCCGGCGGTTTGCTCCGTAAGTCCTAATCGAAACTTACGCGGGGTGGAGTAAGTGCGGTTGATCCCCGGAGGTTGCTGGAATTGACTCCAGAAGCCATCGTCAAGAAGTAACAGATTCTGATCGAAGGTCATCGAGACAGCGTGTTGCCCAATGGGTGGAAGGCTGTTTCCGGTTAAGCTGATTGCAAAGGCCGCCAGAGAGGGAAACTGGAACCAGTGCTTTGTCTGATCGCCAAGGATCCACTTGATCGCGCCAGTGTCGTAATCGATCGAGATAACAAAATTTTCCCGACTCGAGATAACCAGCGAGTCATCTCCGCGATTATAAGTCGCGGCATTATTATGGAACCAATCTGTTGGTGAAGGATAAACAAACTGGCTTGGGTCATCGCCACCGGCGGTCATCGCTGCGCTGATGATATCGGACATATGCCATGTTTTTAGGAGCGTGCCATCAAAGCCTACCTCCAGGATAGTAGACTCGTCCTGGGTGCTGGTATCGGCTTCCAGGAGCAGACCATTCTTACCCAGGTCAATGTTATGATGGAAGTTGATGACCCCGTCGCTCGCATAATCGCCCAGCACCGTAATTGTCCCGTCCAGGTCCACGCGATTCAACATGCTCCCGAGGCATTCATAAACTGCGCCGTCGAAGTAACCGGAGGAAGCGGCCAGAGAATTTTGCGCAGCCAGTGGGCTCACCCAGCGCAACGCACCATCGGAATCGAGAACCACCGGCGAATAGGTGCCACAATTCGAGCGGATGAATATATAGTCGTAGCTTAAGGTAGCAGAACCTGATCTGGCTTGAAGAACGGTTCCCTCCTTGAAACCACATGCAGTGTCATCAAAGGCCGCCGTGGTGATGGTTGTGCTATCTTGTTTGGAGGAGTTATCCAGAAAAGTGTAGGTAAGGGTCACGGTGTTGTCAAAGCCGTCATACAACCCATAGACCGGTAGAAAAATTTGATTGGGCGGGACAATATCACCACGGCTTAAAAGGTAGTCGGCCGAGAAAGTCCCCGATAACGGACGTGAGAACGCGCCCGTTTTGGTGGCGATGCTGAATTGGATACTTTTAATAACCGTCGTATCGCTGGCACTAAGAGTGAGCTGGCTGATAAACGGTGTCGCTCCGGCATTCTGGCCGGTGATAGTGATGGTGGTATCATCCGCCTGCGTAGCGCGCACGAGGTGCGCGATGGCCAGGAGGAAAATGGCGACGAGGAATGAGTGAGCTTTCATATTTGGTGAATTAAGGCTGGTTTTCTGAAGTGTTTATCCGTCGCCACAGAATCAATCCAGTAAAATGTTTCGAAATTTGGTAAATTTTTGTTGATCGCTCAATCAAGCCTTGCGCTCGACAGCGCGAGCGTTCGGCGAAAATGCTTTGCGCAAAAGACGTTGTGTGGCGAGATCGGACAGCCGAACCAGATATCGAGTCCGACTAATTCTGGCCGTCACTTCTGGCGAACGCCGGGTTGTGATCAGCCGGGTATCGGCTTAATCGAGGTCATAGACTTCGACCAGGCCGATACCGTTGCTGTCAACGGCGCCGCTTACAACAGCTGTATAAGCTCCCGCAGGCAGGTGGAGCACGATTGCCGATTCCAGCGGATTTGTCGGTGCAAGGCCATTCTTCTCCACGTCGGGCGAGTTGATATTGTCCTGCCAGTTGTCGTTGCCGGCGATCGCAGCGCCGTTAGTGTCGTAGATCGTCAGCATAGGATCGTCTCAACACTCCGCTCACACCGCCGGAAGCCAGCGATGGGCCAAGGGCGCGCACAACAACAGTGGCGCTGCCTACGTCTCCAACAATAAAGCCACTGACAAGCACATCATCCCCGGTGCCGACCGCGCCGCGCGTGCTGATGTTAGCCAACTGAGAGTTAGACACCGGTGAGAGATCATAAAGCTCCACCAACCCAATCCCAGTGCCTGCCTTTTTGCCACTGACGATCACGGTGTAGGCGCCCGGTGAGAGCGTCGGTGCAATCGCCGATTCCAGTAGATTGCCAGGCGCGAGTCCGTTGGACTCTACGACAGAGTGGTTCGGGTTCGACTGCCAGTTGTCGTTTGTGGCGACGAGTGCGCCACTCGAGTCATACAAGCTCAAAACCGGGTCCGCGAGCACGTCAGTAACTCCCAGGTCACTAAGCGAAGGTCCGAGTGCGCGGAGGACCACTGTTTTCGAGTCAGTCCCGCTGATAATAAAACCACCGATCAGAACATTGTCGCCGCTGGAAACAAGGCCCCGGGTAGAGAGATTAAGCGACTGGGGTCCTACCGCGGGGAATCTGGTGCTTTCCAAATGGAGCGGAATGGCGTTAAAGGCCACAAGGCATCCCGGCACGCTCGCGTACTGATAGCTAAAGATCGTTTGATCTGTGGCGTTGAGGCCGATCAACTGCGCTAAGCTTTGAGTTTGGACGCCATCGGTAAATGTAAAGTTAATGAGGTAATCGAGCGGCGCGTCCTCATAAACACTGCCGCAATATGGGCACCACAGGCTTTGCCCCAGGTCGAAGTTCCACACCTCGGCTGCGGTATTGGCATTTAAGTCAATCTCGTACTTACGCGGACTCGAATAGGTACGTTGCTCTCCCCGTGGCGAATGAAAGACACTGCTTTGTCCGTTATCAAACACCAGAATGTTCTGATCATAGGTAACAGAGATAGCGTGTTGCCCGATCGGCGGCAGGCTGTCGGGCGGCAGTGTAAGCGCAAATTTCTTCAAAGACGGAAACTGATACCATTCCTTTGTCGGATCGCCCAAGATCCACTTGATCGCGCTCGTTTCGTAATCGAAGCAGATGAGGAAATTTTCCCGGCTCGAAACGATCACGGAGTCATCCGCGCGATTATAGGTAGCGCTGTTACCATGAAACCAGTCAGTCGGAGTCGGATAAACGAACTGGCTGGGATCGTCTCCGCCGGCGATCATGGCCGCGCTGATAATGTCGGCCAGGTTCCAAGTCTTCAAAACAGCGCCCGAGTGAGCATCCACTTCGATGTTCGTCGAATTAAAGTATGTTGTGGTATCAGCCTCCAAAATAACTCCAACTTTGCCACGGTCGATGTTGTGGTTGAAATTAACGATTCCCAGAGCGCTGTAATCGCCAAGAAGAGTCACAGCACCATCGAGCTCGATTCGAAACAATTGATGGCCATGAGCCGAATAAACGGCATTATCAAAGAAAGTGGCACTGCCGCCTCCGACACCCGCTGTGCCCACCCAGCGCAACGCGCCATCCGTATCGATGATAGCAGGCGAGAAAGTGTTGCAACCGCCTTTAACCATCACGTAATCGTAACTCAACTGGGTGCTGTTCGTCCTTGGTTGAAGCTCGGTTGGGCTGTCGTAGCCGCAGCCTGCGTCGTCGAAAGTAGCAGTCGTGATCGAGGTGAGAGCCTGCTTTGAAGAACCGTCCAGAAAGCGATAAGTCAATGTAACGCTATTCGCATATCCAGCATAAAGTCCGTAGACTGGCACAGTAACGGTCTGTGTCGGCGGTTGCTCAAATCCCCGGCTCACGAGGTAGTCGTTGGAATAAGTGCCGGAGAGTGGACGGGTGACGGAGCCAGGTTTCGGGCTAATCGCGAATTGAATGCTTTTCAGAACAGTTGTATCGCTGACCTCCAGGGTCACGTTACTAATAAAAGGAGTAACCCCTGCCGCATGCCCTGTGATAGTTATCGCAGTGTCATCTCCCTGAGTCGCGCCGGCCAGTGGAGTGAGAACCGTGAAGACGACGGCAACGATTAAGCATGTTTTCACGACGTCCTTATTTATTCGCTACTGTTACACTGCTTACAGCATTACTGGAGGGTGTAAACTTCGGCTAAGGCAACGCCTGTGCTATCATTGGTTCCACTCACGACAGCTGTATAGGCCCCAGCAGGCAGGTGGAGCACGATTGCCGATTCCAATGGATTTGACGGTGCAAGGCCATTCTTCTCCACGTCGGGTGAGTTGATATTGTCCTGCCAGTCATCGTTGCCGGCGATCGCAGCGCCGTTAGTGTCGTAGATCGTCAGGATAGGATCGCTCTAACACTCCGCTCACACCGCCGGAAGCCAGCGATGGGCCAAGGGCGCGCACAACAACAGTGGCGCTGCCTACGTCTCCAACGATAAAGCCACTGACAAGCACATCATCCCCGGTGCCGACCGCGCCGCGCGTGCTGATGTTAGCCAACTGAGAGTCAGACATCGGTGAGAGATCATAAAGCTCCACCAACCCAATCCCAGTGCCTGCCTTTTTGCCACTGACGATCACGGTGTAGGCGTCCGGTGAGAGCGTCGGTGCAATCGCCGATTCCAGTAGATTGCCTGGCGCGAGTCCGTTGGACTCTACGACAGAGTGGTTCGGGTTCGACTGCCAGTTGTCGTTTGTGGCGACGAGTGCGCCACTCGAGTCATACAAGCTCAAAACCGGGTCCGCGAGCACGTCAGTAACTCCCAGGTCACTAAGCGAAGGCCCGAGTGCGCGGAGGACCACTGTTTTGGGGTCAGTCCCGCTGATAACAAAACCACCAATTAGAACGTTGTCGCCGCTGGAAACAAGTCCCCGGGTAGAAAGATTAAGCGACTGGGGACCGACTGCCGGGAACTTCGTGCTTTCCAGATGGAGCGGAATGGAGTTATAAGCCGTGTTGCAACCCGGTATTCCGTATTGGTAATAAAAGACTTGATTCCCACCAGCATCCAATCCCAGTATCTGACCATATTGGGGAGGGCTAAGCGTTTCAGTCACGAACCCATAATCTACCAAATAATTGAACGGCGCGTCTTCATACACGCTACTACAAACCGCACTGCGAATAGTTTCGTTCCTGTCATAGTTCCATATCTCCGTCGCCAGATTCGAAGCCAAATCCAATTCATACTTACGCGGGCTGCTATAAGTGCGGCCCTCTCCCAGGGGAACCTGAAGCCAGCTTTGAAATCCATTATCAAATAGAAGAAGGTTCTGGTCGTAACTAATGGAGACAGCGTGCTGCCCGATCGGCGGATTAGTTCCTTCCGGCAGAGTAAGGGCATATTGCTGGAGCGATGGAAACTGGTACCACTTCTTGGTCGGATCGCCCAGGATCCATTTGATCGCGTCAGTCTCGTAATCAAGGCAGATGACAAAATTTTCCCGACTCGAAACAATGATCGAATCATCCGCGCGGTTATAGGCGACTGAGTTATTATGAAACCAGTCGGTCGGGCTCGGATAGACAAACTGCGTCGGGTCGTCGCCTCCAGCGATCATCGCGGCGCTAATAATGTCGCCGAGGCTCCAGACCTTCAAAACGTTTCCAGCCGCGTCCACTTCTACATTGGTCGATTCGTCGTAAGCGGAGGTACTCGCATCCAGAATAAGCCCGACTTTCCCGCGGTCGATGTTATGATGGAGATAAATCACACCGATATCGGCGTAATCGTGCAGAAGGGTCACGGTGCCATCCAGGTCGATGCGGTTGAGAGTGCGTCCGATCGCCTGGTAAACCGCGCTATCATAGAAGGTGGAGGTAAGATCGGAGACGTTAGCCGGACCAACCCATCGGACAGCGCCATCAGTATCAATAATCGTCGGTGAAGCATCATCGCAACGTTCCCGGATCAGGATAAAGTCATAACTCAAAGCCGTGCTGGTTGTGCGAGGTTGCAGCACAGTAGGACTGCCGTATTGGCACGGGTCATCGTAAGTCGGGGTGCTGATAGTCGTGCTATCGCCTTTGGATGAGCCGTCAAGAAAGTTGTAGGTCAGAGTGACGGTGTTCGCATAACTGGCGTAAAGCCCATAGACTGGCAGAAAGATTTGACCGGTATCGGACTGAAGATAGCCGCGGCTGGTAAGATAGTCGCTCGAATAGGTACCAGACAACGGTCGGGTGACCGAGCCGGGTTTTGGGATAATCGTAAATCGAATGCTGCGCAGCGCGGTAGTATCGCTTGCAACCAGGGAGAGCTGATTGATGAATGGAGTAACACCCGGCGCCTGGGAAGTGATGGTGATTGTGGTATCATCCGCCTGACTCGCGGACGCGAGATGAGTAGCCAGAGCAAAGACCCCGATAATGCAGATTAAGATGAAGCTTTTCATCGCACTCAGGCGTTTCAAAAGGCCGACCAAGGGCTAATTAAGGTTATAAACTTCCATGAGACCAACGCCGGTCGATCCAGCAGCCCCGTTGATTATCGCGGTATAAGAGCCCGCTGGCAGGTGTAAGATGGTAGCAGATTCCGCATCATCAGTAGGCGCGAGTCCGTTCAGTGAAATATCGTCGGCGTAAAGGTTTTCCTGCCAATTATCATTTGTGGCAAGCGCATCGCCATTGGTATCATAAACCGTAAGGACCGGATCGCTCAAAACGTTGCCGACGCCTGAAGAAGCCAGCGATGGCCCGAGAGCGCGAACAATCACTGTATTACTTGCAACATCGCCTATAACAAATCCACCAATGAGCACATTATCTCCCGCACCTACCGAGCCCCGCGTGCTTATATTCGCTAACTTGGACTGAGATAGCGGCGAGAGATCGTAAAGCTCCAGCAAGCCAATCCCCTGTCCCGCATTCTTTCCAGCGACTGTTACCGTGTAAGCGCCCGGCGCCAGAGTCTGTAGAGTAGCCGATTCAAAGGGACTGGCCGGCTCGAGGCCATTGGCTGCAATTTCCGCCTGGCCTGGGTCCATCTGCCAATTGTCGTTGGTGGCTATGACAGCGCCGGAAGAGTCATACACGCTAAGAACGGGATCTCCAATGACACCGGAAAGTCCGAAATCGCTGAGCGATGGTCCCAGGCCACGTAACACCACCGTCTTAGGATCAGTCCCGCTAATGATAAAGCCACCGATCACAACGTTATCACCGGCCGAGATAAATGCCCGCGTGGAGAGATTAAGCGGCTGGGGGCCAACCGTCGGCAACTTGGTGTCTTCCAAATGCAGGGGAACGGCGCGATAGATATACCCACAGGTCCCGTTTGGGTATTGGTAGTAGAAAATCGTCTCTCCGGCAGCGTTCAAGCCTAAAAGTTCAGTGAACGTGGGAAGACCTGGCAGTCCACCATTGACGAATGAATAATCAATCAGGTAGTTGTAGGGCGCATCCTCATAGATGCTCGAACAGTAGGGGTCCCAGATACTGTTGTTCATGGCAAAGTTCCACACTTCGGTCGCGGTTTTAGTATTCAAATCAATCGTGTACTTGCGCGGAGCCGAATAGGTGCGCTGCTCTCCCCTTGGCACCTGAAAGACACTGCTTTGTCCGTTATCAAAGACTAACAGATTCTGATCGTAAGTGATCGATGGCGAATGTTGGCCAATCGGCGGCAGGCTGCCGGACGCAAGCGTGAGAGCATATTGTTGGAGAGATGGAAATTGGTACCACTTTTTCGTCGGATCGCCGAGGATCCATTTGATCGCGCCTGTTTCATAATCGAGACACATAATGAAATTTTCGCGGCTGGAAATGATGAGGGAGTCATCGGCGCGATTGTATGCGGTGCCGTTGTTATGGAACCAATCAGTCGGTGAAGGATAAATAAACTGGCTGGGATCGTCTCCGCCCGCGATCATGGCTGCGCTAATGATATCGGCCAGGTTCCATGTCTTTAACACCGTTCCGGCGGCGTCCACCTCGATGTTGATCGAGTTATAGTAGGTGGTAGTATCCACATCCAGAATCATACCTACTTTGCCGCGATCGATATTATGGTGGAAATTAACAATTCCAAGGCTGCTGTAATCGGCAATGGGAGTAACAGTACCATCCAGGTCGATTCGAGTGAGTTCGTGGCCGTGACCCACATAGGCCGCATTATCAAAGAAAATGAAACTACCGACCGAAAGGCCAGCCGTGCCGACCCACCGTAATGTACCGTCGGTATCGACAATGGCAGGCTCGAAAGTACTACAAGAGCCTTTGATCATCATGTAGTCGTAACTCAAGTCGATATTATTTGTGCGTGCCTGGAGAATCGTCGGATTCTGGTATCCGCACGGGTCATCGAAAGCGGCGGTCGTGATTGTCGTACTATCTTGCTTTGATGAGCCATCAAGAAAGCGATAAGTCAATGTCACGGTATTGGTATAATCGGCGTAAAGTCCGTAGATTGGCAGAAAGACTTGGGTTGCTGGGGGCTGTTCGTATCCGCGGCTGACCAGGTAGTCGTTGGAATAAGTGCCTGATAATGTTCGTGTGACTGAGCCTGCTTTTGGAGTAATGGCGAATTGAATGCTGTTCAAAACAGACGTATCGCTGACCGTCAAGGTCAGTTGACTGAGAAAGGGGGTCGCGCCTGTTGTTTGGCCGCTGATCGTGATCATCGTGTCATCCGCTTGACTCGCGACAACGTGCCGGGAGGTCAGTGTGAGAACCGCGGCGACGATGAATAGTGAACATGCTCTCATAGACGTTTTTCTGTTTTGAAGAACGAGCTTTGCTAATATGTGTGCGGACTATTGCCAGAGAATTTACCGAATCCAAGAAGAAAATTTGTCCCGGCTGAGACGGAGAAGCGGCAGACAGTGCAGCGCGTCATTTCGAGGACGCTCGGAAAATCTTGAATGGTTTGCCTGCTGTTGCGCACGCCTATGAAAATGTTCGACAAAGCGAATAACAACGCGAATCGACAATGATACACGTCAGTATTACGGTCCGGGCTAATGTCGGGAAATGACGCCAGGGATAACCGTGCCGGCGATGGTGACACAGGAACGATTGCGGCGTCTTTGCCGACGAGTCCTCGTCGATTTTCGCTTCAGGTAGTTACAGGGACTGTTTGCTTTCTTCTCGCACTTCTCTTTTACTACGGTGCGGTTCTCCGGATTGACTTCAGGAGGACATATTTCCTCGATCTTGGGCCTTATCCGGATGCAGTGGAATATTTCGCGCAGGCTAACTCAATCTTGAAAGAAGGCAGGCCGACGATTCAGATTGGCTATGATAAATTGCCCTCTCGCTACCCGCCAGGTTACCCCGTTCTAATGCTCCCTTGGCTCAAAGTTCTGTCCCACAAAGGGATTCTGGCCCCATTTAGAACTAATCAAACGATTGGGCTGCTGTTACTGGTAGGTTGTTTCGCACTTTACCTCCGAATTGGGAGGCCGCTGGCTGGCGGCTTGGCAGCCCTTTTGCTCGCCACTCAACCAGCTTTTGTCACCTATAGCCGATCATCCATGAGTGATTTGAGCTGCGCCGCGGCCGCGGTCCTGGCATTTGCATTGGCCTATTGTGGATTCGCATCACGACGCCGCTGGCCAATTTACTGTGCGGCGGTTGTCCTCGGCATATCCCTTTCCATACGACCGCAACTGTTATTCTTTGCGCCATTGTTGATCAGCATGGCTCTCTTTCCGGCGTTCCGATCGCGAGCGCATTGGCTATTGCATTGCGTCCTGGTAATCCTCACCTTCGCACTCGCCGCCAGCCCATATTTCATTCTGAACACTTTGGAATTTGGTCATCCGCTTAAGACAGGCTACGACTTTTGGGTGCCATGGTTTACTCAGCAGCAAAGGCTGTTCTCTGTGCATAATGTTCCCCAGCAACTTGGTATGATTTGGTCTGAAGTTACGGCAAGCTGGAACCAGTTCGGAGTGTCGAACCTTTTCGGGACCGGCACCTACGTTGTGCCGGCATTCGTCCTTCTGTCTCTGGTTGGTCTGGCATTTCTGCAATTCGGGCGATTTGAGTTCAGTGCACTTCTGGCGGGGACGGTTTTCTTTGTCGCGACCACAACCTATCACTTTGTTGATAGAAGGTTTTACATGCCTTTTTTTATCCTCCTGGTTGCGCTCGCCGTTCTTCCGGTGGAGTGGGCACTAAGGAGAAGTTTCAAGTCGCGCTATTCATTTTTGGGCGTCGCTGTCCTCCTGCTGTTCGTCCTTAGCTGCGTCGGTTATCCATCGCGATCAGGCTCCCGGCCCACGAAGGATCGATCCCAAGCCTGGGACGCTCTTCATTACGCAAACGGCAATGGAAAGTCACTCTGGTACGAGGCGCAGAAGGAATTCATTCGCTCCTTCCGAGACGCTCCTGGTATCGTTTTGTCCGACATCGAGCCTCCGTACTCTAAACGTCTTGTTGCCGGAGCCATTCGTAGCGGCTCCGATCGACGATCGCCATGACTACTGTTTCAGCCAGGTCTGGCATTATGGGAAGCGCGAGGCGGTTCAACTAGCAGTAAACAGCCTCAGCCATGCAATTCCTGTCTACGCTCTTCTATTACCTTCAGGAAATGTCGATCAGGACATCAAACGCTTGCCTTCGATCCAAGGTTACACGTGGAAACGGACTGAAAAACCGAGCCCGAGTGCTCTAGTACTGATATTGACAAAGGATGCGGCCGCTCTGACCTTAGACTCCGATTCTCGGTCAGTGCAATGATGTTAAATGAAGTTATCAGTAGTTATCCCTTGTTATAACGAACGCCTCACACTCGAAGCTGTGGTGGAAGCGGTTCGAGCGGCCCCAGTCGATGACATGGAAATTATTGTTGTCGACGACGGATCGACCGACGGAACCAGAGAAGTTCTCAAGGCGAAACCTGATGGATGGGTCGATAAGCTCGTGCTACAGGAGCGCAATTTTGGCAAAGGTGCCGCCTTGCGCGCAGGTTTTCAGGCAGCCGAGGGCGACGTGGTCATTGTGCAAGACGCGGACCTGGAGTATGACCCACAGGAATACCCGATCCTTCTTGCACCGATTCTGGAGGGTCATGCCGACGTTGTCTTCGGTTCCCGGTTTTTGGGAGGCCGGCCTCATCGCGTGGTTTACTTCTGGCACATGGTAGGAAACCGCTTTCTTACATTGCTCTCCAACATGTTTACAAACTTAAACCTGACTGACATGGAGACATGCTACAAAGTGTTTCGGCGTGAATTTTTGGACGGTATTACTATCGAAGAGAGTCGGTTCGGGTTTGAACCTGAGATTACCGCAAAGGTGGCACAGTCTGGAGGCAGGGTTTTCGAGGTTGGGATTTCATATAATGGTCGCACGTACGAACAAGGGAAAAAGATTGGCTGGCGCGACGGCTTCAGAGCTATCTACGTGATTGTTAAGTATAACTTGTTTCGAAGGAGCAAAGGTTCATGGAAGAAAGCCGATATTCAGGCGTCGATATCCTCGAAGCGCTCGAGAGCGCGCACAACTACAACGAGTACCTGACCCGCCTAATTCGCCAGGCAACTGAATCACGGGATCTGATCGACTTCGGCGCAGGTATTGGAACCTTCTCCAAACGGCTGCGGAGTGCCGGTTACCATGTTACATGCATCGAGCCGGACCCTTTACAACGGCAAGAACTCAGAGAACAAGGTTTTGAGAGTTTTGATAGTATTGTCTCCATCCCGAACGATTCCGCATCATTCATTTTCTCGCTGAATGTTTTTGAGCACATCGAGCACGACGCGGTCGCGATACGAGAAGTTCGCCAAAAATTGAAACCAGGAGGCACTCTCCTGATCTATGTTCCTGCCTTTGAGTGTCTCTGGACAAGTTTGGATGACAAGGTGGGTCACTATCGGCGCTACACAAAAACCACCCTCCGGCGCCTTGTTGAGCAAGAGGGCTTCGCGATTGAACGTGCTCGATATGCTGACTGTCTAGGGTTTATTGCCGCGCTTGTTTTTCGGCTGCTGAACAGAAGCGCGTCGACGTTGACGGCTACCGCGATTAGGATCTATGACCGCTTTCTTTTTACCCAAGCCGGCTCCTGGATAAGCTGTTTGGTCGATGGTTTGGAAAGAACGTCTATGTTCTGTGCAAACGACTGTCGCTTTTGGCGCTCTAAACTGGCAGTTTAGGATTACAGATAATGGCTGCTCCGGTTACATTTCGAGTTGTGGCGCGGACGCGTTTATTATTTCTCCTCGTTACCGTGGCAAGCCTCTCGCCGGTCCTGGCATTGCAGATTGGCTACGCACAGAACGCAAGCGAGCAGGCTACGTCCGATGCTAAGACGCATGCGGGCCAGAACTCAACCGCTGACGCCACGCGAGCTCGACCCAGGACAAAGGAGAAGCCAGGTAGTAAATGTTAAGACATTCGGAGCAGTCGGCGACGGTGCAACGGATGATACCGACGCGTTCAATGCGGCTTTGGCCTCGCTTGCCAAGGTCGGTGGCGGAAAATGTGTGGTTCCAAAAGGAACTTATCTTATTTCTGCTACCACAAATCCTGCGATAACATCACACGTATCGTCGAACGTGCATCTGGTAGGCGAGGGGCGCGGAGAGTCCATCCTGAAGATTGCGGGGGCTCCTGCCGGCAATTTTCTCTTTTGTTCCGGCGATAACTGGAGCGTGGAAGACCTGACGATCGACATGCAGGACTACTTTGTCCAGCGTGCCGGATTTGCGGCGATTGTTGCTACCGGCAGTAACTGGCGAATAGCAAACTGCGCAATCATCAAAATGGGGCGCAGAGGAATTCTTGTTAACGGTGGCGCAAATGGATCTATCGAGCGAAATCTTATTACCAGGACAGTGCCGAGCCCGATCGACAATTCGGCGATGATTAGTGTAGTTGATGGCAGGGGCAACCTCCCCACTAATATCCACATCACGGACAATGTTTGCATAAACTCGATGATTTACTTCAAGGACGGGAAGGACTCCACCATCGCGCGGAACCGGATAAGCGGGTCGCGCTTTGGCACTGGCATCATCACGGGGGTCCAGAGCGACAATATTTATGTGATTAATAACACTTGCTCTGGCGGGCGCGGCCGCGATCAGACTGGAACCTACGTGAGTGGTTTTGAATTATGGGGGACGAATTCAGTGATCGCGAACAATACGTCCTACGACAACGACGGATCTGGAATCGCGATCGGCGGAAACAATTGCATCGTGATAGGAAATCGCTGTTGGAACAACGCCGCCCTCAGCGGATCCGTCGGTGGCAGCGGGATTGTGGCGGTTGCTCATAAGAGACTGCCGAATGCTGCATCCGGTTCTCTCTTTATCGCGAACTCGTGCTATGATACCCGGCCGCGCAGTGCCATGACTCAGACCTATGGTTACAATGAACCGACTAACGGAGTTGAAAGATGTCCAACAGTTTGGAAATGACTACGAGAATAATAAGATGGGCGCCACTCACTCCGGGCCCATGGCTGGTCGGCCAAACGTCTTCCAAGTTCATGCAAATGAAAACGCTCGCTCGCCGATTTCGTCTGAGATGAAAAATAAATTGAATGCACTCGCTAACGGCAACGATACAGGCATGTCGGATGCGACCCGTCGCATCCTCCGGCAATATCTCAATCGATAGAGAAAGGCTTCGCAGCTAACACTGCTTTGGATTGTATTGCTTTCGTTGCAGCAACCGATGCGGCTTTGACGATCAAAGCATTCAATCCGCAAGTCAGCGCCGTTCTCGTAACCCAGACAACTTCATAGCGGTCAGGATTACGGCTCCTAACAACCAAAAAGACATTCCTGGGATTAGCCACCACGGATGGTAGGACCATTGAACTATATTCGTTCCCGGAGGGACAGTTACCGACATAAAATTGGCCAAGGTTCGATTAATAGCAGTCGCGACACCGTTAATGCGGACATGCCATCCAGGGTAGTTGCTCTCGGCAAAGGTGAGTTGGAGTGGCTTATTCGTTGCTACTTCTAGACGAACATTGTTTCTCTGCCAGTTTACGTGGCCAATGGTCGCGGCTGCCGCCTCATCCGGGCTGCCGCTCCAACTAAAAACGGCGCGCGCGGAAGGACGTTCGTAAAGCAACAGGCCATTGAAAGACGATAAGAACGTCAGACCCTCAGTCGGCTTATCGGTTACAACGTACCGAGCGCCAATCTGATCGAGGGCTTTCGATGAAAGGCTCCAATCTTTGCTCAGCAGATCAAAGTAGCTGACCAACATGCTGGAGCGGTAGCCGAGGACCGTGCTGAGTCGAAAAATATCTCCGTCATTTGGGGGGATCAGGTCCTTGGGACGCGCTAATACGCGGTACATACCTGGATCGGAATGGTTCCGTTCTTCCAGAAAGGTGATCAATGGCGTTTTCCGGTAAGCTTGGTCTGCCGTCAACGGAGAATTCGTTGAGGCCCACGAGGGGGATCCATTCTGCCGAGCCTCGCCGGCAAAAATGATCATTACGATAACGAAGATGGTAAATCTTCCGCTGCGTCGTGGGATTCCATTAAGTGCCATCTGGAGGCCGCCGGCCGCCAGCGCCGCAGAGCAAAACTGATAAAGGTACAGAATTCGAACCGGCTGTCTTACCATATTCAGCAAAGGGAGCCGATAAGCCAGGAAACCAAGCGGAGTATTTCCCCCCAGTGCGACAAGCAAGACGAAACCAATGACTATGAGCAGAAACCAGCGCCAGGTTCCGGGCACTCCCAGTCCAAAGCAGGCGCAGATCAAAGCGCTGATTGTTATATAAAGCGTGCCGCCTTCAGCGGCGTTGCTGCGACCAGTAATAACGCTAGGCAAATCCGAAACGGACAAGCTATATCGGTTATAGATCTCGTACTGGCACCACAGTTTGAAGAGCCTTTACGGGGCTATCGAGGCCGACCCAACGATAAGCCCTTGCAAAATACTCGTGGCTTGAGGCTAGCTGAACAAAAGCAAAAAGAAACGCGATTACCGCAACAGTTAAAAGCGCGCCAGTCGCCGGCCACAGATTAGTCTTCCAACTGAAACCCTGCGACCGTTTCTCATACAGAAGAAACACTGAAAACAAACCAACCATCAGGCTATTGTGAATAAAGGGCTGCGGATGGCCCCCGAGGAATGACAAGCCAAGCATCAAGCCGGCGAGACCAGTCCAAACATTGCGCCACGCATTTTTACCGGCGAGGCCAAGCTTCAAAGAAATAAAGAATCCAGGGAAGATAGATGAGTCCTGTAAAAATATTGACTTGTGCGGGCGCACGGATTGCAAGCGGCCCTATCCAGCAAAATACAGCGCCGCCAAATAGACTCGGCCACCTTTCGACGCCTCGTCGCCGAAGAAACAAACTCATGCCCCACATCGCCGCCGCGAAATGGAGGACAATCAATACATCAAGTTTGGCGGGAGTGGGACTTCCAGTTAGCCAGACATAGAGAATGTTAATCGGGTAGAATGCAGCCGTATTCCATTCCCCAGGAAATGGAAACCCAGCCTCGACTGAGAAGTCCCACAGCGGAGGAGTAAGCGCCCGCCAGTCATCCGCGAGCTTGTGCATCCATGGGTAGTATTGGTGGGTATTGTCATAACCGCACACGAACGTTGTGGTTCGGGGAAACACCGCGGAATGAAAAAAGATAAACGTAAGAGCCAGACACAGGAGTGCCATCGCCGCTTCAGATGTGACTCGTCGCCCAAGACTGTTTATAGCTCTCCCGTTCGGTTCCAATGGTTATCGGCTGCAGTGATATCTCAGACCGTCTTTCCAGCTGATGTTCTCACCCTTCCTGTGAGGCGCGTGGTTGCATGGAATTTCGGCTATTACAAGTTAACTGTGTCATTTCCACACGTGTCCAGAAACCAAAACAACTATTACGCGGACCTCAGTGTGGTGGTGGCAATCGTGTTGTCAGCCGTCAAGGAAAGACCCTTGGAAACGTTTTGCAAATAGAGCTTCATTCCGTCGCGGACCCACGCACCAGTTTCCTGGGAAAACACTCCAGGACCACTTCGACTGAAAAGCTGTCCGTCGGGAGCATCCAGATGAACTTCAACTCTATTCGTGGCATAGGTCATCCACGACACGGTGGTACTCCCGTGGCCGTTTGAATCGGGACGGAAAGGATTGGGTTCAGCAGTGATCAACCCAAGAGGCCGCGGATTTATGCTGAGTGCATTCAAGTCTTGCGTCCCGAAGATCGGAGCAGTTAACGCAAGGACATTTCGAGTTTGCATCGGCAGAGGGTTATCTGTCTTCTGACAAACCATATAAACGTGGTAGGACGGCAGGACAGCATTGTCGATGAGAAAATTGTCGAGGCTAATCAGCGCATCTACCAGAGGCATAACTTCAAGATCGCTCTCCAGGAAATTGCCGGCAATGCCGTTGAAAATTAGAAATAACAACGTCCCGCCAACATAGCGGCAATGCCTGATCTCAAAGCGGCTGGCGATCAATGGCACTATCTCGCTGGCCCGAATGCCTTCGGAAGGATCTGACTTATTCATCGAATCGAGCGAGAATCGAAATGCCTGCATCTTGATGTCTTTCTCGCGCACCCCGGAATATCCCCTTTGCAACCTGCGGTAACGTTCCGGAATAACCTGCAGAAAGATATCGGCGAGCTCGAGGTCGCGCCGTGAGAACTGCATTTGCGAGGGGCCGATGTATTCGTAGATAATGAACAGCCCGCCCGGCTTTAGCGTTTGCTTAACTTGCTCAAGAACAAGTTCAAGCTGAAAAATGTGATGGAGCGACGCATGTGCGTAAACGACGTCGTAGGTTGCAGCAGGAAACCTGGCTACGTTCAAATCAGCGACTTCATATGTTAGACCATCTAAGCCTTCTTCCTGCGTCGTTTTCCTTGCAATTTCGATCGCATTCTCGGCAACATCGACACCATGGATGAGCTGACAGAAGTCGCGCCGCCGCAATACCCGCTCAATCACGCCAAAGCCACAACCAATCGAGAGCGCTTTAATAGGCTTTGCTAAGTCGATCAGAAGGCCAGCCGAGTGATGGATCCAATCAATTGCCGGGTCTCCGGTCGAGCGCCGATTCATATTCTCCAAGACGCCCGGAACCTGAACCCATTGGGTTTCGGAGGCCTCGCTTTGAGGATTGCTCCACCATTCTGCCGCTTTTTTAGTGGCGTCGCTCATGCTCTTAGCCATATGCCATTGTAACACACACTGGAAAACATGCATGGCATCGCAAAGCGGCCCATTTCGTATAATTCTGCTTCCAAGTCACTCTACATCGAAGGATTTCTTACCTGTTCCCAAAGGCGGACTGCAGCATCATCGCTACCCGACGATACCGTATGAATGAAGTGTTGGCGGCAATCCGGGCAAATAGCATCCCGCTCCGTCGGTCTTGGTTTACGACCGAAAACTGGTGCATGATGCGAATAGCTTGAGCCTTGGTGATGCGACGGCCTCCACCTTGCAGGTGATTGGTGATTTCAATCGCAAGTATTCGCCACCGTAGAATGGCACAGTCACTGTGGCTGGCACCTTGCAACCGGCATGTTGGAACCGGTTAGGGTGAACTTACGGAGCGACCTGCTTTCTCGTGCCGGATTTACGCTCAGCAGCTCTCTCGGTGAGCATGAACTGGTGGCACCGTGTTGTGAATATGGCCAGCGGTATTGTAGATCTCAAAGTCGCGTTGAAGTGTTAATCATGCGTCGGTTTCTTTGATATTTTCTTTGAGTTCGGCGACTTCCCGGTGAAGTCCTCCTATCTCAACCGCCTTTCGATCGAGTTCTGCCTGCAAGCCCAACGCCCAATTGGTTCGCTCCAAACAGGTATTTTGCAATTCCAGGAGTAAGGCATCTTTTTCGGCGATAAGCTTATTCAGACTCATCGCCCAGTCAGAACGTTCTTTGACGTCATCTTGTAATTGTAGAATGAGTTTGTGCCTGCGTTCCATTTCAGCGTTAAGTTCCAGCGCCCATGCAGTTCGGGTCGCGAATTCGTCTTGTAATCGTTTTAGCGCGGATTGCGCGCGAGCGTATTCCGCATCGAGATTCTGAAAATAGTCGACGTGTTGTTCGAACAGTTCCTCGATCCGGTGGATGGCAGCGGGATGAGGTGCTGCGGCGGGAGAAAGATGCCTCAGGTCAGCCCATAGATCTCGCGCGCTTTTAACTTCGGGATGATTATCCAGCTCGCGAGGAATGGAGTAATCCGAATTTACGACCGAACTGTTGATTCTATTCGTTAGGGGATCGAGGCAATCGACGGTGAAGGTTTCGCCAAGAAAGTCAAGCACATGGCGAATAGTCGTATCGGGCGCTTCGATCAGGTCATCATAAAACAGTCTTAGGACGGTGGCTGATCCATAAGCCTGCTCAGCGGCGAGGACCGAGCGAACATACTTTTCCCATTTTTGGAAGCCTTCCACCTCGGTCTCGGCGAGATTCTTTTCTGCCAGGCGGCGAAAATGAAGCATCGATGCCACCACTTTGTCGCAATCTCGCACGATATGGATGAAGAGCGCGGTCGGAAAGAGTTTGCGCAGGCCGCAGATGCCGAAGGAGTATTCCGGTGTGCCGTTGACCCAACGCGTTTTCGGATCGGAAGGATCTCTTTCGATTTGAAAGGTCATCGGCTGCTCGGCGGTGGCGTTATCTTCGCGATGTTTTAGATAAGCGGCCCGATGATCGATGATGGATTGATTAATGGAGATGCCGATATCCTGCATCAATCTATCGCGCGTCACTCCCATGGCGTATAACTGCGAGTATTCTCCGCGGCGCGATCCGCGCTCGTAGGCAACGGCGGCGTCGATCGCAAACCTCGTCATCCAGTTCGACTCCGGGACGGCAAGTAAGTTCGGATGCTGGCCGAGACACCAGGTCAGGATACTTGTCCCGGAACGAGGCGATCCGACCACAAAGACCGGTCCGCCGGCGGTAGGCTTCTGCAACATAGAGCTCGAGGAGATTGAATTCGTTCGATCCACCCTCTTCAAGAGTGGGACACTGCGGTCGTCAAGCTAAAAAAGCGGCTTGACGTTGTCGCTCCGGGGCCTAAGAAGCACGAATGTTGAACGAGCGATCCCGAACTCGTCCCTGGCGGGCAGAGGCGATTGCGAATCTCGATACCATCTCCATTGTTGGCACGGTTGCGCGTTATGAGAAGTGGCTAGCCTTGGCGCAGCAACTCCGTTCCGACGAATTTCCTGAAGTGACTCTGAGCCTCAACACCAGTGAGGCGAACGAAGCCTCCGCAGAACAGATTTTTTGCCAATTAACTACTGACGTTGGCGAGGCTACGGCCGAATACCTTCTGGAAAATAACGAGCTGGATATGTGTCCTCACCAGGTGGCCGATGCTTTACTAACGCGACGTCTGGCGGAGCACGGTGTCAGAACAACCTTGCATCTGACCTATAACAAAGTCCGGCAAAGCTGGCCATCCCGGCAGGAACAGCGACCAGCGCCTCACCGATAGCCCACACCTATGCCGGTTTCCATCTCTTCAGGCGGGGAAGCATTCAGCACTGCGCAACAAAATCTGTTTAGTCGCTGGTATCGTCAAGGTGCACAAGCAGATGAGCCTCAAGGTCAACTCGCTTTTCAGCGCCTGGGTCAGCCACTCTTTACTCCACGAGTCACTCCTGCGTTTAAGATTCGCCGGAATGATAAGCTCTTCGCGATTGGTTCCTGCTTTGCCCGAGGAATCGAGAAAGCGCTGCTGTCTCGCCAGATGGAAGTAGCAAGCGCCGCAAAAGAGTTTCAAGCCTTGGAAACAACCGGACCACAAGTTACCGGGCTTGGATTTACGAACAAGTACAACACCTTTGCCATTCGTAACGAGCTGGAATGGGCTTTGGATCCAAAGGCGCGCTTTCCCGAGCAGAGCATCGTAGAGTTAGCGGATGGTGTCTGTTATGATCCGCACACTAATCCAACCTTGCTGCCGGCCTCTCGCGAAGAAACTTCTCGCCGCCGGTCGCTCCTACAGCAGGTGACCGCGCGAATTTCCGACTGCCGTGTTGTTATTCTAACTCTCGGGCTGGTTGAACTGTGGCGGGACACTGTCGCCGATGTGTTTCTTAATACGACGCCGCCGGCAGAAGCCATGCGCGCTAATCCCGGCCGCTACCAATTCCAAGTCAGTACGTTTGCCGAGAACCTTGAGAACCTGGACGCAATTTACTGTCTTTTACAAAGCTTCGGGCATCGCGATGCGCAGATCGTTGTCACCGTCTCACCGGTCCCGCTGATGACTACCTTTACCGAGCAGGATGTCGTGATTGCCAATTGTTATTCGAAATCTCTCCTGCGCGCGGTAGCCCAGGAATGGGCCGCCGCGCACGCCAATGTTCATTACTTCCCGAGCTATGAGATCGTCTTATACTCGAACCGTGCCATTACCTGGATGGAGGATCTCAGGCATGTGCAGGGAAAGGTGGTCAACCACATTATGGAGCTTTTCCTCGCCAGCTACATTGAGTGAAGGAGCAAGGAAGCGATCCAGGGCAGGGCACTCGTGTGGCAATCGGGGCGGTCCTATTTCTGGGTGCTTTAGTCTTTTATTATTTCGCGGTTCTCGATGTCGACTTCCGTAAGACGGCTCTGCTCGATTTCAACCCGCATCCCGACGCGGATGAGTATTTCGGCCAAGCACGTTCGCTGGCAGACACAGGCATAGCCTGCATTCAGATAGGTCACGAACAGTTACCTTCCAGATTTCCCCCAGGCTATCCCCTTTTGGTCGCAGCATGGTTGAAACTGCTGCCGGCGCAGGACGCAGTCCTCGCTCCGTTTCGAACCAACCAGTCGATTGGCTTGATTTCGCTCGTCGCCTTGTTTGCGATTTATTGCTGGCGGCACCGACCGTTCGAGGGCGGTGTCGCGAGCTTGTTACTCGCCACGCTTCCAGGCTTTGTTAGTTACAGCCGATCTTCGATTAGTGATCTCAGCGCGGGAACATTTTCGCTTGCCTGTTTTGTCCTCGTCGCCCTGGGATTTCTCGAACGGAAACGCTGGCTCATCTACGCAGGTGTTCTTCTGCTTGGGCTCGCCGTGAATATTCGCATGCAGCTGGTTTTTTTTGGACCGCTACTGTTGGCGATGGCCTTGTTTCCGGTTTCGACCTCACGGGGGCGTTGGCTCTTTCATGGCGTGGCGGCGGTGGCTATTTTCGTGCTCGCAGCCAGTCCGCTGCTAATTTTAAATACAATCGAGTTCGGCGGGCCTTTTAAGACTGGATACGAATTCTGGGTGCCAACTTTAACCGACAAACACTGGGTGTTCTCGCTCCAAAATGTTCCGCAGCAGACTGCCATGCTGCGATCCGAACTAACCGCCACCTGGACAGGTTTCCGGGTTGCTAATATCTTCGGCACAGGAACCTATATCGTGCCGGCTTTCGCTCTCCTGACCTTAACCGGCTCTTTTCTTGGGCGGATGGGTCGCTTCGAATTTTGCGCATTACTCGCGGTGCTCACGTTTTTTGTGGCCACAGTTACCTATCGGTTTGTTGAAGGCCGGTTTTATCTACCACTAATGTTTTTGTTAGTCCCGGTGGCTACCCGAGGTGTGAGCTGGGCGGCGAGTCAGGTCCGGGCAAGACGGCATCTGGTCTCGGCTGGGTTGATCCTTATCCTATTTATTCTCGCGGTTGTTGGTTATCCATCGCGGTCGGGTTACAAACCGCAAGGCAATCGCGTTCAACTCTGGGACGCAGTCCAATTCGCGCGCGTTCCGCGATCTTCGACCGCCTTCGAAGCGGAGCAGGCACTCATCTCAGCCTTCAGCGACAAGCCTGGACTTCTGCTCTCCAGTCTTGATCCCGTATCTCTCAATGCCATGCTCCCACGGCCGTTTGTCGCTGCTCCCATGGATGACAAACACCATTACCGGCATAGTTTCAAATTCCGCTACGGTCTAGTCCAGGCGACCGCCCTTATTCAGCAGACGCTAGCTGCTGGGCAACCGATCTATGCGCTCTTTGTTTCGGAAAAAGATTTTGCCAGCAATGCCTCACGTCTGCCACGGATCGAGGGCTACCACTGGGTGACAGCGGCAAATACTCAGGGCACCGCTGTGATTATGAGGCTTGTTCCTTCGTTATCGGGCGAGCATCGAATTGGCGAACGTCGCGATGAAGCTTTCAATTGTTATTCCGTGTTATACGATCGATGCCATTGTCGAGAAGACTGCCAAGCTAAAAGGCAGCTTGAGGTTGTCGCTCAAGCTGCTTAAGGGGCACGAATACCCGGGTAGTGAACCACATCATCAACATTTTTCTCAGCAGTTACTTGGGTGAGTAGCGAAGCAAGCCAAAGACCGCAGCCCGCTTTCCCAGCAATTGGCTGCTTGGTTGCTTGAATCTCAACGAAACTTCGGTTTGTTATATTGTGCTGAGATTGGCGAGATATAGTCTCTTCTGCCTTGTGCTCTTACTTGCTGCTTATTTAAGATGCACCGGTTTGAGCTGGGGAGTGGAGAGTGGCTACGGTCATACACGTGAATACCAGCCGGACGAATTTATCAGCCTGCGCGGTGTCCTGGAAATAGATTATCAGCACGGCCAGCTAAGAGTTCCGGGAGCTTATTTCGAGGGCACCTTCAATTATTATCTTTGGGCAGTGCCGTTGGCCGCGCGGGTTTGGTTGAGCGGTGCCAGCCACGGCTTCGATCAGCTTAGTAACATGGATGACTTTCGATACGCGCTGTTGTCTGGCCGTATGATGTCGGTCTTGTCGGATCTCGCGACCGTGTTCTTTATCTACCTTGTTATAATTGAGCTAACCAGATCGGTCTCAGCCGGACTCACCGGCGCCTTTCTCTATTCGATTATGCCGATGCAGGTGATTTACACGCATTTCATGCGCACTCATGTTTTGAGTAATTTGCTTTGCATTCTGGTGATCTGGCTTTCTTTCCGTCTACGCCGGGGCCGCAAATGGTGGTTACTGCTTCTGATTGGGTTGCTCAGCGGCCTAGGAATGGCTACTCGTTATCCCATCGGGATCATTGTCAGTATCCCATGCTTGGTGTTGCTCTTTGAGGACAGCGCGAGAAAAGCAGAATGGAAGCGCTGGGTGACGAACTTTGTCCTGGAATTTGTTCGTGGCCCCTGCTGGTTAATTGGTTTGGGCTTCATTACTGGATTGTTCATCGGCGATCCGATGCTCTTTCTCGACACGCGTGGCGTGGTTGACGCCGTGGTGCACCAGACCTTTCACTACGTTCCAGCTAATGCGGCCAGGCCCTTTGATCTCGTGCCACTGTGGAAATACCTCTCAGTGCTGATTCCTTATGCGCTGTATCCGTTACTCTGGATCGTGGCATATGCCTCTGTTATTTACCTCTGTTTCCGCCGCCGTCTTTACCATATCACAATGCCGTTGTTACTCTTCGCATTGTTCTACAGTTATCCGATGGCGAAAAGTTATCTCATTTTCATTGCTCGGCAGGTAATGTTGCTCCTTCCTGCGCTTTGCATTCTCATCAGTGTCGCCATGGTGGATCTGCATGGCCTCATCGGGAGGCGAAGGATTGCTTCGATCGGCCTGGGAGCCATTGTGCTCTTATTGGCCGTGCCGTCGCTGGTTTTTGATTACGCTTACGTCTCCGCCATGACTGAGCCTGATATTCGGACGGTTGTTCGCAATGATCTCCGCAGAGAACTCGGTGACACACCTGCTACCATTAATGTGAGCAAAAGGGGCGGTTATTTTTACGCTGCCATGCCAGCAGTGGTTCCGTTGAGAAATGCGACCGTCACCGTGAGCGAGACGAGCCAGCCGGCAACCTACCTTGTGCTTGCATCCGAGCGACCGTTCCGGTCGGGCGAGATCCGATCGGAAACCAACACCATCGAAAGCGAAGGGCATTTCAAGCTTGCGAAGATTTACAGCCGGGCGCCCACAATTTGGGGAGCGCAGTTCGACCTTTCGGCCTTTCCGCCCGACATGACCTATCCCTTTGTGCCGATTTTACTATTTAAGTCGACGGCTCGCTAACTCGGGTCGCGAAGATCTCTTCATAATCCATAATGTCGTTAGGCTCGCCTCTCAACGCGTTGCATGCTCGAAGCTTGCCCTTCTCGAAGGTAAAGAGATGAAACTCGTTCGCTTGCAGAAGCGTCGTTAACTGCTCCGCGGAGCCGCCGGCGCGTGTTAGTCCATAGGGCCAGAATTCAAAGAGCAGTTTAATGGCCGGGTTCTCCGCCAGCACGCGCCGCGCCCCGCGCAAGGCGTGTAACTCAAATCCTTGGATGTCGAGTTTGATCAAGTCAACGCGGGATCCACTCCTGAAGTAGTCATCGAGGGTCGTGGTCTGGATCAGCAAAGTGCGGCGCGGCCCGTCAGCTGTAGGATAAGTGCGATGATCGACATTCAACTCATCGGAAAGGTAGAGAAGGGACGTGCCGGTTGTATCACCCACAGCCGCCTGATTGAGTTTGACGTTTGCGGCCCCGGCTAAAGATTGACGCAGCCTGGCAAAGTTGACTGGCGAAGGCTCAAAGCTATGCACCATGCCCGTTGGACCGACGCGCTCTGCCAGAAACTGGGAGTAAACGCCAATATTGGCCCCGACATCGACCACGACTGCACCGGGCTTAATCTGACTGGTCCAACAGTTTGCGTTCCGTGCGGTCCGTTATCGCCTTATACGCGTGATAAAAAGGCCGATAGATCGGGAAAGCTACATCATAGAGATAGCTGGCCAGCCGGTAGGTTATGCCCAGGTTATTGGCCATCACTTCCGTCTCAGAACCACGGTAAAGAAGGATGCGCAAAGACGCGGCGTCAAACGACTGCAGATAAGATCGAGCGAAAGGAAAACGCGGTAAGCAAAATGCGGAATGGGTATGCGCCGGGAGATGCCACCAGTTATCATATAAGATAACGCACTGAAAAACCGAAGCGATTCAACCTCAAAATCACGCACCAGTTCTTCCCGCCATTCTGGGTGGCGGAAGAAGATGAGCCATGGAAGAGCAATGTTCGCGGATGTTACCGGACCGCGAATATCGAGTAGTTGTGGCTGAGTGATAGACAGATCAACCGGTTCGTGATGGAGGTATTTGAATATCCACGTCGATAAAAGGGAGAAGTAAGGCTCGGTCGCGACAATCCGCCCGCCAGGTTTCAATTTGGTCGTGGCGCGGTGAAGGAATGCAAGCGGTTTCTCCAGGTGGTGGAGGACATTAGTTAAGGTAATGAGATCGAGGCTTTCGTCGTCGAGCCCGGTGAGCTGGTCGATGTCGTGGGCGTCGAAAACGTAATCGACATAGTCGAGTTCCATGACATCACTCGTGAGAACATTGGGATGGAATCGACTAAGTGGTGATACACCGCTGCCAATCTCAAGTATTGCTAACTCATCCGGATGAGCAAAAGCAGAGAATTGGTCGCGATAAAGGCGCTGGTACCAGTAGAGCAGGTTTTTGTTTCGCTCCAGGCGCTCGCGATTGCGCAGGGTGGCGGCGCGGTCAGCGAGATGCTGATTGTCAGCCACACTCATGGCTTTATCGCGCGGATGTAGAGAGAGCCGGCGATCTCGCGAATAATCGGCATGCGCTCGAGCGAATTGGCGACCAATTGGGCGATCCGGAGCCCGCTCGATGGCAACCATGGATGGAGAAAGTCAAAAGGAGTAATTTCGATCTCGCGGAATCCAGTCTCGCGCATGAGGCGATTCAGGCTCCAGCGGAAAAAGGCGGTTTCGTCTGGAGAATCACCAAGTCGTCGTTTCAATGCGGGAAGGTTCTTCTGGAGCGCAATCTGAGGGTTGAGCATGTTCGGTTCGGTGAAGTAAAGCGAGCCACCCGGCTTGAGCACGCGAAGGATTTCGCATAATGCTTTCTCGACCTCGAGATGATGCAACACGGAACTACCAACGACAGAGTCGAAGCTATTGTCGGGATAACTCAAGTCATAGGCATTTTCCGCTTCAAAAGTCACGCTGTCTGCCGGGCAGTTATGGCGAGCTAATGCCAAAAGATCGGGAGATATGTCGATTGCGGTAATCGTTGCGCCGGTCTTGGCCAATTCACGAGTGAAGTAAGCGGTTCCGCAGCCTAATTCGAGAACCTTCATTTCCGGAAGTAAATGATTGGTCAGCATTATGACCCGGCGCTGCCAGCGCAGCCTCCCGGCCGGCCCTTCCCAGTTCCAGACTTCACCCGGACCTTCCCGGGCTAGAAATCTCCCGTGTTCGATCTCACGCTGCAGCCTTGCTTCCATTTCAAGCTTAATAGCCAAGTTTAAGCTCGAGAAATCCGTGCCAGCACATTCGCAGCATCACCAGGCCGTTGCGGAAGACCCGAGTCATCTTAGTCTTGCCATAGATCCGCTCCTGATAATGGACTGGCAGATCAACGATTTGCAGGCTGAGTTTGGAGGCTCCAAAGAGCAACTCATAGTCACCCCACCTGTCCTCGACGCCCCAGCTGCCGATCAGCGGTTTGATCCGCTCCCAGTCACTTCGCCAAAGGGCTTTTGTCCCACAGAGTGTGTCCTTGACCCGCTGACTAAGAAGGTAAGAGAAAGCGAGGCTGAAGAACTTGTTACCGAGCATATTTGCGCCTTTCATTGCGCCCTTTGGAACCGGGTAAATCAAACGTGAGCCATTAATGAATTCCGCGCTCCCGGACGCAAGCGTCGCAACGAAGTAAGGCAATTCCTCGGGCATGGTCGTGAGATCAGCGTCCAAAATGAGAACAATGTCACCCTGAGCGGCCTCGAATCCGGTCCAGACATTTCTTGCTTTGCTAATTCCTGGCCCAGTTAGCAGTCGAATGTCCTTTTCGGGATGAGCTTCTTGCATGCGGATAATTTCCGCGGCGGTGCCGTCAGTGGATTTGTCGTCGCAAAAGATGATTTCCGTGTGACCGGCGAGGTTGGGAATCCGACGCACGGCGTCCTGGATGTTCCCTTCCTCGTCCTTGCAAGGAATGATTACAGAAACACTGAGGTTACTCACCTCCAAACTCGGCGGCATTGGCCGGGCTACATGGAGTTCAGTCATGCAAAGGCGATTTAACCCCGGCAGGCGAGCGCAGAAACCGTTTAGAAAAGCGGAGAGGAGAGGAATATATTTCGGCATTAAGACGATGCGCCGCGTGGATAAGAGTTCGTAGCCGCTTACCCGCATGAGGTTTCTGACGTCAGCAGGTGAAAGCCAGTTTTGCTCGATTCTCGGTACCTTGAGGCCTAACTTCTCCGCCAGTGAGACCAAAGGTTCCCACAAGTAGTTGTAAGTGACGATGATCAGGCGGGTGTGCCGATGGCAAAGGTGGCGAAGGTTCTGGAAGGCACGCTGCACATCGACCGTATCGTCAATCTCAGAAAACATGATGTAGTCGAAGGTTTGGCTTGAGCCCTCGAACTGGGCGAGCAGTTCATCCGAATCCGGGAACGCGACTTTGTAGATGAAATTGGGCCAGCGCTGCTTTGCCACCGCGATCATCTGCTCGGAGATTTCGACACCAACGCCGCGGGAGGGACGTGTCGCCGCGAGCAGATCGCCTGCGCTGCATCGAATGGAGAGCACCGATTTGGCGGGCTCGATCAAGAACTGAAGCAGCCGTGAGAGAAGGTTGTAAAAGTACAAGTTGCGATCGATCCAATACCGTCGAGTTCCGGCAAGCTTCGCCTGGTGTTCGGCAGTCCGCCGGCGTCGTTCTTCCAGGGCGGCAGGCCCCCATTGACCCGCGTCGAGGTGATTGGTTGGATTTTCAGGTGGCGCGATCGTCATTCCTAAAAGACAACTTCGGTTGAGGATTCTTTCGCACGGCAGGGCTGTAAGTTATTATCGTTAGGCGGCTCCAAAGTGGAATCGGTGGGCGATGCCGATTCGGTACAGTCTACGGGCAGAGGCTTCGAAAACACAGTAAGCGTTCGTGATCACCGTCGCGTGAAACGTAAACCAATCCGGCGCGGCCACCACTGGTTCGCCATCGGAGCAGCGCGGGTTCACCATTCAAGGGCGGCGGGTTACGCTCAAACACTAATTCTCCACTTTCCGCGGGAAGCATAAGGCACCGGGGAGGGTCATGCGTCATGACATCGCCGATGCCGTCGGGTATTCCTGCCCATCGACGTGCATGGTCTTTGGAATGTCTCGCCGCTCGGCAAACAGGCGTTTCAACTGCTTTCGGGCGGCAGCTGCCGAAAAGAGAGCCCGCGTTTTCTCTCTGCCGTTCTCTGAAAGTCTGTTCCAATCCGGCTCGGATAAGTAGACCTTGATGATCGCTTCCGCGAAATCAGCGGGAGTGTCTGCGACCATGATATCCTTGCCAGGCTGCAATGACATGCCTTCCGCCGCGAGCGAGGTTGCCACGACCGGAACACCCAGGCCCATACTTTGATTGATCTTGCCTTTTACCCCTGCTCCGTAACGAAGCGGCGCCACAGAAAGTCTAACACTGTCGAAGTAGGGCCGGAGATCTGGCTGATGGCCAGCAATGATAATCTTCTCGCTGGCGAGTGCGATAACTTCCGGCGGGGCTTTGTCGCCAATGATGTAGAACTTTGCCTCGGGTAAATGAGCAGTCACCGCCGGGAGAATCTCGCGAACAAAATAAACGACCGCATCGATATTCGGATCATGCAGAAAACTTCCGATGAAAAGCAAATCGCTCCGTCCGGCAAAGGGCATCGGCGATTCATCGATGGGGACGATATTCGACACGACCTCGATCGATTTATGCGGGAAATCAACTCGCAGTAATTCCTGCTCGACGGGACTTACCACCCAGGTTGCATCGGCCCGTTCGATCAGGTCATACTCTACTTGTCGCATCTCGACCGCTTTGGCCTTCAAGGAAACATCTACGGTCAGCGCCGCTTCGCGCTCCTCTCGCAGGAAATGAAGGTCGACCGTGTCAAAAATGAGCTTCGCCTGGGGAGCGTGCTGTCTCACACTTTCGATATGTTTGCGTGCAAAGTCGCGTCGACTTAGGAGAACCGTATCGTATTTGGAGCCGTTAATCTGCAAATAGTCATTCACTGACTTGATATAGGGGTGATGAACCACTTCGATCCCGCGTTTCCGCAGTTCGTCGCCATAGGGTGGAATATCTGCCAGGTTGTCCGGGATAAAGGTCACGCGGTGCCCGAGACTATGAATGATATTCAAGATCTGGGACATGCGGAGCGAGCCGGAATCGCGGTTGGCCAGGGGAAGGTGATGATCGACGACGAGGATGCGCTGGCAGCCTTGAGCTGGAGTTTCCCAGGCCAGGACGTCTCCGTTCGTGGGCTTGTTTGACAGTCTATCTTCCCAGGTCGCAACAAAGGTAGCTCGATTTATCTCCTGATAGCGCTTGGTGCCGGCGGAGACGTCAACGCCGGCCGTAGCTCCTTCGTGATGGACCACCACACTCAGTGGCTGATAGAGGACCTTGCGCCCGGCTTCCGCGACCTTGAATGCCAGATCGGTATCCTCGTAGTAGGCGGGGGAGTACTTTTCATCAAACCCGCCAACTTCTTCAAACAGTGACCTGGGAATGATGACACTGGCGGCGGAACAATAATCGACTTCGCGCAGGAAGTTAAACTCCGGCAGGCTGGGGTCCTGAAACTTACCGCGGTTCCAACCGGAGCCATCCCGCCAGATAATGCCACCGGCTTCTTGTAATCTGCCGTCCGGGTAGACAAGCTTTGAACCTACCAGGCCGGCTTTCGGTTCGAGCTCATAGGTTTCCAGCAAACTCGTGAGCCATCCCTCCGTGACCGTGGTGTCGTTGTTGAGAAAGATCAGATACTTGCCTTTGGCAGCCTGGGCCCCGCGATTACAGGACGCAGTAAAGCCAGCATTCTTGTCCGCGCGGAGATAGCGGAGACCTCTTATCCGTCGCATAAGTTGTTGAGTGTCGTCCGTGGAACAATCGTCCACTACGATTACCTCGTAGCTTCGCTCCGCGGTCTGCTGCTGGACGGAGTCGAGACAGGCGAGGGTAAAGTCTACTTGATTAAAGACAGGGATGATGATCGAGACCTCAACTCGGTCCGGGGTAGGAAATGCGATCGGACGCTCGATAAGTGCTGGTTGTGGCCGCGCCTGTTTTTCGGCAGAGGGAAGTACGGTGGCCTCAGGAGAAGGTGAGAAGTGCTTGGGGCCGCTGCGCAGCTTGGCGATTTCGTCGTCCAAGTCTGCAAGTTCGGGGCGGGCTGCACGCCAGGAGTGATATTTTGCGACGACCTTGTCAAGATGGCCGAAGCCACGAAGCTTATGCCCAGAAAGGATTGCCAGGAGCCATGCAAAAGGATTGGCAAGGGCCCAGCGCCGCGATTTTCCGAGTGTCTTGGCCGCCTGCTCGGTGTCATCGAGAAGGCGGAGCAGGCGTTTTGTTTCAGTGAGCTGTTTTCGCAGACGCTCGGCGAGCGCGCTTGCCTCAGAATCCCGGGCCTGTAACTGGATGCTTTGAGTATGGAGGAGCTGATTAGTCTGAGCGAAACGGTTACGCAGTTGGGCGGCATGCTGTCTTTCACGTTCTAACTCGAGAAGGCGTTGAGCGGCATCCCGCCTCTCGCGTTCTAGCTCAAGGAAGCGTTGAGTGGCATCTCGCCTCTCACGTCCTAACTCTGCGCGTTCTTGCGAGAACAAATTGTCGAGATGAAGTGTACGCCTTCTGGATCTCCTCTATCCGGCCGTCCCGTAAAGCAATTTCTCCCGCGGCTTTAACTGATGCGGCCGCGAGTTCATGGCGAAGGCTTTCGATTAGCTCCTTGAGCTGACTCGCTTCCTTACGAAATCGAATTTCATCGCCGCGGCGCATGGCCAACTCCTGCCGACTCTCTTCCCCGTCAGGCACGGCGGTATTCAAACGACTGGCAGAGCCGGGAAGAAGCGCGATTTCCTCTTGAGATCCGGAAGTTTCTCGATCGGCTCTTGCAAGGCCGCTCGACTGGTTAAGCAACGTTTGATAGAGTTCTACGATTCTTTCTGAGACGCCCGCGCTAACAATTTGATCCAGGGTAAAAGTTGTATTTCGTCTGTGGCGTGAAACCAGGGCGGCGCTTTTCGAAACTTTGGCCAGATCAAGTCTGGCGAAACCGGCAATCTCGCTTAGGGCCAGTTCGGGTTCGACAAAGAAGCGATCGTAACTGGTTACGAAGCACTCCATGCCGTCAGTAATGGCAAGGATGCGGCGATTATAGATTTCCCAGAGTCGCAGGCTCAAGGCATACGAGACGCCGTTCCGTTTGTGCATGGAGTAGGCTGCCTCGAGCGGGTTCCGAACGATGATAAGAACCTTGAGGTCTGGAATCAGGTTGCGCCAGAAACGAATAGTCAGGCAATTGCGGGGATCTTTCCATCCCCAGGGTTGCCGTCCCTTAAAGCTATCGATAAGCAGTTGTGCTCTGATTCTTAGAGCCGAGAAATCGGATTCGCCATACGGCTGATCTTCAGGTGGAGGCAGGTCCCACGCGCCGCCCGAGGTATTAAGAATTTCGTCATTCAGTTTGACGAAGCGAAGGTTTTCCCAAAAGCCGTCGGGGTTATCCCTTGCCGCCGGCATTAGGTCCTGTTCGGGACCGAGTTCCAGCCCGCAAGAGTGCATGAGTCTGGCAAGCATCGAGGTGCCAGAACGGTGAGCGCCGGCGATGCAGATCGGACTGGATGCTGAGGCGTCCATCTCTACCTCATTGGCAGCAGGAGTAATAATGTTATCCGTGTTTTCGGTCATTCGGGGATGATTAGCGAGCCAGTCCAGGAAACATTCCAGCCAGTGACCCACACATCATACAACATAGCTGAGGTGCCAATGTGATTATGAAGTGTCTGTAAAGCAAACATTTCTGGCCCATCAGGAAAATTAACAACTACTGTAACGGTTGAAATCGCGCACTTGCGAAAAACTAGATTCTTCGTCGCCGGAACGCGGCTTGGACGAGGATACCGACAGTCGTTAGGCCGAGGAGGAGAATGGTTGCTCCAGCCTGCGGAATACGGAGGTGGCTTATGATGAGCTCCGCGCCGACAACCGCGGAAAAGGCGATCAACGCCCAATCGAAAAGGACAAGCAAGAGAATCGCACCAAGGATTCCACCGATGACAAAGGCAATCCCGGAATAGTTGGCATGCGTGTCGACAAAGGCGGACATGAGGGAGAGCGCGACATGGCCGCCGACCAGGAATCCTGCGATTGCGATGGCGACTTTTTGCAACAGGAACGCAAGCAGCGCACCGAGGAGGCCGAGCCCGACCGCGACCACGAGGGTAAGCCAGGGCGGTGGATTTTGCATGAGATGAGGTGTCGCCTCAAAGCCAATCCAGAAGCCAACCGCGGCAACAAAGAGCCAGAAAAGCCGGCGGCCGAAAAGCAAAACGAGCACGCCGACAACGATGCTGATGATCGGAATTGGTTGATCCATGGGATAATTGTTCGAAGTGTCGACCGATGTAAGACCTGGGCTTGCAAGCCGGCGAGCAAGGCAAGCTACTTCTTCATCATCATCTCATCACGTTTGGCTTTGAATTCCGAGCCGGGCAGCCAGGTGGGATAGTGATCTCCATTCGCCACCTGATAGCCAACATCGAACAGTAACTGCGTGTCCTGAACTGCGCCTGAAAAATCCCATGCCGGATTCACCTCATCGGAAACCTGGTGATAATGATGCTGGGTGTAATCATCGCTCTTCATCTGACCGTAGCCGGGCGGCTGCCCGATAAAATCCTTTGGCTTACTCCCGGGATAAAGCGAAGGCACGCCTAACTTTGAGAGCTCGAAGTGATCTGCTCGAAAAAAGTGTCCTTTTTCCGGCTCGCTGTTCGGAGTCGCCCTGCGACCCTGGCGTTGGGCCGCCTGGGCAAACATTTCGTCAAGGGTAGAGTTACCATAGCTAATGTCTTCGATGTCGCGTGTTTTCCCCCCAGGGATTGACGACGTCGATGTTGATATCAGCCAGAGTATGGTCAAGCGGATAAAGCGGGTGCTCGGCATAATATTTCGCACCTAAGAGACCGGCTTCCTCTGCAGTGGTGGCGAGAAAGAGAATACTCCGCTGAGGTGGCTGCGGGAGTTTGGTGAAGGCTTGCGCGATCTCGAGAATACTGGCTACGCCCGATGCGTTATCGAGTGCGCCATTATAAATCTGGTCTCCCTTTAACTTGGGATCGCGGCCAAGATGATCCCAGTGGGCGCTATAGATAACATACTCATCGCGCTTCTGTGGATCACCGCCCTCGAGCCTGGCGACGACGTTATGCGAGCGAAAGCTGTGAATGGTGTTCTGGAGAACGAAGCTCGCTTTCGCGCCTAACGACACCGGCCGGAAATCCTTGCTCAGCGCGGCTTGCTTAAGCTCGTCGAAGCTTTTCCCGCTGGCAGCAAAAAGCTTTTGCGCTGTCTGAAGCGTGATCCAGGACCGGACGGCAACGGTATCCATATTCTTGTCAGCGGCGTCGATGACGAAATCGTCTTTGCCATTGCTGTTCGCGACCACCGACCATGGGTAAGCCGCCGGAATGGTTTCATGCACGATGATGGCCGCAGCCGCGCCTTCTTTTGCAGCGATCTCATACTTATAGGTCCAGCGGCCGTAGTAAGTCATGGCTTTGCCTTTGAACATGTGGTCATCCAGCCTCGATGGATCATCAGGCGACGGGATTGGCGGGTCGTTGATCAGGAAGACAACTGTTTTTCCTTTCAGGTCCGCGCCTTTGAAATCGTCCCAGCCATATTCGGGTGCGACGATTCCATAACCGACGAAGACAATGTCGGAATCCTTGACCTCGATCTGCGGAGTGAGGCGTTGAGTGAAAGCGACAAAGTCGTCGGGCGATTGCAACTGCAACGTCTTATCGCCGACAGTAAAGGTACAGGTCGGCTTCGTGAGAATACCGGCCATCGGCACTTCCTGAGTATAGGGGCCATCTGGGTTGCCGGGTTTGAGTCCAAGCTTTTTGTATTGCTCGATGATGTACTGGACGGAGAGATCCTCGCCTTTCGTGCCTGGTGCGCGTCCTTCAAACCGATCGGAACTGAGGACTTTGATATGCTCGAGCAAACCATCCTTGTCGATGGCGTTTTCAGCTTCCCTGGGCGGCTCCGTGGGCGAGGCAGCAAAAGCGCAGGTGAGGAGGCCGAGGAAAAACAGGAAGAGCAGAGATGTTTTCATCGTTAAGAAAACGTAGCTCGAAAGCCTATCGGTTCCTAGTCGCCACGGGATGTTTCTTCAAGGTAGACATATTTGTAAGGATGATGGTCGAGAATCGTCGGCCACCAGCCCTTAACACTCGGAGCGATAAGGAAAGCATGGGTGTAAAAGTAAACCGGGAGAACGGGCGCGTCATCGAGAAGGACGGCTTCGGCCTGCTGGAAAGCGCGATAGCGCGTGGCGCGATCGTTCGTCTGCGCCGCCTCCGCGATGAAACGGTCATAGGTGGTATTCGACCAGCCGGTTTCATTGTTAGGCCCGTTGGTTGTCCAAAGATTGAGAAACGAACTCGGGTCGACATAGTCGCCGATCCAGGTTGAACGAATGATTTGATAATTCATCTGGCGCCGCGTGTCGTAGTAGACCTTCAATTCCTGGTTAACGAGGCGGGCGTCGATATGAAGTTCGTTACGCCACATCTGTTGGACGGCTTCCGCGATGATCTTGTGGTTCTCCGAGGAATTAAAGAGAAGCTCGATCGGTGGAATCCCGCGCCCGTCCGGATAACCGGCTTCAGCCAGGGAACGTCGCGCCGCAGCCGGATCGTAAGGCAGGGTAGACTGGCAGGTATAGCCGGCGACGTCAGGCGGCGTGAAAGAAAAAGCGGGTAACTGTCCGCCATGCGTGACGTGATCGACGATACTGCGGCGATCGATTGCCATGCCAAGCGCCCGCCTAACGAGTCGTGAGTTCAGAATCGGCCTGGTCGCGTTGACCTTCGACAAGAAATAGGTGCCGAGATAAGGATCGATCCGAAGAAGGTTAGGCTCTACGCGGTGATAGCGGTCGATCCGATTCACCGGCACGGTGTCGGTTATGTGTAACTGGCCGGAGCGAAAAGCACGCTCTTCGACATTGTTACTGTCGATGGTATGAAAGACGATGCCGTTGAGGCGAACGCGCGCTGCGGCCCAGTAAGTCGCGCTCTTCTTAACCCGGACGTCCTGATTCAAGCGCCAGTCTTCCAAAGTAAACGGCCCGTTGCCCACGGAGCGACCGGGCTTGGTCCAGTAACCCCCGCGCTCGTAAAGCGGCCCGTACTTTTTCACGGTTGGAATAGGAATCGGAAACCAGGCGTCGTAATTAAGGAGGGAAAGAAAGATAGGGAGTGGGATTCGTTAGGCTAATCTCCAGAGTCCATTTGTCGAGTGCGTGGAAGCCAACCTGAGTGAAATCTTTTAACGTTACCTTTGTTGAAGGCTTCCGCGTTCCGGACGACGTAAAGCATGGAGGCTCCATCTGCCGGCCGAAGCCCGTGCCAAATACGTGGTAGGACTCGACAAAGTCGGACGCCGTGACCGGGTCGCCGTTCGACCATTTCGCGTTGTGTCGCAGATGAAAGATGTAGGTTTTTCCGTCTAATGAAATGTCCCAGCGCTCGGCGACGCGGCACCGGGATGAAGATCGTGCGGATCTTCCGCGACGAGTCCTTCGAGCAGAGCCGAGATCACGTTGTATTCGCCGACGCCGTTGACAATTTGCGGGTCCAGGTCCTGATTTCCTGGCCATTACCCTTGTGCAGGATCT
>CAWAYD010000010.1:0-14226 GCA_963786175.1 uncultured Verrucomicrobiae bacterium | reverse complement strand
TGCGGCAGTGCGCGCGACAACGCTCTCGCCAGCTTCGCTTCTGCCGTTACACCGCAGGACCCGGCAACCGCGGCGACCTGGGTGGAAACGATCGAAAATCCCTCGGTTCGCAGATGGAGCGCGTGGGAGGTGGTCGATCACTGGATGCGTTCCGACCCGGCGGCGGCGCAGGTCTGGATTCAAAACAGTCCGCTCACCGACGACGAGAAAAGGTTCCTCCTCAATCTCCCGAAACGATAATCTGGTCTCGCTTCGTCGCACCGGCCAATTCGCAACGACCAGGAATTCCTGGTCGGCATTTTTGCCTCGTTAGTCGCAGCTTACTTCTTGCGCAGTGACAGGCGATCAACTGAAGCTGGAGCGTGTCGCGCGCCTTTGAAGATTTTCCGGTCGGCAGCCAGTTCGTGTCTCGTCGACAAACCATTTCCGCGGAAGAGATCCTGGAGTTCGCCCGCCGCTATGATCCACAGCCCTTCCATCTCAGCCTCCATGCCAAAGAGAATTTGTTAGGCGAATTGGCCGCCAGCGGCTGGCAGACCGCCTCGATTTCGATGCGGCTTTTTGTCGAAACGATGGAGGTGGAGAGCGGGATCATCGGTCGGGCGATCGATGAGTTGCGCTGGCCCGCGGCGGTGCATCCCGGCGATAGCCTGCATGTGGAGATCGAAATTCTGGAAGCGCGTCTTTCGCAATCGAAACCCGGTTACGGGCTCATTCGTTATCGCAGCCTGACGAAAAATCAGGACGACAAAGTGGTGCAAAGCTTCATTGCCCTCGCGATTCTCAAAACGCGAGACGCCGAATGAGACAAGCGCAGAGACTTTTGGGCTCGCCATGGGCGGTGAGGGGTTCGAACCCCCGACCAACACGGTGTAAACGTGCCGCTCTACCACTGAGCTAACCGCCCGTTTGCGCGCTCCGATTCTTAGACCACGCTACGCGCAGTGTCGAGCAGGCTTGCCGACCTCGAATGAGCTTCCGCCTCGTCAGGTTTGGCCGATCCAGGTCTTGGGCGCGACATCTTCCCAACGCTCGCGAATCGCGCGAAAGTCGTCTTCGCCTAACGAGTTGGATTCAAGCAGCCGGGCGTTTGCTTCCCAGCGCTCCGGTTTCGTCGTGCCCACGATCGCGGTGCAAACGCCGGGTACGCTGAGGGGGAAATGCAATGCGACCGCAACCGATCCTTCCAAATCGGCTCCTTGCAAGAAGTCGTAGCGCAAAATGCGTAGCCGATCCCAGTAAGTCTGATGATAAGAATTGGAGGGCTTATGTCCGCTTTTCCAGGCGACATTGGCGATCGGGCGTTTTGCGATCACGCCCAGCTGCTTTTCTCGCGCCAACGGTAAAGTCAGCTCGAGCGCTTCCTGGTCGGCGATGTTGATCGAAGTCTGCAGCGAATCAAACGCTCCGCATTCCACGGCATAACGCGCGGCGTGACTATCGCCGCTGTAGCCGAGATAACGCGTGTATCCTTTCGTGCGCGCGCTCTGGAGCGCTTCGATCACCTCACCTTTTTTCAAGACCGCTTCTGAGCAACTATGCAGATGAACGAGATCGACTCGATCGGTGCGCAGTCGCCGCAGACTGCGCTCGATGCTTTCGAGAATGGAATCGCGCGACCAGTTCGCGCCGCTCTCCATCCCGTGGGGATGACCACATTTGGTGAAAAGATAAAATTCCTCGCGCCGATCGGCTACCGTTCGACCAATCATCTCCTCGCTCTTGCCGTAGCATTCCGCGGTATCTGTTTGAGCTTGGATACTTCAGCCTAACGAACAAAAGAGTGCTAGTAGCAGGGAGCGAGAGAAAAGGGCGATTCCGCTTGTCGAATCCATACGCCTGGTTCAAGGCGGAACAATCGCTGCGTCTACTGGGACTGCAGAGCCATCTTTCGACCCCTCCAATCTGGACTCACCAAAGACAAAAATATAGTTCGTCGTTCGGCGGTAAATTTCGACAACAACCGTGATTCAGGTCACGACCGCAATAGTGACTGACAGGGGAAGCCGCAGATGCGCCCGTTCTTCGCTCAAGCTGACAATTTTGTCTTGCAACTTCAGGCAAGGGTTCCGTAAATGAGTTTATGAACTCGCACCGCGGAACGCCTCCCGGGCTTTCATTCCCGGGCGAAATTCGAAATCGACTCCTTTTGCCGCACTGGATCGTGGCTTTCACCTGCACGGTTTGCGTGGCCGGGCATGCGCAGGCGACGGTTTTGCTCGATCCGTTGCCCGAACCATCTACGACTCAATTTGGCTACGTGGTAGCCTCGATGGGCGATATCAACGGCGACGGCGTTGCCGATTTGGCGGTAGGAGCGCCTTTTCAGGATGGAGACGTTGTCTCGACCGACCCGGGCTTCGGGCTACCGGCAAATGTGGGCAAAGTGTTTGTGATCGATGGCGCCACCCTGGGCGTTCTTAGTGTGATGAACGATCCAGACTTCGAACTGATCCAACCTCAGCACTTTGGCGGGCAACTGGGAAGCTGCCTATCTGTTTCGGCAGACATTAACGGCGATGGCATTGCTGACGTCATCGCAGGCGTGCCGCAGTATATTGTTAATCCAGACGATCAACAAACGATTGAGAACATTGCGGGCAAGGCGCTGGTCTTCAGCGGCTCGGACGGCTCCCTCCTCTTCACACTGAATGATCCTACAGCTGAAGAAGATGGCCGGATGGGATCGGCGGTTGCGGCCCTCGGTGATGTTGACGGCGACGGAACAGCCGATTTTGTCGTTGGTGCTCCGGGCAAAGATATTGGGGGCGAAGATGGCATCGCTAACGTAGGCCTGGTTTATCTCTTCAGCGGCAAGACCGGTCAGGTGATCCGAATTCTCAATGATCCCCCCCGCGGCGGAGCAGAAGCCGGGGCGGCTTTTGGCAGTGCAGTAGCTAACGCAGGCGATCTAAATGGCGACGGGATAACTGATGTTCTCGTCGGCGCACCGGGTGAAGGACGGGCCTACGTTTTCAACGGCGCGACCGGAGCGTTACTCTATTCTATTGTAAGTCCTGTTAAGGAGACAGTTAACTCCTTCGGTTACGCTGTCGCCGGCGGGCAAGACTTCAACAAAGATAACAAACCTGACCTGGTGATTGGCGCGCCGCTGCAGAGCAAGTTTTCTGGTGCGGCCTATGTTTTTAATGGAATTGACGGCACGCTGATTCGACGACTACGGTCACCCGCACGGCTGGCCTTTTCCAAGTTTGGCGCCTCGGTCTTTGCCTCTTCCGACATTACTGGCGACAAGCGAGCGGATATCATTGTCGGAGCTCCCGGACAAACCGTGAGTGGCTTTGAGGCGGCCGGAGAAGCCTTTGTATTTAATGGTGTGACGGGCAAGCTGTTCCAGAGTTTGAGCAGTGGAAACCCGCAAGCCCATGCTGGTTTCGGCACCGCTCTCTCTGGCGTAGTTCTTCCAGGCAATAAGACCGCCACACCTGTGATTGGAGTGCCGTATCAGGACGCCAATCTCTCGGACCCACATCTGCAGATCGGTCAAATCGAAATCCTTCAATAGAGACTACCCTTATGAGAAAGACACTTGTGGCACTTCCAGTTGTTGGTCTCCTGTGTGCGCTTTCACCAACATTAACTTTCGCTAACCACCGGGCTGGAGACTTTCCGCTACCAGAGCAGATCGCGACTGGAGACTTTAACAGAGACGGGAAAGTGGATTTGGCCGTCAACCTTTCGGGCTTCGATAATGTCGCCATCCTTCTTGGGGATGGCCTCGGCAACTTCACTCTCAAGAGTCACTTGGAGGCAGATACCTTGTCGAAAGGAATCGCGGTAGGAGATATTAATTCCGACGGGAAGCTCGACCTCCTCAGCATCAATCAGTGGGGCTATGACATCAAAGTTCACCTGGGCGATGGCGCCGGTGGCTTTCAATATCTCAACAGACTAAATGGCGACGGCGAGCCGACCAGGCTTGAGCTTGTGGATGTGAATCACGACGGGTTCCTCGATATCGTGGCGAACGCCCCAAGCGAAGCGAAAGTGTTGATTTACCTTGGCAATGGGCTGGGTGGATTCAGTAATACAGCGACCGAGTTAGAAGGCGCTGGCAAGAATGATTTCGCGATCGGAACGGGCGATTTCAATCAAGACAATAATGTGGATATCGCGGTGACTAACTTCGTGGACAAAACCAAGACCGGCAGTCACGCGCAAATTTTTCTTGGCGACGGGACGGGTGGCTTCACCCTCGGGCAGGAGTTTCAGATTAATCCTGAGGCCAGTGATTTGGCGGTGGCGGACATGAACCACGACGGCAATCTCGATCTATGTATCTCCGGGGCTGGTTCAGAGAATGAACAGGGCCTCTTCATTTCGGTCTATCTGGGCGACGGAACGGGGAATTTCGCACTCCAGCAAACGACGGACCTTGGGACGGGTGCTATTAGAGGTAAGATATCTTTAGGCGATTTCAACGAGGATGGGAACACCGACATAGCTATTCCTGAATCTGCCTCATCCGAGGTGCCGCCGCATGAAAAGAGCACCAGACTCCTCATTTTCCTGAACGACGGCCAGGGTAACCTGACCCAAGGGCAAATCGCGACGGTTGGGCAGGAGCCTCATTCCGCGATTACGGGTGATTTCAACAATGACGGCCACACCGACGTCGTCGTTTCGAATCGGTCGGATGGCACCATCTCCGTGCTGTTCGGAAATGGCGACGGCACCTTTACGCCTCATGCGACTATCCCAGTAGACGTTCTTCCCTAGGATGTCGATCTCAGCTGGGAGAGGATCGTCCTGGTCGAGTGCTAGCTGCTTCAATAGGACTTATCCTTTGTGGGCTTATTGCTGTGACCGGGTTATGGGCGCAGATCGCTCTAGAAGAGCCAGCACGAGATACCAGAAGGCGCTCTCCCCTACTTGCGCAGAACCGCCAACCCGAGTGGCGGGACTGTGCCATCCGGCAGACCCAGGTTAAAAGGCGTGTGATTCTCGGTCAAAGTGCCGTCCGCTGCCACATCTAACACGTGGAGCTTGCCGTGCCGGTTAAGAACATAGAGAAATGTCTCAGTGGGATCAAACCGAAGGTGTTCCGGGTAGGGTTTCACATTGCCCTTCAATGTGAGGTGCTGCAAAAGAACCGGAGCTAGCGGATCGGTAAGATCATAGGCACTGAGTGTTCCGGACGGAGTTTCGCTGATATAAAGTCGAGTGCCAGCCCGGTTCGTGGTTGCCCAGCATGGTGCGTGTCCGGGAGTGTTCACGCTCTCGACGAGAGAAACGTTGTAGCGGGCATCGTAGGACAAGGCATTGACCAGGCGTGGGACGGGTACAGTCACATACAGAGCATTAGTTCTTGGGTTAAGCGCCCCTCCTCCATTCTCCGCATCCGTAGGTAAGGAGCTTGTGACAGTAATCTGCCCTGTGCGGGAGAGACGGCAGCTGTAAATGGCATCGCCTGTAAAAAGAATGCTAAAAAAAGACTTGGACTTTCCTGACATCAGAAACTGCCAGGGAGAGCTGCCCGCAGGCAACGTGAGAATGGAATTCGAGTTCCAAGTCGGAACGCCGGTCGAATCCACCTGAAAGGTTGTAAAGTTCGGCGCGGTCTGGGTCTGGAAAGGATCGGAGTCCTTATTGGCCATGATCATCATGGCTGTTCCATCCGGGTTGTCCTTGTAACCGATGGATGCGGGTTCGGTGCCGTGAGATGAGAATGGCGAACCAGGAATGAGTATCAGGCTGCCATCTGCATTCACAGTGAAACCGGAGAAGTCATTGGAATGTCCATTAACGGCGAACAAGAGATTTCCGTGAGCATTAATCACCAACTCATAATCAGAATCCCACTGGATGTCGTTAAGTAGATCTCCCACTCCGGCCACGCCCGTGCCTCCGGTGGCAAAAGGTGATCCTGCGACAGGAGTCAGATTTCCAGCCCCGTCGTTTTGCAATGCAATCACCGCATTCTGTCCGGGAATGTTGATGTTGGCGTTGATGTAGACATAACTCGGCGCGGCGAATGTTGCGACCAGACTTAAAATCCATATCGCCACGGCGCAGAGAATGAAGCAGCTCCTTGCTCCATCGGATCTTTTGGCTTGCATAGTCATCCTTTCGTTGCGGGACCAAGCGTCCCTGCGTGACTCAGAGACGGTCAGCCCGAGCTTTCACGTATATCCGGACGAATCGATACCATCTTGTCAAGCTCATTCTTAAGAGCGGGCCGCTCTGGCAGGTTTGATTGACCCCAGGTTGTCCTATTCCGTTCTCAAACAACAGTTCCGCCTGGTGCTGGTGAGACCGAGCGGCAATCAGGCTCAAACTGATGACCTGCTGATTGCAGATGGTGGCGAGTCCGAACTGCGACACATCAGAAGTGGCGGAGTTGATCGCGTACGATGAGGCCATGACTGTGGAAATTCTGCGGGCAGCCAACAGTGCTGCGTACGCAGATCTTAGCTAGGCAGCGACCGTGCGGGAGGCGCTTGCACGTTTGGGAACTGCGCAGGTGCTGGCCATCGCGGTGGCAGCAGGAGCGCGACCCCATTTTCAATCCAAACTCCCCGGCTACAACTTAAACGACGGTGCTTTGTGGGACCGCTCTGTCGCAGCTGCGGTTGCGGCCGAGGTTGCTCCGCGCTTCTGCAAGCAGGAGATTCCGCCCGAAGGATTCACGGCCGCTCTCCTGCATGATGTCGGCAAGGTATTGATAGGCCGCTATCTCGACTCCGCGTGTTGAGTTCCATCGCGGAAGTGATGAAGACAAATGGACTTAGCCAACTCGAAGCGGAGTCACTTTTTCTCGGAGTGCACCATGGTCTTTTGGGCGGGCTGATTGTAGAGCATTGGCAACTCCCTTCTACGATTGTCAGCACTATCTACCACCACACTCCAGCGGAAGGGCATTACATCATCTGCGACTTCACTTATTTGGCGAATGAAACTGCCAAACGCATCGAAGCCGAATTCGAAGGATCCCTATTCGCCTTGAGATCTCGCCCGACGTCGTCCAGCGTCTAGGTATCGAATCGAGCCGGGGTGGACGAATATCACGCCGCGGTCTCTGCTCGATTTAGAAATGTAAGTCTGCGACGCGCTGGCGAGGCTCTTAGCGCATTGCTCCAAAGTTACTCGTTAGTCCATTGTCACTCAAATCTGATACTGCCAACATCTTTTCAGGCAAACATGAGATCACTTGGTTTACAGTTCATTCGAGGCCGATTTTACCTATGAGGAGCGCCGCCGTCCCGTGTTGTCATTGGTGAGAACCGTAACTGGCGAAAATGCTCCTAGAACACGGTGTAAACGTGCCGCTCTACCACTGAGCTAACCGCCCGTTTGCGCGCTCCGATTCTTAGACCACGCTACGCGCAGTGTCGAGCAGGCTTGCCGACCTCGAATGAGCTTCCGCCTCGTCAGGTTTGGCCGATCCAGGTCTTGGGCGCGACATCTTCCCAACGCTCGCGAATCGCGCGAAAGTCGTCTTCGCCTAACGAGTTGGATTCAAGCAGCCGGGCGTTTGCTTCCCAGCGCTCCGGTTTCGTCGTGCCCACGATCGCGGTGCAAACGCCGGGTACGCTGAGGGGGAAATGCAATGCGACCGCAACCGATCCTTCCAAATCGGCTCCTTGCAAGAAGTCGTAGCGCAAAATGCGTAGCCGATCCCAGTAAGTCTGATGATAAGAATTGGAGGGCTTATGTCCGCTTTTCCAGGCGACATTGGCGATCGGGCGTTTTGCGATCACGCCCAGCTGCTTTTCTCGCGCCAACGGTAAAGTCAGCTCGAGCGCTTCCTGGTCGGCGATGTTGATCGAAGTCTGCAGCGAATCAAACGCTCCGCATTCCACGGCATAACGCGCGGCGTGACTATCGCCGCTGTAGCCGAGATAACGCGTGTATCCTTTCGTGCGCGCGCTCTGGAGCGCTTCGATCACCTCACCTTTTTTCAAGACCGCTTCTGAGCAACTATGCAGATGAACGAGATCGACTCGATCGGTGCGCAGTCGCCGCAGACTGCGCTCGATGCTTTCGAGAATGGAATCGCGCGACCAGTTCGCGCCGCTCTCCATCCCGTGGGGATGACCACATTTGGTGAAAAGATAAAATTCCTCGCGCCGATCGGCTACCGTTCGACCAATCATCTCCTCGCTCTTGCCGTAGCATTCCGCGGTATCGATGACGTTGAGCCCGGCATCGAGAGCTTTGCCTAACAATCGCGCGACCGTTGGCTCGTCAGCCTCTTCCAACCCGATCTCCGTTCCGCCAAAGCCGAGGACACTGACTTGCATGTCGGTCTTGCCGAAGGCGCGCTGCTCCATTGGCACCAGATTAGAATGAGCGGTCAAACTTGTCATACCGATGAAATTCGAGGCTTGCAAAACACCCGGCGCGGAGTTGAGCCAGGCTCCGTTCTACCGGGGCAATTATGGAATTCCGACCGGAGTGATCGCAGGTAACTTTGGCCGTGGAAAACAATAACACTGCCCGGCCGACACATGCCGGTGGGGTCGTTTACCGCTTGGCGGAAGGCGAAGTGGAATACTTAATCGTTAGGCCAAAACGTGGCCAGGACCAATGGGTGCTGCCGAAAGGCCACATTGAGCCGAGGGAAAAACCCGAGGAGGCCGCGATTCGCGAAGTGCAGGAAGAGACTGGCGTGATCGCACGGATCGTCGCCCCGTTAAAGACGACCGAATTTGAAACCAATGGCCAATTGGTCCGGGTAAAGTTTTTCCTGATGCGATTCGTCTCCCAACGTTCGCCCTCGGAAATACGAGAGGTGAAGTGGACCGGGAGACAGGCTGCCCTAGCGCTCCTGACCCACCAGCAAAACCGCGAACTGCTCCGCAGAGCGGAGGCGAAGCGGCGAAAAAGTTCACAATCAGATTAACAACCGAACGACGCCACGCCCGCGTTCCACCCGGCCAATCGGTCGCGCGTGCAATTGCTTTTGCAGCGAAGTGGCGTCGTTAGGCGCGACGATTGCCGCCATGCCGATGCCCATATTAAAAACCTGATACATCTCTTGTTCGGGTACGCCTCCGCGCTCCTGCAGGATTTTGAAAATGGCCGGGACTTTCCAGTTTTGCCTCTCGATTACCGCGTCGCAGTCGTCAGGCAAAATGCGCGGGAGATTGTCAACCAGTCCTCCACCGGTGATGTGGGCGAGACCTTTCAGTTTTTCATTAGGCACTTTTGCCAGGAGCGGCTGATAGTTTTTGTGCGTGCGGAGAAGCTCTTCGCCTAACGACAAGCGCAGCCCGGGAACTTTGGCGTTGGGCCGGAGGCATAATTGTTCGAAAAATATTTTGCGGGCGAGGGAGTAGCCGTTGGTGTGGAGGCCGTTTGACGGCAGCCCGAGAATGATGTTGCCCGGCTTGATTTTCGAGCCGTCGATCATGCGCTTGCGATCGACCACTCCTACGACACAACCGGCGAGATCGTACTCGCCACGAGCGTACATTCCCGGCATTTGCGCGGTTTCGCCGCCTATTAACGCGCAGCCGCCGGCCCGACACGCCTTGCTGAACCCGCGCAGGATTTGCTGGAAAACGCGCGGCTCCAGTCGCTCCGCCCCGATGTAATCGAGGAAGAAAAGCGGACGCGCTCCGAGCACAGCGATGTCGTTGATACAGTGGTTGACCAGGTCTCCGCCGACCGTGTCGTGGCGATCGACGGCAAAGGCGATCTTCAACTTCGTGCCCACTCCATCGATGCTCGAAACGAGAACCGGCTCGCGCATTCCGGCAAAGTTCGGCGCAAACAAACCGCCGAAGCCACCGATCTTGCCAAGCACCTCCGGGCCGTGCGTTTGCCTAACGAGTCCATGAATCTTCCGCTTGAGCCGGTTGCCGAGATCCACATCAACACCGGCACGGGCGTAGGCTTTTTTGCGCGCCGCTGATCTCGCAGACTTGGGAAAATGCTCGGGAGAGCCCATGCGAGATGATTGCGAAAACGGAGATAGTTGCGGACTCCTACTTCAAACCTGCGAACAAGGTCGGCTGCTCTTCCTCGGCCAGCGCTTTGGCCCGGGCTTCGCGCTTTTCCATGATGTATTTGTCCAGTTCCGGATCGACCGCGAGCGGATAATTGCCGGTAAAGCAGGCAAGACAGAATTCGCTCGGCGATTTGCCGGTGGCGCGGATCATTCCCTCGACATCGAGATAGCCGAGACTATCGACGCCGAGATACTGGCAGATTTCCGGCATCGTTTTCTGGTTCGCGATCAACTTTTCCGGATCGGGAAAATCGATCCCGTAATGACAGGCAAAACGATGCGGCGGACAGCTCACCCGCATGTGCACTTCCTTCGCACCGGCCTCGCGCAGGTTGACGACCCGGGCGCGGGCGGTCGTTCCCCTGACGATAGAGTCGTCCACGACCACGACTCGTTTTCCTTCCACTGCTTCCTTGATCAGGTTGAGCTTCACTCGCACGTCAAAATCGCGGATGAGCTGACTCGGCTGAAGAAAGGTGCGCCCGATGTAGTGATTGCGCACAAAAGCGTGCTCGTAGGGAATGTTGAGTTGGTGCGCGAATCCAAGTGCGGCGTAATTCCCCGAGTCGGGAACCGGCACGACGATGTCGGCTTCGACCGGAAATTGGCGGGCCAACTCGCGACCCATCTCGGTTCGCACCTTCGCGACGTTGACTCCGCCGATGATGCTGTCGGGACGCGCGAAGTAGACGTATTCAAACATGCAGAACGCCGGCTTCTCGTCGCGGAACGGCCATTCCGAGCGCAAGCCTTCTTCGCTGATGATGAGCACTTCGCCTGGTTCGATCTCACGAATGAATTCCGCATGGATGAGATCGAAGGCGCACGTTTCCGAGGCGACAACATAAGCGCCGTCAAGTTTGCCTAACGACAATGGCCGAAACCCAAACGGGTCGCGCACCGCAATGATTTCGCGCTCGCTCATGAGGACGACCGAGAATGCCCCTTCGATCCGGCGCAAAGCGGTGAGAATGCTGCCGCCATTGAGCGACGGCTGGGCGAGCAGGTGGAGGATAATCTCGCTATCGGCCGTGGTCTGGAAAATGGAGCCTTTGCGTTCCAGCTCGTCACGCAGAACGTCGGCGTTAATCAGATTGCCGTTATGCGCAATGGCGAGCTGCCCGCGCACGCAATCGACCACGAACGGTTGCGCGTTCTTGATTGTGCTTGAGCCGGTGGTGGAATAACGCGTGTGACCGAGGGCTCGATTACCCTTAAGGCGCGCCAGTTCCTCCTGGCCAAACACCTGTGAGACCAATCCCATGTCCTTGTGCTGGAGAAAGGTCGCGCCCGGACCTTGCGAGGTGACAATGCCGGCGCTCTCCTGCCCGCGATGCTGAAGCGCGAAAAGGCCGTAGTAGGTCAAGACCGCCGCGTTCGGATGTCCGAAGACGCCAAAGATCCCGCATTCGTGCATCGGGTATGGCGGCTGCGATGTTAGTAGAATTTCTTCCGGCGTCATTCACGATAAGATAACTGGAGTTTGAGCCTGTGCATCTTCGCAAAGATGCCCGCTCCATCGCAAGTTGCCTGAGGAGTCGCGGCCCACTTCGTGAAGTGTTTCGGTTGATTCTCTGTCTTTTCCCTGTGCGTCCTGATTTGAGGACAAACGCCGTTCGTTTCTTTGTTGTTGCCAGGGCTCGACGTCGACCGAGATCAACACCATTAACGATGCCGGCCTGGTCGCCGCACCTGCAATTTCCCTGACGACAACCCGAGCGGTTTTATCGGGCACATTCGTTAGGCATCGTTAGAACTCAATCGACGTGGCTCTACTTCTTCCGAGATTCGTACGCCATCAAATTGGCTTGAATTTTCGGCGTCGATCGTTTTGCTCGGAATCATGAACCGTTCCGGCTTCTACACTCTTCTTAGCATGATCCTCGCATTTCCTTTAGCAGCCGCCCTCGCACAGGAACCGACGGCTTCAGTCGAGATTCTGGCGACTTTCGATTATCCCCGGCCGGGAACGGCCTACACAACGGCGTGGGGGATCAACAACAATGGAGTTGTGGCTGGAACATTTACCTGGAAGCAGCACGAACACGGTTACCTGCGGAGCGCAAACGGGGGCTTAGGGCCAGCGATCACCGCATCGCCCACCGCGCGCACATTTTTGCAGTCGATCAATATCGATGGACTCGTGGCGGGGTGGACTATCGATACAAATGGTGAGCACGGCCTCTTCTATCAGGATGGAATTGTGACGCCGTATGATGTTCCCAATTCCACCGCTACGGTTATCTATGGCTTGAACGATGGGGGTGATTTCACGGGACTTTACACTTCTTTGGGCGCGACTCTTCCCTTTGCTAACCTCGGCGGTTCAATTATCAACCCGGCGCCAGCCAACGCCGAGTTCACCTGGCCATTTGCGATCAACAACCATCAGGAGATCGCCGGTTACTATGACGATGGTTCGAGTGGGACTCATGGCTTTTTCCGAGATAGGAACGGCACTGTGGTCGCTCCCATTGATTACCCTCGGACGAGTGACACACAATTCCTGGGTCTCAATGATCATGAAACTCTGATGGGCGTATGGTATGACTCGCATGACTTGTCGCATGGCCTTATTTTGCGCAACCTGAGTGAGTTCACATCGTTTGACTTTCCCGGTGCCGTGCAGACGACTCTCACTGGGATTAATAACTCCAATATCATTTGCGGATTCTATTACGCAGCCAATGGTGGGAGTGGCTTTATCGGGCGGCTGGAGCAATAATCCGCGACTAAATCACGATACCTCGAGCTGATCGAGCGGATGTCGTCTCCTTGATCACGTGCTAAAGCAGGACCACCAGGCTTTTGCGAGTGCGCCGGTGCTTTCGCACTGAGTTATCGGGTATTGCGGCGGTGAGCTGATAACGAGCGCAGATCCTTCCGTCCTCGGGAAAGGCCGATTTTGCCGGTATTTCGTCCTGGTCATCACCTTGACTCATTAGTTGCTGAGTCATAGGCGAAAGAAATTCAAATAGAAAGATGACAATTATATGAAATTGAGACATCCGTTCATTCAGAACCTTGCTGCCTTAGCCTCCTTAGTCCTTATCGCGAGTACAGTTCCGGCCGCGACCATCGAAGTGCTGGAGACATTTGATTATCCCGGCACGGGAAACCTGACCTTTCCGCAAAAGATCAATGACCGAGGTGTCATTGTCGGCGTTTTTATTGACGTCAACGGAGTGGCCCGTGGTTTCTTTCGCTCGCGCGACGGTCAGTTCAGTCATGCTTTTGTTGATCCTAACGACACCGGCGGTGTTACTCAGGGACGCGGTATTAATAACTTCCGAAAGATTTGCGGTGAATATCTCAATGGGACTGATGGCACCTTCCATGGTTACTTCTTCTCGCACCAAAGGTTCATGAACTTCGATGTCGCTGACGCCACAAACACGATTCCGCTGGGATTAAACGACGCGAATGATTTCTCGGGCACCGCTGTTTTAAGTGACGGAAGCCAGCAGGGCTTTGTCAGCCTTGACGGAGACATTACGACCTTCGCCATTCCAGGCGCCACGGCAACCCTGGCCTATTCACTGAACAGCTCAAGCCAGGTTGTAGGTTACTATGTCGATGCCGACGGAGTGACTACCCATGCCTATCTTCGCGACAGCGATGGCACTCTAACCTTTCCGATCGATGCTGTTGATTCTACCGGAACCATCCTATTCGGAAACAATGATTCAAACTGGGCGGTAGGAAGATATACGGACACGGCCGCCGTGACCCATGGGCTCTTCTTCATGACACCGGACGATATTCTGAGCTTTGATTTTCCGGGTTCGGCAGGGTTCACTTCACTCAACGGGATTAATGAGCAGGGATATATCTGTGGCCGCTATCTTGACTCGGCTGGGATTGCGCACGGATTTCTTGCCAGGGTGAATCCCAATGCGACCGGCGACGGTAATGGCGCCAGGAGTTACACTGTTAAGATGCCGGTGCAACAGCGGGTGCAAGCTGCGGCAATGCTGGCTGGCCCTGCCTATTGAGGCGAGATCAAGTATTTCCTAAATCGAAGAGCGGCGGTGACTCATCATCACCGCCGCTGAGACTGGACCCGATCGAGCAGATATCGTCTCCCTGAGCACGTGTTAAAACAGAATCCCCAAGTGCTCAAACCAGGCTCTTGCGAATGGGCCGGTGCTTCGCACTGGAGTTATCGGGGTTCGCGGCGGTGAGGGAACAATCTCCCAGGTCATCGAAGCGCATAACGGAGCTTTTTTCCGGCGACCCGGAGTTTTTTG
>CAWAYD010000009.1:0-663046 GCA_963786175.1 uncultured Verrucomicrobiae bacterium | reverse complement strand
GAGACCACCGTAGACAGATTTGCTCGACATCGTCGAATTACGATTCAAGAGGAAAGGTTCGCGCGTGTTTCTCCTCCGTCCTCCCGGACTTTGCCAAAAAATGCGCCTCTCGCATAGCCAGCTTTCTGCTCGACCCACTTTGAATGTAACAATCAATCGGTGTGCGCGAAATCGTCACTTACCATCACCGTCTTGTCCTTCAGTCTTGAACATTTCTCAAGCATCAAGAAGGAATTTGGTTCTTATAAGATTGTAGACTTGCAAGCGGATAATCAGGCAATCGGCAAGCCTAACTCTACACCTTTCGCTTGCCCTTTGGCCGGACGCCGCCGATGGCCGGCAATTCTGTCACGGCCAAAGACGGAGGCTGAAACGATACCGTGGATATATGAAACTAAAATACCTTGTGACGGTTTTAGGTCTCTCCACGGCTTTCTTTGCTTTTGGCTCGTCCACTTTCGCCGCCGATGAAGGTGCGATGAAAGCGACTGCAGGGGAGAAGATGTTTATCAAGAAAGCCGCCATGGGTGGCATGACGGAGGTGGCCCTCGGCAAGGTCGCGGCCCAAAATGGCGGCAGCCAGGAGGTCAAAGACTTCGGAAACCTGATGGTGACCGATCATTCGAAGATCAACGACAACCTGAAGGATGTGGCCGGTAAGATGGGAGTAGAGATTCCTGACACGATCGACACCATGCATCAGGCTATGGTTGATAGGATGAGCAAGTTATCGGGCGCGGACTTCGACAAGGCTTACGTGAAAATCATGGTGAAAGATCACGAGAAAGACATCGCTGAGTTTGAGAAGGTGAAGGCAATGGTTAAGAACGAAGATCTGAAGAAGTTCATCGATGACAGCCTTCCCACGATGAAAGATCATCTGGACAAGATCAAGAAGTTCGACCAGGCCAAAGGCACGGCGAGCAGCCAATAGAGTCGTTTGCATAACATCCAACCGGAGGGCGGCGTGCGGGATTGCTGTGCGCCGTCCTTTTTGTTTCGTGTCGGCTCCTTCGAAACGGTTGTCGTTCCAGACTGAATGCGTTGTCACTCGTAGTGGGGCCTTTCCTCGCGTCCTTACAGAGTTAGGACAAAGATCAAGCCTTGGGAAATTTTTGTCGAGAAGAAGACGCGGCTGCGCAAAGGTTTATCTTCCTCGAGATACTGGATGAGTTCGGCAATGTATTTCTGCGCGCGCCGGACCAAAGCTCATATGAGTGCCTGTATCTGCGGATTGAGATAGCGATCGATTTCTGCCAAGGTCCTCAGAGCTAGGGAAAAAACCGAGTTATCAATCCGGCTCCAACCTCCCGGGCGATCTTGGGCACTCACACGCGCTCAGAGCTTCTCTTGCGAACTAAAGGTGTGACCCTGCTGGCTATCCCCGACGACCATATGGAAGAAGTCCTGCGCGAGTATCAGGAAAAGGAGCGGCAGCCTCCCAACGGACCAGGGATGGAAGTCATAACCAGACCTGCCGATTATTCTCCGGCGGAGTGGCGGGAGGTCACCCAGGCGCAGCAATAGCGCTTCGGGCGTCCTCTATTTTCCAGGTAGAACGCAGGTCACTGTGGTACCAATTCCTTTGCGCGAGTCGATCGTAATCTTTGCACCGATAACGTTGGCGCGATAATGCATGATGTTTACACCCATGCCTTTGTCCGATCTTTTCTCCGCAAAACCGCGGCCATTGTCGCTAATTGCCAGGTAAAGAATGGATCGCTTACGCTTAAGGCTGAGGATAATCTCACCAGCCCCGGCGTGTTTGAGGGCATTGGTCACGGCTTCCTGGGCAATTCGGTAAAAGTTGAGGGCGACGGCGTCATCGCGGATGCGCACCGGTCGCGGACAAACGAGGCGGCAGGAAACTTGGCCGGAGTGTTCGGTGCGATAAGCCAGTTCGCGGAGGGCATTGGGCAGACCTGCCGTGCTTAGCTCGATCGGGTGCAATCCACGCGCAAGATCGCGCGCGAGGCCAACGTTGGCGTTCACCGTCCGGGCGGCCTCGGAAAAAATTTTGGCCTGTGCGGAATTTTTCTTCGCCACCTTCTGCGCCTGGGTCTCGAGAATAAAGGCTGTCGCGGCTAATTCCTGGCAAAGGCTGTCGTGAAGATCGTGGCCGATGCGTCGCTTCTCCCGTTCACTGATAAGAAGAATTTCCTGCTCGAGCCGCGCGCGCATCTCGATCTCGCGTTGCAGGATCGCGTTTGCTTCCGTCAGTTCGGAAGTGCGCTCCTGTACGCGCTGCTCCAGTTCGTCATGGCCCTGCTGCAGTTCCTCCTGCGCGCGGCGTTGTTCCGTCGCGTCGCGCGCGATTTTCGCGTAGCCGCGCAGCTCCCCTTTTTCGTCGTCGAGTCGATGCATGATTCCGTCCACCCAGATGCGCGAGCCATCCTTTCGCATATGCCAACGGCGATCTGGAGCGGAACCGTTGCGTCGAGCGGTCGCTATCTCTTTTTCTTCTACTTCATTGGCGCGATCTTCCGGCGTGAAGATTAGTTCGCCGGTTTGGCCGAGGGCTTCGTATGCGGTCCAGCCGAACACCAGCTCCGCTCCCTTGCTCCAGTAGATGATGTGATTGCTCGTATCCATCAGGAACATCGCGTATTCCGGCGCGCCCTCGATGAGGAGCCGCAATTTCTCTTCACTTTCGCGCAACAGCTCCGAGCGTTCCTTCTCGTCGGTTACATCCTGCGCCACGCCAGCGATACGAACCACTTGACCCGCTTCGTTGCGAATCGGAAAACCGGTATCGCGAATCCAGCGCGTCTCGCCGTCGCTCGGCCGAATGATGCGGTAATTGCGCGTGAAAGTTTCACCAGCAAGTGCCCGCGGCACTCCGGTCGCGGCTTCTTCGCGGTCCTGGGGCGCGACCAAATCGAGGCGTCGTTTTCGATCGCGCAGGGCAAGCTCGCGCGATTGACCAAACATCTTTTCGTAAATCGGATTGATGTATTCGAGCTGTTGCGTCTTCGCATTGACTATCCAAAAGACGTCGGCCGAGTTCTCCGCGAATTGCCGGAAGCGTTCCTCGCTCGCGCGCAATCGTTCCTCCGCCTCTTTCCTGTCGCTAACGTCGAGCACGTACTCGACACCAAGATTCTCACCAAGTTCCGTCCCGGTGAAGAGGCCCCACCAGCGCGTCCCATCCTTGCGGATGTACTGCTTCTCATACGGACCAATTTTTCCGGTGGAGCCGAATCGATTCATCTCCTCGACCGTTAACGACATCCACTCCGGTGGTGTCATTTTATCCCAGCGCACACGTCCTTCTTCCACGTCGTCGCGCGTGTAACCGCTCATTTTCAAAAACGCCTCGTTCGTTTCCGTGATGCGGCCATCGCGTGAGAAAAAAATAACGCCGATGGTTTCGATTTCGATCGCGCTTCGTAACCGCGCTTCACTTCGGCGAAGACTTTCTTCGGCTTCTTTACGGTGCGTGATATCGACAAACGTAGCGACCACGCCGGCGATGCGATCGTCGGTCGTGCGATAAGGCGCGATTCGCGTCATATACCAGGTGCCTTCGGCCATCTGCACTTCGCGTTCGATGATCCTCAGGTCCCGGAGCACGTTTTCGGCTTCGCCGACGAAGTCTTTATAGTTAAGCCGACTCGTAATGTCCGAGATGGAACGCCCCCTGTCCGACTCGATGAGATTAAAAATCTTTTGCGCACTGGGAGTGAACCGCTGAATGAGCAGGTCCCGATCTAAAAAAATTGTCCCGATATCGGTCGACGCCATCAGATTGGAGAGGTCGGCGTTGGTCAGATTCAACTCCTCGACGCTGGTCTTCAGCTCATGATTGATCGTGACCATTTCTTCGTTGATCGACTGCAATTCCTCCTTGTTCGTCTCCAACTCTTCGGCCGCAGAACGCATCTCTTCGTTCATCGCCTGGAGCTCTTCATTCGAAGCTTTCAGCTCTTCGTTCGCGGCTTCGTATTGCTCGACCGTGGCGCTCAGTTGTTCCCTCAGGAACTGAATCTCGGCGTCGGCGTCTCGTGCCATTGTCTCGTGCGCAGGCGCTGCGGCGGACACAATTGGCGCGTCGTTCTGTTTCTCAAACAAGACCAGGAAAAATCCGTGCGCCTGGTCGCTCGCGCGCATTGGGCGCACCTCGAGAGAAATCGTTTCCGCCGTGCCATTGACCTCGACTCGCTGCGGCGCCGCCCTCACTGCTGCGTGCGACTGCGCGGCTCGGAAAAGCGCCGCCCGCAGTTCGATCTGTAACGCCGGATCGATGACCTTAACGATGTTTGCTGTGGGCTCGCCCGCAGCAAAGTGAAGATAACGCCCGGCACTTTCCGAGAGGTGCACAATCTCGTGTGACTCGTTTACCACGGCCGATGGTGGTCCATACTGCTCGAGTAGACGCAAATGAAGTGCGCCAAAGAGCACTTCGCGCCTCGCGTGGCCCGAGTGAACCGCTTCCGCACCCTTGGTCGTCGCGCCGCCAACGCCGCTCTGGGTCAGCGCCTCCAAGGTTCGCGCTTGCCATGCAGGCAGTGATCGCATTGTTTTCCCCGTCATGTGCGGAGGGAACAACCCGGCCCTCCAGTTCGTCCGCAGCGTGGAACGGCGCACAAACAGACGTTGCTTCGCGTCCACCGCCGAGAAAAGCGATTGCGCGGTGCTGTTATTTTCCGAGTTGCCAACAAAGAGCAGGCCACCCGGACGCAATGCGAAATGAAAAACATCGAATACCTGCGCCTGCGCCTGCGCTGTCAGATAAATGAGAAGGTTGCGACAGGAAATAAGATCGCAACGGGAGAACGGCGAATCCTTCAATACATCATGGGGAGCGAAAAGAACCTTCTCCCGGATTCTCTTGCGCACGCGATAGCGGCCATGGTCGCGCACAAAGTACGCTCGCAACCGTTCTGGCGATACATCCGCCTCGATGATTGACGGGTAAAGCCCCTGACGCGCTTCCGCGATCGCCCGCTCATCGATGTCAGTCGCGAAAACCTGAAGCTTTGGCGGGTCTTTATGCCGCTCCGCATATTCGGTGAGCAAAATCGCGATTGAATAGGCTTCTTCGCCGGTAGCGCAGCCCGCCACCCATACTCGAATCACGTCGTCCTTCCCCTTGCCCGCGAAGAGTCCCGGAATGTGCGCCGTGAGCGCGGCGAAGGCATCGCGATCGCGGAAAAAATGCGTCACGCTAATGAGTAGATCTTGCAGCAGCGCGCCCGTTTCGTGCGGATGCGTGTGAATGAATTCGAGATACTGCGGGATGCTTTCGAGCGAGTGGACCTGCATCCGCCGCGCGATCCGGCGCAACACTGTCGCGCGTTTGTAATGTTCGAAATCGTGCCCGGTCTTCGCGCGCACATTGACCAGAATCTCCGCAATCGCGGATTCATCTTCCGGCGAGCGTGTCTCCTTCGAAATAGTCTCGCCGCCCGGCGTGAGTTGATCCTTCTGGTCCAACTCCTGCGTATCCGGAATTTCCGGCGGCAGCTTCATCCAGCTCTCGTTTTGGACAAACTCCAATAGCTTCGGCGCCATCTTCTGCACCGACAGCACCCAGTCGACCATACCACTCTCAATCGCCGCGGCGGGCATGCTCTCATATTCCGCCTCGTTCGGATCCTGTGCGATCGTCACGCCGCCTTGCGCGCGAATGTGTTTCAACCCGATCGCGCCATCGGAGTCGGCGCCGGACATGATTACGCAAACCGCGCGAGGGCCGTAAGCTCGCGCAAGCGTGCGGAAAAAAAAATCGATCGTCACCCGTCGCCCCAGTGATCCTTGCGGTGGAAGCAAGCACAGCGTGCTGTCTTCAAACGTCATCTGATGATTCGGGGGAATGACATAGACGTGATTCGGTTTCACGCGCGTCGGCCGCGCCACCTGCGTTACCGGCATTTTGGTTTTCTGCTGGAGAATGTTCGTCAGCTGGCTGTCGAATTCCGGCGAAAGATGCATCACGACCACAAACGCGAGCCCGCTATCTGTAGTCATCCCGCTGAAGAACTCTTGCAGCGGCGCAATTCCTCCCGCCGACGCCCCGAGACCCACCACCGCGACCGGTTCGTTAGGATCACCCCGCCGGCGCGCGCCCGAAACACCGCCGGCTTCCGTCTTCGACGGATCAAGCATGGCAGCTGTTGGATCTTCGTTCGGCATGATTGATAAGCGCGCGTTGGCAGCCTACGGCGACAAACTGCGCTGTTCTAGAAGAAACGCCGCTCGCGTTCTCTCCGGTTGGTCTCTTCCTGGAGAACTAGTTTGGGAACGAAAGAGGAATGAGTTGGCGGGGAAACGACTCGTCCCGAGGTTGTTCAGTCATTTGTTCGTTAGGCATATATCCCCTTACTCGTTAGGTAAAGGAAACGCTCATGTCGCCGCTCAGCTCCACGAAGCGACGCAGCGGCTCGCGGGGAGCGTCCGAATCGCCCGCGGAGTTAGCGCCGTCAGAGAAGAGCGTTTTTGCCGCACCTTTGATTAGTGCGTGTACACCCTCTCATCGCGGCAATCAGAATGAGACTGCCGACAATCGAAACGATAATGTAGCCAGAGAGCCTAACCAACTGGAAAGAATTCCAACATAGATGAGTATGAAATGAAAGCGCTCCGTGCCTTTCGACACGGAGCGCTTCGGGATAGGTCTGGGGTAATTCTTAGTACTAGGCGGCGTGGACTGCGGCAGTTTCCGACATCGAGGACGAAGTAATGTCCTCCGCGCCGGCTGCTTCGAAAATATCCTTCGCTTTCTTCTTTTCGTCGCTGTCACGCGTGTGGACGGAAATCAGATAATTGCCTTCCTTGAGCTTTTCCTCGTAGCGTTTCGCTTCGATCTCAGGAATGCCGAGGCCGATCAAGCCGCCGACAACCCCGCCGGTGGCGCCGCCAATGGCCGCTCCACTAAGGGCCGCCACAATGGGCCCGGCCGCGATAAGCGGACCAACGCCCGGGATAGCCAATGCGCCGATACCGGCCAGCAGGCCAATAACGCCGCCCGTGACGCCTCCCGTAGCCGCGCCCGTGGTAGCACCTTCCGGAGCCTTGGTAGCTTTCACATGACCGATGTCATGTTTTCCCTCGTCGGCTGGAAGCAAAACGGAAATCTCCCCTTGGGCAAAGCCCGCACTTTGGAGATTCTCGACGATACGCTCCGCCTGCGGGCGTGAAGTTGCGATACAGAATACTGATGTCTTGGACATGATTTTTTCCTTTAGTTAATTGGTTGGTTGTCGGGAGAAACTATTTCGATTGTGTCACTTCGATTTGGTTATCGATGTGAGCCTGTGGGGCAGCCTGGCTGGCGAGGCGGGCGACGGTTGCCTTTTCCTCCTCGGTTTTGACCGGCCCGCGAAGCGTGACCATGCCGTTTTCGGTAATGATTTTGACGTTCTTGGCCATCATAGTCAGCGACTTGTCATGTACGACCGCGTGACGAATCGCCGCGGTGATCTTAATGTCGCCCGAGCTGTTGGATTGGTCCCCGGAAGTCTTGGTTTCGCCGGAACGATCCCGTTGATTCATAGCGGAGTTATCGGCCGGCTTATCCTGCGCAACGACAGACATAGCGAGCCCTGTAAGACAGAGAAACGATAGTGCGAGTTTTTTCATAGTTTGGTGGTCCGGGTAGCGGGGGTGTGCTAGTGAATCGCGCCTGCTCGGGGTTTGAGTGCTTTTATTTCAGATTACCGAAAGTTCCCGTCGCTTTTCGGCACTTATCCAGCCTTCCTCCTTCACGCTTGGTACAGCTTTCAAACCAAGACGTTCTAAATTTGACGGCTGAGCAACGAGAGAGGCGCGATTACTGGGTAACAATGAAAATGGACTCACTAGACATATTACTGGAAGAAGAACTCAAAGATATTTACAGCGCCGAAAAGCAACTACTGAAAGCTTTGCCTAAAATGGCAAGGAAAGCTTCATCAGACGAACTGCGCGCTGCTCTCGAAGAACATCTTACCGTCACCGAAGGGCAAGTCACCCGGCTCGAGGAAGTGTTTGAAGCGCTCGGCAAAACTGCCAAGGCCAAAACCTGCAAAGCCATGCAAGGATTGATCGAAGAAGCGACTGAGATCATGGAAGAAGATGCCGACGATGCCGTTATGGACGCCGGCATCATCGCGGCCGCGCAAAAGGTCGAACACTACGAGATCGCGAGCTACGGAACGGTCCGCACCTGGGCGAAACTCTGCGGAGAGGAAGAGGCGGCTGAACTCCTACAGGAAACCCTCGACGAAGAAACCGAAGCCGACCAAAACCTAACTGAGCTGGCAGAAAACTTCGTTAACCCTGCTGCCGAGGAAGGTGATGAGGAGGAAGAAAAAAAGACTGCGGCCGCCGGCAGAAAGTAGTCGTTCGGTTCAATCAAAAACTTGGAGCGCCATCACCGCCACCTGACGGCGATGGCGTTTTCCATTGGGCATATAAAGCGCAAAGCCGACAAGTTGATTACGGCCGACAAAATCAGGCCGTCGTAACTGAGCGCGCGATTTCGTTAGGCTAGGTCTCTTCCTTGCCAGTGCGACGCGTGGTTCGGATCTGCCGGAAGTAATTACCGCGCTAATGATCGAGCAGATAATCCAGGGTCCGAACAGACTGGACATTAACACTGCTGGATACGGAACGAAGGTCCGGAGTTATGCGGCGTGTTCTACTCTGTATCTGGTCTTGTCACTTCCTATCGACATGTGGTTTCCTTGTTGTTGAATACTTCATCGGCGCCGTTGGCTCGTGACGCAGATCTCAGAATTTCACGTGAGATAGGCAGAACGCGATATTTGCCAACGCCGGGGACAGCACATCATCCGGCGTCGCTTCCTTCAGCTTTTCGGCAAAGACCGCGTGCAGACTAAATTGATTTACGGCACCCGCAGAAAGCCGAACAGGCCCGGCCGATACTATGGGTGCCGCGCCGGTAGGAAATGCCTGGGAAACGGAGCGGGCAATTGCGGATCAATCGACAGTGGCTTTTCGATCGCTTCCACGATGATCCATTCGATCGGGACCGATGGGCAACCTTCGGTCGGGCATTCCAATCGATAGCCCGTGCCATCTCGCGCAAGGACGATTTTGATCGCGTGGCCCCTGAATGTCTCACCGCAGCGGCGGCAATATCTCTTTTCATCCAAAGACTGCCAGGGATGAAAAATATCGATCTCGCGCACCAAACGCAGTCTTTCGGCAGGAGAAATGTCGGTCACTTGTGGTGCCATGTGACGAGATTAGACTTTCGCGCGTTGCGCGACTATCCGTTAGAGGGCGATACGTGACCTAGGTTAAAATCGGATCGCGCCCGCGACCCCGGGAGTGAAAGGCCGCGCCTGGCTCGATGTCCGCGCCGGAAAAAACCTCTCCGCTTCACGCAAGCAAACTCTCGACGCACCAAAGGCGAACTACGCGAGGTTTTCGACCGCGGGTCGTGATTGTCGGATCGTTCCCCGGAGAGTGCAGCTGGTAGCCTGATCTCACCACCCGCGCCTTCGCGCTCCGTCCGCAATTGTGTAGTGTTGTCTTGGCAATGAAATCCTTAAGGAAATTTGTTGAGCACACTCTCCTTTGCGCATTGTTGATCACTGGAAGCCTGTCATGCATTTCTGTCAGCCGGGGCCAGAGTGAGCAGAAGGAGAAAGGCCCTTCTCAAGGGTCAGAAGGCGATGATCTCCATAACTTGGTTTCGGGTTCGTGGCCGGAATATCCCGCCGAAGCCGAAAAGAACAACTTAAGCGGATTAGGGATAGCTCTCGTAAAAATCGATCAAAAGACCGGGAAAGTCGTACGAGTTTTCATGTATGTCAGTACGGGCGAACCGATATTGGATCAGGCAGCGGTCAAGGCTTTGTCGGAGTGGCGATTCAAGCCTGGAACGGATAAGAGCGTGAAAGTCCCGATCAACTATTCCCTGGATAACGGTGGTCCTACCGTAACCACCTACACCCGCAAGGAGAAATCCATAGATGAAGCCCTTGCCCGCTATCTTGGCAAAGGCACCGTCTTAAACGGACCGATCCCGGAATATCCAGTCTACAAAGAGTGGGACTTTAAAGAAGGCCGAGGCGTTTATGAGTTACATGTTGATAGGTCTGGCAAGGTTGAAGAGGTCAAGATTCTAAAGAGTAGCGGAGATAAGTCCTTTGATCACTCGGCCACCAAAACTCTTGCGAAATGGCGTCTTAGCCACGGGCCCATGATTATCGAATTACCGCTTCGCTTCGTTCTTACTCCACAAAGCTATTCCGTCGGGCTGGCCAGGTAAGTCTTTTTTGCCAACTGAGTTCCTAGGGAACAAGCGCCCGATCGTTCGTTGGGGGACGAAGCCGTTCGTGAAATTCACTTCGGCTCTAACATGGTTCCGCGGCATTCCGGCGCGCCGCAAAAGCAGGCAAAATTCTTTTCGACCTGCTTTGTTCGCCGCTCGCCGGGATCGAGGGAGTAGTCATAAAACAGTTCCTCTCCCGGATAAATCGTGCGCGAGGCATGGATGAAAATGCGGCTGTCTTCTTCCCTCGTCGTGCAATTGGGCGCGCAGGAATGATTGATCCAGCGCGCGATGTTGCCCCCTCTGCCGGCATCGATCACGTCGCCGTTATCGAGTAAGTAGAAAAAGGTATGATACGGATTCTTTGGATTGGCCGGGCCCAGCTTTTCCGCTTCCTTCGCGGGAATCAGTTTGCCGGTGTACTCAATGACGCGTGCGCCTTTGCGGATCCGTCGCTTTGTGTAAACGCCCGTCCCATGCACGCCGGAACGACGCACTAACAGGTTGTCGACGACTTGGCCTTGAGGCGAACGCGGCTGGCTCGGTTTGCGTGGCATGCCGATAAAATCCGAAATCCGAGAATCGATTGCTCGTGACCTTTTGGCAACTTGCACCCGCGAGAGGCCGCTGCATTCCACGCTTGCCTAACGAAATGTGTCGTCGGGTTGGAGATGGAAGAACTGCGGTTGAAGAACGTGGAGATGATGCAAGACAACCGCCGCCCGGTCCTTTCCATTAACCTGCATTCCGCAACCGGGACAGCGATAAGTCGTTTCTGCCGGCTCGGGCGGATTCACCGCTAGCCTAACCGGTTCTTTCTGTCTCTTCGATCTGGCCACGAAGAAAGCGAAACAAAAGGCTGTCGCTCTGCCAATAGGAAGCGGTTCTGTTTTTCACCTAACGAAAATTCCTAGTTCGCGACGGTGAACAAAGAAAGCAGGGGCGGCAAGAAGAGCGGTTCGGGCCGCGGCGAGAAATCCAATAAATCCTCCTCGCGCAAGGGCGGAGGTCTTCCGCGAAGAAAAAATAGTTACCGCGCCGCGCGATCCGGTAGCGGCGATCTGTTTGCAAGAGCACTCGGATTCCCTAGGGATTTTCCTGAAGACTCGAGCAGGAGGCTGCCCAGTTGTGTCCATTCTCAACGTCGCTGTTCTTATAGCGAAAAATCGCGATGAATCGACGTATCGGCTTGGATGAAAAACTGTCGCTCCTCCGGGAAGCCGATCTAATCCGGCAGTGGTCTTCACTCGATGACCGACGAGTTTGCGTTCGCTGCAACAGGGTAATCACCGGGCGGATGATCGATATTTGGCAGGATGGACGCGGCCTTTATCGCTTCCATTGTCCAACGCCCGGCTGCCCGGCCGCGCCGCGCGACTGGTTCTACCACGGACCAGTCATGGCTGGCAGGCTCGAGCACCGGACGCCGAAGACGGTCGCGAGGTGAACGATTGCAGAGAGAGTCGGTGTCGGAGGATAATCTGCCCTTGGCTGGTTGAGAGTTTCTACGGCGCGGTCATCACTTTCGAATTCGTTAGGCGAAAGGTGAATTGACCTCAGCAGTCGCGCCTTCATCTTGCAGGCGATCTGGCGCAAAGATGAAGGAAGCGAAACGCGATGCCATCGTGGTCGGCTCCGGGCCCAACGGATTGGCCGCGGCCATCACACTCGCGCGCGCCGGTATTCAGGTGCGCGTATTGGAAGCCAACTCCACCGTCGGCGGCGGAGCGCGCTCATGCGAACTGACGCTGCCCGATTTCGTTCACGATCTTTGCTCCGCCATTCATCCGCTCGCGCTCGGTTCTCCTTTCTTTCGCACTCTGGCGCTGGACAGGTTTGGCCTGAAATGGATTCAGCCGCCGATCGCCCTTGCTCATCCGCTTGACGACGGCGGCGCAGCCTGTCTGTGGCAAAGCGTGGAGGAAACGGCGAAATCGCTAGGCGAAGATGGAGCAGGCTACCGCCGCCTCATGCAGCCGTTGGCGCGGAACTGGCAGGAACTGGCCGCCGAGTTTCTGCAACCGATGCTGCATTTCCCGCGGCATCCATTCGCGCTCGCGCGTTTTGGCTTCAATGCGCTCGCACCTGCGTCCACTCTGGCAAAACTTCGCTTCAGGACACCTGCGGCCCGCGCACTCTTTGGCGGCATCGCCGCGCACTCGTTTCTGCCACTCACGGCACCCGCTTCGGCAGCGTTCGGTTTAGTCCTGGGCGCGGCTGGCCATGCTGTCGGCTGGCCACTGCCGCGGGGCGGCGCGCAGGCGATCAGCGACGCTCTGACAGAGTGCCTGCGATCGTTAGGCGGTGAAATCGAAACCAACTGTCGCGTGGAAACGCTCGAGCAGTTGCCGCCAGCCCGGGCTACTCTCTTCGACACCAGTTGCTGGCAATTTGCCACTATCGCAGCCGGCAAGCTGCCAGTTTCCTACCTGCGTCGCCTGACAGATTTTCCCCACGCTCCGGGAGTTTTCAAAATCGATTACGCCCTTTCCGCGCCTGTGCCTTGGCGAGCCCACGAATGCCGTCTCGCCGGCACTTTACATATCGGAGGAACTCTTGACGAAATCACTCAAAGCGAGCGGGCAGTTGCGCACGGTCGGATTCCGGAACGGCCTTTCGTCCTTGTCGCGCAGCAAAGCCTTTTCGATTCAAAGCGTGCGCCGGAAGGCAAACACACTCTCTGGGCCTACTGTCATGTGCCGCACGCTTCGGCACACGACATGACGGAAGCGATCGAGACTCAGATCGAACGTTGCGCGCCCGGCTTCCGCGACTGCGTGCTTGCGCGCCATGCCAGAACAGCCGCCGACTTTGCCGCGACCAACCCAAACATGATCGGCGGCGACATTAGCGGAGGCGCCAACGATCTTTGGCATCTTATCGCACGGCCAGTCCTAAGTCCTGTGCCCTATCGGACGCCGATCCCTGGTGTTTATCTTTGTTCTTCCTCGACTCCACCCGGCGGTGGCGTTCATGGAATGTGCGGCTATCACGCTGCGCGGGCCGCTTTGCGCGATATCTTCGGGATTCGACTCTATCCAGTTCCGGCCTGACCATTTGCCGGGCATTACATCGCGTGATACGACTGGACTGAGCCTAACGAGTATAGGTTGTCTCCTCAAGACCTGGAGAGAACTCGCCCGGCGGCTGCTAAGATTGATAGCTCCCTTGTGGCCTCGCTGAATTCTTGCGCAGCTATTAATTTTTGGTTGCCAGTTTCCGAGGTTTTGTTGCAAATAGAAAGATGAGCAATGTTTCTCCCGGAGCGACCGGGACAGTTAAGTTCGGCGTCTTTCTTTTGGCTTGCGCGGCATCGTGCCTCTCAGTCGCTCAAGCCAGGAGTTTGTATCACCTCGATGCTATTCAGCGCGACGGCTATGGCGTCGTCGAGCTAAAGCAGCCCATTCCAAATCAGTTCTTTATGGAGGCTTCGCTCAACGGTCATCCGATTCGGCTCATCCTCGATAGTGGCTTTTGTACTCGCAACATCACGCTTTCCAATCCTTGCGCGAAATGGCTTCGCCTGGCCCCCGTCCCTGTCAAAGACAAGAGCTTTGGCGTCAGTGGTAAAGCCGGTGCACCGATTAGTCGAGGCACAGCCGATTCACTTGCGCTTGGCAATCTTCAGGTCTCGGGTACGACGCTCGATTTCACCTCTTTCAATAATATCTTACAAGGACGAGCCATCGAAGGTTTGTGGTTAAGTGATGGTTCTCTCAGCGCTCATCGAGCGGTAAATCTGGATGCAGACGGCTTTCTCGGCCTCGGTTTCTTGCAAAGATGTTCTGCGGTCATCGATCTGGCCAATCGCCGGCTCTATCTCAAGCCACCGGGAACCGGCCGAGCGGTAGATCTCGGACCAGTCCTAAAGTCGCTCGGCTTTTCCGAGGCAAGCTTCGAACTGACGGGTGGCGGATTGCTTGTTGACGCCTCGATCAATGGCACTCCGGTGAAGCTGATAATCGATACCGGCTCTTACATTACTACCATCGATAATCGAGTCGCTGCACAAGCGCATCTCAAGACCTATCGCGCTGCGCCGATGCGAGCGAAAGACGTCACGGGCGCTGAACAAGAGGTGGAATGGGCCGATCCCGCAAGCTTCAAGCTGGGCGGCATAGAGACGATCCGGCCAAAACTGGAGGTGGACCCGATGAGCTTTTATCGAGCAAGCGGCGGCAAGCTCGGAGGTTTGCTTGGGATGGATTTCCTGGGACAAACCTGGAGCATCATCGACTTTTCCCAGCATAAGCTATACTTCGCCGGCGGCGCAAAATAACTAGCCTAACGATCCTAAGACCTCTGGAGACGATTCTCGCGGATCCTGGCCATGACCGTACGGTTCACTAGTCGAAGATCGTGCGTCCCTGATCGCCGCTATTGCCTAGATCTTATCGGCACGCCGTTTCACCAAGGGAATGGTGACGAAATGCGCCACGAAACCCGCGACAAAAACGGCAATGCCAATCGATGCTTTTTGAGTTAGCGCAGTCATCAACTCCGCCACGCCGAAGAGCCAGATAAACATTTCGCCGGCAAAAGCCTGCCCCCAGCTTGGCTGACGGCCGCTCGCCGGCACGCGCGGGGCAAGCGCGGGCCAGAAACGGGGCACGGCGCGACAGTAGGCGTGGTAAGATTCCCCCTGGGTCTCGCGTAGCGCAGCCTCCTCCCGAAAGATAAGCCGATAGACAAACAACCAGTTCGCTGCGACCAGAAACAAGCAGCCGAGCCGGCTTGAGAGTAACCCAAGTCCAAACGCCATCGGGACATTGGCGAAATAGAGTGGATTCCGCGTCAAACGAAAAGGCCCATCGGCTACAAGCGCTTCGGTATGCTGACTCGTATCGTGGACAATCTCGGTGCGCAGATAGGCGCTGGCCCAGGTGCGGAAAATCGCAGCCAGGAAAACGAGAAACGCGCCAAAACTCAGTGCGATGCGCGAAAAGGCCGCGCCGCTTAATCTAGCCGGCCCAATGAGGTGTCGAAGCCACGAAACCGCGTTGATATCCCAGCGGAAACAGCAAAATCCGACGAAAAAGATCCCGCTGATGATCCAGAATCGGCGCTCAAATTCAAACCTGGTGGCTTTCACGAGTCGAGTTTAGCTCGACTCAGTCTTTGCCGGAAAGGACAAATCTGCTATTTGCGGCTTTACGGTTGAATACACGCGTAGCGAGCGCGGACTGGACCGTAAGTCAATAGCCCGGAAAGCAGGAAGGGCATCCGGCGTTACCACCGGATGCCCTTGGAACTACTCTAAATGCTTTTTTGACTTAGACGATTAATTAACCGTCACACTAATCGTGTTTGAACAATCACCTGAGTCAGTTTCACAGACTTGGTAGCTGAATGTTCCCGTCATTGTTCCGAGGTTGTCGTTGGCTTGTCCGGTATCAGGAACTGTGGCGACAATGACGCCATCTCGGATGATATTGATGTTGCCGGTGTGATCAGACGGATTCCATTTCAGTTTCACACGATGCTGGGTGCCCTGGCTTTCGGCCTTGCCTTTAAGCATGAGTGTCTGACCGCCCCCGATCGGATCTTGATCCACGAAGGCATCCTGCTGCGAAGCGCTGCTGATCGCTACACGTCCGTCCGTCCAAGGGTGGATATGGGCAGCACCACCTGCGAAGCTATAGTCATAGTCACCTGCATACTCGGTTACGATATTCGCATCGCCCTGGCCGGGCAACGGTGAGACAACGTCTGAGAACGGTTCATCAGGTGCCCAGGTCACTCCGTTGTCGGTCGACTTGCGAGTCCACATCCGATAGCAGGGAACCGACGAATTGCCTTTGGTGCAAGTTGTCGACTCACGCGCGTCGTACCACACAGCAACCACACTACCGTCGGAACCGACAGATAGGTTGGGCTGCCACTGAGGACGAGTCGTGGTATCAGTGTTCAATTTCAACGGCGCACTGAAGGTCAGGCCACCGTCGGTGGAGCGGACATAGAACACGTCGCCGGTGTCGCCATTCGTGGTATTGCGCGAATCGTAGACATAGTGAACGACATTATTGAAGACGCCCGGCTGACCCCAACCCATATGCCGCCAGTAGGCGGGACCGGTGAACATACAGGCGAAGTAGCTGTTGGATACGCAGAGGGTGCTTCCGGGAGCAGCAAAGGCCGTGCTCGTGAAGGTCTTAGTCCAGGTATTGCCGCCGTCAGTTGACTTGTAGAGGAGATTCATGCGGTTAGCGAGTCCGCCGCCGCCTTCGTTCATGCCCGCCACGTAGACATTACCATTGGTAGCGTCACCGGTGATCTGGACGTCACGAATGAACGGACTAGCCGGGGCCAGCTGCCGCTCGTTAGTCCACGTCAAACCATTGTCGGTGCTGTATCGGACCATTAGATTTCCGCCAAGAGCAAAGTCGTTGCGAGTAACATACATCCGGCCATAGAACGGACTGCTCGGATTATTGTCAGCCCAGCCCGACTCACGATCGTCACTGCTGCCAGTGTGAATGCAGAAGTGAACATAACTATTCGGATCGGCTGGAGTCGTCGTCTTGTATCCACCGATACCTTGTGAGCCGCAGCCACCATCAAGCCACACCGTAAACCAAGTAGCCGTCGGCTTGTTGTAGATGACAACGGGGTCGCCAACCGTATTCGGAAATGGACTTTGACCGGTTGTCTTCGTCAGACGGGTAAAAGTATTTCCGCCGTCGGTGGAGACCGACGCCCCTGAAAAGCTGAACGGATTGGCGGCGGCACCGCGCGAGTCATTATACGCGACCACGATTTGAGTGGGGTCATCCGGGTTCTGCGCCGCGAACGTCTCCGACTGGATAATGTGCGGAGATGTCTCCGTTCCAGTCACCAAATCTTTGTCAGTCCCGCCGAGCAGTGGTGCCAGAATTTCATCGGCGAAAGAAGCGGACGAAGCCTCTCCCTCTTCCTCGTCTTCAATGCCGCCCTGAGCCTGACCGCAATAGATCATGATCGCGCCGGCGCGGAAGTTTTCCTGCACATTGTAACCAAGTGTATTCACTTGGCTGCAGTCAAACATCGGAGGGATAAGGAGGGGATTGATGCTGAGGCTGGACCTACTCCGCTCGGAAGCATTCGCGGAGAACTGGTTAACACAAAGGAGGGTCAGAAACACACCAGCCAGCAGTAACGCCATGCCGATGGAAACACGCAGATAGAAGAAGGCAGACCGTGAATTGATTCTTTTTTTCATATGTAGGTTTAGTCAACTTGCAGTGGCCAAGAACATTCCTAGCCAATTCGAGACTATCAAGAAAGGCGCAGGCGGTCGGCAGCTTTTTTCTTACAATTACGTAATGTCACCCGACGAGGGAAAAAAAGTCTGTGGAACGAGCTGTTCGCCGCGAGCTGGTCGCTTCTTCAGTCAGCGACCCGAGTCGCTTTGAAGGTCCCACGTTTTGAGGGTTTGGCTTCAGGGTCCTTGGCCTCCTGGTCCATGGGAAAAAAAGTGGCTTCTCCCGTGATCGAGCCTTCGGACTGAAATTGACCTCGTAAGACTAACGTGCCGCGGAGCAGACCGACGTTGCCTAGCGGAAATTGCACGGGGCCGGAAAAAATCATCGAGCCATTATCACTCTCGCTCCACTTCGCCGCCGGTCCTTCAGCCGGGCCAACCGAGATTGGCTTCGGAATCAACAACGCCAGACTGCCTTTTCCGGAAGCTTGAGCGTCGAAACGGACGGAATGAGTTTCGCCGTTGGCAAAGACAATTTCCACTTTCCAACTGCCGATAACCTTTGGTGGCTGCGCAGACGAGGAGCTCATGACCGCCATTTGAATGAACAGGCTCAAAGCCAGGACCGCTTTCATCTCACGATGCACGTTGCTTCATTCTCCTTACCGTAGGCTCTCATCTTCAACAACTGCGAATCTGATCAAACTGTTACGGATTCCTGCTTCACGTTGACGCTAAGATCGCACGATGAACGCGATTCATAACTATCAGGAATGCTTCTCATTTGCAGTGGAGGATAACTCCGGCCTGCCCTTCGGCAGGTTGCGTTTGAACTGGCCTCATGCTTAGTCGCATGATGCAACCAAGCGAAGCTCTTGGCGTTGCCGCGCAGGTTGCAGTTACACTCGCCGGCTTTGCCGGTATCGTTGTCGTGTTTCGCCCAGAGTCAGTGCATCGCTGGTCGGAGCTTGATAAGTTCCGCCTGCAGCTCCTGCTCACGAATTCAACCTTGCCCCTCGCCGATGCACTTTTCGCCATGCTCTTACTCACACTTGAGCCAGCACCACTCAGCATTTGGCGCTGGTGCAGCGGAGTTGGTTTGGCCGCGCAATTGCTCGTTATCATCTACACTCGCAATCCGACCCGACGGATTTCGCCTGCTGTGATGGAGAGCGTGAACAAGGCGGTCTTTTATGGTGTCGCCGTATTCGGAGCAGCGGCAATGTTGTTGCAAATTGGCAACCTGATCGTGTGGAATCGTTTCTGGCCTTTCTTCGCCCTCATTGTCGTGCACCTGATCGCGGCCCTGGCCCAGTTCGTCCGCATGGTTCTGCTGCCGCCTCATGGCAGTAGTCAGGCGAATTGAATCGGAAAAGCAGCAAGATAGAACCCTCTGTTCGTCCTGTGTGGGTTTCGTGACTTCCGCAAATTTTCCCCAGCGACAGATAGGCACCGCCTATCGCAGCCAGTGGCAATAAGTATTTCAAAGCCAGCCGTGTCTGATCGTTAGTTAGGCATGCAAACACTAACCTTAAGCAGCAGCCCCAAGAACGATCAGCTGCTTGATTCGAAGACTTCGCTGCGCCTGCGCGCTTTTCGCTTGCTGAGCGATCGCTACGCCCAGCGCGAGCGGCCGAGCGTTGCCGTGGAGTTTATTCTTTTCGCAGTGATCGTTCTGATTTCTACCTGGCCGATGCTCACCCTCGCTCACGTGATGGGTTTGAGCAGGTAAACGCCGGTGCGATCGATTTCGCCTGGCGCTCGTCGGTCGAGTTAATCGACTGTTCGCCGGGTTAAGAAGGCCGCTGCGGCTTCCTCGCGGAATGCTGCGGCGGCCTTACTTTCTACGCGCAGCGGATTGCGGATCAAAACCAATTCGCGGGTCGGCACCGGCCGCACAAACGGGACAGCCACGCATCCCTTGACGAAATCCGTATGGACCATCATCTCCGGCACAACGGTTACTCCCAGCCCGGCGGCAACCATCGCGGCGATCGTGGCAAGCTGCGCCCCCTGCAAAACTATCTCCGGCTGGAGATGATTTGCCGCGAGTAACCGCCGTACCGTGATCGAAAGCGAATGAAGCTCATGCAGGAGCAGGAATTTCTCCGAGCCGAGGTCGCTCCATTTGATCGCTCTCTTTCGTGCCAGGCGATGCTTCGCTGGGACAAGCAGGAGGAGCGCCTCTCTGCCTAACGAATGCTGGACCAGCGTTGGAGTCACCGCGCCCGACGACGCGAGCACCACATCGAGCGTTCCATCTTCCAATCGCTGCGCCAGCTTGTCAGTCGTGTCTTCAAAAAGCTCGAAGGTCACCTTCGGATAGGAACGTTGAAAACTGCTGATGAGCCGCGGCAAAATGTAGAGCGCGATCGAAGGCACCGCGCCAACCGCCAGTCTTCCCGCGACCTCGTGCTCGAGCGCCGCCACACTACGTCGTGCGTCCGCGATTCCGGTTAGAATTTGTCGCGCGTATTCAAGGAAGCATCGCCCGGCCTCAGTTAGGACCACCGCGCGCGGCAGACGATCGAACAACTGCTGCTCCAGCTCCGCTTCCAGCTTTTGGATTTGCTGACTGAGCGAAGGCTGCGAGACATGTTCGCGTTCCGCCGCCTGCGAGAAGCTCCCCTCCTCCGCGACGGCCACAAAATATCGGAGTTGATGAATCTCCATCGGAGTGACTCTTAATCGAAGCCGACCGCTTGTCCAAGACCGCCGATGACTCCCGGAAATCCTGACTGCTAAGACTGATGCCGTGGAAGGGAAGGTTTCGGACGCCAGCCTTGACTGATTGAATCCGGACTTCTGACTTGTGAGTCTTAGTCGTCGCCGGGTTTGCCTAACCAAATCTCAAACGTCTAGATTTGACCTTTTTGCTTCCTGTTAACGGAATTATTTCGCGATTTCGTATTGCACTTTAACGATCGGCGTCAGCCCGTTAGCGCCTTTGGCGAAGATTTCATTTTGCCAACCGCTGTCGCCGTTCGGTGTAACACGCGCGACGTAATGCGCCGTCTTCCCATTCTGGTCTATCTCTTCGAATTCATGGACAAGCCTGCCATTTTCCAATCTCACAATGCCGTTGGTTAGGCTGCCGTCTGCGCCAGCGTAGCAAAAAACGATGGAATGTTGCTTCGGATCCCAGGCATAAAGCCCGTCAATGTATGGAGTCGGTTTTCCATCGACCACCATTTGATTGCTGATGCGAATAGCCTGGCCGTTTGGAGTCCAGTTGAATTGGGCGTGAATTTTTCTTTTCTTCCCATCGGGCGCATCGGGCAGTAATGCGTCCCACTCATGGGCGGTGAAAAATGCAATCGGCTGAAGGTTCGCAGCCGACGAAGCTGGTGGTGTTTGTCCGTTGCTCGTCAGACAGATAACGGTCACCACACTTAAGGCAAGGAATCTGGAAGATGGAATGAGAGTCATGCCGCTCAAGGTATCAGCCGCGCCGGCACCGGGATTGTAAAAAATTGACATTTCTGCGCGCAAAACCGCCCTAACGAATCTCGAGGTAGTTCAGGAACGGCCCGCGTCTGCCAAGGTAGCTTGCCGGAGTTAGTCCGCTGAAGGCGCGAAACTCATGAATAAGGTGTGCCTGATCGTAGTAACCGCACGTCGCCGCGATACCCGCCCAATCCACGTCTAACTTCTGTCCGACAAAATGGATCACTCGTTGAAACGAGCACAGGCGCGCGAATAACTTAGGAGTTAGTCCGACGCATCGATCGAATTCGCGAAGCAAATGTTTGTGACTGATTCCAATCTCTGAGGCAATGTTGCCGACCCGCATTCCGTGTGGCTCCGCGCGGATCATGCTCAACGCGCGAGTTACCGAGGGTGTCGGTTGGAATCGCGCACGAGCGCCTTGAATCAGCCAGCCCTCGAGCAGATCGAATCGCGCGTCGTCACCGGAAATCTCCCCGAGTTTTTCTCGCAAATCCACGACGTCGCGTTCGAGGAAGGATTCGAGCTCGACTACCTGATCGGTAAATTCACGCACCGGAATCCCTAGAAACGGCCACCCGCCGCCTGCTCGCAATCGGACGCCTATCAAGTCAACGTAACCGGCCTCTTCGATGACAATGGGTGACGTTCGTTCCCCTGAGATCCAGCTGGTGTGAAAAACGGTGTTCTTTCCCAAATCATCGCTCGCGCAGAGCTTCTGCGCATCGCCGAGATTAAAGATGAGCTCGATGGCGCCGTCGGGCAGAATCATATTTCGCCAACGGGATTGGATGTGCCCTCGCGCCAGCCACAGATGTTCGACGTGCGGTGCGAGTGGCGGCGCGACCCGCCGAATCCGATGAATCAACACGCCTTCCAGCGTGACGCATTTCGCCCCGGCCGTCTAGCGCCAGGAGTGTCTCCATCGTAGCGTAACGCGACCGCTGCGTCCGTAACCCGCGCGTGACTGGAAAGAAGTCAGGAGATAAGGTTCAAGCGGCCATCGAGGGACACCAATGGGCGATTGCTTCCTAACGAAATACGTGGTGGCGTTTGCTGCGATCGTTAGCCTGTCGCTGAGTTCGTTGCTCGCCCAGGATCTTCCGAAATCCGACGATGAGTCCTTCGACATCGAGCCGCCGCTGCTGATCCAGCCAGGTGAGCTGCAACCCGGGCCCGATTACTCGCAGGAAGACGCGCCCAAAGCCGAGACGGATCCCGTGAAGCTCGCCCAACAATTGGAGGGAGCGAAGAAAAGCGCCGCCTCGGCCGCGCGTTTGGTCAAGATCGGTGTGCTGGCGAAAGTCGAGGCGGAACAGCGAGCGTTACGCGTCGTTCGACTGCAGTCCGAACTGGCGCATGCGCAAATGATCGCCGCGCAAGCGCAGGTGACTGCGCAGAAAGCGCGTTTCGCCGCCGGACAGGCGACCCAGGCAGAAGTGGACTTGGCGACCGCTGCGCTCGCTACCGCCACCGCCGCCGCGCAGAGCGCGGAAGAAAGTTATCACAAGGCGCAGCTCGATGCTGCGACCCTCAATCTTCGCCGCCAACGTCAACTGCTCGCACTCGGAAGCGCCGGCAAATCCGACGTCGCCCGCGCGGAAGAAAGACTCGCAAAGCTCCAGCAAGGCAACCAGGCGCCGCACTGATTGAGGACATAAGAGCCAGCGACTTACACAGGCGTGATATCCGGTTAGAACTCTTCTGAGGCTCGCCGCACGTCGTGCCTAACGATGCGGTAGAGCGATGTCGGGACGGCTTCCTCCAGAAGAAAAGCAGGTAGCCTGTTCCCAGCCAGAGAACCCAGTAGACGAGGTTGAGCAGGATACTCGCAGTGATCCCGACCCAGCTCGCTCTGACGCCTAGAAAATGCGCTGTCGGCCGTGACTGCGCCGCGACAGGAATCGCACTAAGCGCCTCGACCGCGCCGGTGCCGACGTTACTTTCCATCAGCATCATGCCGAGGTAAGCCAGTATACCGATTGTGTAGATGGTGAAGGCGAAAACCTTCATCCGGATGCCGGCCTGGTGAAGGAAATAATAGATCGCTACCACCATGGCGAAAGTGATGGTGATGACTTGTGAGAACTCGCTGCTGATGGTCTGTCCGCAGGAGCGAGCGAGATTCAAAAGGTCGATTTCAGACATAGCCTTCGCTGCGTTTCGTTCGAGGTAACTCGCGTGATCCATTGAAGTCAATTCATTGGGCGCGCGACTCACGCCGCCTTGCTTGATCATGAATTAATCGGCCACGATTTCCCGTCCCGATTGGACGCGCGACGTTGCGCGTTCGACCTTCGAGGTTCCCATGGCAGACACCTCAACCGCAGTCATCGCGAGCGCGAACAATCTTTCCGTCAAGTATGGCACCCAGGTGGTGCTCGACGGCGCGACGATCGCCTTCACCGAGAGCGAACACATCGGACTGGTTGGCCGCAACGGCTCGGGCAAATCGACCTTTCTCCGTATCGCCGCGGGCGTAGCCCAGCCCGACTCCGGTGAATTCACGCGCCGGCGTGATCTCGTGACCGGCTACATGCCGCAGCTTTCCGACCTGGACGATGGGGCCACGGTCCATGCCAGCATTCTCAGTGGCGCGCAACGGATTCTCGATCTCATCGCCGAATACGAACGTGTCCCGGGCGACAGCCCGCTCAGCGCCACCCTCCTCGACCAGATCAGCGAAGCCGACGGCTGGAATTTGGAACATCGGATCAAATCACTGATCACGAACTTGCACGCACCCGAACCCGATCGTGTCGTCGGCACGCTTTCTGGCGGAGAAAAACGCCGCGTCGCGCTTTGCCGTGCGCTGCTCGCGCGTCCTGATTTCCTGATTCTCGACGAACCGACCAACCATCTCGACACCGGCTCGATCGAATGGCTGGAGGATTTTCTCGCGCGTTATGCCGGCACCTGTTTGTTCGTCACCCATGACCGCTATTTTCTCGATCGAGTGGCGACACGAATCGTCGATCTGTCGCGCGGCCAGTTCGTCAGCTACGACGGCAACTACACCGATTACCTGCTCGCCCGCGCGCAGCGACAAGCGGTCGAGGAGGCGCAGGAACATCAACGCCAGAAGTTTTTGAAACGCGAACTGCAATGGGTTCGAAAAGCACCGCGGGCGCGCAGGACAAAATCGGTCGACCGCGTCGAACGTTATTTCGAGATCGCGGCGCAGGAAGCGCCGGAAGCGGAGCTCGACGTCGAGTTGATTATCCCCACGCCGCCGAAGCTTGCGAATCGGATCATCGAATTACGCGATGTAGGCGTGGAACTGGGCGGCCGCACTTTGTTTCAACACCTGAATCTCAAGCTCGCAGCCGGGGAACGTCTCGGTGTGGTAGGCCGCAACGGACTTGGCAAATCCTCGCTTCTCAAAGTCATTCTGCAGGAATTGCCTGTCGCCGGCGGCGCGGCGGAGATCGGCGCGCGGACCCAGATCAATTACGTCGATCAAAACCGGCTCCTGCTCGACGATGAGAAAACGGTTTGGGAAGAAGTCGGGAGCGGCGGTGAACACGTCACGCTCGGCGAGCAAAGCATCACGCTGCGCGCTTATCTGCGGCGATTCCTTTTCAGCGAAGAGCGCATCAACACCAAGATCTCACAGCTCAGCGGCGGGGAACGCAGCCGGGTGTTGCTGGCCAAAATCCTGAAGCGCGGCGGGAACGTCCTGATGCTCGACGAACCGACCAACGATCTCGATCTCGGAACCTTGCGTTTGCTCGAGGAAGCGCTCGTCGCCTTCGGCGGCTGCGTCATCGTGGTCAGCCACGATCGCTATTTCCTGAACCGAGTTTGCACCTCGATTCTTGCTTTCGAAGGCGAAGGCCGTGTGACCTACAACGTCGGGAACTACGATTATTACCTGGAAAAACGCATCGTGCCCGACCCGGCTCGCGACTCAACCTCCGCGCCGGCCGCAGTCGTCAGCGAGCCAAAGAAGAGCAACGACAAACCGAGAAAGCTCAAATGGAAAGAAGAACGCGAATGGGAATCGATGGAAGCGAACATTCTCGCCGCAGAACAGGAAGTGTCAGACTTGGAAGCCACGTTTGCCGCGCCCGATTTTTATCTGAAACCGCGCGCCGAGATGATCGATTTGGAAACTCAACTGAAAACGGCTCGCGACGAAGTCGCGCAGCTCTACGCACGTTGGCACGAACTCGAGCTTCTTCAGGCGCGCCGTCTCCATAAGTAACGCGTCCGTATTCATCCGGCTGAACTCGGAGCTAGCAACGGTGCAAATGAGCGCCGCGCAAGGGCAGGTTACAGCGCAGAAGGCGTGTTTTACCGCGGGAGACCCGAGCCCGAAGGAAGTGGGATCCGGCGCGGCGCTGATCGGACACGGCAAGTTACCAAAGCCCGGCCGAATATGTGTATGGATCGAGACGACAAGTCCTTCGTAGTGATCCGGCCAAGGCAAAAAGCTTCGGCTGCTTACGAAACGAAAACACCCGATAAAGCTGATACACGTCCTTTCGCGATTCGGACACCTCTACCTCATTTCTAGACGCGAAGAACGGTGTCATAGGGCCGAACTGCGTCGTCTTTACTTCAATTAGTCGTTCTCGGCCATCTGGCTCGAATGACAAGATGTCATATCCGAAATAATCGCCCTCGGTTCGAGAAACGTGCTGAATCTGCGATGCGAGCTTGGATGCACCAATTCGCTCCAGACGTTGGCGCTCGAATTTCAATGCGAGCTCTTCGCCTGCGAGTCCAAGGGTTTGGTTTCGCGCTTCTACTTCGAGATAATTTCGTTGCGGCATTCTTCGGCCGAGGGCTCTATCGTTGATTCGTAGCGAATTTTCTTCACGTACTGGTGGATCGATTTGAATGGCTAATAGATCCTCAAGCGGACTCTGATTCACTGATGGCTGTGTCACCACAGCACTCACGGCTGCATTGAGACTCATCGCGCCAGCCAACCGCTCCTCGACGACACTCCTAAGTAGGTCTTGATAATTACCGAGCGGTTTGTAGCCGTCGATGTACGGATAACCTTCTTCAATCAGGATTGCGCTAATGTTTTGGTGCTTTCGTTCAATTGCGCCATGACTCCTATTATTCAGGAGTTGCTGCAGTGCCCGGTTATGTTCGGCTTTATTGTAAGGCTGGCCTCGAAGCTCTTTTGAGAGCATATCGACGTAATCGGCCACAGTGACTTCGGCTTCTTGTCGCGACCAGGACTCCGGCACGACTAAGATCTTGAGAGACCGTCGCAGCGAAGTCGATCATTTTCTCATCCGGATTATTAACTGATAACCCTCGCAGCTAATGCGCGCCGAATTCGCCCGATTGTTTTCGCGCGGTTGGCACGTACCAGTTCGTGTTGCCAGACCCGAAGTACCTTCCGACCGTTCTTGCGATGTGTAACGCGTACTAATAGATCACATCTCTTGTTGCGTTGCCCGAACGCGGGAGTTACTATTTCGTCGCGAATGGCGGCGGTTTCATTTGCTCGACGCAGCTCACATCGAGATTTTTCGCGTCCGCCTTGTCCATGAACTCAATGATGAGTTTATCAAGACAACCAGCATTCGTTAGACCGTCAAGGCCGTGCGGGCCTTCCGGGATAACTACATGTCTGCTGTTCGGTAGATAATGCGCCACTTCTTCGCCGCGCTCCGGAGGCGTCACCGGATCCAGATTGCCGGAGAAGATCAACGCCGGCACACTCGAACGGACCGGTTCGCGGTAACCCGCCGGAATCGCGCTGCGCGGCCACAGGCCGCACGCCCGCGTCTGCTGAACTACGCGGTAATTTCCAAACGGGTTTTCGGCATTGAGCTTCGCCGCTTCAGCCGAGTCGATAAACGGAACGTCCTCCGCGCAGGTGACACATAGATAGGTTCCGTCCGCGATAAAGTCGACGGGTGACGGCCTGACTGCCTGGCTCAGGAAAGGCCCGAAATTTCCATTGGCTGCTTCGTGAATGGTAAGTGGGATCTGACTTGCCCGGTCGCGGGCGTAAAGGCAGTTGCGAATTTTCTCCGCAAAAATGTCCCGCTGAATTTCCAACGTAACCGCGGGCTTGCCGGGCGAACGATACTCTACCTGGGCCGGCCCGCGTTGCAGATCAGCCAGGACTTTCTTCCAATCGTCCCGAATTTGTGGAAATGACTCGTGACACTTCGGGTCGCGCTCACATTCCTCGAGCAGCAAATTCATCGCGCGATCTGCCGCTTGTGCATGATACATCGGCATCCGGAGATAAGTCGGCGCCACACCAACCAGACTGATGGTTCGAACATGCTCTGGATGTTGTCGCAAATAAACCAGCGCGGCTCGGGTGCCATAGGACAGGCCAAAGAGATTGATTCGGTCGTAGCCCAGCCACGCCCGCACGTCGTCCAGATCATCCATCGCAATGGACGTCGTGTATTGGGTCAGGTCCGCATGTTGTTCGCACGCGGCGCGCATCTTCCGGACATAATCAACCGGATACATCTCGTTCAACTGACCTTGCGGAGTTTTGTCGGTCGGAATCGCAAGCCGGTTTGATTCTCCCGTGCCGCGCTGGTCGACCAGAACGACATCGTGATGCTGCCGGTATTCGCGTCCTTCGGTCGCGTAAAAAACTGCCCCGGCCGCGACTGAACCGACTCCAGGTCCGCCTTCCAGATCGAAGAGCGGTTCCGTTTTCGCTTTCTGATCGAATGCCGGTAAGACGAGAATGTTGAGATCAATCGTGCGCCCGGCTCGTGTCAGTCGATTTTCAAAGACCCTTAGTTTTCCGCAGAGCAGTTCTTCCTTAACTCCCGGCCACCGACACGGGTGCAATTTTGTCAGGCCACCGGAAACGGGAGCGCGCTGGCAATGTGTGAAGGCACCGAGAAGCAGCGCCATGCCGCCCATGGTGAAACCTGTGGCAAATTTGTGAGACCAGGTGCGCATCGCCAGGATTTAGTAATGTTGTAGCGCTTCTAAGTCTTGGTGACTAACGATTTCGCGACCCGGCGCAAATCGTCGAGCAGGATCTCCATGTCAGACAAGGTGGTGCGATAATTCAGGACACAACCGCGGAGGGCGAAGCGGCCGCCAAGCGTGGTGTTGGAGAGATAGGAACTACCGTCGCGTTGCAGCGCAACGAGGAGACGTTCGTTGAAGGCATCGATCGCCTGCGGCGATTCGCCCCGAAGTTCTCTCGGGGACATGCCGAAAACAAAAGATGGAAAGCCCAACGGGCGCGACCATTTCAAAGTCATCGCTGGCTCTGACCAAAGACTCGAGATAGCGCGCACAGGCAAGGTTGCTTTCGATCGCTTCGCCTAACGAGTAAAGGCCAACTCCTTTAAGCAGCATCCAGACCTTTAGGGCGCGGAAACGTCGCGATAGCTCCGGGCCATAGTCCCAGAAAGCAAAGGCTTCGTCTGACTCCTGGCCAATAATGCGGGTATACTCGGCGTCGTGCGCAAAAGCGGCGCGCGCGGTTTGTGGCTGGCGGTAAATCACGCATCCAACATCCACCGGGAGATAGAGCCATTTATGGGGATCGAGCGCGACCGTATCGGCCTGCCCGAGACCGGCGAACAACTTCCTCGCCGACGGCGCGAGAATGGCAAAGGCGCCATAACTCCCATCCACATGCATCCAGAGCTGGAAGCGGTCGGCAATTTCCCGAATCTCAGCCAGAGGATCGACCGCGCCCGTATTCACCGTCCCGGCATTCGCCACCACGCAGAATGGGAGTATCTCCTGCTTTCAGGTCGGCAGTGATCTTTGCGACGAGATCGTCGGTTCGGATTCGGAAGTTCTCGTCGACCGCGACCTCCCGCACATTGTCGCGCCCGATGCCGAGAAGGGCTGCCGCCTTGGCGATGGAAAAGTGGGTCTCACTCGACGCATAGATACGCAGTCGAGATAGAGACTCACTCTTCGTCTGCCGCGCGGCGGCGAGCGCGGCGAGATTCGCCATCGATCCACCGCTGACAAAGAGTCCACCGGCTCCAGAATCAAAGCCAAGGATCTGGCGGATCCAATCGATCGTCAGGCGCTCGAGGTCTACCGGCGCCGGCGCGGAACGCCAGGCAGTCAGATTCGCGTTCAAGGTCGAGGCGAGCAGATCGGCGAAGGCCGCAAGCGGAGTGCCAGGCGACTGCACATACCCAAACATCCGCGGATGCGGGTTCTGCCGGCTAAAAGGAATAATCGTCTCGCGGAAGACCTTCAGCAGGTTGTCGAAGTCGTCTCCTTTGGTCGGAAGTGTGTCATCGAGCTGGTCTCGGATCGCCCGCGAGGAGAAGTCGCCGTACACTTTTCGACTGCGGAGCTCGCTCAGGTACTCGATCATGAGTTCGACCACAGAGTTGCCCCACTGGCGTATTTCGTCTGCAGAAGGATCGAGCATGTTCACCTTCGCAAAGTGATTGTCTCGCGCGCCTGGTCAATCGCCGATGTATCGGCAGCAAGACACTTGGTCAAAGAGTGATCGGCTTTCGTGAGCATAAGTAAATGCGCGCCGGCGCGGTGAATCTCCGGGAATTTTGTAACTCTCACGAACATTAGTGAGCGCCACCGTTCTTTGCTCCTGGCATCGTCGCGGCTTGACATTTCCCGAGGTAAAGGGCGAAATGAGCGACCGATGAAATCGCTTACACGCCGTTTCTCCGCGGCTCCGGAGGGAACGGCTGTGCTGTTCTTCATTCAAATCTTCTCGACGCTCGGCTTCGCCGTCCTTTACTCGACGCTGGTTCTCTACGCGACGAAGCACCTGCAGCTCAGCGTGATCCAGGCGACCACGTTGATGGGTGTGTTCGGCGCCTTCAATTACGGGCTGCACCTCTTCGGCGGCTACCTCGGCGGCCGCTTCCTCTCGAATCGCAACCTGTTTGTCGGAGGCATGGCGCTGCAGGTGATCGGCTGCGCCTGCATCTCAGTTGGCACGCTCGCGCTCTTCTACCTCGGCCTTGCCCTCTTCCTCACCGGCAGCGGTCTTAATGTCACCTGCATCAACATGATGCTGACGCAGCGTTTCGCGCCGGAGGATCCGCGCCGCGAAAGCGCGTTCCTGTGGAACTACGCCGGCATGAATGTCGGCTTCTTTGTCGGGTTCAGCGTCGCCGGCTACTTTCAGGGAACCCAGAGCTACTCGAGCCTTTTCATCTTCGCGACACTCGGCAACTTTGTCGCCATTGTTCTTGCCACGCTGTCGTGGAAGACGCTGGTCGACCGCAACACCCCGCTGCTCGAGGCGACACCGAAGCAGTTCCGACTGCGCCTGTTTGCGGGCATCGCCATTCTCCTCGGTGTTGTTCCCGTCGTGTGGCTTTTGCTTCAGCGGCCGGACATGACCGAGACACTGGTGAAAGGCATCTGCGCTCTCGTTGCGTTGACGCTGATCTACCTGACGCTTCGCCACCCGGATCGCCGCGAGAAGCGAAACATGACGGCTTATCTGATTCTGACCCTCGGCTCGCTGGCGTTCTGGTCCCTTTATCAGATGGCGCCGAGTGGCCTCCAGCTCTTCGCGATCAACAACGTCGACCTGAAAGTCGGCGCCGTGACGATTCAGCCGCAGTGGATTCAGAACATCAACACCATCATCATCGTGGTTGGCGGACCGCTGCTTGCGTCGCTCTTCACTCGGATGCGCGCGGATGGATGGAACATTGACATACCCAAGCAGTTCGCGGCGTCGCTGCTCCTGATGGCGCTCGCCTTTCTCATTCTCCCCCTCGGAATCAAGCTGGCCGGCGTCGATGGCAAGAGTGCGTTCGCGTGGCTCTTTATGAGCTATGTCCTGCAGAGCATCGGTGAACTGCTCATCTCTCCCATCGGCTATGCGATGATCGGTAAGCTCGCGCCGAGGCAATACCAGGGCGTGATGATGGGCAGCTGGATGCTCGTGACCGGTCTGGCGTCATTGTTTGCGGGTGACTTCTCGGGGATGATCCCTGAGCCGAATGGCACTACCGCGGTCGTGACCAATCCCGGATATGTGAAGCTCTTCGGCGCGCTCGGTGCTGGAAGCCTTGTGGTCGGCATCGCGCTCGTCGTGCTCATTCCGTTCCTGCGCAAGCTGATTACTGACAAGGCCGAGATACCGCCCGAGGAATTCGTAGCTACTGTCGTTCCGGTGTAGTTGAGAGTCGCCGTAAGGCAGCCGAGGAAGTCCGCGAGGTAGGCTTTCAAAAGTTGAGGGTTGAGAGACAAGACGCGTGACCTCACGTTCAATTCCGCGCCTAACTCTAACTACCCGCGAATCGGGGGCAGGATCTACTAAACGCTCCCACCGCTACTGCTTTCAGCCTGTTGAAGGTCCTTTGCGGGATTCCGAGGTCACAAGTATCAGTCGCGAACGGTTTGGAATTGCAGCCAGGCCGTCGAATGCCCGACTCAGGTTCTTGAGCTTCTCGACTTAGTTCGCCAGCCAGACTGTCAAGCAACCGCGCTATGGGATCGCCGTTCGGGGTTCAATAATTCGGTGCGTGTAAATATCGCAACGACCTTGTGTCCTCTGGCTTCGATGGCGGCGCGCCCGCCTTCCTCACGATCAACCAGCGCAACGACAAAAGCGACTCGGCCGCCCTCGCTCTCAATCGCGTCAATCGCCTGCATGGCTGATCCACCGGTAGTGATGACGTCTTCGATCACCACGACTGAACTGCCCTGCGCGAAGTCGCCTTCAACGAGTTTATGTCGGCCATGTTCCTTGGCCTTCTTTCTCACGGTAAAGGTTTGCAGAGACGTGGCAGGGTTATCGGCATAGGCAGCAATCCCGATACTCAGTGCGATCGGATCAGCGCCCATCGTGAGTCCGCCAACTGCATCGACGCGGGCGCCGAGTTCGGTTGCCGTCTTAGTGATAAGTTGCCAGCCGACCCGGCCGACAAGAGTAGCGCCACGCGGATCGAGGGTTGTTAGCTTCGCGTCAACATAGAAGTCGCTCTGGGCGCCGGAGGCAAGGGTGAAGGTACCCTGGCAAACTGACTTCCTGGCGAGCAGCGTGCGCAACTCCTCTCTTGAGTTTTGTTGATTCACGTCAGAAAAGCAGTCAAGAGTAACCCGATCCGATCGCTCAATTTCACCGCGTCGAAAGCACCTTCGCTAATGGCGCGCAAATCCTTGAGGCCTCGAGATGGATCAAGGTATTCGACGTCACTTCAAGCGGTCGAATGCCTTTTGAAGAATCTCGACGTCACTCGCGCCGCCGAGTCTCTCCTTCGAGCTATCAATCCACTTCTTCTCCAAGGCGTTCTTAGTCGGGCGATCTGACTCATAAAAGACGCCAAAGACGCCGGGGTAAGGCAGACCGGCGAGTTTGTAGGCGGCTAATTCGTCAGTGACGTCATGTCTTAATTCGTCTTCAGGAGTGCTATCCCATTTCTTTTCCTGGATGAGCTCGAAGCTGCCGCCTTTGCGCGGGTTGGCCTGATCGAAGGCACCGGGGAAAAATTCGACGCACTCACTCAGGCATTCAATAACGGAAAAGCCCTGGTGATCCATCGCGCGCTCGATCATCTGGATCATGTGATTGACCTGGGCGGCATGAGTGCGGGCGATGAAAGTGGCTCCGCTCGCGACCAGCTTTTTCATGGCGTTGACTGGCTGGTCAATCGCGCCCTGCGGGTCGGTCTTACTCTTGAACCCGATCGGCGAGGTGGGTGAGGTCTGCTTTTTCGTCAACCCATAGACGAAGTTATCCATGATGACGTAGGTGAGATTGATGTTCTTGCGCGCGCCATGGTCGAGATGGTTGCCGCCGATGGAGAACCCGTCGCCGTCGCCGCCGAAGAGAAAGACATGCAGGTCGGGCCGGGCGAGACTTACTCCTGAAGCCATGGGCACGGCTCGGCCGTGGATGAAGTGAGCGCCATAGCCATTGACGAAGTAAGGAAAACGCGAAGAGCAGCCGATGCCGGCGAGTGTGACAATCTTTTCGTGGTCGATGTTACGTTTCTCCAGAACTTTGTAGTAGGAGGCGAGAACGGCGAAGTCACCGCAACCGGGACACCAGGTTGGGTGATCGGCGGTGATGGCTTTCTTGGTGAGTTTCTCGCGTGCTGGCTCAGCTGTTAATGTATCGCTCATAAGTTAAAAATTTTAAGTTGGAAACCATAAAGCCAGATGTTGACTTTCAGTTTGTAAGGTTAATTCGCAGCTCCAATCCCACTATTCCTTTGTTCGTTAGGCCATATCATTTCTGGATTTATGGTTTCGAAATTAATTCCCGGCTTTAGCCTACTCCCTGGGGCACGACTTCGCGCGTGTTCTTGACGTTCTCCCCCGCGGTGTCGGAGTGGACGGTGGCCGCGCCTACGCGCGGGATCTTTTTCGCAGCGAAAGTCCGGCCCTCGAAAGCTCCGTCGAGGATTTCTCTCACCCGGAAAGTAAGTCCATCGGTCTTGGTTACGCTCTCAATCTTCGGCTCGCAGTAACGGGCGCGAAGGATGGTCGCGAACTGGCCATAACCGTAAACGCCGAGATCGTTCATCTCCACCACCACGATACGTTTGAATTTCGGCCAGATTTGTTCCAGCCCGTTCGGCAACGGATGAAGATGGCGGAAATGGATCGCACCGATTTTTTCGCCGTGCGCCCGTGCCTGCGTCACGGCTTCATGGATCGGGCCGTAAGTGGAGCCCCAGCCGACGAGGAGGACGTCGCCCTCCTGGTCGCCATAAATTTCAGGCACTGGCAGTTCCTCGGCGAGTTTGCGGAGTTTGTTCCGCCGCTTCGCGGTCATGACCATGTGCAATTTCGGGCTGCCGGTCGGGTGACCCATCTCGTCGTGCTCAAGTCCGGAAAGGAGCGGATATTTGCCGTCGAGGATCCGTGTTCCGGGCGCGACGTGCTGAGTGATTCCGTCAATGGGATATGGTTTGAAGGTCTGGATCGGAGTGAGATCGGGTTTCGCGTTCTGCATCAGCTCGGAGAGATTCGGCTCATCGAACGCTTCGATCCTCGTTGCGAGCGAGCTATCGCTCAGGATGAAAACCGGCGTGCTGTATTTGCGGGCGATCCTGGCCGCTTCGATCGCGATGTAGAAACAATCCTCGACCGAGCGCGCTGCGAGCACGACCCGCGGGCTGTCGCCGTGCCCGCCAAAGATGGCCTGGAACAAATCGCTCTGCTCGACGTTGGTCGGCAAACCCGTGCTGGGTCCGCCGCGCTGGACGTTAACGATAATGAGCGGTATCTCGGCCATCGAAGCCCAACCAATCGCCTCGGTCTTCAGCGAAATCCCGGGACCGGCGCTGCCGGTGACGGCGAGATTCCCCGAGATCGAAAAGCCGAGCGCAATGGAAACCGAAGCGAGCTCGTCCTCGGCCTGGACAAAGAGCCCGCCGTACTTCGGAAATTCGCGCCGGAGAATTTCCATGACTGACGACCACGGGGTAATCGGATAGCCTGCGCCGTAGCGAACACCCGCGGCGATCAGCCCATAAGCGAGGGCCTGATTGCCATCCATCGTGATCTGGGCACGCCCGCTTGCGCGCGGGACGTATTCGAACTGGTAGAGCTGCTTGAGGAAGTTACCGACCGGATAGTTATAGCCGGCTTGGAACCCCATCAGCGCGGTATTGACGATGCTCTCGTCTTTGCCGCCAAATTTTTCCGCGATCAAGTTCTTCATCTTGTCGCCGTCGAGGTGGAAAATTTTGCAGATCAAGCCGAGGACAAACATGTTTTTGCCCTTGTCCTTGGCCGTGCCACCGAGCGCCTCGACGGTCAGCCCAGTGATGGGCACGCCGAGATAAACGAAGCGCTTGTCGTCGAGGTCAGGTTCGACGTTGTCCGAATCGTAAAGGAGGACGCCGCCCTCCTTAAGGAAACCGAGATGATCCTCGTAGCTGTGTTGATAAAACGCGGCCAGGAAATCCGCTTCGTCTCCGGCGGAAAGAACTTCGCCGGTCCCGATCCGCACTTGGAAAATCGACGGCCCACCCGAAATCGTGGCGGGAATCGTCATGTAAGTCATCACGTCCTGGTCGCTGCGGCCCGCGAGCCGGGCGAGGAAGGCGCCTGCGGTTTGGATGCCGTCCTGTGAATTACCGGCCAGCCGAATGACGGCGTCGTCGATACTTTCCGGTCGGAGGTCAGCACGCTCGGCCGTCGACTGAGTCGCGTCCGCGGCACGGGGTGATGTTGTTTCTGGATTAAGAGTCACTGGATCCACGGTAACGGAGATCTTCGCAAAAGGTGCAGGAAAATCCAGCCATTGTTCCCGCGGAGCGGAGGAGTAAGACGAGGCGTTGCCTGGAGATTTCGAGAGCAAGCTCGTGAATGGCTTTGCACCCGCTTCGCTTCCGTCTTTGAATGGCGCAATGATCGACCAGGCTGACGCTGAACGTCGCCAGCGGCTTGGCGGCATCTCTCTCATCGCCGCCCCGCTGCTGCTTTTCGCAGCCGACCTGCTTCAGGTCTTCAGCGGTTACGGTTTTGCCTGGACGACCATCGACTGGATTGCGTTTGTCTTTTTCATCCCGGCGGCGCTCGCGCTCGGCCACGTGACGCGACCACAATCCAGTCTTTTAGGTTTAGTCGGCAGCGGTTGTGTGATTGTTGGCGCGATGGCTGCAGCGCAAACGATTGCCTTGTTTCGCATCCGTGGTGTGCTCCTGCACGGAGTGCCGGGTTTGCCGGCCGATACGCTGCAACGGATTTTCAAAGCGGACCCGAGCCTTTTCCTCACCATTTTTCCCCTGGGAATTTTCTTCTCTATCGGACTGATCCTTCTCGGACTGGCACTGCTTCGTACCGGTCGGTTTGGTTTGGGCGCGCCAGTCCTCCTGGCGTTAGGCGGATTGATTTTTCCCTTTGGACATGCTGCGGGCGTTGCGGCCGGTTTGCTCGCCGGCGATTTGTTGCTCGTGATCGGGATGGGCTGGCTGGGGCGACATATTCTGACCGAGCCAGCTGCGTGGTAGCGAGCGGCAATCGCCTAACCACCCGGCAAGAGAGTCGTCGCAACGCACGCGAACGCTTGCCCTAACTACCGCCTTGCCCGTCAGTGCAGACCATGGCGGGATTGGTCATAAAGCCGCGAGCGCGCATTTTGCATGGTCACGATTGGGTCTTCAGCAGCGAAGTGCTGAAGGTCTTCGGTCAACCTAACGATGGGGACGTCATCTCGCTGAAAGATGGGCGCGATCATCTGATCGGGAGCGCGATTTACAATTCGAAGTCACAAATCGTCGCGCGCCGTTTCTCCCGGCGAAAACAGGATCTCGATCTCGATTTTTTCCAACGGCGCGTCAGCCAGGCGATGGAGTACCGCGCCAGACGCGGCGTCAATCCGCGTTTGTGCCGGCTGGTTTGGAGCGAGAGCGATGGGCTGCCGGGAGTAATCGTGGATCGCTACGGCGATTACCTCGTCCTGCAAACGCTCACTTTGGCGATGGACCAGCGAAAAGATCTGATCGTTAGGGCGCTCAAGGATCTGGCGGGAGAATGCTCCATCATCGAACGCAACGACGCTGTCGTTAGGCGAGCAGAAGGCATGGAACTACGCAGCGGTATCCTGTCCGGTGATATACCTAACGAACTCGAGATCGAGGTTGCCGGGCTGCAGTTGCGGATCGATCTCCTGCAGTCGCAAAAGACCGGCTTTTACCTCGACCAGTTACCACATTATGAACTGGTCGCGCAGCATGCCGCCGGCCGCCGCGTGCTCGATTGTTTCACCAGCCAGGGAGCCTTCGCTCTCGTCTGCGCGCGGGCGGGGGCACGTGAAGTGGTCGGCGTCGAGGTAGGCGCGGAGAACATTCGCCAGGCGCAACAGAATGCCGGGCACAATCGACTCGAGGTTCGCTGGATCGAGCAGGATGTTTTTCAGTTCTTGCGTGGCGCGGAAAAAGCGGAGGAGCACTTCGATCTCATCATCCTTGACCCGCCCTCATTCACCAAAAGCAAAGGCGGATTGCACGGCGCGCAGCGCGGTTACAAGGAATTGCACGTCCGCGCGTTCCAGCTGCTTTCTCCTAACGGAATCCTGGCGACTTTTTCCTGCTCCCATCATGTCGGGACTGAACTCTTCGATCAAGTGATTGGCGATGCGCTGGTCGATGCCCGGCGCTCCGCGCGGCGCTTGCGTCGCTTCGAGCAGGCGCTCGATCATCCCGTGCTCCCAACCATTCCGGAGACAGAATATTTCCGTGGTGTTCTCCTGGAGATGATGCCCGGTCGTTAGGCAAATGTTTCTCCCTCGCGTTGGAAGCGCGCCCGGTCCCAAAATCGTCGCGTTTTTGGAAGCGAGTAGCCCTTTCCGGCCACAAGCCGGCGTGAAACTGTGCAAAGCCGAGTGAAAAATCTGGAATTCTCGCGGCGCACAATTAATATCACCGCCGTACCGTTTGCCGCCGCATCGAAACGCCATGTCTGAACGCATCCGCCCGATCGAACAAATGTTGGAGCTCAACGAGGATGATCAGGTCAGCACCGAACACCTCGATTCGCAGGTCCAAAAGGCGCAGGAACAGCTTCTTCAGCTCAAGCGCCAGCAGGAGCAAATCGAAAAACAAAAGCGCGAGCTGGAAGAACTCAGTCGACGCCAGGAAGAACTGGAGCGCGGTCGCGGGGAGATGACGGATAAACTGACGCGGTCGCTCGTTGTGCTCGAACGCGAGGCCTACGAGGCGCAGAAAAAAATGGAGCAGTTACGCGCCACGCGCGAAAGCTTCAGTCAGCATCTCGAGATTCTCGAAGGTATCGATCCGCGGAGCTGGAACCCGACCGACCTGAACAAGGAACTGAGTCGCGCCCTCAGCATGGTCGATGACGCCCGGGCCGAGTACAGCCAGCAACGCAGCCGTCTGCAGGCTTCCACAGATGAAAGCGAAAACCTGCCGTTGCCGGAAGCGAGTCCGACGCACGAAAACAACAGCGGAATGGCGCACTCCTTCGGCCAGTGGGTGCAGATTGGGTTCGCCTTCACTTTGCCGCTGATCGTCTTTGCCATTATCGCGCTCGTCGTTTTCCTCTGGATGAACGGCCCGGCTCGTTAGGCGCGCAATGGCTCGTCGACCCGCTTCATCCAATACGCCGCTGAACCAAAAGCAGCAGGAGCTGGCTCGTGAGGAAGCCAACCTGCGCAAAAAGATGGACGACCTCCAGCGCATGATTGAGGACGCTCCGCGCGTCGCCGAAGAACGATCGCGTCGTCAACGCGAGGAGTTGGTGCAACGCGCGAGCGAGGGCCGCGAACGCCTCGACGTTTCCATCGCACTCAATGACAAACGTTTTACCGACGCAAGGTCGGAGCGGCGCCGGCCACGGTCGTTGCGCAAACAACGCAGCGAAGGTCGACTGCTTTTTATCGTCCTCGTCCTCGCGCTTGGGATTGCGATTGTCTGGATCGCGACCCACCTGCCGTTTTGATTTTTGGTTCGGAGCGGCAGTTTGCCTAACGAACTCTTAACGTCCATCAGCCCTATGAAAAAATCAGGCCTCCTCTTTGCCTGGCTGCTTTTCGCTTTGCTTCCTCCGCTGTGCGCAGCCGAACCCGACTTGATCACCCAGGACGAACTCGTGCACCGGACCCAGGAGCTCTGCGATGCCGTCGTGCCAGGAAATGCTGCGCCCTGGAAAAAGTATTACGCAGACGACTGTCTGTATCATGACGAGAAAGGCCGCGCCCTGAACAAGGCACAACTCGTGGCCGATATCACGCCACTGCCAGAGGGTTACTCAGGCAGGATCACGGTCGATAAATCTGAAAGCCGAATTACGCCGGAGACGGCGGTCTTGAGCTACGACATGGTGGAGACCGAAACAATTTTCGGGCAGGAATTGCATGCCCGTTACCATCAGATCGACACTTGGATGAAGCGCGCGGGGCAATGGCAGATCGTCGCCAGCCAGGCCTTCCGTTATTACGAAGATCCGGCCGAGGGCAAGCCCGATCCAGCGGCGCTTGCGGCTTATCTCGGCACCTACGAGCTCTCCCCGAAATCGGAGCGCAGGAGCACCGTGACGAGCGAAGACGGAAAGCTCTTTCTTCAACGGACCGGTGGCAAGAAAGTGGAGCTCGTGCCAGAGGTGACCGGTCTATTTTTCCGACGTGGGGTCGAAGGTCGAATTCTCTTTCGTCTCGGTCCGGATCGGAAGGCGGAGGCGCTAATCGATCGCAGGAATAACGAAGACGTTGTCTGGAAAAAGGTTGGCTAACGATCCTGCCAGACGGTTCCTGCGTAAGCGATAGCCGTTTTTCCGCCCGAAACCCTACCTCAACGATTCGGGCCGGCTGCGCCGTTTTTCAAGGTGGCGACAATGAGGGTGGATTTGGCCGGGCTCCAGCGATAGCCGATTCCGAAATGGAGCGGGGGCGGGTTACTTTGCCGGAAGATTTCGAACAACTGCGCCTGGTAGGACCTGTTTGAAGAGATCGATCGGTCCGGCATAGCTCCCGAAGAATCGTAAAGACCAGCGCGCCGAATCGAAGGCGCCGATTGGAATGCCAGAGTCGTCCTGCACGATCGCCTTGCTGTGGTTGAGCAAAAAATCTCGGGATGTGCTGAAGCCATTCTCAAACATCAGATAGGAGGCAGACTTGAGCAGGCTGGCCGCCGTTCCCTGAGCCGCACAGAATTTCAAGAAGCCGGGCTGACTGCGGATGCCGTCATTGGAGAGATCGGTCGTGAAATAATAGAGAGTCTGCGCCGATGAACCGGGCTCGCCGGTAAAGGTAACGCGAACGCCCGGTGTTAAGCTCTTTCCCTTTTCGTTAGGCGAGGACGGGTGCACCTGTCCGTTTCTGTCCAGGTTGACGAAGTTTACCTCTGTGATCGTCTTACCGGCACGCGCGAGGAAGACATAGAAGATGGGCAGCGTTCCTTTGAGCTGCTCGTTTTGCAGATCGCTCTTCATTTCCCTCGTGATGAAGAACGAAAAATTGAGAACGCTGTTGAGCGATCTCTCGAGGTTTTGGAGAACAGGCTCGAGCGGCGGTCCCGCAAAACGCAGCACATCGGGAAGCGGTCCGATCGGCTCGGTCCCGGCAAGAATATAAGTTTTGGCGTTGGGGAAAAACTGGTTCGCGTAAAGAAGATCCGGGCCGCTAAAGAAATAATAAACCGCCGAGAGCGGCTGCGTCGCGTCGGGCAGATAATTTACTTCCCAATCACGAATATTCGCCAGCTGACGCGCCGTCAGTTTGGCCCAGGCTTGATCAAAAAACCCCGCATGCTGTTGCCAGGAGGGTGTCTGTTCGAGCGCGAAAAGTGGCGTTCCCTCCGCCACTGGCAACCCGGCAAGGAAATGTGCGGTGTCGTTGACGGTCGCGGGAACGCCCGGGACAATCGGCACCGGCGCGGCGCCAATACCTGGTGCCGGGCCCGTCCCTGGCGTGACTGCGAGCGGTGGATTTTGCGACGGCGGCCGAACGCCAGATGGTGCCGCCGGGGCAGGGGTCGTCACGACTGGCGGGTTTACTGGAAGAGCCCGCCGCACTTCCTGTCCATGCGCTGTCGTGCCCAGAATGCAGCTCGCCAGGAGTAGCCTAACGAGTTGCGAGCAAAGAAATTTTCTTGTTTGCATTCTTCCGGCGCGATTGCCTAACGAGAGACTTTCGCTCTTACCGGATGCGGCGTTTCCCGCCCCACCCGCCGCCGCAAGCTCACGACTTCCGCAAACATGTGCAAGCTGTCGTGCACGATGTGGACCTTGCTGCCTTCGTGATGATCCCAGCGCACCGGAACTTCCAGCACGCGGCATCTGGCGCGTTGGGCAAGGAAGAGCAGCTCGACGTCAAAACCGAAACCGTCCACCGCCGCCTGCTCGAGGATTGGCCGCACGGCGGACATGCGAAAAGCCTTGAAGCCGCACTGCGTGTCGGCAAAAGGCAGACCAGTCGTTAGGCGCACGATCGCGTTGTAAACCTTTCCGCCTTGTTCGCGTCGCCAAGGCTGGCGACGACCGATCAAGCTGCGATCCAGTGCGCGCGAGCCAATGACAATGTCGTAGTCGCCGCGCTCGATTGGCTCGACAATCTTTGGCAGCTCGGTGATCGGCGTCGAAAGATCGGCATCGGAGAAAAGGGCGATCGGCGCACGGGCCGCGAGGAGACCGGCGCGGACTGCGTGGCCCTTTCCGCGATTCTGCTCGAAACGCAAAACACGCGCCGAGACATCCGGCTGGCGCGCGAAAAGTTCTTCCGCAACCTGGGCGGTGCGATCAGTCGAGCCGTCGTCGACGACGATCAGTTCCGCTCCGGGCCGGAAAGTTTGCAGGTAACTCAGGAGAGTAAGGAGGTTGTCGGCCAGGCGACGCGACTCGTTAAATGCGGGGATGATGACAGTGAGCTTGGGATCGATCATACCTAACGAATGCCTAACGAGCGCCTATCCAATCGCGCCGAATGCTAATCCCAGCCCGTAAGTCACGACTGCTTCCAGAACTCCAACGACCGTCATTTCCAAACCCGAGGCCCACCATGAGCGAATGGTAATGAGCGATTTGACCGCGCCAACTGCGAAGTGCGCCACGATGCTAATCACGAAGGCTGCGAGGACTGCAGGAAAACCGCTCATGAAAAAGAACGGCACGATAGGAATGAAAGCGCCTACCGCAGTGGAGAGCGCGGCGGAAAAGGCGGAAGTCCATTGGTTGGGGAAATGATGTTGCGACAAGCCCAGCTCGCTTTGTGCCATCGCCTGCACCATTTGTTCCGGCGATTCGGCGAGGCGCTCGGCCATGCGCTGCGCTTCCTCCGGAGCGAAACCCTGGAGTTGATAGAAAAGTGCCATCTCCTCGATTTCTTCCTCCGGGTTTTCTTCGACCTCGGCCTTTTCGCGCGCGATCTCTGCTTCGTAGATTTCGCGTTCGCTCTTGTTCGCCAGCCATGCCCCTGCGCCCATCGACAGGGAGGAAGCCATCATGCCGGCGAGACCCGCGATGAGAATGTAATGCTGCTGATTATCAGTCGCGCCCGCCACGCCCGAGACAATGCCGAAGACCGCACCGAGCCCGTCGTTCACGCCGTAGATTGCGGCCGCCACCCAGCCGCCGCCGCGCCCATGCCAGCGTTCGCGCTTCAGGATGTTCTCGAGCAGCCCTTTCGGGCCTAACGGGGGGACAGGCCCGGCCATGGTGTTGAGAATGCGAGAGTGCGCTTTTTCTTCGAGCGCCGTTTGGCGAAGGAATTCTTTTTCTTCCTCGTTCGTCGCGAGGACGCCTTGTTGTTGCGCTTGATAGCGATCTTTGTCGCGATCTTCCGCTGCTTCCATGCGACGAATGGCGACATCCACCCCGGCGGCGCGCGTAAACCAGCGATTGAGTTTGCGTCGCCAATTGTTCGTTAACTCAGGCGGCTTTGCGCCCAGCTCGCGCAATTTTTCTTCCCAGCGCAGAGCGTGTCGCTCTTCCGCATCCGCCATGCGCAGGAGAATGCCGCGGCGTTTTTCGTCAGGCTCGTTCGCCGCCAGTTCGCGATAGACCAGCGCGGTCTCGCGTTCGGCGCGCCAATTCGCCTCCAGCGTTTCGATGGCTTTGGCATCTTCCGGTCTCATCTTCCTAATCTCTCAGTAGCGATTTTTATTTCCTTTGCACAACCGCAGCCATCAGAGGCACGACAGTTTCTCGTTTCTCCTCCTGCGCAGTCAGGACAAGCGCGACCGAGCCAACAATAATCGTCCCAGCCAGGATGGTGCGCCCACTCAAATTTTCGCCGGCAAAGAGCGCGCCCAGAAAGACAGCCACCACTGGGTTAACGTAGGCATAGGTCGCGACTTTGGCTGGGTCGCAATGGCGGAGAAGAAAAATGTAGGCCGTGTAACCGACGAGCGCACCCACCAGGACAAGATAGAGAAATGCGCCTAACGACAAAAGGCTCAGGTGGCCCGGATGGAAGTCGCGCCCTTCTCCGCTGAGCACTCCCGCGATCAACATCAACGCCCCGCCGCAAAGCATGGTTTGCGCAGACGACAGAAGCGGTGGCACGGAATGCTGCACGCGACGCGAGTAAAGGGAGCCGATCGACCAGACTAACGAACCAAAAAGAAGGATGAGCATACCAAGTCCAAGGTGCTTTGTCCCGATCGCAGGCGGCGCACTAAGAGCCGGCGCGACGAGAATGCTCACGCCAACAAAGCCGCTGGCGAGGCCAAGCAAACCGAGTACTCGCGGTCGGGGCGCAGATCCGCTCAGCCAGGCAAGAAGCGCAATATAAATCGGAACAGTCGCCACGAGCAACGAAGCAAGCCCACTCGGCACCCATTGCTCGGCGACGGTGACTCCGCCGTTACCAAAAAAAAGCAAACAGGCCCCGACAATAAAAGCGACCCGCCATTCCGCGAGCGATGATTTCGGTGCGCCTTGCCAGCGTGCAATGACATACATGATAGCGCCCGCAAGAAAGAAGCGCGTGCCCGCCATCAGCAGTGGCGGGATCGTCTCAATCGCAAAGCGGATGCCAAGATACGTTGAGCCCCAAATGAGATAAAGCGCGGCGAAGGCCGCGACGATCATCCACCGGCGAGGAGCGCGCTTCGGGCCGCTCACGAGAAGCGATCTTCCGTCCAGGGATCAGCCGTGTTGCTGTAACCGCGCACTTCCCAGAAACCAAGCCTGTCCTCGCCGGAGAATTCGATTTGCCTAACGAATTTCGCTCCCTTCCAGGCATAAAGTTTCGGAATGATCATCCGCGCGGGGCCGCCATGCTCGCGGGTAAGCGGTTTGCCCTCAAACCTGGTCGCAACCAGGGCATCATCGTCGAAACAATCGGATAGGCGCACGTTCGTCGTATAGCCGTCGTAGCTCGTAAAGAGGACGTGATTCGCCTCCGGCTTTGGCCTAACGAGATCGGCAATGGTGAAGAAGGCCACACCGCTCCAGCGACAATCGAATTTGCTCCAGGTGGTGACGCAGTGGAAATCGCTCACGTCCTCGAATTGCGGAAGGGCGTTGAAATCCTCCCAGTTCAGAGTCGTCGGATTTTCCACCATCCCGCCGATCTCGAGGCGCCAATCGCCTAACGAAATCTCGGGACGAATCCCCAGATCGAGTACCCGGAAAGCCGGGAGTGAGATGCTGACCGGGCGGAAGGCGATCGTGGGAGCGGGCGGACGGCCTGGCTTTGCCGGCCATCTTGCGGGCCCAGCGCTCCTTGCGTTCCGTTAGGCTGGAATCGGACGCTGCCATAGAATCCTAGGCCGCTGCGGCCGAAACAACCGATCGCGCTTAGAGCGATCGCGCCTTGAACTGTCGAATAGCGTCGCGCAGTTCCGCGGCACGCTCGTAACGTTCGCCAGCAATCGCCCGTTCCATTTCGCGCTCCATCACTTCCAGTTTCGTCAGGGGACGTTTTGCCCGCACTTCCTCCAGCCATTCGTCGAGGAAGGCGATCTCGGAACTTTTCGCTTCCAATTCCGGAAAGGATGATTGCTGGAAAAACTCAACGATCCGGTCCCGGCCCTTTTCGATTTCGCGAATGGCCTCGGTGAATTTTCCTTCGCCCAGCAGAATGGAAACGCGCGCTCGCGTATTCATCATGAGCACGTAGGGCCGAAACTGCTGGAAGCTCCAGACGACATCTTCGCGGTCGCTGTGTTCGTCGACAAAGGTGAAGAGATCGAGATTGCGTTGCGTGTCGCGGATTACTCCCTCGAACTCATCGATCTGAAAGAGACTCAGGTAGCGGTGATAATATTGAATTCCTTCCTGTTGCAATTCGCTGCATTGCTCGGCCGTGAGGTGATATTCTTCGCCGCGCTGCGCGGCACGAATGGCCTGTCGTTGATGGTAAACCAGGCAGGACTCACAGTTGTGCGGGCGCTGACCATCGGGCCGGCCTTCCATCTCCATCTGAAGCAGACCGAGATCGATCCGGAGCTGTAACTTTTCCCGGCCGTCAAGACCGGGGACTTTGCGGACTTTGATCGCACCGGGTTCATGGGGCCAGTCTTTTAACAGGCTGTTTAGGTCGAGACTCATCGCAGGAAACAATCGAGTCCGCGGTTGCTTTGTCAACGCGAGCACAGATAGCGTGGATTGCGATGGAGGAAGAGATCGAGGCTTTCATTCGCTTTCTCGCGGTCGAGCGGGGTTTGTCGGCAAATTACCAGCTTTCCACCCAGCGCTCGTTAGGGGAATTTGCCCAGTGGTGCGCGCAGCGAAAACAGATCACGCGGGCGCACCAGGTCGGCTTGCCCCTGGTGAGTGAATACCTGATGGAACGGAAACGCGGCGGACTCGCCGCATCTTCCATCAAACTCATTGTGGTGGCCTTGAAGATTTTCTTTCGTTTCGCCAGCGCGCGCGGCTTTGTGGTCAAGGATCCGACTGAGTCGTTAGGGCTGCCGCGAATCGAGCGCTATTTACCGGAGACCTTGAATGAGTTGCAGGTCGAACAATTGCTCGAAAGCGTGGACATGAAAGCGTCTTTCGGACTGCGAGACAGGGCCATGCTGGAATTGCTCTACGCGAGCGGGCTTCGCATCTCGGAGCTGGCGGGAGCGAAGCTGGAGAATCTCGATCTGAAGAGTGGCGTTATCCGAGTGACCGGAAAAGGCAACAAGACACGGGTTGTGCCGGTGGGGCGAAAGGCTTGCGCGGCGCTCGCTGCTTATCTGGAAGAGGAGCGGCCACGTCTGGTCAAGCGCCGGAGCGGAAGTGAGATTTTTCTATCCGCGCGTGGCGGGCGCCTAACGACGGTCCGCATCTGGCAGATTGTAAAGGCGGTCGCCCGACGCTCCGGCTTGGAGGCAAACGTCTACCCGCATCTTTTGCGGCACAGTTTTGCCACGCATTTGTTAGGCAACGGTGCGGATCTGCGCATCATCCAGGAGATGCTCGGGCATGCCGACATTTCGACGACGCAGGTTTACACGCACGTCGATCAGCAACGGTTGAAAGCGGTCCACCACAAGTATCATCCGCGCGCCAAAATCCGATCAGGCTAGGCGCAGAATAACGCTATTGAGGCGGTGTAGCCGTGGAGATAGCTGGCCCGACCGATGGGGCCGATCTCGCCATTGCAAAAGATGCCGGCGCTTGGGACTGGACCGAAAATCTCGGCGAGGGTGGCGGCATCGTGATTTGGGACGCCAAAAAATCGCTGGCCGCGACCGTTGCAGGAAAAGATGAGCGAAGCAAAGGGATCGCATCCTTGCAAGCCATTCACCGTGGCCAGCTCGACCAGATCTGTGTGCGCGGTTCCCTTGTCTCGTAGTTGGTATTGAAGGGTCTGTCCGGTCCGGGCACGCGCCCCGATCGCGACCGCGCCGGTTTGCGGATCAGCGCCTAACAAATTCCGCACCAGAAAATCGCCGCGCTTTAATTCGGCGACATATTCGGAAGCGGCGATACCGGCGAAAAGATTGCCACGCGCGCGCGCTTTTTCGGTTTCGGAAAGAGCGTTGAAGGTTTCGCTAAGAACCTGATAAGCTGGTCGCGAGCCGAGCGAGTAAACGAGATTCTCTTCCGCCTGGGTAATGGTAAAAGGTTCACCTACCGGCTTGCAGCCCTGACTAACGATGGTGCGAATCCGCGTTCCTTTGACTGCGAGCGCGAGAGCAGCGGCGTCGATGATCTTGCCGTCAAGGAGGAGAGCGTTTTCACCTGCATCATTGATCCCGCTGGCCAACCCGCCGATGCTCGGCGCATTGGGGAAAGCTACGTTCCATTCTGCCAGCCAACGTTCCAGCTCAGGCGCAAAAGGGTTCGCCAAAACAATCCAGTAATCGACGTCCTCCGGGCTGAGACCGGTCTCCATCTGCCAATAGGCCGGACCGGTCGATTCTTCGATTTGTTTGTTTGAAATGACGACCGGCGTAAGCTTCGTCTCCTCCAGCCTGACGAGGAGGAGCGACATGCCCTCGGCGCCTTCCGCTTCGCGCTTCACGCCGATGAGCCCGCCGCCGACCGCGCCGATGAGGAGCGGAATCCGGCCATGCAGCCTAACGAGATCCAGAACTTCAGCGATTTGAGGCAGCCAGCTGGCGGAGAGAAAAAGAAAACCACAGGTTGGCTGCCCACCACAGTTGGCGAGCGCCTCTTCGGCGGCCGTCACGACAGCGCTTTCGTGGAAACGGCCGAGAACGAGCTGTGAGCCCGCACATCTTTTCATGCATGGAGATCGTCGATACGGCGCGAAATGTCGAGCGCGCGGCGAGGCTCGCGGCGGCGCAATTTGATGCGAGACTCCGCCGATGAAAAAATTTCTCGCGATGATCGCCATCGCGCTGGTCGTCGCAGCCGCCGTTTGGGTGGCGCTGCGGATTCAGATCGCGAACCAGTTGGCGAAGGTGCCGGAGCTGTTGCCTGAGTCGACGTTGCTCCTGGCACAGGCGAGCGTACCGATGCGCACCCGCGAGCGCTGGCATCAGAGTGAGCTTTATCAAATCTGGCAGGAACCTTCCGTGCAGGCCTGGCTGCAACGCCCACTCGCGCAATTACCAAAAGATCAATCGAGCCACCAAACGCTCGAGGAATTTCTGCAACTCGGCGCGAACCACCTTTTTCTCGCGCTCACCTCCCTGGAAAAAAACGAGCCGGTGGTCATCGGCGGGTTTCATTTTGAGGCGACAGAGGATAAAGCTCGGCAATTCATCGCAAAGCGGGAGGCGAATTGGTGGCCGAAATCGAGCGGGGCGAAACACACCACGGTCGTCTACGAACAACATCCGATCGAGGTGGTGGCCGTCGGTAATCTCACTTACACGAGCGTCTACCATAATCATTGGTTCTTTGCGTCGAACGATCTTGCGACCTTGAAGGCATTGCTCGACCGAACGCGGCGCCGCGGCGACCAAACGAACGGTTCGCTCGAGGAAAATCCGCATTTCGCAGCGGCGACCAAGCACCTGGGAAGCGACTATGATGCTCTGCTCTACGTTGATCCTCAGCCGTTCGTGCAAAGGCTGAGTCTCCTTTTGGCAATGACGGAACAACCGCTCGCCACGGCTGAGTTGGAACACCTGAAATCAGTCCGCAGCTTCGCGACCACGTTCGGATTTCAGCACGACAAAATGCGCGAGGTCGATTTTCTGGAAATGCCGCAGGCGGAATCCAAAGGAAAGTTGACCCAACCTCTCCTGAAGGCAGCGACAACCGATACTTTTCTTTACACGGTTTCAGAATTGCAGTGGCCGCCAAACTTCCTCGCCCCGTCGACCGGACCGACTCAGGGCCTTATGGCGTGGCTACAAGACTTTGCACAAAACTTGAGCTCGCATGGAATCTCCGCTGATGAAGTACGGGCCGCATTTGGTGAACAGGCGGAGACAAGCGGCATCTGGGCACAGGACGCGCAGTGGCCAGCGTTTCTCGCAGCGGTGCCGGTGAAAGACGCGGCCCGCGCACGTAAAATCGCTGACGCACTCGCAACGATGGAAGTGCCCGGCGGAGGTTGGATGAGAACGGAGGAAAACGGTTCGACCTTTTACAGCGCGCAAATTTTCGGCGGACTGCTGCCACTTAGCCTGACGATGGCCCTGAATGATCAGCTGTTCGTTCTTGGTTTGGACCGCGCGGCGGTGAAAACAGCGCTCAGCGGGGCGATTGCGCCCGATGGCGGCCTTGAGAAAAGCAAAACCTTTCACGATGCGGCTGCGTTGGTGCCGCGAGGGGAGTCGGCCTTTAATTATGTCGATGCCAGGTTGCTTTACGAGCGGCTTGACCCGGCGATTCGCCCGCTTCTGACCATGGGCGCGACACTTTATCCCGCCTGGAACAAAACCGTCGATCTGGCAAAGTTTCCGCCAGCCGATGCGATCACGAAGCACCTTTCCCCTATTGTGATGTCGCAGCGCTACGAAACCGATGGTTACGTGACGGAGTCGATCGGCCCGGTGACGTTTCGCCAGGCAACGGTCGGCATCGCGGCGGCGGTCATTGGCTCACTCGAATATTTTCACGAAGGACTAAAGGTACCCGTGCTCTCGGCGAGCCCGGCGACTTCGCCTTCTTCGTCGCCCTCGACGATTCCAAGTCCAAGTCCGAGTCCGCTTTAGGCGAAAATCCCACCGCGATCACCCGCCCTGAAGCTGCTGCGCCAGAATCGCACACAGCGAGTAAGATATTTTTCGCGGAAACGAGAAAACAGCTGCGGTTCGGCCAAGATATGTTATCCTTTGCGCCCTATGGCCATCCTGAAAAAGAATGCATTCTCTCGTCGCGTGCCAGATCTCGTTACCGAGGAATTGGTCGCCGTTCTCTCCCGGCGCACTTCCTTCGAATTCAAGCAGCTTTTCGAGATTCTCCACGAAAACCTGCGAGCCCGGAATGCGGCCAGCGGGGGTGAGGAAATGTTGCGTCTGCGCGCCTACGAGAAACTACAAAATCTTGTCGCACGCGGGATGGTAAAGAAGACCGGTAAAAAATATCGTGGCCTTCCCTCGGCCTTGGCCAAGGCGCTGATTCCGGCGAACGGTCACATTCCAGCGGCAACGACCACGCGTTAGAAGTCGGCGCGGCGGGCGGTTGAGCTCATGATCCGCGAATACATTCCCATCCTTCTGCAGGCAGTGGTGGCGATCGGGTTTGCTGTCAGTGCCCTGATCATGAGCGTCTTGCTTGGGAAGTCCGGAGTGCGCAACCGAACGAAAGATTCGGCCTACGAGTGTGGCATGGTGCCACAGGGAGAAGCCCAGCCGCGCTTCAGTGTGAAGTTCTATCTCGTGGCGATGCTTTTCATCCTTTTCGATCTCGAGATTGTCTTCATGTACCCGTGGGCAGTGGTTTATCGGGATGCGATCGCACATAGCCACGTCATATTTTGGAGCATGCTGAGCTTCGTTTCGATCCTGATGGTTGGCTATGTCTACGCCCTGAAAAAGGGCGCGTTCGATTGGAAAAGATAGTGCCCGCCGGCGACAACCAGCGCCTCGAACAAAAACGCAGTAATCCTTTTTAAAGCTATCCTTCCCCGGCCGTCACGTGACTTTGGCCATGGCGCGGGTCTCTCGGCAGTTGCGCAGCTCATCGACTTGGCGATTCTTCCTGTAGATCTATGAGCGCTCCAGATCACATCTTCACTCTCGGCATCGAGGAGGAATTCCAGATCATTGATCCGGTTACGCGGGAGCTGCGTTCTCACATCCAGGAGATTCTTGGCGAAGGCAAAGTGACCCTAAAGGAGCAGATCAAGCCCGAAATGCACCAGTCGGTCGTCGAGTTGGGCACCGACGTTTGTGGCGATCTGAACAAAGCGCGTGAGCAAGTCATCGCTCTGCGGGGACATCTTGCCCGCACCGCTGCCAGTGCCGGGCTCAAGATCGCTTCCGCCGGCACGCATCCCTTCTCTCACTGGTTCGACCAGCACATCACAGAAGGCGAGCGCTATGCCACGATCGTGAAGGACATGCAGCAGGTGGCGCGCGCCAATCTCATCTTCGGCCTGCACGTGCATGTGGGAATTCCAAGCCGTGAAACGGCGATTCACGTCATGAACCAGATGCGTTATTTCCTCCCGCATCTTTACGCGCTCTCGACCAACTCGCCGTTTTGGGTCGGACGCAACACGGGCTTGAAAGGTTATCGGCTTAAGGTCTTCGAGCGCTTCCCGCGCACCGGCATGCCTGATGCCTTTGAAAGTTTGTCCGAGTACGAAGATTTCACCAAGCTCCTCATCAAAACGGGATGCATTGATAATCCAAAAAAAATCTGGTGGGACATTCGGCTCCATCCATTCTTCGACACGCTGGAAGTCCGTGTCTGCGACGCACAGTCGCGTGTCGACGACACGATGGCATTAGCGGCCTTGATCCAGGCGATCGTCGCCCGGCTCTTCAAGTTGCTCGGGCAAAACACGACTTTCCGTGTTTACCGCCGCCGTCTCATCGATGAAAACCGATGGCGCGCCTCGCGCTATGGATTAGAAGGAAAGCTGATCGATTTCGGACGGGAATGTGAGGTGCCCATTCTTGATTTGATGGAGGAGCTATTGCTGTTCATCAGCACAGAGGTCGACGAACTCGGCACCCAACGTGAGATCGAGCATGTGCGGAACATTCTGCGCCATGGAACCGGTGCCGATCGGCAGATCGCCGCCTGGGAACGCCAGCACAACATGCATGACGTCGTCGACCATCTCGTCCGCGAGACTTACGAAGGTCTCGATTTCAAATTGGCGGACGCGGTTAACGCATAAGGGACCTCGCCGGCACGAGCGGCGCCCTGTACGGTTATAAAACGTCCGGTAGTTGCCCGGACAATGATTTCGCGCTACACCTGACACCTTTATGCCCGATCGCGTCTACCATGATCCCGTCGATCCCGAACTGCTTACCGGCGCCCGCAATGCGATCGAGGTCTGCCTGCGTCTCCAGCCTAACGAACGCCTAACGATAATCACGGATGCAGCTACACGCGAAATTGCTGCCGCCCTGCAAACAGAAGTGGAACGCATCGGAAGCGATTACAGTCTTTTCGTGCTCGAGCATCACGCGCGGCGCCCGCTCAAGTTCATGCCCGAGGCCATACTTGACGATCTCGCCACGTCGCAGGTGTCAATCTTTGCCGCGCAATCCCAGATGGGAGAGCTCGCTTCGCGCATGCAGATGAGCGATGTCGTCAATCACTACCACATTCGCCATGGCCACATGGTGAACATCAATCGCGAGATCATGCTGGAAGGAATGCGGGCCGATTTTCTCAAGATCGACGAGCTGAGCCAGCGGCTGGTCGAACGCGCGCGCAAGGCGGAACACGTGACTTGTAAGACGCGTAACGGAACCGATTTTGTGGCCGAACTCTCCCCAAAGCTGAAGTGGCTCAAGACGAGTGGCATTATCACGAAGGACAAATGGGGCAACTTGCCGGGTGGCGAAATTTTTACCTCACCCATGAACACGAACGGCGTCTTCGTCGTCGACGGAGTGGTCGGGGATTATCTTTGCGAACGCTACGGCGACCTGAAGGACACTCCCCTGACTATCGAAGTGGAAAACAACCGCATCGTTAGTCTCAAATCGGAAAACAAGGATCTGCGCGACGATTTTCGTCTCTACACAAGCACGGACGAGAACAGCAACCGCGTGGGCGAGTTCGCCGTCGGGACCAATACTGCCTGTACCCACATTATCGGTAACATTCTCCAGGACGAAAAGATTCCGGGAATCCACATTGCCTTTGGTCATCCTTACGCCGAGCATACCGGCCAGAATTGGGTTTCCAAAACTCACATTGACTGCGTCGGCCGCGAATTCGACATCTGGTTCGACGACGAACAGGTGATGGAGCGCGGCCGCTTTCTCCTTTAAGTCAACGAGCGTTCTCCCTCAGTCCTGGCCGGCGCTGGTCTTAGGAAAAGCAGGAGCTTGCCGACCGAAGCCCTTTACTCGTTAGGCAGCGCTTCTTCCGGCACGGTCCTTTCCTTCTTCAGTTGTACCTTTCGAAAGCGGCGCAACGAATCGGTCTTGATGTTTTCCTGGAACAAATCCCGATTGATCGCCTGTGCGGCGGCCGCGCCCTGGCCGGCAGCGATAATCATCTGACAGTTGGCGGGCGTGACGCAGCCTGCGGCGTAAAGTCGCGGCACGCTCGTGCGCATGCATTGGTCCACTTCGATCTGGCCGTCCCCATCGAGCCGCGCGCCTAACGACTCCGCCAGCTCGGTATAAAAAATGTCGCCGCGCGTGGTGAAAATGTAATCGATCCGCACCTCGCGCGCCCCCATGAATCGCAGCCCCCGCACCTGACAATCACGATGCTCGACTCCGGTAATTTTCTCCCGGTGCACGGGGATTTCATACTTGCGCAAAAGCCGTCCTTGTCGCACACCCCAGCGCGGTTTTTCGCCGTTGGTCGCCACAACCACACAGGGTGAATAATGAAGCATGCCGAGCGCATACTCGACCGCCTCGGCATTCGCGCCACAGATTGCAATGCGCTTCCCGCGCACGCGGTAACCGTCACAATCCTTGCAGAAAAACATGCTGTGCCCGAGACACTCCTTCACGCCGGGAATCTTAGGAGGCAGATGAAAGATGCCGGTCGCAATGAGCAATCGGTTGGTACGATATGTCCGCCGACGGCCACGCAGGAAAAAGCCGCCTTTGCGCCGCGCGACGTTTTTCACTTCGTCGTTTACAAATTCGACCTGATAGCGCTGGGCCTGGCGCCGGCCGTAGCGCAGTAACTGCGTTCCGGCAACGCCGTTCGGGAAGCCGAGATAATTCTGCACTTCCGGTTCCCACTTTGCCATGGAACGGCCGGAGTCGATGACGAGCGTGTCGCGTTCCGCACGGCCGAGATAAATGGCGGCTGAAAGTCCGGCAATGCCGCCACCGACCACGATCACTTCTCGCTTCTCTGGATCGCCCAGGTCCTTGTGCTTGATCATCTTTCCGATTCGAAAGTGAACCGAGAAGAGAGCGGGAAGTAAATTGTTTCCGGCGGCAGCGGAATGCCGCCAACGGCTAACCGCTAATCCGCCAGGCCCGATGGCGGCAAAAGTTGGCGGATCGGCTCGGCATCCATCAAGGCGAGGATGTGGCTTTTTTTCGCCTGATAATCCAAGGCGCGAAAGGTGCGGATTTCTTCCACGCGGCGCAGACCGTTCAAGCTATCAAGGAAGCGTGTGTAACTCGCCGCCAGCTCCGTCGTCTCGAGATAGCGCCCGCGCAGGTTTGCGTCTTTGAAGCCGCCGGGGTTTTGCGATTCGAAAAGATGAAAGCGCAGCCAGCGGCGGTCAGCGCGAGAGACACGTTGGGTCTTACGAAAGAACGCGACGAATAAGAGCAGGACGAGGTAAGTGTCGACCCGTGCCTGTAACTCGAGATCGCGGACAAAGCTTTCCGAGCAGATCCGGCGCTCGCCATTCCGGAATTGGAGAGCCGCGTGCAGAGCGTGATTGATCTCTTCCACAAACATAATCAGCGAATGAATATTTCTGTTCGTCAGGCCGGCGCGCGGATCGTTCTCCTCGAGCTGTTCAATCAGCCAGCGTGAATAATAAATACCGACATAGAGCCGATCATTCGCCGTGCGAAGAAAAGTCCTCGCCAGCTCACTTAACTCACGAGCGGACGCACCAGCCAGTCTGGTCAGTTGGCGGCAACGGCTCTGATCGATCAGACATTCTTCGAGATTGATCCCGACCTGCGCATAAGTGCGCTCGAAAAGTCGCTGAATCTGACTGAAAAGCGTTTCGTTCACAGGACTAGCGACGAGATGTGATGATCGTCGTCGAGATTGATCAGTTCGTCGGAGAGATGATTGAGTGCCAGGCGCACCTCATGAAAACGATCGGCCAATTCCTCATAAACATCGTTTAACTCGCAACGGCGCGCGGTCGAATGACCGGCCACGAGCTGAAAGTTAGTCCGTCCGATTTTTTCGTAGAACTCCAGGTCGGGCGCGCCGCGCCGGCTGCGATGCTGCGCGTTTTCGTGAAAGATGCCGCTGATGAATAGCGAATAATTGCCCACATGCGCGCGCAGCAAGAAGGTCTGGGCCGAGGTCGCGCGCGTCAGCGCGATGAGCAGATCGGAAATGTATTGTCGACTGGACTCGTCCTCACTGTGGGGAGCGCGCATCCCATTCACGCGTGAAAAGGTTTCGAGGAGCGAGCCGATATAATCGCAGAGCTTGCGATCGACGATCTGCGCGCGTTGCAGGACGTGGCGGGCCAAAACGTAAAAGTAAAACGGCGACGAAATCGTGAGCTGTTCCGTCTGGGAAAGGATGGCCTCCACCAGGCGTGGATTATCCAGCACGGCGTCGCGTGTTTCGGCATCGCTCAGGAGATCGACCAGCGACACCCGGTCGTTAGGCGAACGCGCCAGCGTCTGCACGATGAACTGAAAATCCGCCGCCGTGAACCGCGCCCGACAATTCGCCTGGATCATCGGAAACCCATCCTAAGCTTACTGCATGCCCGAGGGCAAGGGTCTTGGCGCGCTAGAGAGTTTTGAGATATTCCAGCAACTGATCTTTTTCTTCCGGCGGAAGGTTGGTTCCGTAGAGATGACCGCCGTTACCGTCGCCGCGGCGTTGGGTGTCGTAGAGGAAATAGCGCTGCTCCATCTCGCCGTTCACGCCTACAGGGCGCGGTGGTGGTTCCTGGAAGCCGACCTTTACCGGATCGTAGACATCGTAGCCGCGATGGAAGGTTTGCGGTCGTTCGTTAGCCGAATTGAGCAGGTCGCGCAAGGTGGGGACGGACCCGTTATGCAAATAAGGCGCCCGCATCCAGATTCCGTCGAGCGGCGGTGAGAGGTAGCCGTACGGATCAAGCTCGGTCATCGGCGGACGATCGATGCCTAACTCTTGCACTTTGCGATTCGCTTCCTGGGCGGCGGCTTTCGACCAGGTATGCATCCGTTCGGCATCGGTTCCGATCTGTCCGATCGGGATCACCTTGTTCGTAAATTCGCCGCGCGGCTCGTGACAGGAGGCGCAATCGCGCGCGTAGATTTTCTGACCCTCGGCTGCGAGTTGCTGATTGATCGGGTTGGTTTTGGAGAATGGCCAGGCCGGCGGCGGCAGATTGCTCAGGTAGCGATCAAGGTCAGCCATCCTTTGCAGGAACCATGGTCGCGCCGGCGCGCCGAGGCCGAGGGCGGAATCGATCAGGACCGAGCGAACCGCCGGCGTGTCGCCCGACCAGTTGAGCAGCATCTGTTTGCCGGCTTTGTCCTTGCCGCTGCGGATACCGAGATTCCAGATGGAAGGAAAATCCGTCGGCCCAACCGAGTTGTCCTCCGGCATGCTGGTCATGAAATACTTGGTCAGGTTCATGGCGTCGTCGCGACCCGGACCCCAGGGTGGCTTGGGATGGTTGTCGCTGACGTAGCGATTCATCCAGCTGAATTGGCTCTCCTGCTTGAGCAGTGCTTTTTTCGTTAGGGGAATGAGCAGGTAGCGATAAATCTGCCGGTCGATGAATGAGAGGCCACCGTTGCCGTAATCGTTTGCGCTCACGAGCCGGATTTCGCTCATGATGGTGTCGGCGTTGAACCGTGGGTCATGCGCTGCCTTGAACAGGAAGCGCAGCATTTCCTGAAGGCGAACGTTGCTCCCGGCCGCGATCACGACCTGCGGTGTTTCCTCTTCGCGCGCCCGCCAGGTAGCGGTGTGACAGATGGCGCAATTGTTCGTGATGCGGTCGAAGCCAACTCTCTTTTTGGAAAAGCCAACCGGGATCTCGGCGCCTTCTTCCCAGACGACGCCGAACGATTTATAGCCGCCCGGCCCGGGCATGAGATCGGGAAAAACTCTCGGAAGAACCAGCCAAAGATAATACGGGACGCCCCGATCGCCTTCCGCGCCTAACGAACCGTATTTGAACTGTTCCGCTTCGTTGGCGAAGACCTGCCTTTCCTGGCGGAAAAATTTCTCCCAGGTGAAAAGGCCGCCAAAGATGAGAAGGAACACGAAAAGGACACTTGCAACCCAGAGAATACGCTTTGTCTTCGGCGAGAGTTTCATCAGAAAGTCTTGAGGTATTCGAGAAGCGCGTCCTTATCTTCCGGTGGCAGCGAGGTGCCGTAGGCATCGCCTTCGTGGCCGGCGTTGGAGTTGCCTTCGTTGCGCTCCCGCGGCGTTCGGTTCGCCTGGTTCACTCGCGTATCGAAACGGAAATAAGCCCTTTGGTCGTTAGGGTCGTCGAGACTGTGACCATCCGAAGTGAAACGTTCTGCCTGCGAGACGAAACCGACGTTTTGCTGATCGTAAACGTCGTCGCCGCGATAGAAAACCTGCGGCCGTTGCGCGCCTGGCTTCAGTAAATCGCGCAAGGTCGGCACGGAACCGTTGTGCAGATAGGGGGCGCGCAACCAGATGCCGTCGAGGGGCGAGTTAGCGTAACCGAAAGTCTTGCGGAAATGACTGAAGCGCCAGGGATAACCGGTGTAGATGGTGCTGAGAGTGGAGGCGAGCTCCGGCGTGAATGAATCGAGGCGATGCCGATCAGTGCCGACGCGGTCGACCGGAGTCACTCCTCCGACCCAGCGCCCGCTAAAGTCACGGCCATTCCGCCCGTGACAATCGGCACAGTATTGGCCGTAGACTTTCTCGCCCTGGGCGACGAGAGCTTGATTGATCGGGAAAGGATATTTCGGCGGCGTGAGGTCGAGCAGCCACTTTTCGATGCGGGCCAAACCCCGAAGATCGATGGTCGGCGGAAAGGCGCCGGTCCCAAAGGCTGCGTTCTTATTGCGCTCTTCCATTTTGCGCTGGTTACCGTCCCAGTGCAGCTGCATGTCGCGATCGCGCCGTTGGCCTTGCAGCCAGATCGAGGGCAGGTCGCAAATGCCGACCAGCTCGCGCGTCTCCATCTTTTCGAGCGGATAATTGATGAGTGTCTTGGCGGGATTAAAGGTGTCGGTCCGTCCTGGCCCCTGCTCCGGTTCCCAGTCGATGAAACGGAAACGGTCCTTCAACATGAGGAGCCGCTCGCGCATGAATGGAATGGCGTAGTAACGCAGGATGGTGCGGTTGAGCAGATCGTAGTTGGCACCGAGCGCCTGCATTTCGCACATCATGCGGTCAGCGTTGAACCGCGGATCGGAAGCACAGGAGAAGATGAAACGCTGAAAGCCTTCGAGATTGACCGTGTTCGAGGGCATCCCGGTATAGATCGTGTGCGGGCCTTGCGCGCTCCCGCGCACTGTGCCGGCGTGGCAGATGGCGCAGTTAAGAAAGACACGATTGATGCCCTGGGTGTTGCGTTGCGAAACGCCGACGGGCAGGTCTTTGCCCGGTTCGTAGATAAAGCCTAACGACGCGTATTCGCGGCCGGGGACGTATTGCTTTCCCGGCAGATATTCTGGAAACAGCTTCGGGAGAACTTTCCAGATCCAATAGGGAATGCCGGATTCACGCTCGCCACCGAGCGAGCCGTATTTGAAAAACTCTTCCGAATCGGTGTAGGCGACCGGCTGATCCCGGGTAAGTCGGCCCAGCAGGCTATAGGCGGCGATAATAACGAGACCGACTACGATCAGGACGAGGATACGCCACCACCAAACGATCGGTTTGGGCGGCGGCGTTGCGATGGAATCGGCCATGGCCGCAACGATTCGTTAGGCAGAAGCAGGAAACTCGAGCGCGAAATCGATCAGGCGCTTTTTGCCCCAGTAAACTTTGCCGAGATAAGTGTGCGGCGTGACCTCACGGATTTCGTCACGGATCCAATGGGCGAGGAGTGAGGTGTCGGAATAATCGAGGACGATGCACTCCTTGCCGTCGAGCCAGCTTTCGCCTTTGTAGACTTTGGCGATGATGGCGTTCAGGCCAAGAGTCGTAATCTTGTTGCGCAAGACTCCTTTCTCCGGATCGAAGACTTTCCCCTGCCAGGCGAAGTGATTGACAAAGCTCGCGATGTCCTGCGTGTAAGTCGTGCCGGGAGCGACGATCGCGGTGCCTTTACCTTCGCCTTTGGGAATTTCTCCCGCCGGACTTTCGGTAAACAGTTTATCCAGATCAGCCTGCGACATCTTTAACATTTCAGCAGCAGTCATCTTCTTTCCTTTCGTTAGGGCGCGACGGATTAAAAGGTCTTCAGGTATTCGATCAAAGCGCGCTTGTCTTCGTCGGGCAGATCGGTCCCGAAGTAATGGCCTTCGTCCTCGATGAAATCGGGACACTTGTTCGCCGCCAGTAACTGCGGGACGGCCTTGATCAGTTCCTTGCGCGCTTCCTCCGGCGAAAGGTTACGGGCGTGAATGGCGAGCAGAGCTTTGCTTAGACTGATCTCGAGCGCGGCCAATTGACCGAAATCGGGTTCGACGTTGGCAAGTAAGTTGACGGGCATACCTTTTGGAATCGGCCCGAGTTTTATATAGCCGTCCGTGTCGGCAAAGGGCTGGAGCGCTTTGGGAACGAATTCCTTTCGCAGATGGAGGTAACATTCATTCTCGGTTCGCAAGATCGACGCTTTGCCGTGGCGCTTTTCCGGCCAGAGAAGTTTTTCGGCGGCATCGTTATACGCTTCCAACCGGCCTGCGACCGAAGGGTCGCCGGTGAACTTGCCGAGCGCGTTGTTATGCAGGAAGGGCGCCGAGCTCCAGAGACTAACGAGTGAAGGCACGCGATACCAGCCGGGGCCGGTCTTTTTCGCTTTCGGCTGGAACTTGATCGGCTGTGTCTCGTCCCACGGATTGTAAAACTCGAGTTCTTCGGGGAGCGGCAGCTCCTTATAGTTAGTCGAGGAAAAGTTATCCCAGATGTGACCGGACATGGCGTTCGTTCCCAGGGCGCGGGCGGAGTTAGTCCGGATTGTCGAAATCGGATAACGCTTGTCGTTGGAGAGAAAATTGTTCTCAAGGAAATCCGGTTTCATGACGGCGGCGCGAAACCAGGCTTTGCCGTCGCCAGACTCGGGATCGATCCCGGAGGGAGGTTGTTTGCTCGAGTGGCAATGGGCGCAACTGTTGGCAAAGACGAGCTTGCCGCGATTCATGAGCGATTCGTCGGTCGAGATATAGGCCGCGCCGCCCGGTGCGTCGGCGAGATGATAGGGTTGGAGCCGCCGGAAGAAAGCCGCGATATTGGCGACTCGCTGTTCGGTCGCCCGCCAGAAGACTGAATGCTCCTGCGCAAAAGGAATTTCGAACGGTTCCTGTGCGGTAAGGCCGATGAGACGGTTGTGGCGCGTGAGCCAATATTCGGAGAACATCCCGATGTTAACGTAGACGCGGATGGTCGCCCCCGGGACGCCGATCGAGTCGGCGCCATCTTTCAAAATATGTGGCACCGCCATTTCCTCTTTTTCGCCCGGCAAAGCGAGGGTACCGCCGGCCATCTTTTCGTTCCGGGCCATCTTTTCGCGTTCGGCCAGGAGGAAGATGGCGTTGATCGCATTAGGATTGTTGATGTGATCGGTCGCGATGCGTGAGGTGTCCGACGTGCCCGGCGGTTGCGCGGTCAGTTCTTCGTAAAAGAAGCCGCCTTTTTCCACGTTCGCCGCGAAGACTTTTCCTTCCCGGATGTACTGGTTGCCGATGGCGGAGGCGAGATTTTCCCAGCGCGGATTTTCCGGATCGTCCGGCGGCTTGGAGGGATTGGGCGAGATGTGACAGGCCCCGCAGGCAACCCCGACGCGATAGGGCCTAACGAGTTTATTGTTGCTGTAATAATGCGGGTCGTTCATGAAGCGCGCGCCATCCCACTTCTGACGTGCTTGGTCGTCGAACTCCGGATTGGGGAAGAGCCGGAACCCGAGAACGCCGGTAGGTTTCCCGTAGATTTTGTAGTCGATCCCGGATGGCTCCGGTTCGACTTGCTCATCGAGCCAGAGACCGTATTCGTCCGGCTTGGTCGCGGCGCTGAAACCGGGCTCGTTCACCAGACCGAGGGTCTTGAAGCGGTCGCCGCGCGGGTATTTGCGGTTGTCGAGCATCTTGAGCAGATCCATGAGGCCAAAGCTGTCCTGGGCGACGTGATTCCAGAAATGCTGGTTGCCGCCACTCCAAAGGTTCCAGGTGTTGCGGCCCATGATTTCGTTAGGCTCGAGCGCGATCCCGCCGTCCAGCGGCTTGAAAATGTCAGCCGTGATCTGCGGGAAGTCGTTAGGCGTGAGACCGGCGAGTTTGGCTTCGTCCTCGGGTGCCGGCTTGGGTTTGCAGCCCGCGACGAGGAGAGAGAAAAACGCGAGCGCGCATCCTCCGATCGCCGCGACGCGCCGGCACGCCACCAAACCGCTTTCGAACGGTCGCGGTTTCATAAGAGGAATTTCTAGTCCCGTTCCGGAAGGCGCAGCAAGAATAAATTTTTTCTTGTCGAACCGCGCAAGATTAACCGGGCTCGGGTGTTGCGCGGGCCAGGTTCTCTTTCACCTGCTGGAAAAATTGCGGCAGACTTTTCGGCGTCCATTTCTCGCCACAGATGGCGTCGATCGTGTGCACCCCGAGCAAACGATAGCTCTCGAGCTGCGATTCGCTGAACCATTGGTCGGTCGTTGGTTCATGAGGAAATTCGGGATGCGCTGCATGGTAGTTGTAGACGTCGGGCGGTTCGTCTCCTGAAATGACCGGTTTGATGTAAATGAGTTCGCCGTCCGGCTTCGACTTGTCGACCACGGAATATTGGACTTTGCCGTAGGCGCAGCGTTGGACTGTGCCTTGAGTCTCCTTTTTCGGCGAGACCACCTTGAGATCGATCGGGATGCCGAAGTCGATGCGAATTTTGCGAATGGCATTGCCGAGATCTTCGAAGACGTAGTTCGAATCCTGCCCGGCATCGATGACGATGATGTAGCGGCAACGGCGCAGCACCATCTCGTAAAGGCCAAGGTTCTCGAAGTGGCCGCCATCGGAGAGATTGATGTATTTGTAGCTATCGGTCGTGTTGCCGAGCGCTTCGGAGAAGAGCGGCCCAACCGCGTAGCGCGGGCCATTTCGCTCCCAGGTAGTCGCGCCGGGCTTGCCGGGATTCCCCAGCCACCAGCCGAGGCGGAGGTTGAAGAGCGTCATGAGAAAACCAACCAGCGCGGAGGAGTGGTATCCCATATTGGGATTGGCCGCGGCCCCCGAGATAGTCAGGGCGGTGCCGAGGCTGATGGTCGCGCCATACTTTTTCGAAGGTCGATAGCCAACGTGCCATCCGCCGCAATGAAGACGACTCATGGTGAAGGACTCGGCCTTACGCTCCTGCCAGGCGAGTTGTTCGCCTTTCACCAGGTTGAGAGCGGTGTTGATGATGTGAAAAGGCTTACCGGGCCGCAGGCAATGCAGGTCGATGTTGTCACCATCATCGAAGCCGGTGAAGCGATGCGGGCGGCGAAATTTTAAAGCCTCGTTAGGCGGACCGGCCGGCTGATCATCTGGCGGCTCTTCAGGGCGCGAAGCGGCGAGGAAAGCACGAATGAGCCGGATACGATAGAGCGCGTGGAGGGAAAACTTGTTCACGTTGATAAAGAAGCCCATCACGATGCCAAAGATGAGATTGACGCCGATGACCAAACAAATCGCGAAGAGCTGCTCCTGGTAGGAATGAGCATGCAGTGCGGTCCTTCTTTCCCAAAGCCAGGCCGTCACGACAAGCAGGGCCCACGAAAGGAGGATCGCCAACAGGATGAGGAAAATCGCGGCCGCGATTACGAGTGGCCAGCGGAGCGGCCGTTCTACTTTCGCTCGCGTCTTCGTTAACTTGGAAGCCAGCCCGAAGAGGGCGCCGAAGATACCCGCGACCGTTCCAAAGCTGGCGTAGATGGCGCGCGCGCTGCGGGTGGTGAAATCAAGGATATCCCGGCCGTTGGCGCCGTAGAGGACGTCGATTCGGTTGGAAGGTTTCCCCGAAATCAACTGCGCACCCCAAAGCACAATAACGTTGAGTGCGATCCAGGCGCAGATCGTGATAAGGATCCAGGCGGCCGAGCGCGCCCACCATTCTCGATCGGGATCTTCCGAAAGCCAACTGGCCAATCCGGTGAAAAGGAAATTTACCAGGAGGAGCACAGCCATGATGACGGGCGGGCCAAAGCAGACGTAATTGATCGCCATGGCCGCGGGGTTAAAAAAATAACCTGTGGCTATCTGCCAAAGACAAAGGCCGCCAAAGGTCGTTGTAACAAGAATGGCAAGGAGACGAAGAAGCGATGCGCGCAGATGCGACTCCCGCGGTTTGTCCGTCGCCGACTTATCCTGCCAACGAAACCATTTTTGCCGGCGCAACCATAGGAAACCGCTCCCGAGCAATCCGCCTGCGAGGTAACTCCCAATCGCGAAAGCGAGAAACTCGAAGAGGCCGCTCGTGGAGCGAAATCGGTTGCTCTCGTGAATACTCGCATTGAGGGCCCACCATTCCGTCAGGGCAAGCGCGGCGACGGCGAGCGGAAGTTGGCGAAAGAGAAGGAATTTTCTTTGCGGCCAGCGGGCGTTGCCGGTCGCCGGCACATCGACGATCGCGTAAGCCATCGCCAGAGCAACGAGAAGAAAGCTGCCTGTCAGAAGGAGACTAAGGGCGACGTCATAGCGATGAACGATCGTCGTATAATCAAGCGCCGACTGCCAACCCTGAGGTGGCAATAGGATTGCCGCGAGGTAGAGGCGCGGGAGTGTCAGCACCGCAGCCATCCATGAGAAGAGGACGAGCCAGTTTAGGAAAACGTTGCGCAGATAGATCGCGATCAACGTCCAAGAGTCGACCGAAGTGAAACCGGTCTTCGGAGTGAGATAGTTGCTGTACTTGCGCAGATGTCGGATCGGGGTCGGCTCCGGATTGAGCGTCAAGTCGGAGCGTTGCCCCAGTTCCTCCGCCACGCCTTCCGCGCCGCGTGAATGATTTTTGATCCAGGCGCTGAACCATCCGCCGACGTACCCGCCGCCCGAGACGGTCGAGAGATAATCGAATTCACGCAGCAAAGACGCGTGCGCCAAACCCTGCAGAATCCCGAGACCGAAAATCGCGCTCCGGATGCCGCCACCGGAAAGACAGATCGCCGAGCGCTCCGGTTGCTCGGCTTGAATCCGATCGTAAACCGCGCGCAGAAGCTTCTGCTTCTCTTCCACGGACAATTCCTGCGTCCGGCTCTCGTTCAGTTCGCCGTCGAGTTCCTCCGCCAGAATATCCGCCAGTGACTTTGCTTGCCCTGCCGTCTCGCGATCATCGCTCATCGGTCTTTCCCACTCTCCGTTGCCGGTCTTAGCTCTCCGTGCTCCGCGCGACAAGCTGATTCTGACCAGGCCTGCCCGGTGGAGTCGCCTTCGCTCCGCTGGCCTTTGCCGTTCGACGGGCTACCTTTTCGCCCCTGGTGAAATTTCTCGTCACGAACGACGACGGCATCGACGCCGCCGGGCTCGAAGCGCTGGTCGCGGCCGCGAGCTCGTTAGGCGAACCGATCGTGGTCGCACCGGCCGCCCCGCAGTCGGGTGTAAGTCATTCCGTCACGTGGCATGAAGGCGTGCGGATCGAGCCGCGGGGTGAAGAGCGTTTCGCCATCCACGGAACGCCGGCCGATTGCACACGGCTCGGTCTTCTTCACCTCGTGCCGGAGGCGAAATGGGTTTTGAGCGGGATCAATCACGGTGCCAATCTGGGTGCCGACGTCTGGTATTCGGGCACAGTGGCAGCCGTGCGCGAAGCACTTTTGCATGGTTGGCCCGGCATCGCCTTCTCGCATTATCGCAAGAGCGGAGTCGAATTTGATTGGACACGCGCCCAACGATGGATCACTCCGATTCTGCGCGAGCTGCTGGAGAAGCCAGTGGATCGCGGCGTTTTTTACAACGTAAACCTTCCGCTGCTGCCTGCCGACGCAGCCGATCCGGAAGTTGTGTCGTGTCCACTCGATCCAAAACCGCTCCCGCTCAATTATCGGCACGAAGAAGAGAGCGGGCTCTACTATGCGGGCGACTATAACTTGCGGGGACGAACGCCAGGCGCGGATGTGGATGTTTGCTTTGGCGGACACATCGCTGTCACTGAGGTGCGTCTGCTCTAGCTCGCGGGATCGATCTCGGACCCGCTTTCTCCCAGCCGCAAGCGACATCGCGCGAAAAATGCTAGAATTGCTTTCCGAGCAGCCATGCACATCACCGACATCATGCGGCAGGATCCGCCAACGTTTTCCTTCGAGTTTTTTCCGCCGAAGACACCTGAAGCCTCCGAAACTCTCTACCAGACGATCCGCGAGCTGGAGGAATACATGCCGCATTTCGTCAGTGTTACCTACGGCGCCGGCGGTTCGACGCGCGAGCTGACCCATGACCTGGTGGAGCGCATCAAAAACACAACCAAGCTCAGCCCTATCCCGCACCTGACCTGTGTTTGTCACACGGAGGCCGAGATCGACGGCATCCTGACCCGTTACGCGCAATCAGGCATTAGTAACATTCTCGCCCTCGGCGGCGATCCGCCTCGCGGGATGGTCTACGATAAGTCAGCCGACGCATTCCAGCACGCGATCGACCTTGTAAAATTCATTCAGCGCTTCAACGCAACCGGAGCGCACCCGGATCGGCGCGGCTTCGGCATTGGCGTGGCAGGGTTCCCCGAAGGTCATCCCGCGACGCCCAACCGCCTCGTGGAGATGGACCACCTGAAAGCGAAAGTCGATGCCGGCGCCAACTACATTGTTACCCAGCTTTTTTTCGATAACCGCGACTTTCTCGATTTTCGCGAGCGTTGCCTGCTGGCTGGCATTCACGTTCCGGTTATTGCCGGCATCATGCCTATCACGTCAATCGGCGGGCTGAAACGAATTGCCGAGCTGGCGGGAGGCGCACGTTTTCCCGCTCGGCTCCTGCGAGCGCTTCAGCGCTGCGACAAAGATCCCGCGATGGTGAGTCGGGTAGGTGTCCACTTCGCGCTCGAGCAATGTCATGACCTGCTCGACAACGATGTCGCCGGCATCCACTTCTACACCCTGAATCGCTCCGACGCGACGCGCATCGTCTTCGATAGCCTCGGCATTCCGCGCCAGCGCAAAGGCGAAGTGCCAGTGACACAGAGCTAGTTTCTTAGTCAGCCAGTTAAGGATTCACTTCGCTCGAAAACAAAGCGGCGCGGTTTTGTTGTGCGCAACGGTTTGTGCCATGGTCTGAGTCCATGGATCCAGTTCAGCGCGCCCGCTTCAATGCCGAGTTCTCGCCCGAGAAATACGAGGCTCTGGTCCGTTGCGTGCAAAGCAGCGAGCGGTGGCCGGCTGATTTCCGGATCGCCGAGACGCCGGTCTTTCTCACGCGCGATTTTGCTGGCGAAGTCATCGGGGCCGCGCGCGAGCTGGTTAGGCAAACCCGCACACCGGAGTTTGCCAGGCATGCGGCCAACGCCATCCCGGCCGGTCTGGAGGTGCCTAACGAACCGCCACATCCCAACTTCGTCGTCGTCGATTTCGGCATTTGCGAACTAGACGGCCGGCTCACGCCGCGTTTGATCGAGCTTCAGGCCTTCCCAAGTCTCTATGGATTTCAGCTTCTTCTCCTCGGCTGCATTCGTCAGGCTTTCTCAAGCATCCCCCGCAATTGGACCTCGGCCTTCAGCGGCTTGAAAGACGAGAGCTATCTCTCACTCCTGCGGGAGGTGATTATTGGCGACTCCAACCCGGAGAATGTCATTCTGCTTGAGATCGAGCCGGAAAAACAGAAGACGCGGATCGATTTTGCCTGCACCGAAACGCTGATTGGTGTCCGGCCGGTTTGCCTAACGAAAATAAGACAGGACGGACGTCAACTGTTTTACGAACGCGACGGGCGCGAAGTACGCGTCGAGCGCATTTACAACCGCGTCATCTTCGATGAGCTTCTCCGTCAGCCGGACATTACTCCCGGGTTCAATTTCAAAGACGACCTCGACGTCAGCTGGGCCGGGCATCCTAACTGGTATTTTCGGATCAGTAAGCATTCGCTCCCTTTCCTCAGGAGCGCGCACACCGCGCCTGCGTTTTTTGCGGACGAGTTTCCGCCGGACGAATCGATCGACAATTATGTCCTCAAGCCGCTCTATTCCTTCGCCGGACTCGGAGTCGACATGGAACCGACCCGGGAAAAACTTACTGCGCTCGATTCTCCGCACGGTTGGATTCTGCAGAAGAAGGTGCAATACGCCGAGTGTATTCAGACCATCGATGGACGGCGCTCCAAGGCCGAGATCCGGATGATGTTTCTCTGGCCCGAAGGAGGCGAGCCAACCCTGGTGAACAACCTCGTCCGCATGAGTCAGGGCAAGATGATGGGAGTCGATTTCAACAAGGAAAAAACCTGGGTCGGCGCCAGCATCGCCCTGCATGAGGGTGAGTGAACGGTTCAGACTTGGCGAGGTAATCGTCCAAGCTAAAGCTATAATCGTTGCTAGTTGTCCTCAGGGGATAGGCGCTATTTCAACTCCTGGTTTGTCTCGGCGAAAGCGTTGACCGCGTGCTCTAACTCCCGGCGGCTATGAGCAGCGCTCACCTGGGTGCGCACACGTGCTGTGCCGTGCGGCACAACCGGATAGAAAAAACCGACGACATAAACGCCTTTCTCCAGCATGCGCGCCGCGAATTTCTGGGAGAGCGCGGCGTCACCCAGCATGATCGGAACAATCGGATGTGTGCCGGGCTTAATGGTCAATCCTTTACTCGTTAGGGCGGCGCGAAAGTATTTTGTATTCTCTTCCAGTTTGTCGCGCAGTTCGGTGGAACTGGTCAGTAACTCGAGCGCTTTGAGCGAGGCGGCCACAATGGGTGGTGCGACGGTGTTGGAAAAAAGATAAGGCCGTGAACGTTGCCGAAGCAGCGCGATGATTTCCTTGCGCCCGCTGGTATAGCCCCCGCTCGCGCCACCAAGCGCCTTGCCTAACGTTCCTGTGATCACATCCACCCGGCCCTGCACGCCGCAATGTTCGGGTGTGCCACGACCCGTCTGGCCGATGAAGCCCGCGGCATGCGCGTCGTCGACCATGACCATGGCACTGTATTTTTCCGCGAGGTCACAGATGCCTTTCAGGTTTGCGATCGTGCCGTCCATGGAGAAGACGCCGTCGGTCGCGATCAGGCTGAAGCGCGCATCCCTGGCCGCTTCGAGCTGCTTCTCGAGATCGCTCATGTCGCAATTCTTGTAGCGATAACGCCGGGCTTTGCAGAGGCGAATACCGTCAATAATCGAGGCATGATTGAGCTCATCCGAAATGATCGCGTCCTGTTCGCCTAACAATGTCTCGAAGAGTCCGCCGTTAGCGTCGAAGCAGGAGGGATAAAGAATCGTATCTTCGGTTCCGAGAAACCTTGTCAAAGCAGCTTCCAGTTCTTTGTGAATATCCTGCGTACCGCAAATGAAACGTACGCTTGCCATACCGAAGCCATGTGAATCGAGTGCTTCTTTTGCCGCCGCGATCAAGGCGGGATGATCTGCCAAGCCCAGGTAATTGTTCGCACAGAGATTGATCACGCGCCGCCCATCTGCGATCGCGATTTCGGCGTTCTGCGGGCCGGTGATGATACGCTCGGTCTTAAACAGGCCCTGCGCTTTGATTTCTTCGAGGGTGGACGTGATCTGATCGGCAACGTTCGCGAGCATGACTCACGGTAGCACACCGTTTCGGCGTGTGGGTAGATCCAGCCTGCGAGTGAAGAAACGACAAGAGGTTATCGTCCAAAGCGCGGGAGTTCAGAAAACAGCGACTTGTCGACCTTGTGAATAACTGTTAATAACTTTCCGACTCCGTAGGCATGCGTTTTCATCCTGCTCTGCTCGCCATCACTAGCGCACTCACATTAGGAGCGTGCAGCACCGGTCGTCATCTTCCCGCGTACGAACCCCCGCTCGCCCGAGCCGATTTTCAGGTTGTTCGCACCACTGCCTATACGGATACGGAGAGCGATCACGAGCAATATGGTAACCGCACAGCGCTCGGCAGCGTACTGCACGCCGCACCACCGCCGGTCGTCCCGCGTGCCATGCCACTGACGCGGGACCAAAGCCTGAGCGGTTCTGAAGCAGATTATCGCCAGGTCGCCTATATCTCCGGACCGCAGCCTTCTCTGCGCGATAATTTTTCGCGCCAAATCTACGGCAGCGCGGCGGCGGATTGGTCGCGCTGGCCGGCAGGCACCATCTTTCGCGTCGTCTCGACTGGACAACTTTATCGAGTCGAGGATTACGGCTGGGCCTTATCCGGTCGAAATACCATTGATCTCTACATGGCAACGCCGAGCGAAATGAACGGCTGGGGCGTGCGGCGGGAAATGATTCAGATCGTGCAATGGGGTGATCCGGGCGAAAGCCTGCATCGGCTCGCACGGCACACAAAGTATCGTCACATCCGGCGAATGGTGCTCGAACTTGAGGGACACGAGCACGCCGCGGCGGCTCTGGACTAGCGAGTCCTGAATAAGGCGATTTGAACGACGCACCGGTTGCAAACCGCCGGTCCCTGCCTCCATCTTCCACTCACATGCGTGGGCTGGAGATCAATCTCGTTGTGCCTGATCTCTGGCAGCAGGAAGCGGTGCGCGCCCTTCAGTCTGGCAAAGACGTCGTCGTGCACGCTCCTACTGGCGCCGGGAAAACTTACATCTTTGAGCTGCTTCACTCATCGCTCAAAGGCCAGGCGGTTTTCACCGTCCCGACGCGCGCTCTGGCAAACGACAAACTCGCCGAATGGCGCGCGCGCGGCTGGGACGTTGGCATTGCTACAGGTGATCTCGCCATTAATCTCGAGGCCAAAGTTATTGTCGCCACGCTCGAGACACAACGCGGGCGATTTCTCCGCCGTGAAGGACCGCAGCTGCTCGTGGTCGATGAATATCAACTCATCGCTGATCCGGTGCGTGGAGTGCATTATGAGCTCGCGCTTGCCCTCGCTCCGCCTGGCACTCAACTGCTCCTGCTCAGCGGGAGCGTGAATAATCCCCAGGACGTGGTGGAATGGCTGCGTCGAAATGACCGCGATGCCATTCTCGTTAGGCATGATCAGCGGCCCGTGCCGCAACATGAGATCGATTTGCGCGGCCTTCCCGACACCGGTTTTGCGCGCAGCCGCGAATTTTGGCCGCGCTTGATCGCGCGCGCCCTGCATGGCGGATTCGCGCCCATCCTGGTTTTTGCGCCGCGGCGCAATGCGACCGAAGAAATGGCGCAAGCAATCGCGAACGTGGTGCCGGTGCGCGATCCGCTGCCGCTTTCGCGCGAACAGGAAGCTCTCGCAGGCAAATACCTAACGAAACTTCTGCGCAACCGAGTTGCTTATCATCATAGCGGTTTGAGCTATGCGGCCCGCGCCGGTTTGATTGAACCGCTGGCCAAAAACGGGCAGCTCAACGTGGTCGTCGCGACCATGGGTCTGGCGGCGGGAATCAACTTTTCCATGCGCTCAGTCCTCGTCACCGATACGCGTTACTTCGCGGGAAACTTCGAGCGTCAGGTGCAGCCGGATGAGCTGTTGCAAATGTTCGGCCGCGCGGGACGCCGCGGACTCGACGACACTGGCTTCATTCTTTTCACGCCCGATCAACCGCGCCTGAGCTTCGCCCGGGCACGGCAATTGAAACGCGCGACCCAAGTCGATTGGCCGAGCCTCATCAGCGTCATGCGTGGCGCGGCGGAGCGGGGCGAAGAGCCTTTCAACGCTGCGATCGAATTGAGTCGCTCGCTTTTCAGCGCGCAGAAGGTGCCGCTGGGCGTGGAGCATTCTCTCGCGACCGGCACAAGGCCTTGCGGCCTTTGGGTCGATGCCGAACGAGCACGATTCGTCAGGCGACCGATCGTCGAGATCCTGAATAGCCGGGAGCAATGGGAAACGCGCGGAGAGTCGATCGAGGTTTCGTTGGGCGAAGTGGTCTTGCGTGAAGGCGAGCGTTGGGTGCTCGCTTTGCGTCTGGCGCGCACCCTCGATCGTTTTCCCTTCGGGAACCTGTGCCGTCTGCGGGCAAAGAAAATCTATGGACGCGAATTGCCTCTCGCCACCGTGCTCGCCGGCCGAAAAGAACTGCAACTGGTCAAACCGCTGCGCAAGGTTCTCCAGGCCAAATCGCTGGCGGAGCCGGAATTGAGCGCGCAGGTGAGGTCGCTCATGCCACAATGGAGCGGCGGTGGAGTGGTGATGGAATTCGTCAGGCGTGGCAATCTCTTGTCAGCCCAAGTCGATTTTTCGGGCGTCAAAGCGCGGGCTTATCGCGATTCGTTAGGCCAGGCGCTCGTGGATCCCCCGCAGCGCGAAGCGTTGCCGATCGTCTGCCGCGGTTGCGATCAACTGGAGTACGATCAGACCGCCGAAATCGTTACCTCGCCCGCTTTTGCCTGGCGACGTCTTGGACTGGTCGAGGCGGATGGAAGCCCAACGCGCCGCGGCGTTGTCTTTGGTTTTTTTCAGGCCGGCGAAGGTCTGGCCATCGCTGCGGCACTTGAGAACGAGACCTACCGAATCGATGATCTCATTTTCGACCTCGGCAACCTGCGCGCAGGTCATCGCTTCGCCGGCGACGATTCGCCGTTAGGCGGACGATTGGGCGCGCTCTGCCAAACCGTTTATCAACGAGCCGATTATCCCGGCTACATCGAAATGGGCGTGCCGGTACAATACGGCGCGGGGGCGTCGGAGGTCATTCGGGAGCTGGTGACAAACGCCACTGGGCGCGGCAAGCTTACATCTGAATCGTTGCGTCACGGCGACATCGAACGCGCAATCATGGAATGGCGAAGCCTCTTGCGTCACATTACTGCCGCGCCCGACCTGGATTGGCCGCGCTGGCGCGAACTCAAGGAGGCCGCAAAGCGACTTGTGCAATCAACCGCCTCGCCCACAGTCCTCGATTTTCCGCCACTGCTGGCGACGCAACAGCGGCGATTTGCCTAACGATTGTCAAACTGTCCTTCCTGTTTCAATCTTCCGACCTATGCCGGATGAAACCAAGCCCGCCGAGATTGGCTATCGCATGCCGGCGGAATGGGAACCGCACGCCGCCACCTGGCTTTCCTGGCCGCGGCGCGAGGGAATCAGTTTTCCTGACTCCTACGATCGGGTGGTGCCAGCGTTGCGGGCGATGGTGGCGGCATTGCTCGCTTCGGAACCGGTCAACATCAATGTCTGCAATGGAGCGCATGAAGCCGAAGCGCGCGCCGCGCTGGAAGATTTGCCTAACGAACGCCTGACGTTTCACCTCATCCCGACAAACGAGCCCTGGTGTCGCGATCACGGGCCGATCTTTCTCACCCGCCAGGAAGAGCCGCGGATGGCCGTGGTCGATTGGGACTATAACGCCTGGGGCGGCAAGTATCCGCCGTGCGACCTTGATGAGGTTGTGCCAACACGCATCGCCGAAAGGCTTCGGCTCCCGGTTTACTATCCCCACATGATTTTAGAAGGTGGTTCGATCGACGTGAACGGCGCGGGCGCGCTCCTCACAACCGAAAGTTGTTTGCTCAACTCAAACCGGAATCCTCAGCTCGCGCGCGAAGAGATCGAACAACGGCTGCGCGATTATCTCGGGGTGCGCGAGATTCTTTGGCTAGGCGATGGAATCGAAGGCGACGACACCGATGGACATATCGACGACCTGACGCGTTTCATCGGCCAGCGGCAGGTCGTGACTGTCGCGGAAGAGGATCAGTCCGATGCGAACTACGCTCCGCTCCAGGCTAACCTCGAGCGTCTGCGTAGCCTAACGATTAACGGTCTACCGCTCGAGATCGCGACCCTTCCCATGCCGCGCAAGATCGTGAGGGAAAACCTCCGGCTTCCAGCCAGCTACGCCAACTTCTACATCGCGAATACGAACGTCCTTCTGCCGACCTTCGCCGATCCAGGCGACGAGGAGGCGATTGAAGTTTTGCAGCGTGCTTTTCCCACTCGGCAAGTCGTGCCGATTGATTGCCGCGAGTTGATCTGGGGTCTCGGCGCATTTCACTGTCTGACCCAACAGCAGCCGGCCACGGAGTAGTTTGAAAAAACCGACCAACCTTCGCGAAAGCCAGGCGAGGGCAATCGTTCAACTTAAGAGCGCCGAGTTGGACGAACGCGCCGGGACTTCGATCTGGGCCCGCGCACGAATTTTCGACGCCAATGTCGCAGCACGCGGTGTCGTCGTATGGCGGTCGCATGTACGCTGGCGGATTCGATCAACTCACGTCGGCGCAATGTTTCCAAAGCCATTTGCACAGCGCTCTTCGACAGGCCGGTACCGTCGGCGATCGCGCGCACACTGCCCGCGACACGTTGCCAGTTACGCTTTTCCGCCGCGCGATAAAGATGAAGATAAACAAGAAAAGCTCCCGGCTGCTGATCATGCCCCACGAGATCGCGCATCAGAATATCGAGGACGTAATCATCCACTGGAACAGTTCTGCGGAAGCCAGCCATGGATCGGCAGATTAGCTGTTCTGCTGATATCCGAACAACCAGTTTCCGAGCACCCGGGTATATCACGCCTCGCAGTTCTATACCGATAAAGGGACAGCAGTTTCTTCGTCCTTCTACTGTCGAGCGCTGGACGGGAAACGCAGCCGCGACCTACGCTTCCCAGATCATGATCAAGCAAATCAAATTCGTCAGTATTCCGGTGACAGATCAGAATCGCGCGCTCGATTTTTATACCGATAAACTCGGGTTCACGATCATTACCGACCAGCCTTTCGATGAGAAACAGCGCTGGATCGAGCTGCGCGTGCCAGGAGCGGAAACTCGAGTCGTCCTTTTCACTGCCGAAGGCGAAGAAAAGCGCATCGGCGGCCTGATGAACATTTCCTATGCTTGCGATGACATCGGTCGCACCTATGAAGAATTGAAAAAGCGCGGGGTGGAATTCGAAGGGCCGCCGGAAAGGCAGCATTGGGGCAGTTACGCCTTGTTCAAGGATAGCGAGGGCAATCGTTTCGTACTCTCCGCCTGAATCGGCATGCGCCCGTCAGCATCGCGAGCTGCGAACTGTAGAATATGGACCCATCCGATCCACATAATCTGCACGACACGGCCGATCGCGAAGTGCTGGAGACAGTCGATATAGCAACGGAGGGAAACGATTGCGACGAATGCGTGCGTGCCCTGCGAGAGCCACTTCTGCGTATCGACGGAGTGAAAGAGGTAAAGTCCGATCCGGCAACCGAGCGTGTTTGGATCACCTTTGATGCCCGCAAGACGCATGCGCCCGACTTGCATGATGCCATTCTGAAGAGCGGCTACAAGCCGGCACCGATGGCAGATTAGGTGTTCGCTATCGAGTCCGAAGGCACGTCCCATCGTCTGGCCAGTGTCGTTCGTTAGGCACATCCATTCGCTTAGCGCGATGTCCGCCTCAAGATCGTTCGCGATCGAGCTGTGTGAGCAAATTTTCCACTTCGCGCGCGCCAAACTCCGTTTGCGCGTACTCTAATGGAACAGCGCCGTGCAAACTGCGCTGCGGCGCCTTCAACCATTGTCGGGCTTCGTCGAGTCCACCAAAAAGATGCACAGCGTGGCCAAGCAGTCGGGCGAAGGAAACAACCTTGCCCGATTCTTCGGTCGTTAGGCGACCACTCGCTTTGCGTTGCTCGATCGTAGCGCGAGAAAGACCGAGCCGCGCAGTTAGTTCTTCCAAGGAAAGATCGAGTTGACGGCGGAGCGCTTCGAATTCACCGAAAGCCAATCCGCTCGCTGAGCCGACAGATTTCTTTGCCTGTTTGATAGGCACCGACTTGCCTTTGCTTTTCGCAATCGGCTTTGATTCCTTCTTCGCAACCGAGCGGGCTGCGGAAGGCTTCGCCTCGGGTTTCGCTTTGCTCGAAGGTTTCATCTCGCGGCATCGTCATACCAGATCGGTCAAGCGCCTTACAAGCGTCGCTGGAGAAAGGACAAATCACGAAAGGCGGCTTGCTTGCCTCGCGCCTCATCCAGTACTCTTCAGACATGAGCACAAATCCCACGCAGTACGCGCATCCTGAGGCGCTGGTTGAGACCGACTGGCTCGAAGATCATTTGAACGATAAAGACATCCGTATCGTTGAATCGAACGAGGACATCCTCCTTTATGATACCGGACACATTCCCGGAGCCGTGCATATCGACTGGCGGGCTGATTTGCAGGACCAGGTCATCCGCGATTACATCGCACCGGAAAAATTCGCTGAGCTGTCCCGCCGCAATGGCATCTCGCCCGACACGACCTGCATTTTCTATGGCGACAAAGCGAACTGGTGGGCTTGCTACGCACTTTGGGCCTTTCGATTATTTGGTCATGAAAAAGTAAAAATCCTCAACGGCGGTCGCGACAAGTGGAAAGCCGAAGGCCGCAAGATGACGCGCGATGTGCCGAAATATCCGACGACGGATTACCCGGTTCCGGCGCGCCGGATGGATAAAGAGATTCGCGCTTTTGCCGAGGAAGCGCTTGCGCAGAGCAAAGCCGGTAAACCCTTGATCGACGTGCGTTCGCCGGGCGAATACAAAGGTGAGATCACTCATATGGCCGAGTATCCGCAGGAAGGTGTGCTTCGCGGCGGACACATCCCCGGCGCCAAAAGCGTGCCGTGGAAAACTGCGACAAAGGACGACAACACGTTTAAATCAGCACCGGAACTGGCGAAGATTTATTTTGAAGGCGCGGGAGTAAAACCGGACGTCGACACGGTGGTTTATTGCCGCATCGGCGAACGCTCGAGTCACACCTGGTTTGTGCTCACTTATCTGTTAGGTCTCGACAACGTGCGTAACTACGATGGCTCCTGGACCGAATGGGGCAACAAAGTAGGAGCGCCGATCGAGAAGAGCGCCTAACGAGTTCGCCAGATCGAGCCATCTCCAGTCTTGTTTGCAAGAGCAGCCCGGAAGGATGCTAACGGCCGACGATTCGCGGGCCGCTCAATGCGTCAGTCAAGATGACTGACTTCGGAAGCTATGGAACATTTCTCCCGCGATGTATCCCAAAAAGCTGCACAACATCATCGATCTTTTCGATCATCTTCCGGAGGTGGAACGGCGGGAAACGCTCGTCGCCTACGCTGATAGCGCGCCGAAACAATCCCCTCGGCCCAACGAAAAATTCGACCTCGAAGATGTACGCAAAGATGAAGAATGTGCCGACACGGTCGGCGTTTACCTGCAGGTGGACGATCAAGGCAAGGCACACATTCGCATGACTCTCGGACCGGAAGTGCAGACTCTCACCCGCGCGATGACTTCGATTCTTTGCAAGGGGCTCGACGGCACAACGCCGCAGCAAATCCTCGATCTTCCGAGCGATTTCGTGACACGGATTGTCGGCGCGGATCTGGTGCGAGTGCGGAGCCAGACGACCTACTACGTGCTCACGCGTATCAAGGGAATCTGCAAGGTTTATCTCGATCGGCAGCGCGCACGTCAGGTTGCCTAACGTTAGCCGGCTCGGCGACAAACTTTCGCGTGAGCTAGGACGACTGATTTCCGAGGTACCCCTTCTTACCAAGCAGCGGCTCGCAAAGCAGGATCGCAAGCGCGCACTGGCCGTCCTTCATTTTGCCGGCGTGCACGAGCGCGAGCGCCTTCTTTAACGGCATCACTTTCACCTCGATCTTTTCGGTCGCCTCTTTCTCCGGCTCCTCGGAGAGGATTACGCCCTCGGCGAGAAAAACGTGACACTTTTCGTCGGTCAGCGAGCTCGCCGAGTAGAGATAATCGACATAAGTGAGCGTCTCGCAAACGCCCCCAATCTCCTCGCGCAATTCTTCGCGCGCGACCTTGTCGATCGATTTATTAGGCTTGTCGTGCGTTCCGCCCGCCGGAACCTCGAGGCACCACTGATCGATGCTATATCGGTATTGGTTGATCAGGACCATCTTTCCCTCTTTCGTGACCGGCACGATGATGACGGCGTCGGAGCGCTGCATGTAGGCGAAGCGCTTTCGGTTTCCGTTCGGCAGCTCGATCTTGTCTTGGCGCAAAGTGAAAACCCTGTTCGCGAAGCGCACTTTGCTCTGACGCAGACGCCAGCCGGCCTTTGCCGCAGTCGGCTTCTCGTTTTTCAAACCCATCGCCGCAGCGTAACACATCGGCGCGCCCGGCGATTGTCTCGACCTCCGCTGGATTCTGTATACTCTCCCGCTGCGCATGCCGCGGAACGATCACTTGCACAAAATCCTTCTTATTGGTTCCGGCCCGATCGTAATCGGGCAGGGGTGCGAATTTGATTACTCCGGCGTGCAGGCCTGCAAGGCGTTGCGCGAGGAAGGCTACGAAGTCGTGCTCGTGAACTCCAATCCGGCGACGATCATGACCGACCCGGAATTCGCCGATCGCACCTATATCGAACCGATCACGCCGGAAGTGATTGAGGCGATTCTCGCGCGGGAAAAACCGGACGCGATCCTGCCGACGATGGGCGGCCAAACCGCACTCAATGCGGCCATGGAATTGAATCGCAGCGGTGCACTCATTAGGCACAATGTTCGGCTCATAGGAGCCAACGCCCAAGCGATCGCGAAGGGCGAAGACCGCCAGCTTTTCAAGGAGGCAATGCTCAGGATCGGACTCGACGTTCCTCGCTCCGGGATCGCGCGCTCGCTCGAGGATGCGGCACGAGTCGCGAGTCAGATTGGAAGTTTTCCGCTCATCATTCGGCCGGCATTTACCCTGGGTGGCTCGGGCGGCGGAATCGCCTACAACCGCGAAGAGCTCGCGGTGATCGTCGAGCAGGGGCTCGATCGCTCACCGGTCCACGAGGTTCTGATCGAAGAGTCATTGTTAGGGTGGAAGGAATTTGAGATGGAGGTGATGCGCGACCGAGCCGATAACTGCGTCGTCGTCTGCTCGATCGAAAACCTCGATCCAATGGGTGTTCACACCGGCGACTCGATTACTGTCGCGCCGACGCAAACCCTGACCGACCGCGAGTACCAGGCGATGCGCGATGCATCATTCGCTGTCATTCGCGAGATCGGCGTCGAGACCGGCGGGTCAAACATTCAGTTTGCGGTCGATCCGGAAAATGGACGCATGGTCGTGATCGAAATGAATCCGCGCGTCTCGCGCTCGAGCGCGCTGGCGTCGAAGGCGACGGGATTTCCCATCGCAAAAATCGCGGCCAAACTTGCAGTCGGTTATACCCTTGACGAAATCCGCAACGACATCACACGGGAAACACCAGCGAGCTTTGAGCCGACGATCGACTATTGCGTGGTGAAGGTGCCACGCTTCACCTTCGAAAAATTCCCGGAGGCAGACCCCACCCTGACGACGCGGATGAAGAGCGTCGGCGAGGCAATGGCGATTGGACGCACGTTCAAGGAAGCGTTGCAAAAGGCCCTGCGTAGTTTGGAGATCAAGCGCTTCGGCCTTTGCTGTGATGGACAGAACGGGAGGGTCGACGAAGAAACGTTGCGCCGGAACCTGAGTGTCCCAAATGCCGAGCGCATTTTCTATCTGGCACAGGCGTTTCAGGAAGGAATATCGCTCGAGGAGGTTTTTGACCTAACAAAAATCGACAGGTGGTTTTTGCAGAATATCGCGCAGGTGGTGAAGGATGCGGACGGCCTGCAGTCGAAATCCGTCATTCAACTGAAGGCCGCGTCGGAGACGGACGGCGAATTCTCGTCTCGCCGGTTGCGCCGGGCCAAAAAGCTGGGCTTTTCCGATCGTCAACTGGCACACTTGTTAGGGCATGACGAATCGGAAATTCGCGCGCAACGAATCGCGGCCGGGGTGATCCCGACTTACCGCCTGGTCGATACCTGTGCGGCTGAGTTTGAGGCTTACACGCCATACTATTACTCAACCTACGGGGACGAGAACGAGCAGCGCGCGAGCGCCAAACGCAAAATCATGATTCTCGGAGGCGGACCGAATCGCATCGGTCAGGGGATCGAGTTCGATTATTGCTGCGTGCATGCGGCTTTTGCCCTGCGTGAGCTGGGGATTGAGACCATCATGGTCAACTCGAACCCGGAAACGGTTTCGACCGATTACGACACGAGTGACAAACTCTATTTCGAACCGCTCACGCACGAGGACGTGCTCAACATTTATGAGCAGGAAAAACCCGAGGGCGTGATTGTTCAGTTCGGTGGTCAAACACCGCTCAATCTGGCGGCCGGGCTGAAGGCGGCCGGCGTGCCGATCATCGGCACTCAGCCGGAAAGCATCGAGCTGGCGGAAGACCGCAAACTCTTTGCCGAAACGCTCGACCGGCTCGGGCTGCGACAGACTCCCAGCGGCTCCGCCACGAGCGAGGAGGAAGCGGTCGAAATTGCGGATCGAATTGGTTATCCGGTCCTCGTTAGGCCATCGTTTGTGCTCGGCGGTCGGGCGATGGAATTAGTTTATCATCCTGAAGATCTGCGTCGTTACATGCAGAGCGCGATCGAGGTGAGTCCGGAACGCCCGGTGCTGGTCGATCGTTTCCTGGAAGACGCGATCGAAGTCGATGTCGATTGCATCGCCGATGGTGAAACCGCAGTCGTCGGCGCGATCATGGAACACATCGAAGAAGCCGGAATTCACAGCGGTGATAGCGCGTGTGTAATCCCGACCTTTTCTCTTTCGCCCGCCATCCTTGACGAGATTAAACGGGCGACCAAAGCGATGGCGCGCGAACTGAATGTGCGCGGACTCATGAATGTTCAATTCGCGGTCAAGGACGAGAAACTTTATGTCCTGGAAGTGAATCCGCGCGCCTCGCGCACGGTACCGTTCGTGAGCAAGGCAATCGGTGTTCCGCTGGCCAAGCTGGCGGCGAAAGTCATGACCGGAATTTCGTTAGGCGAACTCGGTTTCACCGATGAAATTTTGCCGCCGCATTATTCGGTTAAGGAAGCAGTTTTTCCCTTTCTCCGTTTTGAAGGCGTCAATATTTCGTTAGGCCCGGAGATGAAATCGACCGGGGAAGTGATGGGGATCGATGCCGACCTGGGGCTGGCTTATGCGAAATCGCAGCTCGCCAGCTCATGGCCGCTGCCGCGCGCCGGTAACGTTTTCATCAGCGTCAAGGACAGCGACAAGCAGAACGTGATCGCGGTTGCTCGCGAATACGCCGCGATTGGTTTTGGCATCGTTGCGACCGAAGGAACTGCGGCCGCACTTTCCGCGGCTGGAATTCCAGTGAGCAGAGTTTTCAAGATCGGGGCGGGTCGGCCCAATGTTCTTGATCTGGTGAAAAACGGCATGATTCAATTCATCATTAACACCCCGAGTGGCAAAATCCCGCGCAAGGATGAAGTGAAGATCCGCACCGCCGCTTTGGGAGAAAAAATTCCCATCATGACAACGCTCCGTGCCGCAATGGCGAGTGCAAAAGGCATTCGGTCTCTGCAAAAAGGAGCCATGACCGTGAAAAGCTTGCAGGAGTATCACGTTTCCAGCTCCACTCGGCCGACTGGCTGCCAGCCGTTTGGCTCGAAATGATAACGGCCAAGGGGCAAATCGCCCATCGAGTCGGCCAAACAGAATGTCTTTTTGACTGCCACCGCCGCCACAGCAAATGGCACAAAGATTTAACATAAATTTTTGTTTACACCGCAATCCGAGAGGGCTACAAGCGCCACAAACTGCATGAAAACCGCCACCATTGCCTCGCTGTTTTTGTTCGCTCTTCTCTCGCTTCCTGCTCAAGGGCAGGTCTCTAACCAAGGCTCTGAATCGGATCGTTTGCAAAAGCTGGAAGCCGCCGTCAAGCAGCTCCAGGAACGCAACTCGACTCTCGAAGACGAGGTGAAACATCTGAAGGCGCGCAGTCCCTTTGCGCCTGCCATCGCCGGCGAGAAACAGCTCACGCCAGGCAATGATAACAAAGCAGTCTTTGTCGCGCCCGCGCCTGGCACGGTGGAAGTCCACGCCGGTGGTCCGGAATACAAGCTCACCCTTGGAGGTTATGTGCAGATGAATTTTGAAGATGGCGATGTTTCCGCCTTTGAAGGCCGCTTTGGCCTGACGGCGCTGAAAGATCGCTTCCGTTTGCGCCGCGCACGCATCTCCATCACCGGAGATTACACCGATCAATTTGACTTCAAGGTCGAGGGCGACTTCGAGCAAAGCGACGCGGCGGTTACGGCGGTGAGTAAGGTAACCGTGAAGGACGGCGTAGTAACGACTACAACGACCTCGACTTCCAATCGCACCCAATTTTCCGCCACGGACATTTTCATCAACTGGCATGGCATACCGGAGGCAAACATTAAGGTCGGCCAGTGGAAAGCTCCGTTTGGTCTGGAAAATCTCACACCTGACACGCTGATCTACACGATCGAACGCAGCTTACCCACGGGTGCGATCGTGCCGGAGCGCCAGATCGGCGCCATGGTCTGGGGCAAACCGCTGACGAACGTTTTTCCGGACGAAAAGGATCTCCTCACTTACTACGGCGGCGTCTTCAACGGCAACGGGCGCAACTTTAATAACAACGACAACAACGAATTCATGTATGTCACGCGGCTCGAGCTCCAGCCCTTCAAGGGTCAGCTGATGGGACAAGATTCGTACCTCAAATTGGGCGCCGACTATTTCCACAGCCGGGACGATGCCGGGACCAACATCTCGCCCGCGCTCAACTTGAGGGTGGGTCCCGACGGTTCACTCTCCTCGTTTACCCTAACGAGTGCAGACGAACGTAATGCGTTTAGTTTCGATGCCTGGCTGCGCCTCGGACGGTTCGATCTGATCGCGGAGTATCTTGAAGAACACGTCGACGGCCGCGAAGTGAACGGCGTCCCGGCAATGCCCAGCTTTGTGACCAATGGCTTCTATGTTCAGGGGAGCTATTTCCTTCTGCCGAAAAAGCTCCAGGCGGTCGTAAAATGGGAAGCGCTGAATCCCGGCCAGTTCGGCAGCGACGGTATCCACTCCATCACTGGCGGCCTGAACTATTACGTCCACGGCGACAGTGTAAAGATGATGGCCAACTACGTGCACACCTGGTCGGATTTTCGAGAGGCGAATCCGGACCTCGGAGAGAATCAATTCGACGAAGTGCTGCTGCGTTTGCAGGTCATGTTCTAAAGCAATGCGATCGCGCACGGAGATGCTGGCCGACTCGTGCCGTGGCTCGTTAGGCAACTCCGTGCGCTTCGGCGGCGCGACTCTTCTCCGCGCGAAAATGGGACTCGACATTCTCAGGCCTAATCGGTAGGCGGATCATTAATATGCGTACTGCTAATCGTTGGGTTATTGCCATTGCTGCCATCTTCCTTCAGGTCGTGCTCGGTGCCGTCTATGCCTGGAGTGTGTTTCGGGTACCGTTGTCGAAGCAATTCGGCTGGAGCATTTCCCAGGTCACGCTCACGTTCACCATCAGCATTTTCGTGCTTGGCTTCGCGGCGTTCTTCGGCGGGCTCTGGATGAATCGTAAAGGACCGCGCATCGTCGCGCTCACGGCTGCGACACTGTACGGACTTGGCGTTTTTCTGGCAAGTTTCTCGGCCAACAAATTGTGGTGGCTTTATCTCAGCTACGGTGTGATCGGCGGTCTCGGTCTCGGCCTCGGCTACATCGTTCCGGTGGCCGTTTTGGTGAAGTGGTTTCCTGATCGGCGTGGCCTCATCACCGGGATTGCGGTGGGCGGATTTGGTGCAGGCGCGCTCATCACCGCGCCGGTTGCGACCGCCTTGATCAAATCGGTCGGTGTGCTGCCGACCTTCGCTTATCTCGGCGTTGGCTATTTCGTGGTCGCGATCATCGCGGCCATGTTCATGCAGAATCCGCCCGAGGGCTGGACCCCCGCTGGCTGGACACCGAGCGCGAAGCAAACTTCGGAGCGCGCGACGCGCGATTACACCCTGCCGGAAGCGCTCAAGACCTGGCAGTGGTGGGCGCTCTGGGCGATCTTGTTCCTCAATACCTGCGCCGGAATTTCCGTGATTTCGCAGGAGTCGCCGCTCTTCCAAAAACTGACCGGGGTGACCGCGGCCGTCGCCGCGGGAATGGTCGGCATCGCGAGTCTTGGCAATGCGGTCGGGCGCGTTTTTTGGGCGTGGGTCTCGGACCTCATCACACGACGCGTGACCTTCATGGTCATCTTCGCCGTGCAAGTCCTGCTCTTTTGGTTCCTCCCGACGATCGCGATCCCGACCCTCATGACCACGGTCACGTTCGTCGTCCTGATGTGTTACGGCGGCGGCTTCGGCACCATGCCGGCGTTTACCGCCGATTATTTCGGCTCGAAAAATGTCGGCCCGATCTACGGCCTGATGCTCACAGCCTGGAGTTTTGCCAGTGTGGCGGGGCCGCTCTACATCGCGCGCATGGTGGAGACGACGGGCAAGTATAGCGGCGCCTTACACGTAATTGCAGTCGTGATGGCGATTTCCATTTTGCTTCCGCTCATCGTCAGGCCGCCCCGTCGCGCCTGACGCGCAACTTTCCCAGGCCTCGTTATGGCATTTTCGAACGACCAGCAATAGGTTTGCGAGCGTAGCAAATTGCAGATGGATAAACTCGCCGACCTTTTTTGGAATTGGCCGCTCGTCAGGCAGATTCGCGAGCGCAAAGATGGCACCGGCCTTGAGTCGATGTCGGAAAAGACACGGGCGATGCACGCCCGCATCGATGACGCGAAAGTCGCACGCTCGGTTTGTCCCTACTGCGGCGTCGGCTGTGGCCAGCTCGTCTATCACAAAAACGGAAAGCTGATTTCGATCGAGGGAGATCCGGAGTCGCCGATCAGTCAGGGAAATCTTTGCCCGAAAGGCGCGGCTTCGTATCAATTGCTGACCCATTCGCGCCGCGAGACGAAAATGAAATATCGGGCGGCGCGCGCGAAAGAATGGACGGAGATTTCGCTCGATCGGGCGATGGACATGGTGGCGGATCGCGTGTGGGAATCGCGCAAGCGCACGTTCGTACACAAGAACGAAAAGGGCGCGACCATCAACCACACGACCGCGATCTGCCATCTCGGCGGAGCTACTTTAGATAACGAAGAAAATTATCTTATCCGGAAGCTATTTACCTTAGGCCTGGGGATGGTGTGCATATCCAACCAGGCGCGGATATGACATAGCAGCACGGTGCCCGGTCTGGGCACCTCCTTCGGCCGGGGCGGAGCTACGAGCGCGCAACAAGATCTCGCCAACGCCGATTGCATTTTAATCGAAGGTTCGTCCATGGCCGAAGCGCATCCGGTCGGCTTCCGCTGGGTGATGAAGGCAAAGGAACGCGGCGCGACCATCATTCATGTCGATCCGCGGTTTTCGCGCACAAGTGCGCTGGCCGACATCTGGGTGCCAATGCGCGCCGGGGGCGACATCGCGTTCCTCGGAGGACTCGTTAGGCACATTATTGAGAACAATTTTTTCTTCCGTGATTACGTCGTTCATTTCACCAATGCATCCTGCATTCTGCGCGAAGATTTTCGCGATACCGATGAAGGAGAAACTGGCTATTTCTCCGGCTGGAACGAACAGCAACGCGTCTACGACAAAGAGACCTGGTTCTACGAAGGTCACCCGGACCTCAGTTTCCCCGAGCGCGATCTGACCCTGCAACATCCGCGCTGTGTGTTTCAAACGCTGCGACGCCACTTCGCTCGTTATACGCCCGAGATGGTGGAGAAGATTTGCGGTATCTCACCCGCGCTTTTTCACAAGGTCGCGGACGCACTCGTTAGGGCGTCGGGTCCAGACAAAACCGCCGCGATTTGTTATGCGCTCGGCTGGACGCAACATTCGAAAGGCGTTCAGATCATCCGGACTGCGTCGATCCTGCAACTGTTGCTCGGCAACATTGGGCGTCCCGGCGGCGGCATCATGGCCCTGCGTGGTCATGCATCGATTCAGGGCTCGACTGACATCCCGACGCTCTACGACATCTTACCCGGTTATCTCTCAATGCCGAAGGGCGACGGGACGGAAGAGACGTTGCGGGATTACCTCGCGCATCAAACCAAGCCGACCGGACTGTGGAATAATTATCCGAGCTACTTCATCAGCTTGATGAAGGCTTACTACGGGAAGAAGGCGACGGCCGAAAATGATTTTGGCTACAGCTGGGTCCCGAAGCTCACCGGCAACCATTCGTTCTTCGAATATCTCTACGACATGGCCGACGGAAAAATGGAAGGCATGTTCATGATGGGCCAGAACCCGGCGGTGGCCGCGGCCAATTCGCGGTTCCAGCGAACCTCGCTCGCGAAGTTAAAATGGCTGGTCGTGCGCGACATGGTCGAGATCGAAGGCGCGACGTTTTGGTACGACTCGCCCGAGATCGAGCGCGGCGAATTAAAGGCGGAAGACATCGAGACGGAAGTTTTCTTTTTCCCGGCCGCGGGGCACGCGGAAAAGGAAGGCGCGTTCACGCAAACGCAACGCATGTTGCAGTGGCGCGAGAAAGCGGTCGATCCGCCGGGCGATGCGCGCTCGGAAGGTTGGTTCATGCATCAACTCGCTTTGCGTTTGATCGCGAAGGCGAAGCAATCGAGTGATCCCCTCGATGAATCGTTGCGCGCGCTCGACTGGTGGTACCCGGAAGATGAGCTCGGTGAACCGCAGATGGAGTCTGTGCTGGCCGAAATCAACGGTTGGTACACGAATCCCCAGCCAGGCGCCGATGGAGTGGTCTTCGGTGGCGTCGATCGGGAGGGCAATCCGCATCATGGTCCGCAGGTGGATGGATTTGGTAAACTGAAAGCCGACGGTTCGACCGCATGCGGCGGTTGGATTTATTCCGGCGTTCTCGGTTCGGACAAGATTAACAAGGCGAACTCACGGAATTCGAAAAACTATCTCGGCCACGGCTGGGGGTTCGTCTGGCCGGCCGATCGACGTATTATATACAATAGAGCCAGCGCCAAACCGACCGGCGAGCCGTGGAGCGAACGGAAGAAATTGGTGTGGTGGGACCAGGCGCAAGGCAAATGGGGCGGAATCGACGTTCCTGATTTTGTCCCGGACAAGTCGCCCGATTATCGCCCAACTGGAAACGAAAGCGGACTCGCTGGCATTCCGGGTGACGCGCCTTTCATCTTGCACGAAGACGGTCTCGGGTGGCTACATGTCCCAAAAGGCTTGCAGGACGGTCCGATGCCGACGCACTATGAACCACTCGAGTCGCCGGTGCACAACGCGCTGTATTCGCGCGACACCAATCCGGTGGTGAATTGGTTCACACGCCAGGAAAATCGGTTTGCGCCACCGGGCGATCCGCGATTTCCATTTGTCCTTACAACGTATCGCCTAACGGAGCATCATACGGCTGGCGGCATGTCGCGGTTTCTCGGCCATCTTGCCGAGTTGCAACCCGAACTGTTCGCGGAAATGTCGCCTGAGCTCGCTGCCGAGCTGAAGATCAACAACGGCGATTTCATCTCGATTGTGAGTCTGCGCGGAGCGATCGAATCGCGCGCACTGGTTAGTCGCCGCATGCGACCGGTTCAACTCAACGGAAGGACCGTGCATCAAATTGCGATGCCCTTTCATTTCGGTTCGTCCGGACCGGTGAAGGGTAGCGCCACCAATGATTTGGTTCCGATTTCCGGCGAGCCGAACGTCACGATCATGGAAGCCAAGGCGATGGCTTGCAATATTGTCCCGGGCAAAATGCCACGCGGACCGGCGTTCGAGGAATGGATCAAAAAGTATGTGCCTACGGGTGGCCCACCAAATTTGCATCCAGAACAACCGCCACCGGGCGCCTCTCCGGGCCCAGAAGCTGGTGGTCACGGCCAACACGGAAAGACCGACTCACGATGATCGGCGAAGGAATTCAAAGCACCAATCAGCGGAAACATTCCTACGTGCACGATCGCGTCGAGGTGGGATTCTTCACCGACCCGAGTGTTTGCATCGGCTGCAAGGCTTGCGAGGTCGCGTGCAAAGAATGGAACCAGGTTCCGGATGACGGGTTCACATGGTCGGGAAATTCTTACGACAACACCGGTCACCTTGGCGCATCGACCTGGCGGCATGTCCTATTCCTCGAGCAGGATCTCGCAAAGGGAAACCAGATCGCCGGTCCGATGTCGTTAGGCAATGGCGATGACGGCGAAGATCCGTTTCGCTGGGTCTTTCTTTCCGATGTCTGCAAACATTGCGAAGAAGCCGGCTGCCTCGAAGCCTGCCCGACGGGTTCCATCGTGCGGACCGAAGTCGGCTCCGTTCTTGTGCAAGACGATGTCTGCAACGGTTGCGGTTATTGCGTTGTCTCCTGTCCCTTCGGCGTGATCGATCGCCGCCCGCAGCCGCTGCCTGATGCCGGTGGCGCATTCAAGTGCACCTTTTGTTACGACCGGCAAAAGAGCGGACTCACTCCCGCCTGCGCCAAGGTTTGCCCGACTGAATCGATCGTCTTTGGCCGGCTCGATGATCTTCGCGCTCAGGCTAACGAGCGGGTGCGCCAGCTGCGCGAATCCGGCTACACCGATGCGCAACTTTACGACCCAAAGGATACCTCCGTTGGCGGTCTTCACGCCTTCTTCCTTTTGTTAGGCGAACCGGAGTCGTATGGCCTGCCTCCAAAACCAGAAGTTCCCACCATCTATCTAAAATCCGCCTGGCTTTCCGCCATCGTCACCGCGATCGCCGCGGTCACGGTGGTCGCTCTCGCGTTCGCTTTCTTCTAAAAATGGCGCACGAAATCGAAGGCAGTTTTGAATCTCGCCTTGAGGCTTTGCGCGAACAGGCAAAACATGGCGCGCCGATCCAGGGCCGTGGCGTCGATGTCGCCGGCGGCCCCGTCCCGCGCTACGCGGGCTACTATGGTGAAGCGGTCGTTAGACCGCCGGTTTGGACTTGGGAAATTCCGGTCTACTTTTTTGTCGGCGGTGCAGCTGGGATGGCGCCTCTCATCGCGTTCGTCGCGCTTCTCCTCGGGAAAATCGAGTTAGCTCATTTCGCGCTTTGGATCGCCGGCATCGGCGCGCTTCTTTCGCCCATGCTGCTCGTGATGGATCTCGGACGGCCGCAACTTTTCCTCAACATGCTGCGGGTATTCAAACATCGTTCTCCGATGTCTGTCGGCGTCTGGATTCTCAGCCTGTTTGGCGCCTTCGCTGTTCCGGCCTGGCTCCTGATGGTCCTCTACGTGAACCAGGCTTTCGCGCCTTCCATTTATCTGCTCGTCCTCGCCGTCGTTGCGTTGCTCACCTTTGCAGCTGCAATCGCCGGTCTCGCGCTCGCGACCTACACGGGCGTGCTTATCGGCGCGACCGTGATCCCGGTCTGGAATCTCCACCGAGTTCTGCTTCCAATTCACTTCGGCACGGCTGGCCTCGGCTGCGCCTCTGCAATTCTGGAATTGTGTGGTTTTCACATTCGCCCGCTTTGGGTAATTGGGCTGGTCGCGGCCTGCGTTGAGACGCTTCTTTGGGTTTGGCTCGAGTTCGACCGGCATGGCGCGGCTGATCGGGCTTTGCACCGTGGTCGCGCCGGATGGCTGATACGCCTCGGCGAAATTCTTTCGGGCCCGCTCCCGATCATCTTTCGCCTAACCAACCTGGTGCCGTGCGCGGCAGCATCCTTCCTCCTTGGCGCTCTCAGCAGCCGCTATGGCTGGATCGAAGCCGGGCGCGCTTCCGGCCGCGACCCGGAAGCGGTCTTTGCCGCGCAACGAGGTGCCTAACGAAGCGTCCGGCGATCACCGAAACGTCTCGTTAGGCCAATCCGATCGAAATATTCGAGTAATGGCACGATCACTCGACGTGTCGTCCCCGTTACCTGGCGCAACTCGCTCACGGTCGCGCTTTTTTCGTCGCGCAACTGCTGCTCAATCGCCACTCGTAGCCTTGTGATCCCTTGGGCACTGATGACGAGGTCTTCGTTCAGGGCGACGAGTTCCCCTGTTTCACAAAGAAACCGCAGGGCCTGGGTCGCAGCCGCGTCGGTCGCAAGTTCCCGGCGCGCCGGCGGATCGAGCAGACGCGCTCGCAACGCCGTTCGAATCCTCTCTCCCGCTGCGTGCAAATTTGGCGGGAGTGATGGCTGAAAGCTCGCACGGCGCAGCGCTGCTCCTTCCTGTCGATATCCATCTTGCGCCAGCGCGCGCACGAGCGCGGCAAACAAATCGGGGTTCGTGACCTGAAGCCCTTCGCGCAGACGATTGATCTCGAGCCCCTGTCGCTCCGGATGCGCGCCGTGTTCGGCGTCAACCAATCGCGAGGCAGATTGGCGAAGTGATTTCCACCAGTTGGCGTCCACCACGATTTTCTCTTCGAGGAAGATGCGGCCACCCGCGCCCAATTCCGTTAGTGCCGTCGCCACTTCCTCTTCGGAGAACGGAGCGTTACGGAGCAATTCGGCGTGGGTGGCGAAGTGATCGCGCTCCAGCTGTGTGCAGAGCAGCGTTTTAAGGTCGTTAGGCGCAGTCGCGCGTCGATCGAGTAATGTGCGCTGCCCGCTGGAGCGAAACTTGTTTGCGGCGGGCGTTGCATCGAGCACAACTCCCCCGGCGATGGTTTGTCGCTCAGACGCATCGCGCAGGATGAAGCAGTCGCCAAGAAAGGCGGAGACGGACTCGGCTAGTCGAAGTCGCGCGATCGCGTTTTCGTTAGGCGATAATTCACCGCGGTCGCGTAACTGCACTCGGGCGGAGATCCGCGCGCTGCCGAAATGCAAATTGAGCATCGCACCGTTACGAATCGGCCGCGTGCCAGAGGGAAGACGTGGCGATCGATTGAGCAACACATCGATCACGTGCGAAACCCTGCTGGCGTTGCGCACCGCGCAGATTGTCGATCCACGCGACGTTTGTTCGGGTGCGAGATCAACGAGGTTTAACGCCAAACGCCGCCTTGGACCGGCGATCTCGAGCGGCTGATTGTGGCTCTGCAAACCACGGATTCGCGCGTTGCGATTCTGTGGCTGAACCAGAACATCTTCGCCGCGGATGAAACTTCCGCCGCTCAATGTGCCGGTCACGACCGTTCCACTGCCATGCACGGTGAAGACGCGATCGATAAAGAGTCGTGGCTTGCCGACGTCACGGGGCTTCGCCAGTTGCGCAAACTCATTTGTTAGAGCGAGGAGAAGCTCCTCGATCCCTGCCGGTGGCCGCATCGAAGTGGGGACGACTGGCGCTGACGCGAAAAGAGTGTCGCGCAATTGCTCGCGAATCTCTGCGGACCGCTCTTTCACTTTGCCGAGATCGGACTTCGTTAGGGCGACGACCGCTCGAGTGACGCCGAGATAGCTGAGAATCTGCAAATGTTCCTCCGTCTGCGGCATCCAGCCGTCGTCCGCCGCCACGACCAAGAGAGCGAGGTCGATCGCACCGACACCCGCAATCATATTGCGCACAAAATCTTCGTGCCCGGGAACGTCGATCACGCCGACCGAAAAACCAGGCAGCCCGAGATGCGCGAACCCGAGGTCGATCGTGATTCCGCGGGCTTTCTCTTCCGGTAAACGATCGGTGTCGATGCCGGTCAGCGCCTGGACGAGTGCGGTCTTGCCGTGATCGACATGGCCGGCCGTGGCGAGAATGAAATGCCTCAGGCCGGACTCGTTAGGCATTTTCTTAGCGCGTTTACGACGACTTCATCCTGCTTGGGGAAGATAGTGCGGAGGTCGAGCCGAAACCGCCTTCGCATGATGTAGCCGATAATCGGCGGTGTGGCGCGGCGGAGGCGCAGAGCCAATTCGTCAGGCGAAAGAGATCCGCAACTCAACTCGAGGGCGATCGACGGAATAACAGAACGAGGCAAAGTGCCGCCGCCCATCTCGCCGGTTGAGTCGATCACGCGGATTTGCAGCGGCAAGTCAGCCAATTGCCTAACGAACGCTGCAGCGCGGCTTCGCAGATCGTCGAGGGGAACTTGGAGCATATGAATGGCTGGAATTTCATCCCAATCCTGTCGCAGGTGAGCATCAACGGTCACCTGGAGCGCAGCAAAGATCAGCTTATCACAGCGCAAGGCTCGAAAGAGCGGTTCGCGCTTCAAAGCACCAATCAGTATCTTCTTGCCGGCAACAATTCCTGCCTGCGGACCGCCGAAAAGTTTGTCGCCGCTAAAGCAAACGAGGGCTGCGCCGCTCTTTAGAGTTTGAGCCGGCGTGGGCTCGCCCTCGAGCAGATTCAGTTTTCCGCGCGGGAAGACTACCCCGCTGCCGAGATCAGTCACAAGCGGAATACGCCGGGCGCGCGCCAGCCGCGCGATCTGGTCATTAGGCGGAACCTCGGCGAAACCGCTCATGAAGAAGTTGCTTTGGTGCACGCGCAGGATAAGCGCGGTCTCGGAACCGACGGCGGAGGCATAATCCTCCAGCGTTGTCTTGTTCGTTGCCCCGACTTCCCGCAACCGTGCGCCCGCGGCCGCAACAATTTCTCCAATGCGAAATCCGTCACCGATCTGCACGAGTTCTCCCCGCGAAATGATCACTTCCGGTCTTGTCTTGGTGAAATGCCTAACAATCAGAACGAGCGCTGCGGCGCAGTTGTTAACCACGGTGGCGGCTTCGCTCTGGCAGAGCAGGGCAAGGGCTGACTCCAGTGAAGCGCCGCGCCGGCCACGGCTGCCGGTCGTAAGATCGTATTCGAGATTATTGTAATTGCCCGCGATCTGATTGAGCACGCGTAGCGTTGCAGGACCGAGCGGCGCGCGGCCGAAGTTGGTATGCAGAATGATGCCGGTGCCGTTGACGATTGGCTGGAGGCGAGCTTGCTCGAGTCGCGCGATATTGTTGCGAATGGCTCTGATAATTTCATCGCGCGCCGGGATCTCATCCTTGGTTCGAAGAGGAGCGAGATGTTGCCTGACGAGGCGTGCAACTACTAGACGCGGCAGGTCAAATTCCCCGAGTTCCTCCAACAATTTCCCGACCGCAGGAATGGCGCGGCGCGTGGTCATTTGCCTTCACGAAGACTGATCAATCGTTTGCCCCGCGGCGCGATCTGCCCAATGACGGCGCGTGCAGGAGTTCGGCGTTTCTTGAGTAAATCAATGACGACCTTTATTTTTTGCGGCGGAACCGCTAGCAGGAGACCGCCGCTCGTTTGGGCATCGCTCAGAAGCAATCGCAGATGCGCTGGAGTCTTGCCCCAGAAGGTAACTGCGTTGGCCGTGGTTAGGTTTTGTTTTGTGCCGCCAGGAATGCAGCCTTGGGCGATAAGATCGAGGATCTCGTCGCTCAGGATCGGAACTTCGTTCGATGAGATTTCGGCGCTCACGCCGCTGGCCCGGCACATCGACGCAAGATGGCCAAGCAAGCCAAAGCCGGTGATGTCGGTCGCCGCCCTAACGAGTCCGCGCTCGGCCAGCTCGGCACCGACAACGTTAACCTTTGCCATGAGTTTTACGACTGCGGTAGAAAGCACACCACTCGTTAGGCCACGCTTTAATCCGGTCGTCGCGATCCCTGTGCCTAACGGTTTCGTGAGGACGAGCAAATCGCCGGGTTTCGCTCTCGCGTTGGTCAGCATTTTCTTTGGCGAAACAATCCCGGTGACGGCAAGGCCATAGATCGGTTCAGGATTCCGAATGGTGTGGCCACCGATGACGACGCAGCCGACTTCGCGCGCTTTTTCCAGACCGCCGCGCAGGATATCGGCAATCGTCTTGGGCGGGATGAGGTCGTTAGGCACGCCCAGGAGGTTGAGCGCGGTGAGTGGACGACCGCCCATGGCGAAAATGTCGGAAAGAGCGTTAGCGGCAGCAATCTGGCCGTAGGCGAACGGGTCATCCACGATGGGAGTGAAAAAGTCGGTCGTTTGGACAAGAGCGCGGTAACGATCGAGACGAAAAACGCCGGCGTCGTCCGCCGTCGCGGAACCGACGAGGACGTTGCGATTTGGATACTGCGGTAGCTGACGCAAAACTTGCGCCAGGGCCTGCTGGCTCAGCTTCGAAGCTCAACCGGCACACGAGGAGAGCGAGGTCAGCTTACGGATCTGCTCACGTGACATAGGGTGTCACCTCCTTTCGACTGATAAAAGAATGGAATTTGAAAACCGGAAAACCAAAAAAGATCGATAGAAGGACCTTCTAATCGAGGTTCTTTCTGGTTTCCAGATTCCTCTGCTTTCACGAAAAACGCGGAGAGGATAGGGATCGAACCTACCCCGGCCCGTAGAACGAGCCGACAACGGTTTTGAAGACCGCGCGGGCCACCAGGCACCGTTCACTCTCCGGAAAAGGAAAATGTGGAAACCCGAAAGCCAGAAAGAAAAGGTGCCGATGCGAAAAATGTCTTCGGGTTGAAGGCCCGAGCCTGACTTCGGCCGTTCTAGAACCTGTTCTTCAGGTCCCTTCCTGGATTTCTGGTTTTCAAATTCGTCAGGCTTTGGCCTTTTTGAGTTGCCTAACGACTTCGTCGAAGTCCGGCCATTCGCCGGTTTCCAGTTTAGAATGGACCTTCTTGCCATTGGCGCTGACTTCGAAGGCGCCGCCGCCGGATGGAACCAGCGTGAGCGACGCGATCCGATCGCCGAGTTCGAGAATCTTGGTCGCCAAACTGACGGCCTTCGGCGTGTAGTTTCAGACCACGCAATACTCGATCCGGACTTCGGTTTTCATCGCTCGCTCCTTTCGGTCAGCGAGAGTAACGACTGGGGAGCGAGGGTCAAGCGACGCGCTATTAGTTAGGCCGCAACGGCGTTGGCCGCCCGCTTGCGGGCGTTGGCGTCGAGGATGCGCTTGCGCAGACGGAGCGATTTCGGGGTGGCTTCGACGTATTCGTCGGCGTCGATGTACTCGATCGCGCGTTCCAGGCTCATCTTGAGCGGAGCCTCGAGCTGAATGCCTTTGCCATCGCCCTGGCTCCTCATGTTCGTCAGGTGTTTGGCCTTACAGGGATTAACCGGCAGGTCTTCGGGTCGCGCGTTCTCGCCTACAATCATGCCGGCGTAAATTTCCTCCTGTGGTCCAATGAACAATTTTCCGCGGGCCTGGATGTTGTTGAGCGCGTAAGCAGTGCTGATCCCCGGTTCCATCGAAACCATCACACCCCGGCCGCGCCCTTCGATCTCGCCCCGAAAGGAAACGTATTCACGGAAAAGGTGGCTCATGATGCCTTCGCCTCGCGTCAGGTTGACGAGATCCGTTTCGAAACCGATCAGGCCGCGAGTTGGGATGGTCGCTTCAACCGAAACGCGATTGGCGTGGTGATCCATCGCGGTGACTTCACCTTTGCGGCCGGCGATCGATTGCAGAACATCGCCCAGGTTGTCGTTCGGGACTTCGACGTAAAGATTTTCCAGGGGCTCGAGCAAGTTGCCGTGGTCGTCCCTGTGAAAAATAACTTCCGGCCGCGAAACCATCACTTCGTAGCCTTCGCGACGCATTTGCTCGACGAGAATCGCGATCTGCATTTCACCTCGCGCGTTGATCTCGAAAGCACCCGCTACCTCAGTATCGCTTACCTGGAGGGAAACATTTCCGCGCGTCTCCCTAACGAGTCGTTCGCGAACGTGGCGCGCCGTCACGAACTTTCCTTCCCGGCCGGCAAAAGGTGAATCGTTCACCAAAATTCGCATCCGGATCGTCGGAGGATCGATGTCGACAAACTGGAGCGGCGTTCGCTCTTCGCGGTCGGTCAGCGTCTCGCCGATATAGACTTCCTCGAAACCTGTCAGGCCGACGATGTCGCCGGCACTGGCGTGCTCGGTCTCGACCTGCTGCAAGCCAGTATAAGTGAAAAGCGCGGTCACGTTCGCGCGTTCGCGCCGCCCTTCGCGATGGATGCAGACGACCGAGTCACCGACCCCGACACGCCCGCTCACGATCCGTCCAAGGGCGATGCGGCCGAGGTAATCGCTGTAGTGCAGATTCGAAACCAGCATCTGAAAATACGGCTCGCTCGCGATCGCCGGCGGCGGGACGTATTTCACGATCGCCTCGAAAAGCGGCGTCATGTCTTCGCTGTTCTCGTGCACCTCGCGCATCGCGAAACCGTTCTTCGCACTGGCGTAGATGATCGGGAAATCAAGCTGCTCATCGTTTGCCTTCAGCTCGACGAAAAGATCGAAAACCATGTCGAGCACCTTGTGCGGACGGGCGTTTTCGCGATCGACTTTGTTGATGACAACGATCGGCTTGACCCTGTTCTCAAGCGCTTTTTTCAAAACGAATCGCGTCTGCGCCTGCGGACCATCGTGTGCGTCCACCACGAGCAATACGCCATCGACCATTTTCATAATCCGCTCGACTTCACCCCCGAAATCAGCGTGACCTGGCGTATCGACAATGTTGATGCGGTACCCATTCCAGTTAAACGCCGCATTTTTCGCGCGAATCGTGATGCCTTTCTCCCGCTCGAGATCCATCGAGTCCATGACCCGTTCCTCGACCTTCTGATTGGAGCGGAAGGTGCCTGATTGGCGCAGTAGTTGATCGACCAGCGTGGTCTTGCCGTGGTCAACGTGTGCGATGATAGCGATGTTGCGGATCTTATCCATGTCGTAGCTGCGCCCTCGGGGAAAGAAAGCTGGCGCTTGAACTCATGTTGTGCCGGCCGGCCGGGCGCAGAGGGCGCCCCGGAGCGCCGAATATGGGGGCAAGAAGGGCGGACGTCAACTCGAGCCCGAGCGAAGGCGAGGAATTCAGTGACGAACCACGAAAAGCAAGAACGGCAGGCCATCGCTGGCCTGCCGTCCCGCTAGTTCAACCTCACTAACACTTACTGAAGTTGCGCCTTAACGGCGGCTTGAGCATTAATGAACCCAAAGCCGTCCGTTTTGGAGTAACCTTTTCCGATTTTGTTCTTCATCACGCCAGAGAACGTCGCGCCCGTCGAAGTCGTGCCGCTAAAGGACATGCCCCCTTGGACTTTCGTGCCCTCAGGAAGAAGAGTCTGCGTGCCAAACAAGTCAGCCATAACGAACGAAGTGGAAGTCGCTCCGCCGTCCTGGCCGGTGCCGTTGGTGACAACGCGGTTGTGTTGCGGGCCGTGACCCACCACGAAATGCAGCTCATCACCTTGGGTGAAGTTACTATTTGGGAAGGTCAAGGTCATTGTCCACCATTGACCTGCGACCGATGGTAACGGCGCCTGGTTACTAAAGCTCGCTACGACATCACCGCTGGTGAGTCCAATTGAGTTACCCATGGTGAATGGCTTGGTATTGGGTTCCCAAACCAGGCCTGGATAGATGTTACTGAAATAAGTGTTGGTCAAATCCAGACCGTTGTTACCTCCGGTGGTGTTACCCGCAGTCTGCGCCGTTCCTTCGGGGTTGAAGGTAATGCTCGTAATAGAGCCTCGACCATGATAGCTGATGACAAAGGAGTTGGCATCGCCGAGGCCGGCACTTGGGTTCAAGCCAAGGTCCGAGTTAATCGTGATGCGTACCTGCCCATTATCGGTGGTTTTGGCCGTAGCGCTGGCTGAGTTAGGATCCAGGTCATGCGGGAAAGTGCTCTGTTGCAGGAGCGTTTTCATCTGATCCGGCGTAACGGAATCCGGTCCACCATGAGCCTCGAGCACGAGGGCGGCGATGGCTGCGGCATGAGGTGCAGCGGCACTCGTACCGGAGAAGTTGGGCTTGGTATCCAAGTCTCCCGGGTCATCTCCACCAAAGAAGGAAGTGTTAGCATTATCCGCCGCAGCAATGCTTGGCTGTTGTCTTACTTCAGGGGTAGGCAGCCTGTTGCCCATGATGTCGAAGTAGATAGTAGCCGGGCCCGGCGAAGTGAAATACTCCGGTTGGCTTGGGCGGAATACGCCGTAAGCTGCGGTTCCGTTGCAACCGTTGGCGACTGAGTGGCCATGGGTGTTAGGAGTATTGTAGGTAAAGTATTCCGCTGGTCCGATACCGGACAGTCCATTACCACGAATGATCCAGCGGACATGAGTCGCAGGATTCGGGGCCGTAGGCACACTGGAACGGGCGATAACATACTGCACTTGAGTCTCACCCGCTTTTGGCAATGTCGCACCAAACTCAAACGGAACGTTATTGGCGATGTTGTTCGCCGTTAGCGAACTACCGCTTAGATAGTTACCTTCCTTATCGAAAACAAGGAGATTAAAGTCAGTCGTAATTTGTGGATTGTTGCCGTTATAAACATTGACCGTGAATGCTCCTGTCGTAGTGCCAAAGTGATCCACGACGATCGAGTAGACGCCGGTGACAGGCGGAAAGAGATTGATGGTCTCGTCCGTGCCTGTGTCCTGGCGGTTGACGATGATGTTACCATTTGGATCCTTTACCGTAACGATCGCGTCAAAAGAACTACCTGCGTCGGCTGTAACAGTAATGACGTAGTTTTTGCCCGCCGTCAGGCTAGGCGTCATGAAGGTCAACGGCATATTCGTATACACCCCATGCGCCGTGAAGATCGGATTGGGGTTGAAGACTAAGATCTGATTATACGGGTCATCCCACTGAAAGTTCGTAGCCGGTTCACCGGAAGCAAGAACGTTCACGGTCTGGGCAACATCCTGCTGACCGGCAACCGGATTGAAGTTATGGAAACCACCCTGATAAATGTTTGTTGGAACGCCAGTCAGGTTAATATTGGTGCCGTCGAGCGCGTGTGGACCATTCGGGACATTACGATAGTCGGAATCGTAGTCGTAGGTGCCAATGTCATTTCCCGCGGAGGAAAAGTAAGAGACACCAGCCGCCGCAACATCATTCACTGCCTGACCGATAATACCATCTTCGAAGAAAGGCTCATCACTGTAACCAACGTCGTCGCAAATCGTATCAGCGGCGAACCCTTGCTGGATATTCGGAGGATAGACAAAGTCAGGTAACCCGGCGAGAGCGCGAATGTTGTTCGCGAAGCCCACTTCGCCGCCGTTAGCAGTAGCGAAGGCAATCCGCGCCTTGGGCGCCATCTTGTAGACGATTTGTCCCATGCCGCGACCTTCGTCAGTGCCCGGAATATCTTGTAAGATCACGACCGGCTGAGTGTTAACCGGGTTGTTAGAAGCGCCTGGAAGGTCGAAGTTATTAACATCGGTGGTGATATTACCAATGCTATCGGAGATAAAGCCGATGCTCATGCCGCTACCCTCAAAGTCGCGCTTCGCTGCAGGGTTGTAGTACTTATTGATCTGATCTACCTGGTGGTCATAGACACCCTGGTCGAAGGCGGTGCCGAGAGCCGTTAAGGTCGTGCCGGGCTGAATACTGCCATTTGGCGCAGAAGCACGGCTCAATTCTGGCTTAAGCTGCAGTTGGACAGAACGGACTCCCCACAGATTGCCAAGGGCCGGAACGTCATCGAGCCCAATGAAGCCTTCCAGCACGCCCGCACCTTTGTATTCGGTGTCTTTGGCAGTAAGAGTAAATGACTTGAAGCGGCTCTCAATCTTCTCTTGCAGCTGATCTAGTTTGACCATGCCGCTTGGGTGGATATCAACCAAGAAGCGGCCGGTATCTTCGTCCTGAATGGCCATTTGAGCAAAGTCAGCCGCTTGCTGAGTGGCATAACCATCAAAACTCGCAGAAACGGAAAGACCCTGAGCTTTTTGTTGTTTTTGGATTTGGCTGCTTTCAACCAATTTGTCCAAGCCATTGGCGAGGTTTTGCGGAATTGGGCGCGCATCGAGCGCACCCACGATAAGACCAAGGCAAAGAGCCGTGGCCACGGCGGAGCGCGCAGGTCGCCCCGGGAAGCAGATTCTATGTTGTGAAGGTTTCATGTTTTTGTATAGCACCATTTTGCGCCCCTAAACCCGGGTGAATTTGCGCAAGAGATTCTGATAATGACAGAAATGTCACTTAGGTGACAAGGAAATTTTACGCGAGACGAAATTTTTATTCCTAACCTTCGAGAAGGCAGGAGCGAAGGAGGACGAAACGGTGCGGCAAAGGTTTCAAGTGCTTTCCGCGATGGTCGTTAGGCAACGAGTCGCGCGAAGAAATTAGCCGTTTGCGAGCGCGGCTGCCGGTGGCGTGTCGGCAGTTGGTTCGACCCATTTGCCGTGCTCACGGATGAGATCTTTCAAAAGGTCGACTGCTTCGGCTTCAGGGATGTTGAATTTCACCGCAGTCTTGCCGACGTAGAGATTTACTTTCCCGGGAGCACCGCCCACATAACCAAAATCGGCATCGGCCATCTCGCCCGGGCCATTCACGATACAGCCCATGATCGCGATTTTCACTCCTTTCAAATGAAGAGTGGCGGCCTTAATGCGTGCCGTGGTGGTTTGCAGGTTGAACAATGTGCGCCCGCATGACGGACAGGCGACATAATCGGTCTTAAAAATACGCGTCCCGGCTGCCTGGAGAATGTTGTAAGACAAACGCAATCCCTGCCCAGGCCCATGCTCGCCTTGGACGAGAATTGCGTCGCCGATTCCATCGCAAAGGAGTGCACCTATGTTCGTCGCCGCGCGAAGGAGCGTGCGTAGGAAATCAGCTGCCGGGTCCTTGGAAATCGTTAGGCTATCTTTGAGCAGAATCGGATGTCGTGGTTCCAACCTTGCCGCGAGCAGCCGGTATGCACCGACCACGGGCAAGTCGAGCCCGTCCGTAACCGTCACCAGCTTAGGGTCCAAGCTTTGGTGCACGGCCGCGATGCTTGCCTCATCGCGCGGATCGACCTCAATAATGCCGGACTTCTCGTAAATGAATTCGGGCTTGAAGTCGCCCATCCGATCGACCTTGTGCGCGACCTTTTCGAAATTGTCCTGCCGGATGGCAACCCGAACAGTTTCGTCGCCACCTAACAAAACGTCCTCTTCGATTCCGACGACTCTAATCACGCTGCTCTCGCGCCGACGGTAAGAAAAGGGATCGAAACTATATTGTCGTTCGATCACGGCCGCACGTGAAGTTACGCCTCCCGATTCGCGCGTCGCCACCATCTCCACGAGTGCTTTCGCGACTGGGATTTCATGGATGCTATCTTCGGTGAGCGAAACACGGATCGTGTCGCCGATTCCATCCTGCAAAAGCGAACCTATTCCGATCGCGCTCTTGATCCGCGCGTCCTCGCCTTCGCCCGCTTCGGTGACGCCGAGATGGATGGGATAATTCCAATCCGGTCCTTCTTCCTCGAGTCGGGCGACAAGCAGGCGATACGCTGCGATCATCACCTTCGGGTTGCTCGACTTCATCGAAAAGACAAAAGCGTGATAATTGAGTTCGCGTGCGATACGGGCGAACTCGAGCGCGCTCTCCACCATCCCAAGTGGTGTGTCGCCGTAACGGTTCATAATACGATCGCTGAGCGAGCCGTGATTTGTGCCTATGCGCATCGCGATGCCGCGCTCCAGGCATAGCTTGACGAGCGGCGTGAAGCGCTCGCGAATCCTGTCTAACTCCGCGGCGTATTGCTCGTTGGTATATTCAATGATCTTGAACTTCTTCGAGTCGGCATAGTTGCCGGGATTGACCCGAACCTTGTCTACCCATCTGGCTGCTTCCAAGGCGGCCTCAGGTTTGAAATGAATATCAGCCACGATCGGCACGTCGTAGCCGCGGCCGCGCAATCCCTTAACGATATGTTGCAGATTGGCCGCGTCCTTCACTGTTGGCGCGGTGATGCGGACGATCTCGCAACCGGCCTCGGCCAACTCGATCGTTTGAGCGATTGAAGCCTCCGTATCCATCGTGTCGCAGGTGATCATCGACTGCACACGGATCGGATTGTCGCCGCCAATGCCGGCGGGACCGACTAGTACTTCGCGCGAGCGACGGCGGGAGGAGGAAAAAGCGCTCGTCGAAAGGCTTTTCACTGCTTCCGCTTGCGCGGCGCCATTGCGTTTCGAAATTCCTTTGGAGCCGCTTCCGCCGTCATAGCGCGTTTACTCTATCGGGAAGGAATCAACGGCGCAACGGATCAAGGCTTGGCCGTCTCCGGAGTCGGAAGTGGTCGAGTCGCTTCCCGTTTGTCGCCGATAATATCGCCCACGTCGAAGAAGCTGATGTAGCAGATGTAACCGATAATCAGTACGGCACAGCCGGTCTGCACGACTTCGAGAACACGAATGTTCACGGGCTTGCGCCGCACCGCTTCCACGAGCGCAAGCAGAATGTGACCGCCATCCAGCACGGGAATCGGCAGCATGTTGATGATGGCAAGATTGACGTTCAGGATGACGCTAAACCACAACGCCAGCTGCCAGCCGCGCTCATTTTCGAAAAGCAAATAGTAGATGCGAAAGATGCCGAGTGGACCGCTCAAATGCTGCAGCCTCACATCCGACTTCGGAGATGCGACGGCGCCAATCGTTTCCAGCGTGCTGGTGACGCTGTTATAGACTTGTTCCACCGGGTTCGGATGCGAAATGCTCATCTGGCCGGAAGTATCCCAGGCAATGCCAATGCGCGGTATCTTTTCGTTAGGCAAAACTTCCGGTTTCACCGTCAGATTAAGCCGCTGGCCGTGGCGATCGACCTCGAGTAAGACGGGCTGGTTAGGATGATTTTCAAGCCAGAGGCTGAGCGCGACCGGGCTGTAAATACGGTGACCGTTCAAGCCACGGATTACGTCGCCATGTTGCAGACCGACCGCCGCTGCCGGGGTCTTCGGCTGCACTTCATCGATCACAGGCAAAGTCGCGGGATAAATGAGCACCTGCCGCACGCTCTTGCGCCGCCAACCGCTGCTCGGCGCAATATAGGGCACGACCGAAGTGGTGATACGCTGGCCATCGCGCTCAACGACGAACGAAATCGAGTCGCCTTCGCTCCGGATCACATTCCACGTCACGCTATCGCTCATTCCCGAAAAGCGCGTAACCGCTTTTCCATCGACCTGGAGAATTTTGTCCCCTGGTTTGAGGCCTGCTTTTTCGGCGGGTGAGCCCGGTTCAACAAAACCAATCACGGTCGTTGTGTCGGCCTCGCTGACGGGATGGCCGACGCCCCAAACGATGGCAGCAAAAACCAGGGCGAGGAGCAGGCTGAAGAGCGGTCCGGCGATCGCCACAATGATCTTATCGAGCGCCGAAGCCGGTGGTAGCTTGGCCCGGTCAGTTTCCGTTTCGCCCTCGATGATATCCATCGGAGCGAGTTGAGGAAGAGAAACAAAGCCCCCAAACGGCAACGTGCCTAATGAATACTCGACACCGTTGATCTTTGCCTTCCAAATCGGCTTGCCAAACCAGACCGCGAACTTCTCGATCACCAAACCACGCCAGCGCGCGGCGAGGAAATGGCCAAGCTCATGCACCACGATGAGCAGGTTAAAAAGGAGGACAACCTCCAGCAGGATAAAGAAGATTCGCAGGGCGTGCGACAACATACGCTCGGTGGATGGTTAATGGCTCGAATCGACCACGTTTTTGGCGGCTTCCTGCCGCGCCCAACGGTCGGCATCCAATATGGCATCGAGGGTCGGCTTGGCAATGGACACGTGGCGATTCATCACTTCCTCGACCATTTGCCAGATACGCGGAAAGGGAATCCGGCGATCGAGAAAGGCTGAGACAGCAACTTCATTGGCAGCGTTCATTACCGCAGGGAGCGTGCCGCCGGTTTCGCCCGCATGTCTGGCGAGGTTGAGCGCAGGAAAATCGACCAAACGCGGCGAGGCGAACTCCAGCTTGCCCAAGGCGTGGAAATCGAGTGGCGGCAGAGTGTTCGCTACCCGCTCCGGCCACGTCACGGCATACTGAATTGGAAAACACATATCGGAATGCGAGAGCTGAGCGAGAACGGAGCCATCAGTGAACTCGACCATCGAATGCACGATGCTCTGCGGATGGATGATTACTTCCACGCGCGGCATTTCGACGCCGAAAAGCCAATGCGCCTCGATCATCTCGAGCCCTTTGTTGAAGAGCGTCGCGGAATCGATCGTGATCTTGGGTCCCATGTTCCATGTTGGATGCTTCAGAGCTTGCTCCGGCTGGATACCGGCAAATTCTTCCTTGGGCGTTTCGCGGAAAGGACCCCCCGACGCAGTCAGGATAATCCGTTTCACCTCCGACGAGCGCCCGTCGAGACATTGAAAGATTGCGTTATGCTCGCTATCGACCGGCAGGACGCGAATGCCTCTGCCTTCCGCGGCGCTCATGACCGCTTCACCAGCCATGACGAGAATCTCCTTGCTCGCCACCGCGAGATCTTTGCCAGCGTCGATCGCCGCCAGCGCCGGGCGCAGTCCACCGGTGCCGACTACGGCCACCAGCACCATTTCAGCATTCGCAAGGCTGGCGATCTCGATCAGACCATCGTCGCCCGAGAAAATCTTCGGGTGATATTCGAGATTTGCGCAGAGTTCTCCGAGCTTTCCTTCCTCGACAAGGCAGATCGCTTCCGGCCTAACGAGATTAGCTTGCGCGGCCAGTTTGCGGGCGTTCGACTTTGCCGCCAGGCCGACAATTTCCATGCGCTCGGGAATGTCGCGCGCGACCTTGATCGCGCTCTCGCCGATCGAGCCGGTCGCGCCGAGCACCACGACTCTTTTTCGCTTCATAGGTGACACTGGATTGAGAGGACTAAACAGGATCGGAAGAATCTAATCCTGATAATGCTGCTGATCCTGTCCTTATGGCACTCCGATAACCAACCGCAGATAAAAAAACAGCAGGGGCGCAGTGAAAAGCAGACTATCAACCAGATCCAGCGCGCCACCGATTCCCGGCAGCAGGTTTCCGGAATCCTTTACGCCGGTGCTGCGCTTGAGGATCGATTCGGCCAAGTCTCCCACCACCGCCGCGAACCCAAGAAGCAACCCGAGCACGATCGAGTGCGTCCAATTCAAGACCGATAGATGCCCGGGCATGAGCGCAAATAGCCCCACGCTCGCCAGGAGCGAAAAACCAAGCGCTCCAAAAAATCCCTCCCACGTTTTTTTGGGGCTGATGTGCGGAACGAGTGGATGCCGTCCGATCAGGCTCCCAGTGAGGTAGGCTCCCATATCGGAAAACTTTGTGATTGCGATGCAGTAGAAGACATAGAACTGCCCCGTAGTCGCGCCTTCGGGTGTGCGTGGCGTGACGTAGACAATCTTCGTGATAAAATTATAAAGCCAGAGCACATAGAGCAGACCGAAAAGCGTATAGGACATCGTCCTTAAGGGCGCATCATCCCGCAGCCCACTAAACATCTGCCGTGTAAAAACCGTCAGAAGGAAGAAAAGCAGGACCGCCATTTCGTAGTCGTAGGAGCGAGCCGGCCCGTAGACTGAGAAATAATAGAAGCTCCCCACCAGCATCGCCGCCCCGCAGATCATGGCGGTGATCTTGAAATTCGGGAGACCGCGTCGATCGAGCATGCGATAAAACTCCCAGAGCGCAATCATTCCCACCGAACCGATAAGGGCAAAAAAGGCCAGCTCGTAGCCCGAGAATACGATCACGAGCGCGACCGTCCAGAGCACAATGGTGCTCGCAAAACGGAAGATAAACGTCAGCCGGGCAGTCGGCGCCGGAGGGGCAGGTTTCTCGAGCGTGGCGGACATTCCGGTCTGCATCATCACAGTCCCGGTAGAAATGTCCACCTCGGAGTCACGTCAATTCTTTCCTTGTATGTAGAACACGCAAGTATTACAACTGACACCCGCCCGCACGCCAAATTTATGAACTTCACTGTATCTCATCACCTCGCACGCAATGTCCGAGGCCGACTTTTCGCGCTTCTTCTTCCGATGATGGCTCTTGCCCTGACGGCGGCCAGCGGCCAGACCGGGGCGGAAGCAAACCGCATTCGCGACTAGATCAACCATCCCGCTGTACGTCTGTGCACCAGCGCGCGATACCAGCCGCATTTTTGTGGCTGAATAAGGTGGCAAGACCAAGATCATCGATCTCACGACCAACACCGCGCTTCCCGCTCCGTATCTGGATATTACCGCCATAGTTGGTCAGGGCTTGGGAACAGGTATTCTCGGCATGACCTTCGATCCGCATTACGCCAGCAATGGCTACTTCTACGTCTCCTACACCACCAATTCGGGCGGCGTTTTTAGTCCGGGCGTTTCTTACATCGCGCGGTTCCAGGTTACTTCCGATCCCAACGTAGCCGACCCGCAGAGCCGAGTAGTGGTGATTAGCGCCGACCAACCCGATCACGATCATAACTTCGATTGGATCGGCTTTAGCCCGCGGCCCGGCGATGATAATAATATGTAGATCTGCTCCGGCGATGGAGGCCTAAAGGAGGATGACGGTTCCAACGCTCCGCCGGGCGGCTTTGCCCAAAGCACGGCGGTCCTGCTGGGCAAGATGCTACGCATCCACACAGAAGCCGACGGGAGCTATACTATTCTGGCCAATAACCCCTTTGTCGGATCTGACACAAACACCAACCGACGATCGCGAGTCGGCCATTCTGACGACTTTGAGTCCAGGCACTTACACCGCGATCCTGACGGGTAAGGACGAGGGAACGGGTATCGGCCTGGTTGAGACCTACAACCTCAGCCCATAATCAGCGAATTCGATTTCTATTTGGACATAACTAAGGACTATGTTTCCATGCCTTAGTTAATACTTCGTGCGAATCTTAATCTGATCGACTGCGAAGAAAAGGGGCGCCGGAACTTTTCTGGAACGAGTCGTCGGGATCGGTGGTGTCTTCTTTCGAGCAGAGGACCCCGCTTCGTTAGGCCAACGGTTTTCGTACCGTCGAGAAAGATACACAGTATTTCGGCAGTGCCGATCGACAATGGATGATCAACTTCCGCGTGCGCGATCTTGATGCGATCATCGGCCAGTTGCGGGCTGCGAAAATCGAAGTGGCCGAGCCCGAAGATTATCCCAACGCCCGCTTCGCTCGTCTCTGTGATCCGGAAGGCAATCCAATCAAACTTTGGGAGCCAAAGTGATAACTCTGGTCTAGGCGTCCACTTTCCTGTTTTCCTGGCTTCCTGATTCGCCTAATCTTCTGCCGTGCAAAAGATAATGCGCGCGCTGGTGAAAAAGGAGGCCGAGCCAGGGCTCTGGCTGGAAGAAGTGCCCGTGCCCCCGGTTGGCGACGATGATGTACTCATCCGAATCAAGAAGACGTCGATCTGCGGGACTGATGTCCATATCTACAACTGGGACGCGTGGTCGCAAAAAACGATCCCCGTGCCACTGGTCGTCGGCCACGAATACGTCGGCGTGATTGAGCGCGTCGGCGCGCGCGTGCAGGGTTTTGCCCCGGGTGACCTCGTCACTGGCGAAGGCCACATCGTCTGTGGACACTGCCGCAACTGCCTCGCCGGGCGGCGACATCTTTGCCCAAACACCGAAGGGGTCGGCGTGAATCGGCAGGGTGCGTTCGCGGAGTTTCTCTCCATTCCCATGTCGAACGTCTGGCACGCAGACCCGAAGATTCCGCTCGATGTACCTGTCCTGTTTTGATCCATTAGGCAACGCCACTCATACCGCGCTGTCCTTCGATCTCGTAGGCGAGGACGTGCTAATCACCGGTGCCGGTCCGATCGGTTGCATGGCAGTGGCGATCGCTCGCCACGCCGGGGCCCGCAACATCGTCATCACCGACGTAAATCCCTATCGTCTTGAGTTGGCGACAAAGATGGCGAAGAACGTACACGTGCTTGATGTGCGGAAGGGCGATCTCGCCAACGCGATGCAGGAGTTGGGAATGAAAGAGGGCTTTGATGTCGCGCTCGAGATGTCGGGCAGCCCAAAAGCGATGGCCGATCTACTTCCGGCGATGTTTCACGGCGGAAAGATTGCATTATTAGGCATTATGCCAGACACGGCGGCGATCGATTGGAATCTGGTTGTTTTCAACGGCCTAACGATCAAAGGGATCTACGGTCGGGAGATGTATGAGACGTGGTACAAGATGACGGCCATGATCCAGAGCGGCCTCGACATTTCGCCGGTTATCACCCACCGCTTTCCCTACACCGAATTTAAGGAAGCGATCGAACTAATGAAATCGGGTAACTCGGGAAAGATCTGTACTCGACTGGTCATAAGCCCGGCGCGTTGTTGACGTTTCCGGTGGGGTTTGGCTCGACATCGGTCGAAATATAATAGGTTATCTCGAGAGCAACTATTCGGGGATGTCTGAGACCGCAATTATGGCAATCGACCAAAAGGTCGTTTTCATTTGCGGCGATCACGCGTTTACGGTTGGCGACCTGCTCGATGCCGCGCTATTTCGCGGAGAGCTGCAACCCGCCTGGAATAACCTTCTTCGACTTCTCGCCGCCGAACAGCGGGCTGATGAGCAAAAATTGGAATACAGCGACGAAGCGATTAACGCCGCGGCCGAGCGGTTCCGTTACGAGCATGATCTCATTACCGCCGAAGAAACCGAGCAGTGGCTGAGCGACCGCGGCCTTTCGTTAGGCGATTTTGGCGCTTTTTTCGTCAGGCATTATTGGGGCGAGCAAGCGGAAGACCTCGAGCCGGAAGCACAGGACTATTTGACTACGCCTAACGAAATGCGCGAGTTGCTCATCGGCGAATTGATTCTCTCTCGCGAACTCGCGCACATGGCTGAATGCTTCAGCTGGCGCGTTGCTGCCGCCCGCGAAGCGGACGGAAAACAGCTCGATCCCCAACAAGTTGCCGCAGAGAAAACAGGCTTTTTCGAGCGGACTTTAGTCCCCGCTGAAATGCTGCTCGACTGGCTGGCGAAAGTCGGACGCGACGAGTCCTGGTTTCGCGAAATGCTCACAATGGAGGCGATTTTTCACCGCGACACCGCCGCGCTTCTCTCGCCACAGGCTTGCGAAAAGGAAATGGCTTCTTTGCGGCTCCCGCTGACCCGATTCGAGATAGAGACCATCGAACTGGATTCGCTCGACGCCGCGCGTGAAGCGTTCCTCTGCGCACGCGACGACGGACTCACCATGGAGGAAGTAGCGGCAGAAGGACGTTATCCATTTCGGCAGACTGAGGTCTTGCTGGAGGGAATCCCGGAGAATTTGCAGCAGAGGTTTCTCAGCGTCCATCCAGGCGACATCCTGGAGCCGATCGGTCACGGCGACGCCTACCACGTCTGCCGCATTGTCGACAAGACTGAGCCTGAGTTGTCCGACCCGACCGTGAAGGAACGAGCCGGACAGCAAATCCTCGATCGCCATCTGGCTGACCTCACCACGCGGCACATCCAGTGGAGGCTTCTTCTCGCCTAACGAATGAAAGCGACCGACGAAGATCTCCTGCGGCGCTCGTCGCTTTTTCAGTTTTTGTCCGACGAGGTTTTCGACAAACTTCGCGCGCTTCTCCAGGAAGAGCACTACGAGTTTGGTGATTTGCTCGTCAGGCAAGGCGATCCGGCCGATGCCTTTTACGTCCTGATCTCGGGGCGCGCCCGGGTGGTGAAGCAGGACCAGAGCGGCAACGAAATCGTGCTCGGCAGCCTCAAGCCAGGCGACAATTTTGGCGAAGCCGCACTTACAGAAAGTGGGACGAGGAACGCGACCGTGCGTTGCAGCACCGCCGTCGAAGCGCTGCGGCTCAATCGCGATGATTTTCTCCAACTTGCTGAGCAAACGCCCGAGCTGAAACACCACGTCGAGATGACGGCGCGGCACCGAGCCGTGCATGGATTCCTCTACGAATTCAGCAACTTTGGTCGTCTCCCCGTCCCAGCGCTGCGTGCGCTTGTGGAAAAGCTTACGCTGGTCGAAGCTGCCAAAGGCGAAGCGATTATTCGCGAAGGCGACCCGGCGGGTCCGATGTTTATCCTCGAGAAAGGTCGGGCGCGCGCCTTCCATTCCGATAATGGTTCGCAACAGAACCTCGCCTTTTATCGCGACGGTGATTTCTTCGGCGAACTCTCCATCCTGAATGGTTCACCCCGCGCTGCGACGGTCGAAGCGTACAGCGATTGCCAACTGTTCGCGCTCGAACCCGACGCGGTGCGCGACCTCAAACGCCGCTATCCGGAATTTGGCAATTTAATGGAGGAACGCCTCGCGCAATATCAGGCTAAAACAGAAGCGCGTATTCCGCTCGATTTCACCGCTGAAATGCTGCCGGCAGAAATCGCAGCACACGACAAGGTCGCCATCGACGACAAAGTCGCGTCCGATAAGACCACTGAGGGCGAAGACCCTTTCGCCGACGAGAGCGGTCTCTTCCGCAAAAGCAAAAGGCGCATTCGTCGAATCGAGCACATCGAGCAGATCGACGAAATGGATTGCGGCGCAGCGAGCCTCGGCATGATCTGCCGCCACTTCGGTCGCAAGGTCAGCCTGGCGCGGATTCGTCAACTTTGTCATACCTCGACCGACGGCACGAGCCTGAAAGCCATCTGCCGCGCCGCAACCGAGTTAGGCCTCGCGGCGCGCGCACTCAAGGTTTCCTTACGCAACCTCCCGATGATGCCACTACCGGCCATCGTTCATTGGGAAGGCAACCACTGGATGGTTCTCTACGACGTGACAAGCGAATACGTCCGAGTGGCCGATCCGGCGCTCGGTTTGCGCAAAATCTCGCGACGCGAATTCGATCAAGGCTGGTCCGGCTACACCGCGCTTTTCGACTATACGATCGCGTTTGCCAACGCACCGGAAAGTAAACCTACGCTTGGCTGGATCCTGCCGTTTCTTGCCAGGTTCAAAGCAATCTTTCTCCAGGTTCTGTTACTCGCGCTCGCAATCACTTTTCTCGAACTGCTCTTCCCGGTCTTCACCGAGATCGTGGTCGACAAGGTGATTGTGGAGAAAAACGTCGGCCTTCTCGAAGTCATTCTCCTTGGTATGGGAGTGACGCTCTTTTTCATCCAGGCTTCATCGCTCGCTCAAGAATATCTGCTCTCCTTCGCCGCCGTCAGGCTCGACACCGCGATCCTCGACTTTCTCAGCCGGCAGATGTTGTCGCTACCGATGACTTACTTCACCAGCCGTCGGACGGGCGATATTCAACGCCGACTCGACGGGGCGCGACAGGTGCGCGAGTTCGCCGTGCATCACGGCATCACCGCTATTCTCGCGCTCGTGCAATTGACGGGGGCGCTCATCCTGATGGCGATCTACAGCCCAGTGCTCATGTTCGCGTTTCTCGCCACCACACCGCTCTATGGTGGTTTGATGTATTTTTCGCAAAAGGTCCTGCGACCGCTTTTTGCTGAGGTCGAGGAGAGTCAGGGCAAGTATAGCTCGCATCAGATCGACGCGATCAAAGGCATCGAAGCGGTCAAGGCGGCTGCGGCCGAGAATGTTTTTCGCGAGATGATGCTGAACGAATTCCTCGCGGTCTCGCGCAAGGTCTTTCGCAGCAGTTTTATCGTCATGACCTATGACAGCGTGCTGCAAAGCATTGGGCTTCTTTCGACCGCCATCTTTCTCTGGATAGGCGCCACGCAAGTAATGGCAGGCCACTTGAGCATCGGCGGGTTTGTTGCTTTCAGCTCGCTAACTGCCCTGGCTTACGGTGGCATCCTGCGAACGTTAGGGGTGTGGGACAACATGCAGTTTGCCACTGTTCTCCTCAATCGGCTGAACGACATTTTCGAACAGGAACCCGAGCAAGGGCGCGATCGTTCACGCCTCGTGCCGGTGCATAGTTTGGAAGGCCGGATTCAACTGCGCGGCATCAGTTTCAAATACGGCGGACCGGAAGCGCCCAATATTCTGACGAACATCAACCTCGACATCGCGCCCGGGCGAATGATTGCCTTTGTCGGCCGAAGTGGTTGCGGCAAGACAACCTTGATCAAGCTGATCGCGGGCCTGCTCGAGCCGACGGAAGGCACAATCCTTTTCGATAACACCGACTTGAAAACCTTGAATTATCGCGACGTGCGGCGGCACATTGGAATGGTTTTGCAGGAAAACCACATCTTTAACGAGTCGATCGCACAAAATATCGCTTTCGGGGATTCGCAGCCCGACCTGGATCGTGTCCTCGCTGCCGGCCAGACCGCTGCCGCGCACGACTTCATCATGCGCCTGCCGTTAGGCTACGAAACTCGGATCGGCGAAAGTGGCCTCTCGCTTTCCGGCGGACAAAAGCAGCGCATCGCAATCGCGCGCGCGCTCTACAACAATCCGCCTGTCTTGATTTTCGATGAAGCAACCAGCGCGCTGGACACCGAATCGGAGCGCGCCATTCAGGATAACCTCAGTCGCCTAACGGCGGGTCGGACCACGATCGTGATTGCGCATCGCCTGAGCACGATTCGCGAAGCCGATTCCATTGTCGTTCTCGAGAAGGGCGCGATCGCCGAGGTCGGAAACCATGATCATCTCATGGCACAGCGCGGTCTCTACTTCTACCTCTCCAGCCAGCAGCTCGGGATCTAGTCTGCCTAACGATGCCTAACCAGCTCCTGCAACGCGATGCACTCGATGGGGAAAGCGAGCTCTTGCCGCAAGACCCTCCGCCTTGGTTCGTGCGCTCGATCGCCTGGCTGCTCGTTTCGCTTTTCGGCGTCGCGCTCCTCGCAGCGGTCGTGGTCAAACTGCCCGAAACCGTGACAGCGCAGTTTATCCTCGTGCCGGCGGGTGGCGCCGATCCAATCCAATCGCCACGGATGGCAGTGATCAATCAGGTCTGTGTGGCTGTTGGGCAGACGGTGAAGAAAGACGATCCGCTTTACGTTTTGCGCTCGGATGAGATCCGTGGCTGGGGTACCGAGGCGCAGACAATGGCCGAGGATTTGCGCACGCGCGAAGATGGGCTGGCGAAAGCGGACGCCGAATTTGGCTCCGTCCTCGCAATCAAGAAGGCCGAAATTTCGCAGGCAGAAAGCGAAGTCGCTTTTCGGGAAAAGCACACTGCGAGTACTCGCGAGCTGCTCGGGCGACTGGAGACGCTATCGAAGACCGGCGGAATTTCGCTAGTCGAAGTGTTGCAGCACCGCGTTGATGCCGCGGAATCGGAGAAAGATCTCAGCGTCGCCCAACGCACAGAGGAACAAGTGAAGCTTCAGTTGCAGCAAATGCAGGCCGAACACGCGCGTGTCCGGGCCGAAAACGCGGCCGAAATTCAGAAGCTGAAAATGCGACTGGCGGGCTTGCACGGAGACTTGGAAAATTCTCAGAAGCTGCTGCTCACGGTTCGCGCACCTTACGCCGGCGTCGTCATTTCTCAGACGCAACAAAACGCCGGAAATGTCGTGCAAAACGGGCAGGAACTTTGCCAGCTTGCGCGCACGGACGCGAAACCGCGTGCGCAACTCACGTTGGGCGAAGCTGGTCTGCCGAGGCTGGCCAGCGGAGAACGCGTGCGCCTCTTCTTCGACGCGTTTCCTTATCAGCGTTATGGCGTCGTCAACGCGTGGCTCGACTGGGTGAGCCCATCGGCCGTTTCCTCGAGCCAGGGGCCGCGCTTCGTCGGGCTGGCTTCTCTCGATGAAAAGGAGTTACCGAAATCCCATCGGCTGGCGCTTCGAATCGGGATGGCAGGCGAAGCGCGTATTGTGGTCGGTCGGCGCACCATCATCGAATACGCCTTCGAGCCGATTCGCCAACTGCGCGAGAACATGCGCGACTGACCTTTTATGCGGCGCCCACTTTCCCGTCTTAAAGTCGAAGACCTGACGACCTCAAATGCCGCCATGGCGCGCTGCCTGCGGCTTGCAGCCCTCGCGGCCAGCTCGGATGTGCCGGTGGTATTGTTAGGCGAAACCGGCACCGGCAAGACGTTGCTCGCTCACGCTATTCACAACTCCTCAAGCCGCGCCTCGAAATCGTTTGTCGCCTTCAACGCCTCCGCCATGAGCGATACCCTGATCGAAAGTCAACTTTTTGGTCACGAACGCGGCGCCTTTACAGGCGCACAACAAACGGTGAAAGGAAAATTCGAGCTCGCCAATGGCGGCGCCATTTTCCTCGACGAGATCTCAGACATGAGCCCGCTGGCCCAGGTAAAAATTTTACGCGTGCTCGAGTATGGGGAATTCGAGCGACTTGGCTCAGAGCAAATGCGGCATACCGACGCACGCATCATTTGCGCGACGAATTGCTCGCTCCTCGATCGTGTTCGGCAGGGTAAATTTCGCGAGGACCTCTATCACCGCCTCAATGGCCTGACGTTGCTCATCCCGCCGTTACGCGAGCGGATGGAAGAGTTGCCAGCCTTAATCGCCGCCGAACTGAAAGCCTCTGCTGCCAATGAAGGCAAGACCATCACTGCGATTCATCCCGAGGCGATGGACAAATTGGTCGCTTATCCTTGGCCGGGAAATTTGCGCGAGTTGAATCACACCGTGCGCACAATGACGCTTTTCTGCGATGGTCGAGTAATTCTGCCGGAACATGTCGCCTTTCCACCTGATTTGAAAACGAGCGCGCCCGCCATTGCCGATCCGATCGGCGGCTTGCCGGTTTCGCCTGACGGCGAAACCGAAGGCGTGCCCGATCTGTCTCTCGCCTCCGCCGTAGCGCGACACGTGCAATCCGTTTACGAGCAAGCTGGAAGCAATCAGCGGCGCACCGCGCGCCTCTTGCGCATCTCGCGGGCAACTCTCGCCCGCCATTTACGAAATAAGACTCAGAAATGAACCGGCTCTGGGATATGACTACGCCAGTCAGCCTCGCCTCAAGGCCGCTCGGGCAAAACCAAAAGGAGATCGGAAAGCTCGTTAGGCAAAAATTTTTTAAGGCCCGCTTCTCTCGTTTCACGAGGGAAACAGAGGGAGACGAAAACCTGTCGGGCCCCTTACGTCCGACAATAACCGATCATGGCATGAATGCTGTTAAGAGGAGACTTTCGTGAGCACACCGAAGGACAAGGACCCAGCTCCCGCTGGTGGTTCACCGCAGAAACAGTCAAACAAGAAAGAAAAATTGATCCGCCTCGACGACCTCATCCCTAAGAAAAACGTTTCGGGTGGCCGTCAATTACTCTTCGGCGCGACTGAGATCAAACCAACAACCAACAACAAAACAAGGAGACAGAAATAAGTATGGCTCAGAAGAAAGAAATAAGAATGAGTGACCTCAAACCGAACAAGGATGCGAAAGGCGGCGTCGCCCGTTCCAATCAATCATCCTCTCGCCCGCAGCAAAATCGTGGAACGCTGAATCAGAACCGCGGAGCGATGAATCGCGGCACCAAATCTCTGCAATAGTCAGCCGTCCGAGTCGCCTTCCGGTCCGAACCCGGTCCGGCGGTTTCGGAAAGGAGATGTTCCGCCCGCCCTTACGCGGCTCGTTCGAACACCGGTGGCTTTCCCTTCATAAACCGGGCGGATGCCGCGATTCGAAACCTTCCGGCCCCCGATAGTTCAACTGCCAGCGCGGCGCCTCGCGCTCGCTCCGTGTGTTCCAGGCAGTTGTGTCGAGCCGCAATCCCGCGATCACTGCGAACGCGTGGCCGTTGCGCGCGTAGATCGTGATCCATCGGCCGCGACCGCGTTCTCCAAAATTGCGCAGCTCTTTTGAGCACATGGGAGCGCCGATCAAGCCCGCGCCCGCCAGGACGTAGGAGATCGTGCCCGAACAATCGTATCCTAAATCGAAGAATGTTGTGTGACCGCCGCCCCAGCGATAAGGCTTGGAGCGCAATTGATTCGCCGCCCAGATAGCGCGCTTCACTGGCAACGGAGCAGCTGCCGGTGCGTAGGCAATGCCGCGCCGCAGTCGGGCACATCTTCCGGTAATAGTCGGACCATTGCCGGGGAAGGAATTCGTTAGGCCGCGCGGCACAATGCTGAGAAGGAGGAAGCTCAGAAAGAACGCGAAACGAAAACCGGCTACCATCGATGGATTGCGAAGCTGTTGCCATGCCAGACGCGCCTGGCGCAACGCGATCCGAATAGTCCCGTTATCGACGAGACCAAAATTCCGCGCAAGAGTTTCCTGTGGCGGAAATGAAAAAGGAACAGATCGTGGAAGTGCTCGAGACAATCGCGACTTTACTTGAGCTGGAAGAAGAAAATCCGTTCAAGATCCGCGCCTACACGAATGCCGCGCGCTCAATCGAAACCTGGGGCGGAGATTTGCGCCAGCTGGCCGAGGAGAATCGACTCGAGGAAATTCCCGGCGTCGGCAAGGCGATCGCGAGTAAAATCACCGAGCTCGCGCTGACCGGTTCGTCGGAGTTCTACGATGACCTGCGCGCCAGATTTCCGCGCGGGATTCTCGAGCTGTTTTCTTTACCAGGCCTGGGGGCGAAAAAGATCAAGGCGCTTTATGAGAAGTTGCAAATCGGCTCAATCCAGGAATTGCAGCTGGCCTGCCAAGAAGGCCGGGTCGCCGGGCTGTCCGGTTTCGGTAAAGTCACTCAGGAAAAAATTTGCCTAACGATCGCCAATCGCGCCAAACATGTCGGAAGTTTTCAGTTCGGCGCAGTAGCAGCGGAAGCCGAAAAGCTGCAGGAGGATCTGCGGGCGCATCCCGACGCGGCGCAGGTCAGCATCGCCGGCAGCTATCGACGACGTAAAGAGATCGTGCGCGATCTCGATTTTATCGTGGCCACCAAAGCTCCGGCCGCGATCGGGGAATTCTTCGTTAGGCATCCTCTGGTCGAAAGCGTGATCGCGCGCGGCGCAACCAAAACGAGTGTGCGACTGCGCTCCGGTATTCAGGCCGATCTTCGCGTTGTGAGCAGCGCTGAATATCCCTTTGCACTTGGTTATTTTACCGGGAGCAAGGAACACAATATCGTGCTGCGCAATCGCGCCCTGCAATCCGGCTGGACCTTGAACGAATACCGTCTCGCGCCGGCCGAGCAGACGACGAAAAAGAAACGAACCGTCCAAAAAATTCCGACGGTGCCGGATGAAGTAGAATTGTATCGTGCCCTCGGTCTCGACTTCATTCCGCCGGAGTTACGCGAAAACTGCGGCGAAATTGAAGCCGCCGAAAAAGGGCGTCTCCCCGGTTTGATCGAGCCGAGTAATTTACGCGGCTGTTTCCACTGTCATACGAGCGCAAGCGACGGGCGTAATTCGCTCGAGGAAATGGCCGCGGCAGCTCAGGAATTAGGCCTTCAATATATGGGCATCGCTGATCACAGCCGCAGTTCGGTCCAGGCGGGCGGGCTGGATGAACCGCGCCTGCGCGTGCAAATGGCAACAATCCGCCAGCTAAACCGATGCTTTGAAGGCTTTCGTCTTTTCGCCGGCGTCGAATGCGACATCCTGCGGGACGGTTCGCTGGATTTTTCCGACGAATTGTTAGGCCAGCTCGATTACGTCGTCGCCTCCGTCCATTCCGCGTATCAGATTCCGGAAGCGGAAATGACAAAGCGAATTATTCGCGCGATCAGCAATCCACACGTTACCATGCTGGCGCATCCTACGGGACGGCTCCTCCTGCGGCGCGAGCCCTATGCACTCGACATTCCGGCAGTCATTCAGGCGGCTGCCGAAACCGGCACCTGGATCGAACTCAACGCCGCGCCTAAGCGCCTCGATCTCGATTGGCGCTGGTGGCCTTTGGCGAAAGAAAAGGGAGTAAAATGCGTCATTAACCCTGACGCGCACGGCGTGGAAAAGCTGCAGGAACTTTGGTTTGGCGTCGGCATAGCGCGCAAGGGTTGGCTCGCGAAAAATGACGTCGTAAATACGCAGCCGTTAGACAAGATCGAACGTGAGCTACAAAGGAAGCGGGAAAACTTCCGGGGCTGAATCGTGCCCCTGGTCATCCTTCCGCAGGTCCCGACAAAGGGTCTTTTCCTAACACGTCTCCCTTTGCGGCATAAGCATCGTCAGGCATTTGCAGGCGCCGCCGGCTTTTAAAAACTCGGTCATCGGCAGCGGATGGCAGGTATAACCACGCTTGCCTAACGACTCCATCAAGCGCGGCGCACCCTCGGGCATAACCACGTTGTGCTCGAGCACGACAGCGTTGCACGAGAAGTGGGTCGCTTCTTCCTCTACCACGTCGATCAGGTTCGGAACATGACTGCGGATCGCGCGCTGCCCGTACTCGTCGAAAGCCGCCGGGAACCAGATGGCGCCGCCATCGGTCAACGGACAGAAGCAGGTATCGATGTGATAGAAGCGCGGATCGACCAGTTCGACCGAAATGACAAGACAGTTCAAAATCTCGGCGACGCTGCGATGGGCGCTCACATCGGTCCGGAATTTGTAGCCGCAAAAGAGTGCATCGCCGGCGAAAAGCGCGTCACCTTCGCCTTCGAAAAACTGATCGCCCGGCAGCCAAATCACTTCGTAGCCGTTTTGTTGCATCCATTCCGCGAAGAACGGCGCTTCCCCGGCGCGCTCTTTGTGGCGAAAATTGCTCGGGATAAATTTCTTTCCAACTGCAAGGCCAGCGTTGGCTGTAAAGACCATGTCGGGCAGCTTTGGCTGTGGCGGGACGAGATGGACCTTGCAACCGAGCCGGAGGAGCTTCTCGTGCAGGCCGCGCCATTGCGCCCGAACAACTGCGGTGTCGGCGCCGCGAGCGCGGCTCATCCATGGATTGATCTCATATTCAATCCCGTAATGGTCCGGCGGACAAAGAAGCAGCTGGCGCATGAAACCTTGCCTAACGATCGCCGACAATGCAACCGGTGAGCTCGCGCAGGAATGGCTCCAGATCGGTCACGAGGCCCACGGTTTGGAAATTGCCGCGCTCCGTGAGCTTTGCCACCACACCAGGATTAATGTCGATGCAGAGCATTTTGACTGTGGCCGGAAGCAAATTGGCAACCGCTATCGAATGCAACATCGTCCCCATCATGACCACCATCGTGACACCATCGAGCTTGGCGCGCATCGCCTTTTGCGCTTCGAGCACATCAGTGATGACGTCGGGCAGAGGCCCATCATCGCGGATGGAACCAGCCAGGACAAAATCGACACCGTGCTTCACGCACCGGTAAAAAATGCCGCGCTTCACCAAGCCGCTTGCCACCGCTGATCGAATGCCGCCCGCCCCGCAAACCGCATTGATGGCGCGCAGGTAATTCTGCGTTCCCTGTCGAGCAAGACCACCTTCTTCAAGGTTCACGCCTAGCGAAGTGCCAAAAAGCGCGCTCTCCAGATCGTGCGCCGCAAGGGCATTGCCGGCGAAAAGGAGCTGCACAAAGCCGCCGGCGATCAGTTTCTCGAAATGCTCGCCCGCGCCGGTATGCACGATCGCCGGCCCGCCGACGACGAGAATCCGGCCGTTTCCTGCTTTGGCGCGCTTGAATTCCTGTGCCATCTCGCGAATGACCACACTCTTTGGCTTCTCAACCGAAGCAGGGCTCGAGAGGAATTCGAAAAGGTCGGAATGCGACGCCAGACGTTGCAGCGGCTCGACGCGGATGCCCTGATGGCCAACGACCGTTTCCATCCCTTTCTTGACCTCGCGGAATCTCTTCGCCGTTGCAGTCTTGGAAGCGCGGTCGACCACGATTGCGCTATCCATCAACGTGGGATGGACTTCGATCTCGGTATCATCGATTCGGGCGAACGTTCGTTGATTCGTCGTGATGTAAAAATCCTGTGGAAAGACGCCATCGGCCGGCGCGATTGCAAGCTGCACATTTTTCTTTTCCTCGACCTCGGCCCCGTGTTGACGCAAGCGCAGGACAAGCGCATCGAGCACGTCGGCATCGGGCGCCATGACCTCGATACGAGCGAAGCTCGGGTCTTTTCGCTGCTCGCCGATGTTGACCTCACCGATCTTGAAAGTCGCGCCGTGGGAGATGATTTCATCCAGGACCTTGGGCAAAATGAGCGAATCGATGATGTGGCCGCGCAGCTGGATCGTCTCGGAAGGCATGCGCCAAGTTTAGTCAATGAAGTGCATCACGCCAGACTGTAAGTCGCGCCTGAGGCCGCACTTCAGAGGCTTTCCCACCGGGCTTCGGTGATTTCGCTTGTTGCTGTGGGCGGCTCAGATATTAATCACCGCGATCAAACCAGGATCGTGAACGAAGAAAAAGCATCGAGCATCACAGGGCCTAACGAAGAAGGCTTCCACATCTCTGCGCAACCGCTTGTGCGCGCCCGCCCTTCATCGAACGGCGATGAGTTACCCGCGACTTACGATTCCGATCTGCTCTACGTCACCGCGCGCGACCCGGGTTCCCTGTTCCTTTACTGGGACGTGAACTGGCGCCGGCTCTTCGCGCGCGCCGGGTTGAGCCCGCGTCAGGTATTTCTTCGGATTTATCGGGAGGATGGGTCAGTGGAAGGCGCGCGCGAGATCAATCCTTTCCTCGAACACTGCTTTGTCGAGGTGGTGAACGCCGGCGGCGGCTACTTTTGCGAGCTGGGCTGTCTTGTCGGCGACAATTGGACGAGTTTGGTTCGATCTGGCACAGCCTTTACTCCGCACGACCGAGTCTCGAACGATCTCGACGCGCAATTTGCCACCCTGCCTTTGCATCTGAGTTTCCAGCGGATGCTCGATCTTTTTGAAACAGTCAAAATGACCCCGGCTACACTCGCAGAGTCCGTGGGCAGGTTGCAGGAAGAAGCGCGGGAATTGCGGAGTAAAATGAAAGACGACGATTGGGAACACTTCGTCGCGGCGGCTGGGAAAGAGGCGGCCAACACGAGACGGTCCGCTGACCTGGCGACGCTTTTGAAAGCAGCCGTGGAAAACGAAAAACCGGGCGAATTGACCGCGGAACAGCTGGCGTGTTGGCAAAAACTGATCGAACAATCAGGCGGTTCAAGCCGTTTCGCCTAACGAATCAGTTCTGGCGCTCCGGGCAAGGAATTTCGTTGCCGCTACGAAACGGATTTGCTGATAAAGAGTCGATAGGATTTTCGCAATCATAATTGACTGCGGGGGTTCCGGGAGTCAGCATCATGCGCCAATTCGTTAGGCAAGACATGCCCTGTTATTTGTGACACTCGTCGCCACCATGGCCGAGATGCCCACGGTGCCGTTGCTCTTTGGGATTCCGGTCGAGTTCATTCTCTTCGCTCTCACCCTGTTGGGCGTGGCGCTTTTTCACCACCACACGATGCGTGCTGCGCTTGCTGGCCTAACGAGTATTGCGCTCTACAAGATTTTACTTACCGGCTTCAAGACGGGCCCGGGGATGGTCGGTTTCTTTCTTCACCTTGGGCATGAATGGGTGATCTTGGCTAATCTGCTCGGCCTGCTCACCGGCTTCGCGCTTCTCTCGCGCCACTTCGAAAAGAGCCACGTGCCGGTGGTGCTGCCGAAATTCCTGCCACACGACTGGAAGGGCGGCTTTCTCCTGCTCGTGATGGTGTGGGTGCTTTCATCATTTCTCGATAATATCGCCGGAGCCTTGATTGGCGGCGCGATGGCCCATCAGCTTTTTCGCGCCAAAGTACATATCGGATATCTCGCCGCGATCGTAGCCGCTGCCAACGCCGGCGGTGCCTGGAGTGTACTCGGCGATACCACCACCACCATGATGTGGATCGGGGGTGTCTCGCCGTTGGAGGTCTTCGAAGCGATCATCGCTTCGTCCATCGCCCTGTGCATTTGCGGCATTCCGGCCGCCATCCTCCAACAAAAATATTCCCCCATCCTGAAACATTCCCACCGACACACCCACATCGACTGGGCACGTGTTGCCATTGTCGGACTCATTCTCGCTCTGGCGCTCGCGACCAACGTGACCGTCAACCTCAAGTTCTCGAGCATCGCGGATCATTTTCCGTTCATTGGTGCAGCAGTCTGGGCGGCGATTCTCATCTCGGTGACTCTCCGTCGGCCGGATTGGGAAGTGTTGCCCGAAACCTTCAAGGGTTCGATCTTCCTTCTCTCGTTAGTCCTTTGCGCTTCGATGATGCCGGTGGAGAAATTGCCAGCCGCATCCTGGCCCACAACCCTGGGACTTGGGTTTCTCTCCTCCGTCTTCGATAACATTCCACTTACTGTCCTCGCTCTAAAACAGGGGGGCTACGATTGGGGTTTCCTCGCGTATTCCGTCGGCTTCGGTGGGTCGATGATTTGGTTCGGATCTTCTGCTGGTGTAGCTTTGAGTAATCTGTATCCGGAAACGAGGTCCGTTCTATCCTGGGTCCGCCACAGCTGGTTCGTCGCTCTCGCCTACGTGGTGGGGTTTTTCGGGATGCTCTCTGTGGTGCAGTGGCAGCCAAACAAGCCGCCCAAGGAAAAGGCTCCTGCTGCCTTAGTGCATCTCTGGCCATCCACGGTGAAAAGCAGTGTCGCCGCCTAGGGCGCGATGCTATTTTCGACGATGAGATTGACCGGGCGTTTGGCGGTCACAGGTAGATTAATCAGTCTACTCTTGGGCGCGGCTGCCGCAGGATTTTTCGGCATCGAAACAATTCCCGCTGCGAGTCGACCGTCCGTCACTCAGCCGGCGCTCGACAATTTGGTCTTCCAGGCCTTGCCGCTCGAGCGTTCGCGCCAGAATCATTTTCTCGTTAGGGCAGAAATCAATGGCAAGCCAGCCATACTTGGAGTCGACTCCGGCGCACCGGTCAGCGCAATCTCCGCCACACGTGCTGCTTATTTTGGAATAAGTCCCATCCCGCGCTCATCCACGCTGCCAGCGCAGTTGCGCATCAATGGCGGGTACAACCGAGTCACCATCGCGCATCACCTCCGGCTCGGCGCTCTCATCCTCGTCGACGAGCCATTGGTCTCGATTGACCTCCGCACACCTGCACGCGCGGCACAGGAGTTTCACGAGCCGGAGCTGGATGGCATTCTCGGGGCCGACATTCTCTTTCCCACGCAGGCGGTGCTGAATTGCGAGGAACAGCTACTCCTCATGAAAATTGACCCAGACGTGCCGGGTACGGTGCCGGGCGTGAACCATCGAGGATGGAAAAACATTCCTATCCGCGTGACTCAAGGCTGGAACCTATACGTCGATGGCAAGCTCAATGGGAAAGCCGCGCAACTTATGATCGATACCGGTGCTTTTACGACCTTGATTCATCGGCCGTTCGTCGACCAGATGCGCCTGCATCTGCGGGATACACCTTATGCTTCCGGGGCCATAAACCTCAAGGAACGCGGCCTTCAGCTCGCGGTCATTCGACATTTTGCGATTGGACATTTTCTCGTTAGGGGAAAGGAAGTTGGAGTCATGGACCTGCGTGGCCTTATTCATGGTGATCTGCTCAAAGGCTCTCCCCCAGTCGCGGGATTGTTAGGCTCGGAATTCCTCCGCCGCAATCACGCCATCATCGACTTTGGCACGCGCACGCTCTATTTGAAACTCTAGCCGCAGCTGACCGAAACGACGTTGGAAGGCGCAGAGCGCGCCAAATTCGACCTGCCTGGCGTGGCTAGGGCCTGGTAAACAAAAATTGAGTGCAACCGCCGCTTATTCGTGCCACAAGTCTGCCATGAAACTGATCCTGTTTAGCTGCCTGCTCGTCTGCTCTTTTGGCCTGGCGAATGTTCGCGGCCAGGAAACCAACCAAAAACCCGAGGAGAAAAAAGCCATGGACACAAATCAAAAAGAGGTCGCAGTCTTAAAAACGAGCGAAGGCGAAATGGTCGTCGAGTTTTGGGCGGGGGAAGCCCCGAAGACGGTGGAGAATTTCAAGAAGCTTGCCCGCCAGGGCTTCTACGACGGCACAGCTTTCCATCGCATCATCAAGGGTTTCATGATTCAGGGTGGCGACCCGAACACGAAAGATCTTTCCAAAGAAAGCAGCTATGGAACCGGCGGGCCGGGTTACAAGATCCCCGCTGAATTCAATGACCATCTGCATGTGCGCGGCGTGCTTTCCATGGCGCGCTCAGCCGATCCGAACTCAGCCGGCAGTCAGTTCTTTGTCTGCCTCGGCACAGTTAACCATCTGGATCACGAATACACTGCTTTCGGCCATGTGATCAAAGGGCTGGATGTCCTCGATAAGATTGGCAACACGCCGGTAACTCGTAGTGCCATGGGCGAAACGAGCAAGCCAACCACACGAGTTACGCTGGAGAGTGTCAAGATCGTTCCAGCTGACTCCGTAAAATAGCGATGCCTAACGACCGCACTCGCGTTGCTGCCATCCAAATGCAGTGCGGCCCGGAGCCGCAGGCCAACCTGGAAAAGGCAATCGCGCGTGTGCGTGAGGCCGCTGCCGAGGGAGGGGAGGTCCTATGTCTTCCCGAGTTATTTCGTTCCCAATACTTCTGTCAATCGGAAGACCATAAGTACTTCGACCTGGCTGAAACCATTCCTGGGCCTTCCACGGAGTCGTTAGGCCAGGTCGCCCGCGAGACCGGCGCGATCATTATTGCGTCGCTCTTTGAAAAAAGAACTGCCGGCCTTTATCACAACACCGCTGTGCTTCTTGGCTCTGATGGTGAGATTATCGGGAAATATCGCAAGATGCATATTCCTGACGACCCTGCTTACTACGAGAAGTTTTATTTCACTCCAGGCGACCTTGGCTTTCAAGCCTGGCCTACCTCGATGGGGAAAATTGGTGTCTGCGTTTGTTGGGACCAATGGTATCCCGAAGCCGCGCGCCTAACGACTCTAAAAGGCGCCGAGATTCTCTTTTATCCTACGGCGATTGGATGGCATCCGTCGGAGAAAGCGAAATACGGTTACGCGCAACACTCTGCCTGGGAAACGATGCAACGCAGCCATGCCATCGCCAATGGCTGCTTCGTCGTAGCGGTGAATCGCGTTGGCCACGAGGCACCAGCTGGTGGCGACGGCATCGAGTTCTGGGGACAAAGCTTCATTGTCGCGCCGAGTGGCGAGATTCTCGCCAAGGCAGGCGTCGATTGCGAGGAAATCATCTATGCCGATGTCGAATGGAAAAGAGTCAACGAGCATCGCACCCATTGGCCTTTTCTGCGCGACCGGCGCATCGACGCCTATTCCGGCTTGGAGAAGCGGCTACTCGACGAAGAATGAGACTAACTGCTGCCTTTGCAGTGGCTGCTGCTCTCCTGAGCATACCTGCTATAACTGTCCGATCCGAACCCACTCCGACACCGGCGAGGGTGATGGATCCTATCGCCGAGACTTACGTGAGGCTGGTGCTGGCACTAGGAGAGATCGACCCCGATTACGTCGATGCCTATTATGGGCCGCCGCAATGGCGGGCGGAAGTCAAGGCGATCAGGCCGCCACTAAGCGCGCTGGCTCACAGCGCACGAACCTTAAGTGATCGCCTGAAGCAACTTCCGGTTCCTCAGGATGAGATGGACCGGTTGCGTCGCGAATATCTGATCAAGCAATTAGCCACCTTTCAAGCCCGCATCCGACTTCTTCAGGGGGAAAAATTGACCTTTGACCAGCAGTCACAGGCTCTCTATGACTCGGTCGCGCCTACTTTTCCGACGGGACATTTCCAAGAGCTGCTCGATAAGATTGAAGCCACTGGCGCGCTCCAGCCGAAAGATGCGATGGATCATCGCACGCTGTCGCAACGCTACAGCGACTGGCGCAAACGATTCATTATCCCGAATGATAAGCTCGACAAAGTCTTTCAACTCGCGATCAAGGAATGCCGTGCGCGCACCCTCGCTCACTTACAGTTACCGTCGAACGAGAGTTTTGCGATCGAATATGTGACTAACAAACCATGGGGCGGGTATAACTGGTACAAAGGTAACTACCACAGCGTTATCCAGGTTAATACCGACCTGCCAACCTTTATCGATCGCGCCGTCGATCTGGCGGCGCACGAGGGCTATCCCGGCCATCATGTCTACAACACGCTTCTGGAAAAGAACCTCACACACGATCGCGGATGGGTCGAGTTTTCCGTCTATCCACTCTATTCGCCACAGTCGTTGGTCGCGGAGGGCTCGGCTAACTACGGGCGCGAAGTCGCCTTCACCAAAGCGGAACGGCGCAAGTTCGAAAAGGAAGTTCTCTGGCCCGCTGCCGGACTCGATTCCGCCAAGGCCGATCAATACTATGAGGTGGAGGATTTGGTCGATAAGCTGAGCTATGCCACAAACGAAGCAGCGCGCCAGCTAATCGACGGTAAGATCGACGACGTCGCCGCGGCCAATTGGCTGGAGAAATATGAACTGGAAGAACCCAACCGCGCCAAGAAACGAGTGGAATTCATCCGGCACTACGGCAGCTATGTCATTAATTATAACTACGGAGAAGACCTGGTTCGGCAATACATCGAGAAAAACAACGGAACGCCTGAACAGACGGCGAAGCGATGGAAGCTGTTTGGTGAATTACTGGCCTCGCCACGCCTCCCGAGCAATCTGCGCTAAGATAGCCGTGCGCTGGTTGTGAACGTAACAATCATGTTACGCTCAAACGGTTGCCACGTTTCGCACAATTCTGCGAAATTGGAGTGTGAGTAAATTTAGGGCCGTGGCAATTTGCCTGACCTGCGCCTGCGCTCTCGCAACCCTTGCGCACGCCACGACCATCATAGTCAATAACACCAACGACACCGGCCCGGGCTCATTGCGTCAGGCGCTCGAGAGTGCAAATGATGGCGATACGATCGACGCCACCGGTGTCTCCGGCGTCATTAGTCTCGCGAGCGGGCCATTGGTGGTGAACACGAGCGTGGTAATTAACGGTCAAGGTGCTGACGTGCTGGCTGTTGACGGCAACGCCGCCAGCGTCGTCTTCCAAATCAACTCAACGACAACGGTCACTATTTCTGGCCTGACGATCAGAAATGGCCAGGGCAACTTCGGCGGTGGCATTTCAAATGGCGCGGGCGGAACGTTGACCGTTATCGACAGCACTCTCAGCGGCAACACCGCGGCCTTTGGCGGGAGTACCTTTAATTCGGGAACGATGACAATTGTTAACAGTACGGTGAGCGGTAATACTAGTGGCGAGGGCGCGGGCATTTACAACGCGGGTGGCAGCGTCACGACAATCACCAACAGCACGTTCAGCGGCAACGCAGTTACACAGACTGGCGGTGCCGGCTTCAATCTGGGGACACTGCAAATCGCCAGTAGCACGTTTAGCGATAACTCGGCTCCTTTTCTCGCTGGCGGCGTGTTCAACTTGGGCGCGCTCGTGATCGGAGACAGCGTGCTGAATACAGGTAGCTCTGGTGAGAATCTCTATTCAAATAGCGGCACAGTGACATCGCTGGGTTACAATATTAGTAGCGATAACGGTAACGGCTTTCTCAACGGGCCGGGCGATCAACTCAACACGGATCCACTGCTGGGTCCATTACAGAACAACGGCGGTTCTACCTTTACCCATGGGCTCCTGGCCGGCAGCCCTGCAATCGACATGGGCGATCCAAACTTCACGCCGCCGCCCATCTTCGATCAACGCGGATCTGGGTTTGATCGCGTCGTGAATGGACGCGTCGATGTCGGCTCATTTGAAGTGCAGACCCAGATGGTAATCCATCTCAAGGCTTCGGGGCGAAAGGTCGGGGGGATAAACACAGTGCGTCTTACCTGGAGTGGGGCGACGTCGAACAGCATCGATGTCTACCGCGATGGAATTCTGGTCGCGACAGTACCGAACACGGGTGCCGATACTGATTCCACCGGCGACACTGGCCGAGCCAGGTACACGTATGACGTGTGCGAAGCTGGTACCTCGGCCTGCTCGAACAATGCGAGAGTGACGTTCCGGCCATAACGGAACACCCAAGGATTTTTGCTGGACCAGGTAACCAGAGTGGCTATGTGAAGAAGCAACAAGGTATCAGTCTTCGATTCTGGCCCTACCTTGCACTTAGACTTACATGAGCGCACCAGGTGCAATTGATCTTCCGAACAGTTACTCGGTAGCGCAGACGCCGGACCGCCTGGAGCCGCTGCTCAAGGCCAGCGGGAGCAAGATCCCCGCTTAGTACCATCTTGCTAGGTCAAATGAAGACCTGCCTTCATCACTTAGTCATCGCGATCGCGTTCATTCATTTGGCCATTGGTCAATCGATCAAGGACCCAAAACGGATCGAGGTGTATGTCACGCCGTATTATGACTCCAAAGGTCCGGCTATTAACGTCGGTTCATGGAGCAAAGGACTCGCTGCCTCTAACGAGCCAGACTTTGTCGCGGCTATCCCGAAGATGAAGCAGCTCTGGAACGAGCTGCGATTTCCCGAAATGTACGTCGCCGCGATTCGCCTTTACGATCTTGGTTTCAGAAACGAAGCGACTTACTGGTTTTACTCGGCCCAGTATCGCGGCCGTCTTTTCGCGATCCTGGTCGATCAAGAGAAGATGGGTAGTATGGGCACGCCCGCATTCGAGTTAGTCCAGGCAGCGAGCGCTTTTCAGCAATTGGTCGGGCCATACATTAATGGGTATGCCTTTGGCGACATAGATCACCTCATCGAGATCGTTGCGCGGGTTCAGATGGAGAACAAGGCCATTCCCGATCTGGAGAAACTTTATCCGGGCGTCACCTTTAAGCAGAGATCGGAATGGAGCGCTGGAAACAACGGGCTCAATGAGGGACTAACCAAGTTCCTGGCGATGTTGAAGGACCAAAAGCCAACGCTAAAGAAGGCGAGGATCGAAAATGGCACCGAAGCGAAGTTCTCGAGCCTAACTAGTAGAGAACTGCCGAAAGAGCCGCGCTGATAACTCTTTTGCGGCGTTTGATCGCAAGGTGACTTCCGACGCGCGATCTGCAAAGTGGGCTCCCATTTTCTCGCAAGTTGTGTCAGGTTTGCGGCGTGGTTGAACTGTTGACCCTGCAGAAGACCCGCGAAGCGGTGCAGAGCGGACCAGTGGAGGCGCGCGTGCATGTGCAGCTCGAGACGGTTGCGTCGAAACTGACTCGCGAGCAAAAGCCGTATTGCGAGCTAACCCTGGCCGATGCGGGCGATCGCATGACGCTGCGGGTCTGGAGCGATCATGCCAATTACCCGGCCTGCGATTCCATGCAGAGCGGCGATTTTGTCGAGATCGCGGGCGAGTTTTACCAGCATCAGCAATACGGGCTCGATGTGCGGCGTTGGACGACGCGTCGGCTTACGGCCGAGGAGCAAATGCAGCTCGTGCAGGGTCCGCTTGAGCTCCGCGCGCGGCAGACAGCGGATTGGGAATTTATCGTCGAGACGGCAGTGGCTATTCGCGATCCGCGGTTGCGTGCACTTTGCGCGGAGTTTATCGCACAACACGGCGCACGCTTTCGCAACACTGCAGGCGCGCGGACTTATCATCACGCGCGGCGCGGCGGCCTGGTCGAGCACACGGCGCAGATGATGCGCGTGGCGCAAGCGATCGCGCCGCTTTATCCAAGCCTGAACATCGATCTGCTCGTTGCCGGCACCCTCTTTCACGACGCAGGGAAACTTTGGGAAAACTATCTGCCCGAGACTGGTTTCAGCATGCCCTTCGACGAGCTGGGCGAGATGGTCGGTCATATCGGCATCGGGATGGAGATTGTGAATTCTCTTTGGCGAAAAATCTCGTCGGAAGAATATGCTCGTTCGTGGCCGGAGCTGCGACCGTCGAGTGACGATGTGCGGCTGCACCTGTTGCATCTTATCGCCGCGCATCATGGGGAAAAGCAGCTTGGTTCGCCGGTCTTTCCCAAGACGCCGGAAGCGACGGCCCTGCATTATATCGATAACCTCGATGCGCGACTCGAGATGTTTTTTGCCGGTTATCGGATCGCCAAGCCGATCGCCAATCGCATCTTTGAGCGTGTGCGGCCGCTGCCGGGAAATCTCGTTAAGGCCCTGGAGAAATTCACGCCGCCGCCTGCGGACACCCAAAGCAGTCGGGACGCTCTGTTCTAGGGACAGGAGAAAATCCGCACGGCGCACGCATCGGCCCTGGAACAGATTGGAATCAGACGATCCCAATCTCAATAAGCGTCAGCAGAACGATGACGATGCCTAAGCAAATCCATCCAGCGAGTCGGACGCCTGACGGATACGGTCGGACGCTGAAACGCGTGCGCTACCCGGTCCTTCTCTTCGCTTCGGTTAGATAGCGCTGGTCGATTTCGAATCCGATGAAATTTTTCACGCCGCATTGCTTCGCGGCGACGGCGGAGTTTCCGATACCAAGGAATGGATCGAGCATGCATCTTGTTCTCGTTAGGCCATGAAGACGGATGCAGTTCACGGCCAACTGTATCGGGAAAGTTGCCGGATGTGGCCGCTCTTTCTCGCGATGCTGGATCGTTTCGTAGGGGATAAACCAAGTGTTGCCGCGACAACGCCGATCGCGTCCGCTTGTGTGACTCCAGCGAGCGATATTGCTTTTGTCCTGATAAGGCACGCCGAGAGCCAGTCGGTCGAGCGGTGTCGCGCCATGCGGCGTGAGATGGAAGACGTATTCGTGGCAATCGTTGAGGAATCGCGGCGAGCGGATCGGTTTGAAATGGCCACGTGAAATCTCGCCTCCGTTGTCGTTAGGCAAGGTGATGGACTTGATCCAGTGAATGGTATTTTGGAGCACGAAGAACTTTCGCAAACGCAGAATCAGCTCGTGCGGGAACATGGGGTTTGAAGGCGCCGCTCCGAGATTGAGAAAGAACGATCCGTTCGGCTGAAGCAGTCGATCAATCTCGCACGCCCACCTTTCACACCAATCCAAATACGACTCACGCTTCGCGTTATCGGCGAATTTCCCGTAGCGAATCCCGAGATTGTAAGGCGGCGACGTGACCACAAGATCGATCGACTTCGCGTGGAGCCGCGCCATTCCTTGCACGCAATCGGCCAGCCGCAGATCGAAGCGCGTCATGAATCGAGATTACAATTTCGGAAATGAAAGTACAACTCGGAGCTGTAGGTTAATCGAGATGTCGGACAAACCGTCAAAGCTCAAGATCGCTGATCGCGAATTCGGTTCGCGGCTCCTCGTTGGCACTGGAAAGTTCGCGTCGAATGAGCTGATGCGCGACGCGCTGGCCGCGAGCGGGACGGAACTCGTTACCGTGGCGCTGCGCCGTGCCGACCTCTCGGGGCGCGGCGATCCGTTCGCCAACATTCTCGATTTTATTGATCGCAGCCGATACCTCCTGCTTCCAAATACGAGCGGCGCGCGCAATGCCGAGGAAGCGGTTCGACTGGCGCGCCTCGCCGCGGCAGCTGGTTTGCCGAAGTGGGTGAAGCTCGAGATTCACCCCGATCCACGCTACTTGCTACCCGATCCGGTCGAGACCCTCGCGGCGGCAGAGATTCTGGTGAGGGAGGGGTTTACTGTCCTCCCGTACATCAACGCCGATCCAGTGCTGGCCAAACGATTGCAGGATATCGGCACCGCCACCGTCATGCCGCTCGGTTCGCCCATCGGGAGCAACCGCGGAATCGAAACGCGCGCGCAGATCGAAATCATCATCGAGCAGGCGACCGTTCCGGTAGTGGTTGACGCTGGCTTGGGCGCACCCAGTCAAGCGGCCGAAGCTCTGGAAATGGGTGCCGACGCGGTCTTGGTTAACACTGCCATCGCTATCGCCTCCGACCCGGTTCGAATGGCGGCAGCCTTCCGGAAAGCGACCGAAGCCGGCCGCGCGGCGCGTGAGATCGGTCTTGCCGAAGCGCGTGCCACCGCTTCTGCGACCAGTCCGCTCACGGCATTTTTTAGCGACGCAGCAAAACCGATCTGCGACGAATAGAGCGAGCTTGCATCAGCGGCCAAGAGCTGACTTGAGAAGATTTAACCAAGGATGATCAGTATTGTCGTGTCGCTACAGATTGCGTCTGCGCGTCGTTATAGAATTCAATCTGGCGCCCTCCAATTCGCCTAACCACTCGCCAACCATAGCCACGCGCAAAGCGGCGCAGATCATTGTCGCTTAGCGTCTGAAAGAGCCGAAGCTCGCTTGGATGGGTAACAAAGTGCTCAGGTCGTGTCGCCAACCGTCGCGCTATGACGCGCGCCATCGGATCTAGGCGTGCTAGAGGATCTTCCGTCACTGGCGCGTTCTGTTGGGATCGCTATCGGCGGGCCTGTCCGCCGGTCGGCGTCGGTGCACAGGCAGGTCGCTAAGCGACGGTGATGGCTTCGGCGGACGATTGAGTTTTTGGCCAAGGGCCTTGCGGGCTTTCTCGGCCGGAGTAGGTCCGCGGACGTTTGATTTTTTCATGCTTGGTTTTTCGCGATTTTGTTCAACTGCTTACGTCCGGCGAACGCCAAGTTCAGCATTGCTCCTCGTTTTTCCTTTCGCAAACTCGATCCCTCGTGACTATCACCACTTCATTGCGCCGCCAAGGGGCCGAGACGCTCGAGCGCGGAGTCCGCTATCGCACTTGGGCGCCTGGTAAGACGGGAGTCGACGTGATCATTTACAATTCGGCCGGTAAGGCCGCGCGGGTAACGCAGAGATTTCGCCTAACGACCGGTCAACGTTGACCGGTCTCCCGGACATGAGCAGAGTTGGAGATTCGCTCGCCATGAAGAAAATCCTCACACTGCCAGAGCTAGCCGAGCGGGCCGCTATCCTTCGCGCAGAAGGCCGGCGGCTTGTGCTTACAAATGGATGCTTCGATTTGCTGCACGTGGGGCATGTGCGCAATCTTCAGCAGGCAGCGGAATTCGGAGATTGTCTGGTGGTGGCGGTGAATAGCGATGAATCCGTGCGTGCGCTCAAAGGCCTGGGAAGGCCGCTCAATTCGCAGGAAGACCGAGCAGAGGTTTTGGCAGCGCTGGCGTGCGTGGATTTCGTGACAACTTTCTCGGAGCTCCGCGCGGCGCGGGTAATCAAGACGGTCCGGCCGGCCATCTATGTAAAAGGCGGCGACTACACAATTGAGAACCTCGATCCGAGCGAGGTAGCGGCCCTCGAAGAAGTAAGCGCGGAAATTCAAGTAATTCCGTTAGTCCAGGGAAAATCCACCTCCAGCCTGATCGAGAAGATGCGGTCATGAACGAACCTCGCCGACTCAAGCTCGCAATTCTGGGATCGGGCAAAGGCTCAAATTGCCGCGCGATTCTTAATCAAATCCGGTTGGGGAATTTGGCTGCGGAGTGTTGCGTGGTGGTTTCCGACGTGCCGGATTCGGGAATTTTGGCAATCGCGCGCGAATTTGGTGTGCCCGATGTCTCTCTTCCTCCGGCAAAATTTCGGACCAAACTTGAGCCTGAGCTGGAAAAAAAGCTCGTTAGGTTACTGCAAGACGCAAAGGCGGAGCTGGTGGTATTGGCGGGTTTTATGCGCATCCTTAAGGCACCGATGCTGGAAGCGTTTCCGCGCCGGATCATCAACATTCATCCGTCGCTCCTGCCGAAATTCCCTGGTCGCGAAGCATGGACTCAAGCACTCGCGACCGGTGAGACGGTAACAGGCTGTACCGTGCATTATGTTGAACTTGGAGTGGACAGCGGCGAGATCATCGCGCAACGCGAGGTGCCAATCTTGCCTAACGACACGTCAGCGAGTTTGCACGCCCGAATTCAGATCGTCGAGCGCGAGCTTTTTCCTAAGGTGATCGCTCAATTTGCCGCTGAAATGCCGGCTCTGCTTCAACCACGCTCCGACTTCTGACCGCGGCCTAGTAATTCCTGCATTGCCTGAGCGGGCGATTTTTGTTTGTGGAGCACAGAATAGACTTGGTCGATAATCGGCGTCTCCACACCGAGCTTGCGCGCGCATTCGAAGGCACTGCGGGAGGTCGGAATTCCTTCCGCAACAGTCTTCATTTCCCGTGTAATAGCCTCCAGAGACTTTCCACGACCCAGATGCTCGCCTAGCTGGCGGTTGCGACTGTGCTGGCTAAAGCAGGTTGCGATAAGATCGCCCACACCGCTCAGCCCTTGAAAAGTGCGCGCGTCCCCACCCATGGCCACGCCCAAACGTAGGAGCTCCGCGAGCGAGCGAGTTACAAGACCAGCCTTCGAATTATCTCCAAAACCGAATCCGTCGCTCACTCCAGCGGGAATAGCGAAGATGTTTTTCAAAGCGCCGCCCAGCTCTATCCCGACAACCTCATTACTTGTATAAATTCGAAAGCGCGAGCTGCCGAGCATCGCCTGGAGATGTTCTGCGACCCCTTGATCGAGGCATCCTAAGACGGCCGCGCTGGGAAGCCCTTGAGCGACCTCAATCGCAAGGTTAGGCCCGGAAAGGACCGCAATCGGGTTATCCGGGAATTTTTCTTTCAGAATCTCGCTCATCCGCATCCCGGTGCCATGCTCGATTCCCTTCGTGCAACTCATTAGCGCAGCGAATCGATTGACCCCCGCTTTCCGAACCGACTCGGCGACGTCGCGTAAGGCGACGGATGGCGTAACAAAAACAATCAAATCTGCGCTGACGCAGTCGACGATTTGATCGGTCAAATAAATGCGTTCGGATAGTTTAGCGCCAGGCAAATATTCCGGGTTTCGTCTGGTCTGAGCGATTTGGGCTACGCGTGCCGGCGTGCGTCCCCAGAGGAACACATCCGCATCGCCCTGCGACCATAGAAGAGAAAGCGCAGTTCCCCATCCTCCAGTCCCTAGGATCGCGATACGAGTGACCTTCATTTTTCGCCGAACCGCGGCTCCTCACCTCGCAAGAGTCGCTCGAGATTTGACCGATGCCGCCAAATAACCATGGCGGCGATCAGCAGCGAAAATGGCAGCAAGCTTGCGCCCGTCAGGAGGTTAGATTCGAGATAGATCGCAACAAAGATTGGAAGAGAAAGTGCGGACGCAATAGAAGCTACTGAAACATAACGGGTTAGCTTGAATAATGAAACCCAAACAATAAGGACCGACAGCACCGCCAGAGGCATCAGCCCCAGGAGCACTCCGGCAGAAGTGGCTACCCCTTTTCCCCCGCGAAATCGAAGCCAAATCGGAAATGTATGACCAAAAACGCAGGCAATGCCGGCGGCGATGCCTACCAATTCACGCTTGGGCGAGGAGGGGGAATAGGCCACTATCCAGAACGCAAATACTACCGAAAGAAGGCCTTTCAAGCAATCCAAGGAAAATACAAGATAGCCCCAGCTCTTACCTAGGACGCGCAGAACATTCGTCGCCCCGATATTTCCGCTTCCTTGTGTGCGAATATCGATGCCTCGACTGGCCGAGATCAGGAAGCCATTCGGAAGGGATCCTAGCAGATACCCGGTTAGAGAAGCCAGAACGTAGCAGACGAATGACGTCATCGACAACTTGGCTTGAGAACCCTCGAACGGAGCCAGACGGTGACAATTCCGAGATCGCTTGGGGTGACACCGCTAATTCTCGCCGCTTGACCTATGGTTTGCGGGCGGACCGCCATCAGCTTTTGGCGCGCTTCAGTGCGAAGTCCAGGTACGATTGCATAGTCGATTTCAGTCGGAATCTTCGTTAGATTAGCGGAACGCTGAGCCTCTATCTGAGAGGTCTGTCGACGAACATACCCTTCGTACCTAATCTCCGTTTCGAGTAGCTGCCAAACCTCAAGCCCATACTCTCGGATTAGCTCTTCGGGCAATTTGCGGACATCGAATCCTGGCCGTTTCAAACCTTGTGCCAAAATTTCACCCTGCCAACTAAGAGAAACGGCAGCTTGTCGGGCTTGGTCTATACGTTGCATCTTTCCGATCACCCGCGCATGACGTCCAGCATCCACTAGACCCAACAAGGCGGCCTTTGGGGTCAGTCTCTGATCGGCGTTGTCGTGGCGCAGTAAGAGTCGATATTCGGCGCGACTAGTAAACATTCGGTACGGTTCATCAGTACCGAGTGTCACAAGATCGTCGATCAGAACTCCGATGTAAGCCTCGCTACGATGAAGAATGAAGGGCGCCCGACCGGCAACGCTCAGCGCAGCATTAGCTCCCGCCATCAATCCCTGAGCGGCTGCTTCTTCATAGCCAGAGGTCCCGTTGATCTGGCCCGCGAAATACAGCCCTTGAACGAGCTTCGTCTCCAACGTGGAATGAAGTTGCGTCGGCGGAAAGTAATCATATTCGACCGCATATCCTGGGCGCATAATTTCTGCGTAGCTCAAGCCAAGGATGGAGCGGATGAACTGCTGTTGTATTTCGTAAGGAAGACTGGTCGAAACGCCGTTAACGTAAAATTCTTCGGTTTGTCGTCCTTCGGGCTCCAAGAAAACAAGATGTCGATCTTTATCTGCAAACTTTACCACTTTGTCCTCGATAGAGGGGCAGTAACGGGGCCCAGTGCCCTCAATTTGCCCGGAATAGAGAGGCGACCGATGAAGATTCCGACGGATGATTTCGTGGGTTTTAGGGGTAGTCTCTGTTATCCAACATGGCAACTGTTCCACGTGGAACGATCCGTTGATCATCGTATTTGGAATCAGCTCCCCCGATTGGGCGACATTCTCTAAAGGGAGATAGGACAAACGTGTTGGTGGCTCATCGCCTCGTTGCACTTGGCAAGCGCTAAAATCGATGGAGCGCGCATTGAGCCGGCAAGGAGTTCCGGTCTTGAACCGAGCCATCTTGAAACCGATTGAAGCAAGCTGAAGACTTAACGGCGATGAGGCATCCGCCATTCTACCGCCTGAACCCGTTCTATTTCCAACATGCAAGAGTCCACGAAGAAATGTGCCCGCTGTTATGACTACGCTGCCAGCGCGCACAGAAAAACCAAGATCCGATTGCACGCCCGCCGCTCGACCGTCTTCAATCAGAATGCTCTCGGCGCCACCCTGTTTTACGTCCAGTCCCACTTGACGTTCCAGAATGGCCTTCAAACGAGCCTGATACGCCTTTTTGTCACATTGCACTCGCGGAGCCTGTACACTGGAACCTTTTCCACGGTTCAACATTCGAAACTGAATTCCCGTGGCATCGGCGTTAAGAGCCATGGCTCCGCCAAGTGCGTCAATCTCTCGCACGATATGACCCTTTGCTAGACCTCCAATCGCCGGGTTGCAGGACATTTGGCCTATCGTGTCCAGATTTTGCGTTAAAAGAAGTGTCTTCGCTCCCAGGCGAGTGGCCGCAAGCGCAGCCTCAATGCCAGCATGACCAGCTCCCACTACGACGACGTCGTATCGGCGGTTGAGAAAAAACTGTTCCACAATGGAGAGCTACTTTGATCCTCTAGAACATCCGCCCCGAGAACAAATATCTGAGCCGCCACTGAAAAGCGTTAGCACTAGCAGGTAGATTAAAACGCTCTATTTTACTGCCCATACTTCATGTCGATCACGCTTGCTTCTGTTTCGCGAAGTGTCGCGTATATTACCCGGCTTTGCCGTTATTTCTGCTTCCTGCAAGACACGTAAGGAAATCCGCCCCAATAATACCAAGACTGCTATAGAGAGTATAAAGCCCCCTCCCCAAATCATGTACTCAATCATTCTGGGATGACTCTGGCCCCTTACAAGATTTAAACCCAACTGGCCTAACGTCCCGATGTAGGCATACAAAAATAGCCCAGGAGCCTGCCCTATCGCTATCCACAGGATGCAGGTTCGAAACCGGACGGCCGTTAATCCGTATAGATAATTCAGCAAACTTGTTGGAAATAGCGGATGTAATTGGCTCAGCAAGATGATCTTCCAACCCTCCCGCTTTACCGCGGGCTCCAGGGCATCCAAGGTTGGATTATCCCTCAGTTTTTGTCGTAGCCAACCACGGCCCAGCCAGCGGCTGAGAAAGAAAGCGATCGCCGCGCCGGTGATATTGCCAACAAAGACAATCAGGAATCCCCACCAGAGGCCAAAAAAGAAGCCTCCGCCGACGCTCAGTAAGCCGCCGGGCAACAGCAAAACATTGCAGCAAGCGTATAGGAGCGGGTAACAAATCGCGCTCCAAGCTCCGAGATGCATAATCTTCTGTTGCACCTGCGACAACCAATCAGCGATTGGGAAAAAACGGCCGGCAATGCCTAGGAGAACGGCCACAGCCAGTACGCCAACGACCTGCAAATAGACTGCGCGCCGTACTTTCGACATTCTGCCACTTTGCCTAGTTAGTAGCTTGGGCGCAACCAGCGTCTGTGTTCTAGGCCTCAGCTTGAATGCGCTCCGTCATAGAACAATGGCAAAACACGTGCAGCTGGAAAACTCAACGCGCCCTTTCCTCTCCCGGACGTAACGAACAACCTGTTTACCTCGTTTATCCCTTGGCGGTGAGCCTGAGGGCGAAAACCTCCCGCCCCACCAGTAAAGCGAGCAAAAAGAGGCCAGCTCTTTCTCTGGAGAGTTATTAATTCGGAAGTTCCGACTACTAGCAGATTGCACTACTCACTTCATGTCGATCACGGGCCTATAGGGAAAGGATGCACGCGCTCTACTTGTGTTTATGAAATCGCGCAAAGGAAGCTAACAACTTCTAACAAGCTTTAATATCCTTGCTACTTGCTTGTGATAGCGCCACAAGCGCCACCGAATTCAAAAGTTATTCACCTTGATATCAAGCCCGATTTCTGAAGGTATCCTGGTGTGACGAGCTTGGTTGTTCGGACGATGAAGATGAATAACTACGAATATGTACGGTAAAACATTCTTATTACTCAGGGAATAAGTCTGACACCGATTGTCTCTTTTCGGGGAGCAGGTCACCAGGTGTCGAACAGCCGCCTTGTTCCTTCGGGCAGCGAAGCACTATTTCAATGCTCCAATCTCCCCGCGCGCCGGCCCATCCACGGAAAAAATGCGTTTGCCGGCGAAGATAGACGCTATGAATTATGCCTTTGTGCGAGAAGGCGTGATTTCGCGGCATCAAGCTCTTTCGCCTGCCATGCCTGCGCCTCAAGCCCGCGGCCGCTGCGCTCTTGTGATCATGACGAAAGCTCCGCGCGCCGGATACGTAAAGACACGACTATCTCCTCCGCTCACGCCGACCCAGGCCGCCGCTCTCAACGTTTGTTTCCTGCGCGACATTTCCTGCTCGATCGAACAGGCCGGTCCTCCGGGCCAAGGCATCGCCTGCTATACCCCGGTTGGGCAAGAGGACGACTACTGCGAAGTGTTGCCGAGTTCATTCCAGCTCCTAGCGCAGCGCGAAGGAAATATCGGTCAACGTCTCACCGGGGCAATCGAAGATCTCCTCACGATGGGATTCGCGTCGGTTTGCTTGATCAATTCTGACAGCCCAACTGTGCCGGCATCGAGTTTCCAACGGGCCATCGAAATTCTCTGTGAGCCTAACGAGTCCGTTGTTCTCGGCCCGTCGGATGATGGTGGCTATTACCTGATCGGCATGAAAAAGCTGTATCGGCGGCTTTTCGAACAAATCACTTGGAGTACCGAAAAGGTCTTTGCTCAGACATTGCAAAGAGCATCAGAGATCCAAGTGAAAGTTCGATTCTTACCCGCAGCTTACGATGTGGACGATCGGGATGCGCTCGAGCGGCTGTGTCGGGATTTATTAGGCCCAAACAAGTCAAACGCGTCGAAGGCTCCTGCCACAGGTGAGTTTCTCCAACGATGGATGGCCGGCCTGGTTCCATCATGAAGAGCGCTCTTGTTACGGGCGGCGCGGGACTCATAGGATCATGTTGCGGATCTATTGCGTCAGGATGGTTGGCGGGTGCGTGTGCTCGACAATCTGGAACCGCAGACTTATCGCCACGGCCGCCCCGCCTGGGTGCTGGCAGATGAGAATTTCATAGAAGGAGATCTGCCCGATCGCTCTACCATGCGTGCCGCGCTCGACGGAATCGACCTCATTTTTCACCAGGCAGCAGCCTATGGCGGATACGTGCCTGAAGTTGCGAAATACGTAGACTAAGGTGGTGAGCAGACTCGCGACTTCTCCTTCGTTGAAGACATCGTCTATGCGAATTTGCGCGCGGCCGAGACTGACGAACTCGATGGTCTTCCGGTAAATGTGGGCAGTGGGCGCGGCGTCCCGATTCGCGAAATCGCCGGGCACATCGCCAACGCCCTCGATATTCAGATTGCTCCCGAAACAAAAGCCGAATTTCGTCCAGGGGAAATGCGCCACTTAACGAGCGACATCACCCGCATCCGAGCTGCTGGGTACGAGCCGCAGGTCGATCTTGTCAGCGGGATCGAGCGTTATCTTAACTGGATTCGGCGGCAAGGAATTGTACGCGACTACTTCAGCGAGGCGGCCGAAACTTTGCGCCATAAGGGTATTGTCCATCGTGTCGCCGAGACGTGAAACTGTACGTCTCCGTCATCATTCCAGCGCTCGAGGAAGAAGAGCCGATTGGTGATGTGGTGCGCTCCTGCCTGAGAACAGGTTTACCTAACGAAATTATCGTGGTCGACAACGGCAGCACCAACAATACCCTCGAGCGTGCGCAAGATACTGGAGCGCGGGTAATAACGGCGCCGCGCGGCTATGGACGGCCTGTGCTGCGGGCGTGGCTGCGGTCGACCCTCGCTCGGAAATTCTCGTTTTTCTCGACGGCGATGGCAGCGATTGCCCGGAATTCATGGCTCGACTCGTTACACCAATCGCGACCGGTGTTGCCGATTTTGTTGTCGGCTCCCGTGTCGCGGTGAGCGGGAACCAGGTAGCATGAATTTGTCGCAAATTCTTGCCGGCCGGCTGGCCGGATTCCTTCTGCATCTCCTTTATGGCGTAAAATTCAGCGATATGTGCCCATTTCGCGCGATTCGACGCGATGCTTTGCAGGGTCTCGGCATGCGTGAGGAAACCTCCGGATGGAACCTTGAAATGCAGATGCGTGCCGCTCGCTCCGGACTGCGCATTTGGAAGTGCCAGTGGATCATCGTCGTCGAGCCGACGGAAGATCAAAGGTATCAGGCACATGCCGCGGCGCCTTCGTCGCCGGCGCGCGGATTATCACGACGCTGCTTCGCGTTGCCTTTGAGCGCCAACCCCCTACGGCTGGACGTGATTAGTCCAGAGGAACTGGTAAACAGCGATGGCGTTGATCGCGACCGAGACGAGGAAAAGTATGGCTTCCATTTTCCTCAGAGTGCGCGGGCCGTTGCTCACGAGTAGGAGAAACATCCACGGCAACAAGATCATCGCGTAACGGTAGGAAAACTGCCAGCCGCCGGGATTTCCGTGACACCAAAGGGCGAAGGTTAACACCCCGATCGCCAGCCATGCTGGCGCGCGGAAACGACCGCCTTCGCGAAAAAGCAAGAAAAGAAAAGGGCTGGCGAGGAAGATCGAGCAGCCAAAGGCGTGCGGCTGCAAGAAAGGGAAAGTGGAAACGTCCTGCATTCCTTCGAAGAGCATTTTGAAGACGTTCCATGGAATGGCGTGGACCGAGAAGAGACCGTACCGGTACCAGGGCTCCGCAGTTACGCTGGGGATGCGCATGTAACCGAAATCGAAAATGGATCCGAAGCGGGCGAAATTGTACGCGGCTGTGGCAAGTCCAAGAGCGATTGGGATGGCGAGAAAAAAGCCCAGCATTTTCCATCGATCCCGTCGCGAAACTTGTTGGGCGTGCTTTGGAATCTGGAAAAACCACCAGAAAATGAAAATGGGAGCGGTGAGGATAATCTCGGTACGGTTGCCAAAGGCGAGAGCGAAAAAAGCGCCCGCCAGAAGCGGTCGCGGCTTGACGAGGGTAAAATACAACGCAGCGGTCTCGCCGAGCATGGCAAATCCAAGCGCGATCTGCCACGCGCCGGCAAACCCGAGATTGCACCACGACCACGTTCCGAAAATCGGAAAGAGCGCGAGAAGAATCCGTCGCGGGTTGGAGATTGGTTCCAGCTCGCTCAGTTTATGAAAGGCCCAGACGCAAAAGCCAACCACGACAGCGGCGACAAGCCCGCCTGGAAAGGTGTTGAAGAGACCGATCGCAGCAAGCAACGCCACCGGAATGAGCGAGAAAATGGCGCCTAGCGGAAAGACAGAATAGAAATGGCCATCTTTCGGCACCATTTCGTTCAACCAGGAAGGCGCTTGGCCGGAAAGACCCAGGTGGCCATGCAGAAACGCGGCCGCGATTTGGCTCGTATAATCGAAGTGCTGTTGTCGCGGTTGAATGGAAAACCAGAAAGCGAACGCGGCCGTGACCGCCACCATCGCCGAAAGTCCGCTTGCTTTGTCTTTTCTCGCTTTCTTTTTCCTGGCTTCCATGGCGCGACATTAAGAAGCGTGCAAGCCAAAGCCAATCCACGTCTGCAAAATTTGATCGCGTGCTGCCAAGTTTCCCGGCGAGTTAGGCGTGTGCGCCGGTCGAAATCTTTCGCGGCCGGCTATTAGTCGGCGCGCTGGATCGGAATCGTCATGACTCTGACCGCTACACTCGGTTCAAGGTCAATCTGGATAACGAGAAAACATGGCAAGAGTACGCATCGATTATCCTGGAACGAAACTCACTTGGGTCCTTTGGAGTACAAATGGAAGCCCAACCAACCGGACAAGTGTCACTTGCCCGTGCGCTGCGACCGACGGAAATGGCGAGCGGCAGCATTTTGAGAAAGATCGCAGCCCATTTACTGGAGTGACCAGTCCACGCACGATCACGGTTTATCTCGCTGCCTAACGACTAATGTTGGCAGCGCGGGCACCAGACGGTGGTGCGGCCGCCGACGGTTTCACGGCGCAACTTGGTGCCGTGCTTCGGACATTTGCCGCGCGATTTCCAGCGTTCGTGCAACAGCCAATCGTGAGGCGGATCGGTATTATCCCGTCCGATGGTCCGCAAGGAGGCGCGGGCGACGGAACGCACATTGCGCCAAAGAAGAGTCAGCCTGGCCTCGCCGAGCTCAGTCGCCCGGCGCTGCGGCGCAATTGCGGCGCGCCAGAGGATTTCATCGGCCATCCAGTTACCGATGCCCGGAAAGCCGCCTTGGAGCAGAAGCACCGCTTTTATCGGCGCGCGAGCGTGTCGCCTAACGAATGCGGACATGAGCTTCCGGGTGAAGGCGAGCGAATGAACTTCTGGCAGGTTCGCCGGCCACCACGCCGGCGCCTTCTTCCCATGTTGAAAACGGACGCGCCCAAACTGGCGCGGGTCGCAGAAAACGAGAGAGCACGAGGTTTGTTGCAACACGAGATGATCGTGTCTCCCTGGCTCGAAGCCGCCTTTTTCGACGCGCAATTTGCCGCTCATTCCGAGGTGGATCCCAAGCCAGTTATCGTCCGAGAATTCGAAGAGCATCTGTTTGCCGTGCACCTGGGAGCGAAGGTATTTTTTCCTAACGAGCCGACGGCGCAGGGCTTTCGTATCTTCACCGCGGAAGACTCTCTTATTGTCGTGCAATTGCACGGCACCGATCTTCTCGCCGAGCCCGGGATCCCAGCACTTACGATAATATTCGACCTCAGCCAGTTCCGGCATGGCGGAAGATTAGATCGCCTGAAGGCTCCATGCTACGCTTGGCGCGCATGGAAAAAGTGATCATCGTCGGGAGCGGTTGTGCCGGCCTAACGGCCGCGATCTACGCTGCCCGCGCCAACCTCACTCCGCTTGTCCTCGAAGGAAGACAACCCGGCGGTCAGCTCTCCACCACCACAATGGTGGAGAATTTTCCCGGATTTCCCGACGGCATCGACGGACCGCAGTTGATCCTGAACATGCATCGTCAGGCAGAGAAATTCGGAGCGCGTTTTTCCTACGCGGAAGCAACGGCGCTGGATTTGACTAACGAACATATTCGCCTCGAAGCCGACGACGAATGGCTCGAAACTCGGGCACTGATTATCGCGAGCGGCGCCTCGGCTCGATATCTCGACCTGGAAAATGAGGAGCGGCTGATCGGTCACGGCCTAACGAGTTGCGCGACCTGTGATGGCGCATTTTACCGCAACGTGCCGGTTTGCGTGGTTGGGGGCGGCGATTCGGCAGCAGAGGAAGCGCTCTTCCTTACTCGCTTTGCCTCTAAGGTTTATCTGATTCACCGGCGCGACCAGTTGCGGGCCTCCAAAATCATGGCGGATCGCGTGCTCGCCTGTGAAAAAATCGAGCCGATTTGGAACACGATCGTGATCAAGTATCTGGCCGACGAGAAGGGCGAGATGTCGGCAGTTGAGTTGCGCAACCTGCAGACAAAGCAAGAGAGCATTCTGCCGGTGGCCTGCGTTTTCGTCGCGATCGGTCATGATCCAAACACGAAAGCTTTTCGTGGAAAACTGGAGACCGATCCTCAGGGTTATCTTCTCGTTAGGCATTTGGCGCAAAGCAAGCATCCCGGGATTTTCATCGCGGGCGACGTGGCTGATCGCATTTATCGGCAGGCAATCACGGCCGCCGGCTCCGGGTGCGCGGCGGCGATCGAAGCTGAGCGATACCTAAGTGAACATGCCGCCTAACGAGCGCGCGCGGGGATCTTTTGAAGGTTTGCGATCTGACGCAGTTTTATTCGCCGCTGAGCGGCGGAGTAAAGCGCTACGTGCACGAGAAGATCCACTACATCCAAGGCGCGACCGAGGATGAGCATGTCCTGGTCATACCTGGCCCGAAAACCGAACGGATCGAAGCGGAGCGCTCGCGGATTTACTCGATCCGCGCGCCGCTTCTCTCGCGCACCTCGCGTTACCGCGTCCTGCTCAACCTGCGGGCGATCGAAGAGATTCTCGAGCGCGAACGGCCCGACCTGATCGAATCAGGCGATCCTTATCAGGTGGCGTGGAAGGCGATCGCGTCAGGCGCGGCGCTGCGCATTCCGGTTGTCGGTTTTTATCATTCACATTTCCCCGAGGCTTATTTGCGGACCACATCGCGATTTCTTGGCAAAACGGCGACCGAATTCATGATGGACCTTGCACGACGGTACGTCCGGCAGATCTACAACCAGTTCGAAGCGACGCTGGTACCTTCAGTGCGACTGGGAAATCTGCTCACGACCTGGGGCGTGCAGAATGTGCGTGCCGTCGACCTCGGGGTGGATGTAAATGTGTTCAAACCTGAGCCGGACGATGCGGAAGCGACCCGTAGATCGTTAGGCATTGCCCCTGAGCGTTGCCTCCTCTTGTATGTCGGACGGCTGGCGCAGGAAAAGAATACACAGACCTTGTTCGCCGCTTTCGAATTACTCGTTAGGCGCGATCCCAGCCGCTATCATCTGCTCGTTGTGGGCGACGGTTTGCAACGCGCGGAATTGCGCAAGTTGCAACAGTGCCTCGGCAATGTGACATGGTTCCAGTATTGCAATGAGTCGATTGAGCTAGCCCGCCTCTACCGCGCCGCCGAGCTGCTCGCGCATCCGGGGGTGCAGGAAACCTTCGGCCTTACTGCGTTGGAGAGTCAGGCCTGTGGCACGCCGGTGGTTGGAATTCGCGGGAGCTATATGGACCGAATCATCTTTGGCGGGCAGGAACATTGGGCGCGAGAAAACACCGTCCCTGCCTTGGCTGACGCAATTGAGGCCGCAGCAAGTGGCGAGTTGCGCCAGGCAGGTCGCGCCGCAGCCCACCGAGTGCGTGAACACTACAGTTGGTCGGTAGTTTTCCCACAGCTTTTCCAAATCTACCATGCGGTGCGCGCCGGTTATCGCTCCGGATGAGAGTCCGGCGTGCTGGCTCCTCTTGTTGCGAGAAGCGATTAGGACGTTAACCTGCAAAGCATGAAGTCCGAGCCCGCTATCACGATCCGCGGTTTTCGCTCTTCCGATCGCCACGCGGTTCGTCGGCTCTGTTGCCAGACCGGTTTCCTCGGGACGCCGATTGATCCGGTTTACGAGGACCATGAGCTGTTCGCCGACTTTCTTACTACTTATTACACTGACCACGAGCCGGAATCTTCGTTCGTTATCGAGATGAACGGTGAGTTGAAAGGATATCTTCTCGGCTCCCGCCGACCGCTTCTAAACCAGCTCTACTCCTTTCAACAAAACATCGTGCTTTTCGTGCGCGCACTTTGGCGTTATCCGCGTTACAATCCGCGCTCACGGCGTTTTATTCGTTGGATGCTGGTGAACGGTTGGCGCGAAGTGCCGGCCGCGCCGCGCCGCACGCCTCATTTCCACATCAACCTTCTGCCGGAAGCACGCCAAATCACAACCACGCGTGCGCTCATGAGCGCCTATCTTAGCTACCTCTATCGTCGAGGCGAAAAGCGCGTTTACGGCCAGATTGTGACCTTCGAAAGCCGACGCGGCGAAAAGATGTTCGAGCGTTATGGCTTTAAGGTTATGAATCGGGCGGAGATTACCAAGTATCGCAGTTTTTACCCCGAATCGGTCTATCTTAGCACCGTAATCAAGAATCTCGAAAGTGACGGCCCGCTTTCCGCCTATGACAACGCAATGGCGGTAAACTTATCACAGCAGCGAGGCGCGTTACCTTAAGGTCATTGCTAGGACAGCCGAGTTGATAAGAGCAGCTGACATGCGTCCTGCCACGCTTGATTCATCGGCGCGGGCTGAAAGTCTCGCTTCTAAATTAGTCTCACCATAGGCCCGGGACGAGACGATATCGGACCAAGGATTTGTAAGCCAACCAGCGGTTGTGGTGTGAAAGTATTTTTTCCTCGCTCCGAATGCGGCAAACGAGAGATATCCAACCGACGAATACGAGAAACAGAGTTATAAAGTTCCATTCCTCGAGATTATATCCGATGTCTGCGATAATGTACGAGAGATACATCGGGTGTCGAACGAGTCTGTAAGGGCCGATTGTCACCAAGTCCCTCAAGGCCGGCCGGACGCCGAAACGCCTGCCAATGGTGACAAGACTCACAAGACTCAATACGGCGGCCGACGTTACCAGAACCAAGCCGCCTGAGGGCCATGCTGCCTCACCGGGCGACCAGCGCAGATAAATGACTTGAGCGTAGGGATACAAGTACGCAACTGTGACCGCGATACTGGACAGTATGGAAGAACTCCGAAGTCTTGGCTGCGGTCGTGTGAGTGCGACACCGAGCACAATTAGATGTTGCAGGACATAGATCCAGTCCGCGACTGTAAAGGTAGGGGTCATCAGAAAAAGGAGCAGTGCCTCTACAGACGTGACGGAAAACAGGAGCAGATCCGCAAATCGTCGACCTATGATTTGAAGTGCGCTGCGAAGTTACGGCCTTGGATGCCATGAGTTACTTTAGCGGCAGATCTACTCGAATCAGCCCGGGAAAACGTGGACCCTGCGGTGAGCCTTACTACTGGCACCGATCGTCTCAGCTCACGCGAGCCTTGCGAGATCCGGTTTGTCGACTGCGATTGACTTGCTCAAGTTAGGGGAATCGAAGTCTGGCACGCCTGTCGCAGCCGTAGGGCAAGCCAACGTAACGAGTCATCCGATTCCGCGGCCCACGTGCTATGCCCACCGCATTCCAGGACGGCGGAGTTACTCAGCTTTGCCCGTGCGTTATTCGGTCGAGGTCTCTACGTCTTCCGGCCAGTCGTCGTTCGTCGCCTTCCAGGTTTTGTCAGGATTAAAACGGTCGATGCCTTGGAACTTCGTGAGCGTGTCGGGCCCAAGATCCTGCTCATAAACAACGCCGCGCGGGCCGACAATAAAGCTCTTCACACCGGTGACACGATATTGCGCCGGCGCAGCCGCGAGGGCGAACCCCCCAATCATTGCGCCTTCGATGACAAAATCCATCTCGCCCATTGGTGCGGCCGGACCCTGACCCTTCAGAACTTTGAAATAATAGCCGTGATACGGTTGCGTCTTCTGGGTGTAACCTTGTTCGATCGCCTTGGCGATTTCTGAGCCGACCGGCCCGCCCCACGTGCCGTCGGGATTTTGCCAGGCAAGGCCATCATGTTTGCCCGGAGTGCTTATGATGCGTTGCGCATACTGGTTCACTTTGGAGTCGTCGTGTTTTTCAGTCGCGTATTCCTCCTGTGCCTCAACAAAGCCGCGGCAGATAGCGATTGCGTCCAGTTCGTTCGCGCCGATGCGACGATTGAGAATTTCTTCCCGGGCAATTTTTGTGTCGAAGGCCCATTTGCCTTTCCGTTTCACGACCGGAATAGGGAGCGGGAAATTATCATTACCGATTTCGATAATGGCCCGACCTGGGTCCTTCTTGTCCATTGCTATGGTCATTTTTTCTTTCGCCTTCGTTGCGAATTTGGCCGCTCGGTTTTTATCTTGCACGGAATCTTCTGAGGTGACGATATCCTCGCTGTCGACTCCGAGGGTCTTTTTTAGCGCCTCCCGATCAAAGGAGTCAGCTGCTTGAACGAGCGCATCAGCCGCCTCTTTCGGAGTGGCAAATTCCCTTTGCCTCAAATCCGAAGGCGTGGCTGTCGCTTGTTCATTCTGGGCAATTGCCGCCGCCGCGACGCTAAGAACAATCGCGCAACCGGTAAGAAACGTTCGTGATGCTCGGTTCATATTTATCCTCTTAAAGTAACTCATCTGCGACCTCCTCCTCCGCCTCCCCGGCCGCCGCCGCCGCGACTATATCCGCCGCCGCCCATACTGTGGCCACCTCTGGAGCTACTGGCGCGTGCTGCACTCGCCGAGCCGCCGCTGAAGCCGCCGCCGCGCGAGCCACTGTAACTAGGACGAGAAGAGACGCTGCGACTCCCTACTTGAGAAGGGCTGCGACTTCCGCCGCGATTCGCCGCGGTGGCTGGTCGGGTGCTCGCTCCGCCGCTTGGCCTCGTGCCAGTACTTGGGCGGGTTGAGGTTCCACCGCCCGGCCGGTTTGCCGTTCCGCCTCCGCCCGCGCCCGGACGAGTGCCTTGTCCCGGGCGATTGCCAGCGCCTTGGCTGGGACGATTGCCTTGTCCCGGACGATTGCCAGCACCCTGGCCGGGACGATTACCCTGACCAGGCCGATTGTTGCCGCCAAATTTGTCAGTTGTCTTGCGATCCCCGTAAGGAGCGTTTCCGCGATGTTGCGGATTGTGCTGCCACTTCCCTTGGCCTCTCTCACCTCGGTTAACGTTTCTGTTGGTGTTGCGGTTAACGTTTCGGTTGAACTCGTTTTTGTTGTTGATGTTGATATCGCCGTTGTTCCAATCACAATCGCCCCAATTGCCGCCAGCCCACGCGCCCAGGGCAAATCCCGCCGCACCCCAGGCAAGCCCCATACCAGGGTAGTAGCCGGGATAGGTATAAGGATAATAAGGATACGCAGGAGGAGGCGGCCCATAAACAATTGCCGGGTCGTAGGAAGGAACATAAACGACATCGGGCTGAGCGGGCTGAACTACGATCACCTGCTTGCCGCTCTCCACGGTCTTGGTCTCGACTACCTGCTGCTCGCTGGTTTTTAGAGTTCCCTTACCCTGAGCCTTGGCGCGCATCCGTTGCACCGCCGCCATGACATCCGATTGCTGCGCGAGAAAGGCGTTCCCCAAATCAGTTGTCCACTGGATGTTGCCCGCCAGACGTTGAACCACATCGGGAGTTATAGCCAACGCTTGCACACTTGGGTCCCACGCTTGCTTGGCCACGGCATCCGCGAGCGCTTTATCCTTTAAGTCCGGATTCTTCGCCATCCATTGCTGCAACTGAACGAGCTCCAGCGGATAAGTCGAAGCGGCCAGTGTTTGCGCTAGCAACGGATCCGGATAAAGCGCGATCGGTGCAACGAGCGAATCCAACTGATCATCAGGAATTTTCTGTGCCGGCTCCTGCTCGGTTGTCGTGGTACTCAAGCACCTGCGACTGCGCCTGCGATTGCGTCTGCCCGAATGCAGTAGTCTTTCCCAATAAGATCAGGAAAAAGCCGGCAAGAAGTGCAACAACGCGGTGTCGCAGCGGATCGGGAAATTTGAAACGGCAATTACATAAGTTCATGGTTTGGTGTCGTCGTGGGACGCCTTTTGAGTGGCCATCGACTCCAATCCTATGGCAACGCGTAAAAAGATAAATATCGGACTTTGGACCTACTTTTGGCGCGTAATCGAAGACGAAATTGCGGAAAAAGTATTGCCAGAGATTTCGCAGCACTACTTTTTGCGCTTCTCACGTTGGCGCGCTCTATATCCGATGGCCCATGTGTGGGCGGCCTGAACCTGGTTGCCATCTTTGTGACGCTCCAACCATGCCTTTAGACCGTCTTTGTCGATTGGGAGATCCAGCACCCGCGGTCGTCCTCGTAACGTGTTAAAAATGGCCAGCACGTCATTTATGGTGGCAAAGATAAGCTCATCCATGGCCTCGGGCTTATCCTGACAGGCGTAGGCATTGAAATCAGCCCATTGACCATCCGGTCGGAGAACGAACATGCGCGTTCTGGACGCCGGTTCGTTCGGTGCGACGCCGGTTTGCGTCACTAAATAAGGGCCCTTTTCGGATGCCGAACCAAGATCCATGATTTTGGCATCGCGATAATCATTGGTGATCGTGCGCATCGGGCTGGTGACTAAATTTTCCCCACCACCGGTTGATTGTGGTATTGGACTTTCGCCCTATGTGGCACGCAGCTCTCGAAATCCATAACAACTCAGCGATTTTTTCCGTCAGGATGTGACGAGGCAGAAGACAATTGTCGCAACTTCGGATGCGGTGAACAACACCACCCAGGCAAGAACATTGGCCGGGGCATCGAATGTCATGCCAGATGAGGCCTAGAGTAATTAGGAGCAGGCCGTTTTCTGCTACAGCGGAAGCTACTTCTCAGCCATGAAAACTTTCAATCGCCATTAGTAGGGCCACTGCGATGTTCCGATTGCTGCTGCCAAGCGCGATTAGCTGGCGCGCTGAATAACTAGGCCCACCTGTTAACCGCCCGAGAATGAGCGAAACCTCAAACAAAATAGCCATGGCTATCCAGGACCGCCCCGATAGCGCCAAGTAATCCAACCAAGGCAGCGCAGGTCATTATCTGAATTGCGATCTCGGTTCTAGTCACGCTAGTTCGATAACACCGCCCGGGGTTGAACTACAGCTCGGGGTGTCTTATCCAGATAGCGCGCACGGCCATCCGGAAGGTGAGTTACAATGTTATCCTCCGGTTGGCGGCAGCAGGTAAAGGGCAGCCGCAAACATCAGATAAACAATAATCACCAGGACGCCTACGAGCCAGGCAGAGCGGCCGGATGTAGACACAAGATTCGCAGTTAAGGTAGCCAGGAAGATCATGGTCACTGCGCCGGGCCAAAAATTCAGATCCATCGGAGCCGGCCCGATAAAGAGGCTAAGTAGCACGAGAACTGGCGCAACGAAGAGCGCGATTTGGGCCGCGCTGCCGAGCGCGATACTTACACTTAGATCCAAGTGATTCTTGCGGGCCGCAGAAAACGCCGCAGTCATCTCGGCGGCTGCGCCAACCAGGGCGACGACAATGAACCCAACGAACGCCGGCGTCATCCCAAATGCGATCGCGGCCGATTGGACAGAGCCGACAAAAACTTCGCTGACGAGTGCGATCAACACTGTCACACCGGCGAGCGTGCCAAGAGCTGTGCCGATCGGCCATGCCGCTTCACTCTCCTCGGCGCCGCCCGCGAATAACTCGCGATGTGTTCTGAGTGAGAAAAACAGGCCCAGGCCATAGGCGGAAAGAAGCAGGACGGCCAAGGCAATGCTTAGGTCCTGATTGAATCTGGCAGTAGCGGCGGAGGCAACATGTTCGGCTGCAGCCGATGGGATCAGCAGCGCAACTGTGGCAAGAAAGAGCATTCCGGCCTGGAAGCGCGCCGCCACTCGATTGAATTCCTGAAGGTGATAACGCAAGCCGCCGAGAAGAAACGACATGCCAAGCATGAACAAAGCATTCGTAACGATGGCTCCTGCGATGGAGGCTTTCACCAGCGTGTACTGCCCGGCCTGTAGAGCGGTAATGGCAATTACCAATTCGGTGAGATTTCCCAGCGTGGAGTTGAGCAGGCCGCCGACGGAGTCTCCTGTTTTAGCGGCGACTGATTCTGTGGCGTGACTCAGCAAAACGCCAAGGGGAATAATCGCCAACACCGATAGAACGAACAGGACCGTGTGTGCTTCTGGGTTCGTCCGTTCCCCCACCAGGGTTATCGGCACAAAAACCACCAACCACAGCAAAGGGTTGCGGCGGATTTCGCGCAGGAGCAGGCTCATGGTCGGTGCGTTGACCCGTTCTCTGCCGAATCGACTTTGAATACAAGAATAAAGGCCAACCCTTTTTCGCGCTAGTGGATTCCGGTCCTGGCGGTTTTCGCCCCCCAGTCGATCTCAATTTGATGACCTAGGCCTAAGGTCCAACTTCGCACGCCAGGCGAGGTTGCGAAAAAGTGAAGGGTGCTGATACGTCGGATAGCTATCGCTTGTCTTCTCACTTTTGCGTTCGTCTCGTTCGTCGATGCACAGTCGGTAGCTCCAAGCGTTCCCTTGCCTCAAGCCGTCTATTCACCCAAGCCGGTTTACCGCCAGGAGTGGGCGAAACAAGGTCTCACTGGGACAGGAGTTGCCCTGGTCACCATCGACCCAAAGACGGGCAAGGTTTCCGGAGTGCGAATGCTTCAAAGCACCGGCAGCAGCCTGCTCGATGGCGCTGCGCTTCAGGCATACTCCCAATGGCGCTTCAAACCCGGCAGCGTAACACAGGTAAAAATGCCGATTACGTTTACCAATCGACAGGCAGCCCAGACGCCGGTTCGATCTGCAAGGCCACCCCCAGCCTCTTATTACTTACTGATCCTTTTCGGCCTTGGTGTGTTCGCGACGGCAGTCCTTAGGAGGCGAAGAAAGATGAAGTAAGTCTAGCAGAATCGGTGCCGAGAGCTGGGACGTCCGGCAAGGGTTGGTCAGCTTCAAGGATACTTTCGTCAGCAGCTACGACCAAGGGCCTCCTATTCCTGTCGTCGGCTTGGAGTGAGATAAGAGTATGGCAGTGATCAAAAGGCAAAACAAGATGACTGTGGTGTTGAAGGGGATTATTGCGCTTGCCCTCGGCTCAAACGGAGGACGCCTTCCGCAGATGTCATAAAGCCATCGATGCCATGATTGTACCAACAAAAAACTGTCATGCATCCGGTGCCACGCCGACGTTGGCCATGCGGAATAAAGGCCGATGAACAAGCTCACCTTCAAGGATCGACTGCTGAACTTTTATCGGAGCCGTCCGCTGGCTGTTTTCAGCGTAATGATTGTCCTGGGCGCGTTTAGCGTGGTACTGGGAATGGGTTTGCTCGTTTCGATCTTTGAGCACAAACAGGAGGCACGGAATCCGTTCTTTCGGGTGGTGGAGCTCAATGACCAGATTGATGATCCGGCGGTATGGGGGAAGAATTTCCCGCTGCAATACGACGATTACCGCCGCACGATCGATCAGGTGCGGACCAAGTATGGCGGGAGCGAAGCGATGCCCCACACGCCCACCCACGCCGATCCGCGCTCGGTTGTTGCGCAGTCGCGTCTTGAGGAAGATCCGCGGCTCAAAATCATGTGGGCTGGTTACGCTTTCGCGAAAGATTTCCGGGAAGAACGCGGTCACGCCTACATGCTCGATGACCAGACTTACACGGAACGTCAGCAGGCCGCGAAGCAGCCCGGGACGTGTCTGCATTGCCACGCCTCGATCAAGGTGCCCTACACAAAACTGGGCGAGGGGGACTTGATGAAAGGCTACGAGAAGTTCAATCAGATGCCCTTTGCCGAAGCGCGCAAACTAGTGACCCATCCAGTTGCCTGCATCGATTGCCACGAACCGGCCACGATGCAACTGCGCATCACGCGGCCCGGGTTTATGGAAGGAATCAAGGCGCTCAAAGCGAGCCAGGGCGTACAGAATTACGATGTGAATCGCGACGCGACGCGGCAGGAGATGCGCAGCTTCGTCTGCGGACAATGTCACGTGGAGTATTACTTTAAAGGAGCGGAGAAGCGGCTGGTCTATCCGTGGGGCAACGGGTTAAAGGTGGAGCAAATTCTTGCCTACTACGACCAGGAGAAGTTCAAGGACTGGACACATGCCGATAGCGGCGCGCCGGTATTAAAGGCGCAGCATCCGGAGTTCGAGCTCTGGAGCCAGGGGATCCACGCGCGGTCCGGGGTGACGTGCGCCGATTGTCACATGCCTTACAAACGCGAAGGCGCGCTCAAGATCAGCGATCATCATGTGCGCAGTCCTTTGTTAAACATCAATCGTGCCTGCCAGACATGTCACAAGTGGCCGGAGGAAGAATTGAGATCACGTGCGGAAGCGATCCAGGAGCGCACGCAGGGGATGCGCAACCTCGCGCTGGATGCGCTGGTCGAGCTGATCGGTGATTTAAAGACGGCGCGCGCTGCCAACTCGCCCGCTCCAGAGGTGACAACGGCGCAGGATTTCCAACGCAAAGCGCAGTTCTATCTCGACTTTGTTGAAGCGGAAAATTCCATTGGCTTCCACGCACCCGAAGAAGCCCTGCGCATCCTCGGCCAATCAATCGATTTCTCCCGCAAGGGTCAGCTTGCCTTACGACCGTCGAGCGCGGCATCGCACAATTAGCCCATCCGCAATTGCCTCGAGACTTGGATGCGTCCGTCTTTGCTCGCAATCGCCTGTCGCACGCCTGGGGGGCGGCGGCGCGATAGGCGAATGGCAGCGGGGAGCGGGTAAGCCCAAAGTCCAATCCCACGCAGTCAACTCAATGAGTAGAATATTCGTCATGATTCCAAAAAGCCTCTTCAGGTTGGTTCTTGTGCTCGTGACGTTGACGGGGACGCAGGCGATGTTCGGAGCCACCATTCCAGCCGGCACTATCCTCAGCGTACGCTTACTGAACCCTGTCTCGTCGAAAGATTCGCCGGGCAGAATTTTCCACGCGCAGCTGGAACACAACATCACCGTTGGTGGCAAGGTAGCTCTGGCAAGTGGCGCGAAGTTCTCCGGGAAGGTTGTTACTTCGCGCCGCCTGACGAGTAGTCCGCATGACCTGACGGTAGACCTCGTTGCCGTGCAAGTTAACGGACAGAATGTGCCGGTCACGACGACCGGTGCCCAGCCGCTGAGCAACAACGTCACCACCATGGGCGGAGTTGCGGTTTCCCGCAACAGCTACACGGTGGCTTCCGGCAAACGAATGCAGTTTAAGCTCGCTCGCCCACTAGCTTTATGAGAATCCAAGCGTGCCAGAGGCGGCGTAGGTCAGGAGGACAGTTGTGACAAGCCAAGGAGCTGCTCGCTTTATGGGCTGCAAAAGCAGATGAAGCTGCCCGATGACATACAGTTCCACAAGGAGGAGCGATTACTTGTCTATCGACCACGGGGGACGTTGAACGAAACGGCGGTAAACAAAGTAGTTCGTGTCTTGGGCAACCTCGAAGCTGCGACTCAGGCGCCGTTCAATCGGTTTCTCGACACGCTCGCAACGGACGCGATCGAACTCAACTTTAAATATATGATACATATCTCGCTCTATCGCCGGTTTGCCTACGCGAATCGCCCACCTGTTAAGTCAGCTATTCTGGCGGTCGATGCTACAATGATACATTACGCTCGACTCCATGCTGTACTTACGCAGGGTTCGCCCATCCACGTCTCTATCTTTCAGAAACGAGAAGATGCAGCGCACTGGTTAGACGTGCCAATCTCCTTGGTAAGGGAAGCCAGCGTGGTATAGCTGGCATGACCCACTCGGATCGCAAACAGGCCAAAGGTCCGATAGAACATCGGAAGAAAGATTGTGGCAGGGATTACCGAGTGCGCCCGCTGAATTGCAGTGCCCGAGTGAAATACGGGCGCAGGTATCAAGTACGACCAATGTCCGATTAGGATTGCCCGTCGTCCCTACGAAACTCGCTTATGAATAATCTCATTGTCATAGGATTTCAGAATCAGGCCGACGCGTTCGAAATGCGTGCCGCGCTCGCGAAATTGCAGTCGCAATATCTGATCGAGATGGAAGACGCAGTCGTCGTGACGCGTGACGAGAAGGGCAAAGTCCAGTTACATCAGCCGGTGAATTTGACAGCCGCGGGTGCGGTCGGTGGTGGCTTCTGGGGGATGCTCATAGGCATGCTCTTTCTCAACCCCTTGTTGGGTGCTGCAATTGGTGCGGGCAGCGGTGCAATTTCCGGCAAGTTCGCTGACATCGGCATCAACGACAACTTTATGAAGGAACTTGGCCGGACGCTGACGCCCGGCAGCTCTGCGCTGTTTGTCCTGGTGCGCAAAGCAACTCCGGACAAGGTGCTCGAAGCGCTCCGGCCATTTGCGGGGAAAGGTAAAGTACTGCAGACATCGCTCACCAAAGACAAGGAAGAGGAGCTCCGCGCCTTCATCGAGGAAAACGCCGCGCGCAATGTAACTGCTGCCTAGACCCTTAGCGGGTTAGCGAGCTCACATCGCAGACCAGGGGTAAGGGGCTGGAAACAAAGCCTCTTCGCCTTCGGCAATACTTGCGGTTAGCGCCTAAGCCGGGGCTTGGCGGAAGAATCAGAACTGCCGGTCACGTTGACGTTTTCTGTATTCTACCGCCCAAAGTTGAGCGGCCGGGAAAGGATTGCCGCCTTCGTGGCGGTCGAGCCATTTTTTGAGACCCTCCTTATCGACCGGTAGCTCCGCGACACGCGGTCGGCCGACCAGTCTCCCGAAAAGCTCCGTCACTTCGCCCATCGTGCGAAAGACCAGCTCATCCATGGCTTCAGGTTTTCCCTGGCAAGCATAGGCGTTGAAGTCCACCCACTGTCCATCTGGTCGAAGCACGAATATATGGGTCTTCGGCACCAATTCGTTAGGCGCGATCCCGGTTTGGGTAACGAGAAAAGGTCCCTTTTCGTAGCCGGACCCAAGATCAAGAATCTGCGCGTCGCGATAGTCGTTTGTGATTGCCCGCATGCGTGTCGGGGGACCTCATTTCCCTGGCGCGCCCGTTCCCTGAAAATCGCCGCCGAGCGCCAGGTAGAGATTTACCCGCTCGCGGAGGCGGGAAGCGCGGACAGTGGTAAGTTGGATCTTCGCGGCAAGGTTTTCCCCAGCAAGACGCAAGGTGGTGAACATGTCGATCTGGCCCTGTTCCAGTTGCGATCTGCCGAATTTCATGGAGTCGGCGCTGCTCGAAACTGCGTCGGACAGCGCACCTTCACGTTTGCGCAGGTAGTAATCGCCAGCGAGAGCATCTTCGACGTCCTCGAACGCGCGCAACGCAACGCCTACATAGGTTGCCGCAGCAGCTTTTTGCTCGGCGGTGCGGAGATCTTGCGCGGCCTTGAGTTCCCCGCCGAAAAAGATCGGCTGCGTGATCCCGGCCGCGAGACTCCAGATGACGGCATCTAGCGTGCCCACCGTATCCAGTTGCGCGGTTCCAAGTCCTCCTGTCGCGCTGAGCACAATGCGTGGCAGGCGCGCGGTGCGAGCCTCATTCACCCTATGAAAAGCGGCGGCAAAGCGGCGCTCGGCAGCGATGATGTCTGGACGACGCTCGAGGATTTGTGCCGGCAAACCGGCGGGGACTGCTTTGGGTTGGCCGGGGAAGGAGCGTCGCACATCAAACCGGCCCGCGGGGTAGCGGCTGGTCACGACTTCGATCGCGCGAATCGTTTGCGCTCGCGCCGCCTGTGCTGTGTAAAGGGCATCTTCGGCTGCGGCTGTGCGCGACTTGATCTGCGACACGTCGAAGTCGCTTGCAAAGCCCTGCTCTTTTTTTTGGTCAGTGAGTTTCGAGTACTCCCGGTAGAGGTCGAGCGTCTCCTGCGCGTTGGCTTCCTGCTGCGCAGCCTCGATAGTCGAGAAGTAGGCGCGCGCCACGGCCGCGGCGAGGGATTGCCGGGCAAATTCGTAGTCGGCTTCGAGCGCGCCGCTCTCCGCCGATGCAGCAGCTTTTTTCGAGCGAATGCGACCCCAAACGTCGGCTTCCCATGCAGCACCGGCGGCGAGGCCGTACACCCAGCGCTGCGAGGATTCATCCATGCTGGTGTCGAGTCCGCCGCCGCCGGGGTTCTCGGTTCCTGGGGACCCGAAATCCGGCGGATTAATGCCGCGACCAAGGTCTCCATGAACTTCCTGGCCCTGGCGCTCGCCCAAACCCTTCATCGCAATGCGCGGATAGAGCGATGCAGCGGCGATGCGCACCGCAGCGCGCGATGCTTCTACGCGGGCGGCGGCGGCCCTAAGATCGGGATTTCGCTCGACAGCATCCGCAACCAGCGCGGTCAATTCCGGGTCGTTAAAGGTACGGATCCAGTTCGGCACGACGGCGCCACTGCGATGCGGGCCGGACCAGCTCCCTGGAATCTTCGCCCGAGCCGACTCAGGCATGATGTCGGCACCGTAAGGCGGCTGCTTGAGCGCACAGCCGGCAAGCACGAGGCACGCAACAGTCCCGAGAAAAGTGCGGATGTTCATGCGCACCGGTTCTTAGTGAAGCTTGAAGACGAACCAATCCATTTTGGCGGAAACGCGCACGAAAACCTTGCGCACGATGTGAATCATTTTGCCGTGCTCGGTGAAGATGGCGCCCCCACCATGCGCGCCGGCGGCAAGAAACAGTCCGCGGTCCTTGGGCTCGACGAGTAGTCGCACGGCGATGCGCTGCTCGGGGGCTGCGACCGCCTGGGTGTTCGGCAGGTTGCCGCTGATCGGCATCTGGCCCTGCGCCGTCGCCCACAGGATCGAGTCCACCTTGCACTTAATGATGCGGCCCGGATACGTCTCCAGGAAGATTTCCGCCTCGTTGCCCGGTTCCACGTAGCGCAACTCATTCTGGGAGTAAAAGGCGAGCACCCACGGATCGTCTTCCTCGATGAAGCTCATCACCGGCTGGGTCGCAAACTGGTTGGCCCGCACGCCGGGACGCAGGGCGAGATTCGCTACTCGGCCATTCGCCGGTGCGAGATGGGTAGTGCCCTCGAGATCGTACTGCGCACTTCTCAAATCTGCCTCCGCCTTGACGATCTGCGCTCCAGACTGCTGTTCAGTGGCATCAGCCGCGAGGTATTCGCTTTGGAGGTTACCGAGATCGCTTTGCGCCTGCTCGAGGTCGGCTCGCTTCCCGGCTCCGGTCGTGGCGAGCGCGGCAAACTGCTCAACCCGCTTGTTCGCTAGATCGATCCGCGGGGTCAATGCCGCTTTTTTAGCCTTGGCATTGTTGAGTTGATCCTTCAATCCGCGCAGCGTGGCCTCCGCGGATTTCTCCGCCTCCTCGAAAGGCACCGGGTCGATCTTAAAGAGGACGTCGCCTTTCTTAATCGGCCGGTTCGGCTCGATCGGCACCTCCGTGACGTGCCCACTGACGCGCGGCACGATCGGGATGACATAATTCATCGCCCGCACGTCGTGCGAGGAGGGTGCCACAATGTTCATGAAGAGAATCAGGATCGTGAGCGCAATGACCGGGATGGTGACAACGATGACCTGGCTGGTGATGTTCCAAGGCAGCCATTTGAACTTGAAAAAAATCAGCCAGACGATGACCGAGTAGATGATAAGGAGAATGAGTTCCATTAGGCCTTGGCTCCGGGTGAGCTGAGTTTCGCTTCGAGCTCCGCGACACGGGCTCGGAGTTTTCCTACATCGTTCTCCTCTGCCTTGACTTCTTCGTGACCGTGCCGAACCGATTCATCCACGTCAGTGCCATAAGCCATCTTGTGGAGAACCGGCTTGGTATAGGCCCAGAGCCAGGCAATTGGCCAAAGCAGGCCTCCAAAGCAAAGCGAGAGCAGGCAGAGGCACTGAATCGCCCTTGTTTGGGGATGCCCTTTCTTTTCGGCAATTTTTTCCGGCATGATATGGACCAGCCAGAAAACCGCGATGCCAATAATCGGCGCGATCACCAGCACAACCCACGAGATGCCATTGGCGATTGAATCGAGTGTCTCTCCGTGAAACATCGAAGCATGAGCGCTGGATGCTGATGACAGCAACGCGAACGCGATAACTGGCATGGAACGCCCGCAGCGACGCCGGCGTCCAGCCGGGGATTCCAGAGCTGTTTGATGGTTTTTCATTGCAATGGCGAATGCCGTTTGAGCAATTGCAGTTTTCAAGTTCATCCGGGCAATCATCGGTTGTGCAGGTGAAAGATCGTACCGTGTCCTAGGGAAAAGCGTATTAGACCTTGGTCCTACTCGTTCCCAGGGGGTTTCGCGATTGCCGCGGGCAACTGAGCTGTAACCGAAGCGGGTTGTCGCCGAAGTTCGTTGTCATTAGGGAGCACGTCTGCCTAACCAATCGCGATTTCCATTCCTTCACGCGCCAGCACCGCGTTGGGGCACCGTTCCTGACACAGCTTTTCGATCCGTAGCAGAAATTCGTCGTCGTGGTCGGGGTCGTGATGCGTGAGCGCGAGGCGCTTCACACCAGCCATTTCTGCAAGTTGCATCGCTTGATCAAAGCTGCTGTGCCCCCAGCCATGGCGTTTCTGCAATTCCTCGGCGGTGTATTGCGCGTCATGGACCAACAAGTCCGCGCCGCTCGCCAGATCCACCAGCCGCGGATCGATTTGCTTGCGGTGCTCGACATCCGTGCAAACGACCAGCACTTTTCCGCGTCGCTCGATCCGGAAACTATACGCGCCACCGGGGTGGTTGTGCCTTTGAGCGGTTACGATGGTTTCCACACCGTTGATCGCCGTGAAGTGCTGGCTCGCGTCCGCGATCTGCAGGAACTCGAAAACTGCGCCCATCTGGTCCAATTGCACCGGGAAATATTCCGCCTGCATCTGGGTTTCGAAAATCTGCCGCAAATCTGTCGTTGTCCGGTCCCGGCCGAGAGTTAGAAGCGTGATTTTCTGTTTGGAATCATAAGCCGGGGCAAAAAATGGAAAGCCTTGGATGTGGTCCCAGTGAAAATGGGAGAAAGCAATTACGATTTGTTCCTGCTTGTGGCCGATGGCGCGAAGATCTCTGCCCAGGTTTCGCAGGCCCGTGCCCGCGTCAATAATCACGATGCGGTTCGTATCGGTGAGCGTAATTTGCAGACACGTGGTGTTGCCGCCGAATTGCTGGAAGCCCGGATCGCAGACGGGGATGGACCCCCGCGTGCCATAAAACTTGAGTTTCATCAGATCGTCTTTCTGAACGTGAGTCCCGGCTCGCCAGTTTCAGGCTACGAACCAGCTAGACGCGTTCGGATAACCCAAATCGTTTGGTAACAGCTTCGCTCTGCCAGAGGCCGCATTCCTATCGGACTAAGGTCCTATGGCATCCCATAGGGTAAGCCTTTTATTTGTTCGGAGCAGAAATCGAAGCAACACCTTTGCGCTACAAGAAAAGGGTCCTGGCAAGGCTTGACTCTTAGTTAACTCGACAAAAATCATGCCCACTTCATCATCAAAAGCGAACAAGACCCAGTCCAAGTATCGCGTCGGAATGTTCAGTGCGGGCGAAGCCCGTTGTGATCGCTGGCAGGAAATGGCGCACGCCGCGCAGTCTCTCGTGGCCCGGTCCGCGGCCGGTTCGTCCACCAAGGAAGCAGCTGCACAAGTGGAGGACTTGTTCCAGCATCTCAGCATTCTCGAGGCGTTTCACGCCTATCCGGGTGAATCTTTAATGACCGCGCTGAAGGACGCGCTGGGCCGGGACGATTACTCCGGTTTTTCCAGGCTCAGCACTCGCATCGCCAAGGCGATCATCACCGGCTCCTACCGTCGCTCGGCAAGTGCTTGGAAGCTGGGGGAGGAAGGAGAGCAGGAGGGCAACGAGCGTCTGATGAAGGACTACTTCGACACGGGCGATCTAACCAAGCCCTACTTCGAAGTCCTGATCGTTAGCGACGACCCAACCGCGGAACAGGTGCGTCAAGGGCGCAACGAAATGCGTCAGCTTCGCCGCCCCGAAGATCCCTTCGTCTACGAGGCGGTCACGGTGCCCAGTTTTGAAGATGCCGTCCTCGGGGTGGTACTTAACGCCGATGTGCAGGCGGTGGTGATCAAGGATAACTTTCGCTTCCGCTCGCAATTTGAGGCGCCCAATCTACGCATCTACCTCGAGCAGCACCTGTCGACGGAACCCGGCACCCTCGAGCCGAAAGATTACGGAGTAACTCTCGCCCGCGCTATCGCCAAGACCCGCCCGGAGCTGGACGTTTATCTGCTCCTGGATCGTGCGGTGGAAAAGATGGCAAGCCATCTCGACTCGAAAAACATCCGGCGAATTTTCTACGGAATCGAAGATCTCATGGAGATCCACCTCGCGATGATGGAGGGCGTCAACCAGCGCTACGATACGCCATATTTCAACAACCTGAAAAATTATGCGCGCCGCCCGGTTGGCACTTTCCACGCGCTGCCGATCGCCCGGGGCAAGTCGGTTTTCAACTCGCACTGGATTCGCGATTTCGGTCACTTTTACGGCGCCAACATTTTCCTGGCTGAATCCTCCGCGACGACCGGTGGTCTCGATTCGCTGCTCGAGCCGACCGGCAACATCAAGGTGGCGCAGGAGAAAGCAGCGCGCGCGTTCGGTTGTCGGCAGCTCTTTTTTGGGACAAATGGCACGTCCACCTCTAACAAGATCGCCGTCCAGACGATCGTGCGCCCGGGGGATATCGTGCTCGTGGACCGTAACTGCCACAAGTCCCACCACTATGGACTCGTCCTCGGCGGCGGACAGCCGCTCTACGTAGAAGCCTACCCGTTGACTGAGTATTCCATGTACGGGGCGGTGCCGCTCAGGACGATCAAGAAGACGTTGTTCGACCTAAAAGCTGAAGGGAAGCTTGACCGGGTGCGAATGCTGTTGCTCACTAACTGCACCTTCGACGGTCACGTCTACAACGTGCAGCGTTTCATGGAGGAAGTGCTGGCGATCAAGCCGGACATCGTTTTTCTCTGGGACGAGGCTTGGTACGCCTACAGCCGCTTCACACCCTTCCATCGGATGCGTTCCGCCATGGGCGCGTGTGAGGCTCTGCGCGAGAAGTATGCCTCCGAGGCCTACCGGGCCCAATACGCCGAGTTCAAAAAGAAACACGGCAAACTCGATCCGAAAAATCCCAAGCTTCTCGATACGCACCTGCTGCCCGACCCGGATGCGGTCAAGATGCGAGTCTATGCGACCACTTCGACGCACAAGTCGCTCTCCTGCTTTCGCCAGGGTTCTTACATCATGGTCAACGACGATTGCTGGGAGAGCACCGAGCCAACCTTTAAAGAGGCCTTCTTTGCCCACACCAGTACGTCGCCGAACTTGCAACTCATCGCTTCACTCGACATCGCCCGCCGGCAGGCGGAGCTCGAGGGCTATGAGCTGGTCGGCCGTGCCATCGAGCTATCCCTCATCCTGCGTCGCGAGGTGAACCAGGATCCGCTCATCTCGAAATACTTCAGCATTGCTACCAATGCCCAGATGGTGCCGGCCCAGTATCGAGCCAGCGGATTCGATGACTTCCATTCGGAGAGCGCGAGCTGGCAGAGGATCTATGACGCGTGGGCCAACGACGAGTTCACCCTCGATCCTACTCGTATCACTCTCCTCTGCGGCTACGCCGGCTTCGACGGTACTTCCTTCAAGGGGATGCTCGCGAGCAAATTCGATATCCAGCTCAATAAGACCTCGCGTAATAGCGTCCTGCTCCAGACCAACATTAATAACACCCGAAGTGATATCGCCTATCTGATCAAGGTTCTCGCCGACATCGCCCGCGACCTCGACCGCAAGTTGGCGAGGGACTACGACGAGAAGGCCGGCTTTGATGCCCGGGTCAAAAGCCTGATCACCGACGTACCGGATCTGCCGAACTTCAGTCGCTTCCACGATGCCTTCCGCGAGAACCCCAAGAGTAAGACTAATGAAGGTGACATGCGAACGCCGTTCTTCCTTGCCTATGACGGGGAAAATTGCACACACGTGAAACTAAACTCGAAGGAGATCGACGACCTCGTGAAACACGGTCAGGCCGTCTCCGCGAAGTTCGTCATACCGTATCCTCCCGGCTTCCCGATCATGGTGCCCGGTCAGGTCATCACCAAGGAGACGATCGACTTCATGCGCAAGCTCGACGTAAAGGAGATCCATGGGTACCACGCCGCCTCGGGCTTGGAACTAATCAAGCCGGAGAAGCTTGGCGGAGCCAAAAAGAAAGCAAAGAAGTAGCAATTACGTGCTTCAAAATACGTGACACATCGCAGCCCTTAAAAGTTCGAGTATCCGGCCTAACTAACTAAAACAGAGCGCAACATAGATATGATTAACTGGTTCTTCACTACGCTTAAGACTTACCCGGAAATCGCAATCTTTCTTGCGCTCGCCCTCGGTTACTACTTCGGCAAGTTCACCTTCAAGGGTATAGGACTCGGGTCGGTGACCGCCACCCTGATCGCCGCTGTCGTAATCGGGCAAATCGGGATCACGGTGAACCAGCCCCTGAAGGCGTTTTCGTTCCTCATGTTCCTCTTCGCCGTCGGCTACGCTGTCGGGCCGCAGTTCGTTCGCGGAATTGCCAGCAATGGCCTGCCGCAGGCGATCTTCTCGGTGGTGCAGTGCGTATTCAGCCTGGTCGCTTGCGTGATAGTCGCAAAGCTCGCCGGCTACGACCTCGGCTACGGGGCCGGACTTTACTCGGGCTCGCAGACGATCTCTGCCGCGATGGGGCTCTCGACCGACGCCATCAACCGTCTGGGCCTGCCCCCCGATCAAGCCAAGGCGCTGCTCGACTCGATGCCGATCGCTTACGCCGTGACCTATATGTTCGGCACCATGGGCTCGGCGATCGTGATCGCCGTCATCGGCCCGAAACTGCTGGGCATCGATCTCGTCGCCGCCTGCAAGGATTACGAAGAGAAGCATGGGGGCGGCAAGAAGCAGGTGGGCGGTCCGGGTACAGCCTGGACCCGCTGGGCGTTGCGCGCCTACAAGGTTCAGCCAGGTGGCAAGGCCGCCGGCCTACGCGTCGCCGAGGCTGAGTCGCTGGTGCCCGATTCGCGCCTGTTCGTCCTGCGCATTCGGCGTGGAGGCGAGATCATGGATGCGACTGCGGACGTCATCCTAAAGGAAGGCGACGTGGTGGCGGTCGCAGGCGAACGCGACGTGCTGGTGAACATCCTCGGAGCAGCGGCGGTCGAGGTAGAAGATCGCGAACTGCTCGCGGTGCCGGTGGAAGGCATCGACGTCCTGGTGACGAACAAGGATGTCGACGGCAAGACGCTCGCCGAGCTGGCGGCGCGCCCGGCGGCGCGCGGCGTCTTCCTGCGCAAGATCACGCGCGGCGCTACCGCCACCGATATCCCCATTCTGCCGAGCACCGAGGTCAATCGCGGCGACTTGCTCACCCTCGTCGGCCGGACGCAGGATACTGCCGCCGCTACCAAGATGCTGGGTGTTGCTGACCGTCCGACCGATGTCACCGACATGGCGTTCGTCGGCGCGGCGATCGTGGTCGGCGCGCTGATTGGGGCACTGGTCTTCAAGGTGGCTGGGGCGCCGCTCACGCTGTCGACTGCCGGCGGCGCGCTGATCGCCGGAATCATCGGCGGCTGGCTGCGCTCGGTCCGCCCGTCCTTCGGGCGTATTCCGACACCCACCGTCTGGTTCATGAACTCGGTCGGACTCAACATCTTCATCGCCATCGTCGGCATCTCCGCCGGTCCAGGCTTCGTCAACGGTCTGAAAACGCAGGGCGTCGGCCTCTTCCTGTGGGGCGCCGTCGCCACGACGGTCCCGCTGATTCTCGGCATGTTCGTCGCCAAATACGTGTTCCGCTTCCACGACGCGCTCAACCTCGGAATCGTTTCCGGGGCGCGCACGACGACGGCGTCGCTTGGTCTGGTCTGCGATCAGGCTAAAAGCCAGATCCCGGCGCTTGGCTACACCGTTACCTATGCCGTCGGTAACACCCTGCTTACCATCTGGGGCATGATCATCATCATGTTGATGTCGTGAGGCCGCATCTTCCGCACTTGATTCAACAGCAAAGAAATCTATGACAACAAAAAGCAAATCCTCTCGGACTGCGAAAGCTAACGGACAAGCTCGTCGTGGCAGTCGCGAATTATCAGATAATGCGAGGCTGAAAGAGTTCGAGAAACTCGGTCCATTCGAGATCAAGGATTTCGTCCAAAAAGTGGCATCGAAATCCGCGCTTGAATCTTCTCTATCGTACTTGAACGCCGGTCGTGGCAACCCAAACTGGGTCGCTACTGAGCCGCGCGAAGCGTTTTTCCTCCTCGGGCAGTTCGCAATTACTGAAAGCAAGCGGGTCCTCGACCTGCCGCCCGGTGTCGGCGGAATGCCGAAAGCATCTGGAATTGCCGACCGGCTTGAAGCCTGGCTAACGAAACACAACGACATGCCGGGTGCGCCCTTTCTACAGGCAATGGTGCCGTGGGCGGTGAAAAAATTCAGCTTCGATCGCGACGCGTTCGTTCATGAGTTGGTGGATTCCATCATCGGCGACCACTATCCGGTGCCAGACCGCATGCTGGTGCACAACGAACGGATCGTTCACGAGTACCTGGAGTGGGCGATGTGCGGAAGCCCGCGGCCGAAAGGCAAATTCAAAATCTACGCGGTCGAGGGCGGCACCGCCGCCATGTGTTACATTTTCAAGTCGCTAAAAGCCAACCGGCTTCTCAACCCCGGCGACACGATAGCGCTCGGCGTGCCGATCTTCACCCCCTACCTCGAGATGGCGCATCTCGAGGACTACGACCTCCATTACGTCGAGATACATGCGAAGCAGGAGGACGCGGTTTCAGTATCCGGATGAAGAGATCAAGAAGCTGCTCGACCCGAACATCAAGGCATTCTTCATTGTCAATCCCGGCAATCCGTTCGCGGTCGCGCTTTCTCCAGACACGATTAAGAAAATCGGAGCCGTGCTCAAGAAACGGCCCGATCTCATCCTGCTCACAGACGACGTTTATGGCACGTTCGTCCCGGGCTTCCGTTCGCTGATGGGAGAATTCCCGAAGAACACGATCGGCGTCTACTCGTACAGCAAGTATTTCGGCTGCACCGGGTGGCGGCTCGGAACCATCGCGGTTCACGAGGACAACATCTTCGACGAGATGATCGCCGCGCATCCCGAACCGACCTTGAAACAGCTGGACAAGCGTTACGGCGGTCTAACCCTCGAACCGCGCAAGCTCGCCTTTATCGACCGCATCGTTGCCGATAGCCGCGACATTGCGCTCAATCACACGGCTGGGTTGTCGCTTCCACAGCAGGTCATGATGACGCTGTTCTCGCTCAGCGAGTTGATGGACGAAAAGAAGATCTATCAGAAAGCCTGCATCGGCATCTGCAAGCAGCGGGTCCAGGCAACCATCGAAGGACTGGACATCGAAGTCGGTCCCAATCAGTACTTCGACTATTACTATGGCCTGATCGATTTCGAGTTTTTTGCCCGCAAATACCTGGGCGAGGAAGTCGTCAAGTGGATGAAGGAAAACGTGCATCCCCTCGACATCGTGTTCCGGTTGGCCGAGGACCACGGCATTGTCCTGCTCAACGGCGGCGGCTTTGCCGCTCCCGATTGGTCGGTGCGCATATCCTTCGCCAACTTGGAGAATCACGTCTACGACGACATCGGTCGTGCGGTGCGCGCCATCGCGCGCGGATATCAGGCAGGCTTATGAGGCAGCTACGGGCAAGAGTGCTGGGCCAGCCCCGACGAGAGCGAAACGCTAGATTCGGTTACTTCGCTATGCTGTTGTCACAATAGCAACCCTGATTCTCGAGAACCTGCTATGACCAGGCGGACTTCCTTACGAAAACAAGCGTGCGCGGTCCTGGCTCTGGGTTCCTTGTTGATTGGCACCGCCGCCGCCTCGCCCAGCCGGAGAGCGAGATGGATGTCTGGATGACCGCCCCGTCTGATCTCTCCCTGGCGGTGACGCAACCCGCTCCCGTCGACACCGCGCTCACATCTGAAGAGCAGGGTCGCACATCGCTCGATGAGTCATTTAGCGATTTTCGCGAGTGGCGCCTGAATGAGCGCCGAGAAGCCCTAAAAGACACAAAGTTCGAATTCAATTTCCGCACCTTTTACTTCGATCGCAGCGACTTCAGTGGCGCGGAGAAACAGGCGTGGGCGATCGGCGGATGGGCGGGAGTGAAGACCGGTTATTTTCTCGACCACATTGCGTTTGGGCTGACGGCCTACACCTCACAGCCGATATACGCTCCTAAGGACAGAGACGGGACCACCCTCTTACAGGCTGGTCAGGAGGGTTACACTGCCTTGGGCGAGTTCTACGCAGAAATTAGGATTATCGACGACTTGACCGTCAGTATCGGAGCCAAAGGCTACGACACTCCTTTTATCAACCGTAACGACACCCGCATGACGCCAAACACTTTTGAGGCGGTCGTTTTGCAGGGCCGGACCGAATTTGGCGGGAGCAGTAGCGACACCGGTGCGAACACGGACGGCATCGGTCCGAGCAAAGACGGAAAAGACACTGCAGTCCCGACACCAACCCCTGCCGCAGACGTCGCGACTCTCAAGTATGGCGCCGGGTATTTCTACCAAATCAAAGAGCGAAACGACAATCAATTTGTCTCGATGGCGATCGACGCCGGGGCTCATGTTGAGCGAGGTGTATGGACCGCTGGAGCGATCTATGAGAAAGGGAAATTCTCCATTGGCGCGATCGACTACTACAGTCAGGATATTATTAACATCGCATATGGCCAAACCGGCTTTCAGGTCCCGCTTTCCGACAAGTGGAAGCTGAAACTCGCTGCCCAGTACGTGGATCAGGGTAGTGTTGGGGAGAACCTCCTGCAGAACCACAGTTTCTCGGGCCATCAATTCGGTTTCAAAGTGGAACTGCCCGTCGAGAAAGCGCTGTTTACCGTGGGCTTCACTCACGCGTGGGGGAATGCCAACTTACAGAACCCGTGGAGCGGCTATCCCGGTTATACGAGTGTTCAGGTTCAAGACTTCAACCGAGCCGGTGAGAGCGCGTTTCTTCTCCGGGCCGGTTATGATTTTCCCTGGGTGGACGGACTAAGCGCTTATGCCCTGGCGGTGTTCGGCACGGACCCGGATGCAGCGACGCAGTTTCGGCAGAACGAATATGATGTTAACGCCCAATGGGCGCCGACTAAGGGCCTTCTGAAAAATCTGTCGCTGCGCCTGCGTTACGGGGTTGTCGAGCAGTTTGGAGGAGATGTCGATAACCTTACCGACTTCCGTGCCATTTGTAACTACGCGTTCAAATTCTAGCTAGAAAGCTTCGATATCGCGGACTCTGTTGGGTCCAAATGATCAAGAACCCATACCTGGATAGGCAGTCTTATTATGACCTATTTCGTTCACGCTCTTAGGGAACACCCGGAACTCGCAATCTTCCTAACTCTTGCGATCGGGTTCTTTATCGGTCGCCTCAAGATAGGATCATTCAGTCTCGGAACGGTCGTAGGAACTCTGCTCGCGGGCGTTCTCCTCGGGCAAATGGCGATCCAGGTCCCGGCCGTGGTCAAATATGTCTTCTTCGATTTATTCCTTTTCGCCACTGGCTATAAGGTGGGACCTCAGTTCTTTCGCGGACTGAAGAAAGGATGCATTGCCGCAGGTGGCAATCACGCTCGTCCTTTGTGTCACTTGTTTGCTGGCCGCATTCACTGCGGCAAAGATCCTCGGCTATGATATGGGGACCGCGGCCGGTCTCCTCGCCGGTGCATTCACCGAATCTACCGTCATCGGAACCGCCAGCGACGCCATCGGACGACTAGGCATATCGGCCGCAGATAAGACCAGCTTGATTAACAACATTCCGGTGGCGTACGCCGTGACTTATCTTATCGGCACGGGGTTCGTCGTCTGGTTTCTCCCTAACGTTGGGCCGAAGCTGATGGGAATCAATCTCAAGGACGAGGCCCGTAAGCTCCAGAAGCAGATCTCCGGCTCCGAGAAAAGCGGAGTGGGGAGATTATCCGCCTTTCAGAGCCTGGCGGTTCGCGCCTATCGAATTACTCGCCCTGATTTGCTGAACCGAACTATTGCCGAACTGGAGGAGCGTCCCAAACCAACTCGGCTCTTCGTCTCGCGCATCAGAAGGGATGGTCAGATCATCGAGCCCGAGCCCACGACAGTGATTCTTGAGAATGACACCGTCGCGGTCCTGACACGCTCGGAACTTCTAATGGCTCGCGGAGCCGAGATCGGGATCGAAGTGAGCGACAAGGAGCTGCTGGATTTTCCGTTTGAATTTCTTGACGTGGTGATCACCAGCAAGACGGTCGCCGGCAAAACCATTGCCGAGTTGGCGGCCATGGATTTCGCTCGAGGGGTATTCCTGAAAAAGCTGACCCGGAGCGGACTACCTATGCCATTTGCCCCTGAAACGCGGGTGGAACGCGGGGACTTGATGACGCTGGTTGGTGCGGAGAACGACGTCTGCCGGGCGGCCAAGAGCCTTGGTTATGCCGACCGCCAGACTGTTATGACGGATATGGTCTTCGTTGGACTCGGTATCTTCCTCGGCGGGCTGGTTGGATTACTCACACTCGTAGTCGCCGGCCTGCCGCTCACTCTCACGGCCAGCGGAGGCGCCCTCATCATGGGCTTGGTATTCGGCTGGCTGCGCGCGGTTCACCCAACATTTGGTCGCATCCCAGAATCAGCCATGTGGATCTTCGATACAGTGGGCCTGTCAGTCTTCATGGCCTGCGTAGGACTCGCGGCCGGCCCTAGCTTTTTTTCGGGATTGCAAAAGTCGGGAGTCAGTCTGGTCTTTGTGGGTCTTTTGGTTGCAATTCTTCCGCACACCGTAGGCATTTTGTTTGGCCGTTATATCTTAAGGATGAACCCCGTTATCGTCCTAGGTGCTTGTTCCGGTGCGGGGACAGTGACTGCCGCGCTGCGCGCGATCCAGGAGCAAGCCGAAAGCGAGTTGCCGGCTCTTGGCTACACCGTACCGTATGCAATTGGCAATATTGTGCTCACCGCTTGGGGCCCTATTCTGGTCGCGATGATGTCATAGCCCAGCGGGATTCCCGGGCACTGGCGATCTGCCAATTATTCTAACCTGTCACAATGTCAGCTGACTCATTGGTCGTCCGAAGCGTGGCGCTTCCGATTGCCATCGATCTCGGAGCAACCGTGCTTTTCAGTATCACCGGCGCGATGGTGGCTATTCGACGACAGTACGATCCGGTTGGTCTCTTTGTGCTGGCCCTGGCCTGCGGTCTCGGTGGCGGCTTGCTGCGCGATGGTGTCTTTATCCAAGCCGGACCACCGGCGGCGATGCGCAATGGCGCCTATATGATTGCCGTCCTCGTGGGGTGCATAGCTGCGCTCCTTTTCTTTCCGCATGTGGAACGGTTCTCGAAGCCATTCCTCATTATCGATGCGCTCGCTACCGCGGCCTACGGCGTGGTCGGCGCCAGCAAAGCCCTCGAAGCAGGCTTGGCCATTTCCGCCTGTATCTTTGTCGGCGTCGTCAACGCCGTTGGCAGTGGCCTGATTCGCGATGTGCTAGTTCGGGAAGAACCGCTTCTTGTTCAAGCCCGGGCAGTTCTACGTCATTGCCTCACTACTAGGGGTGGCTGAATTCACGGTGGCCACCACCTTCTTTAAGGAGCCGGTCGTGCCGTGCGCAATCGTGGCGATTGCTGTCACGTTCCTCCTCCGTCTCCTTGCGATTATCTTCGACTGGAAGACCAAGTCAGTAATGGCTCTACCGCGGGATGAAGAAGACACTGATTGATCTTAACGCCGCGGCTTGGGTGGGTTGCGATCTCGTGAACATCCCATAGTTTTGCTTGCATTGCGCGTCCAACTAAGATGAGATCCCACGAGTCTGCGTTATCGTCTTGCCATGATTGCGGCGAACGCATCGTAGGAAATAACTCCTTATATATCTCGTCAGGCAATTCTTCCCGTTCCGTGAGAATGACGACTCTATTCGTGGCCTTTTCAATTCTCCTTCTCGGCGGCTGTGCATCCGATCGTTCGTCGGAGAAGCATCGATCTGACACGAGTTTTTTCGACTCGCCGGACGCTGAAAGTCTTCACTAGTACCTGAAGAGCGAGAAACAAGGGATCCAAATCATCGTTTCCATGCTCGCGCATGCTACGACCAAGGTCCTATAGGCGATGTCCGTCCGGCACTCGCAAAATGGCAGAATGAGAACAAGTCTGATCCGTCGCGCTGTCGCTCTTTTTCCCGCGGTGCTGCTGTTGATGGGTCAGCCCGCGGCGTTTGGTAACGAAACGGAATCCGAGACGGCGGCCGCTTCGGAAACCGCGGAGGCGCCGAAGCTTCCGGAAGAGCAGTTGGATTCGCTAGTCGCGCCGATCGCGCTTTATCCCGATCCGCTGCTGGCGCAGACGCTCGCGGCTTCCACTTATCCGATCGAGATCATGCAGCTAGGGCAGTGGCTGGACAAAAACAAGGAGCTAAAAGACCAGGCGCTGGCCGACGCGGTGGCGAAGCAGCCTTGGGATCCAAGCGTACAGGCGATGGCCGCCTTCCCCGATGTGGCCCAACGCATGTCTGAAAACATCCAGTGGACATCGGATATGGGGAACGCATTTCTCGGTCAGCAGCAGGATGTGATGGCGGCCGTCCAGCGCATGCGCGCGAAGGCTGAAAGCAAAGGAGCGTTAAAGACCGGCGAGCAACAGAAGGTAGAGACGAAGACGGTAGGGAGCGAGCAAGTGATCACCGTCGAGCAGGCCGACCCGAGCACGGTTTATGTCCCTTCCTATGACCCCGCGGTTGTTTATGGCGAGCCGGCCTATCCGTATCCGACTTATAATTATCCTGGCTATATTGCTGGTGGCGCGCTCGCGTTCGGTGGGGCGATGGCGCTGGGTGCTGCGTGGGGGAATAACTGGGGCTGGGGCTGTGGCTGGGACCAGGGCGACGTCAACGTTAACGTCAACAACAAGTACGTCAGCAATTACAATAAGCAGAATAACATTAAAGCAGGTCAGGCAGGTAAGTGGCAGCATAGCCCGGAGCATCGCGGCAACGCTCCTTATGGTGATCGAAAGACCGCAGATAAGTTCGGTGGCCGCGCCGCGAGTGGCGCCGGTGGAGTTGGTAAGCCCGGCGGTCCGGGTGGAGTTGGTAAGCCCGGTGGCGCCGGTGGAGTTGGTAAGCCCGGCGGTCCGGGTGGAGTTGGAAAGCCCGGTGGCGCCGGTGGAGTTGGGAAGCCCGGTGGTGCCGGTGGAGTTGGGAAGCCCGGTGGTGCCGGTGGAGTTGGGAAGCCCGGTGGTGCCGGTGGAGCTGGGAAGCCCGGTGGCACGGGTGCCGCCAGCAAGGCTGGTGCGCCCGCCAAGAAAAAATCGGGTGGCTCAGATCAGATTGGCAACAAGAACATGGGGAACAAGGGTAGCTCTGCCTCGCGCAGCAGTGGCGGCGCCATAAGCGGTGGAAGCGGGCATCAGGCGAAAGCAAGTAGTAGCAGAGGAGGCAAGAGCATGGGTGGCGGCGGAATGAGTAGTGGTGGTGGTGGTGGTGGTGGTGGGCGTAAAGGTGGCGGCAAGAAACGCTAAGGAGAAAACTGAGGACAAGCCCAATGAAATCAAAATACTATCTTTTAATCCTGGTAAAGATCTCGCTGGCCATAGTTGCGGTCACGATCGGCGGCATATTACAAGCGGCGCCCGAAACCAAGAAGGACGCGGCTGTATCACAACCGACGGGACAGCAATTCAACACGCCGAAGGCGGCGGCGGATGCTCTGATTAAGGCCGCGGAGTCATACGACACCACGGCGCTAAAGGAGATTCTGGGACCAGGTAGCGACGACATCGTCAGCTCAGAAGATGCGGTCGCGGATAAGAACCGGGCGATGGCCTTTGTCGCCAAGGCGAAGGAGAGGACCAAGGTAGGGGCTGATCCTAACAATAGAAACCGCGCCATCCTGACAATTGGAAACGATCAGCTTCCGGTGCCGATTCCAATCGTCAAGAACAAGGGTAAGTGGTCATTCGATACCAAGGTAGGTCGCGAAGAGATCCTCAATCGGCGCATCGGCGCGAACGAATTGGATGCGATTGCCGTTTGCCGGGGATACGTGGAAGCGCAGCATGAATACGCGCAGGAAAAGCACGACGACGCGAAGGTTAACCAATACGCCCAGCGCGTCATCAGCACGCCTGGAAAACACGATGGGCTTGCCTGGCAGAACCCTGACGGAACGTGGGGTGGTCCAGTAGGTGAGGGTATCGCCCGCGCGATCGAACGAGGCTATAGCGAAAAAAGCGAGCCTTTTCGCGGCTACTATTTCAAGGTGCTAAAGGGTCAAGGCCAGTCGGCGCGAATGGGGCAGATGGACTTTGTCGTCGAAGGCGCGATGATCGCCGGCTTCGCCCTTGCCGCTGCACCTGCGCAATATCGGGTTACCGGGGTGAAAAGCTTTATCGTCGGCCCCGACGGTGTTGTTTACGAGAAGGATCTCGGGCCCGACACCCTCAAGCAATTCCAAGCCATGGATCGGTATGACCCCGATAAGAGCTGGCAAGAGACGGATGATGACTGGGGGGACGAGGCCGGAGGCGAGAACCAGTAGTCGGATAGTTCCAATAGGGATAGTCACATTTCGGAGTGCCGGATCGCGGGCTTCGAGACCTACGTCGCTAAAATGAAAGACTCGCCGCCGAAGAAAAAGAGCTGGCGAAGATGAGGTTTCCTTGCTCCAGCGAAGGAGCAACAATTCTTCTCTCATTCGTGCGACTGCCGTCGCTCATATGAGTCACACAATGTCAATCAGCCAGGCGGCGAAGGTAAGTCTGAAGTAACCGGGCCATAAGGGAAGTTAACGGTGAAGTATTTGCTGCAGGCCGCGGTGCTCCTATTGATGTTGGCGGTCGGCATCAGTCTGCGTCCGGGACAGATTTGGAATAACTGGCGCCGTCTCACCCCTTCGAAATGGGTGCGCTTGATTGCGGCCACGTTCCTGCTCCCGCCGACACTCGCACTCGCGCTCGGAAATCTGCTGTCGCTGGACGGGCCGGCAACGGCAGGGTTGTTCCTGATTGGCGCGGTCCCCGGGGCGCCGTTAATGACCCGTGGCGCGGCGCAACGCGGGTTCGATGTACAGATGGCAGCGAGTTACCAAGTGTGGAGTGGATTACTGACTCCCGTCATCGTTCCGTTACTGGTCGCAACTGCCGGCTGGCTTTATGGACGCGAGATCTGGGTGCCGCCGATGAAGTTGCTGTCGGTTATCGCGCAGCAGCAGTTCCTGCCTTTGCTTGTTGGGATGGCATTCGTGTGGCTGGTGCCCGCGTTCTCGAGGCGCGTGCAGCGCGCGCTCGTGCCAATCGGTAACGTCATCATTCTCGTAGTGCTGGTGGCCCTGCTCTACAAAATGGGACCTGCGCTGAAGCAGGTGAGTCTGTGGCTGGCGGCTGCTGCGCTGCTTCTCGCGCTCGGATGTCTTTTCGGAGCGCGCCTGCTCCTCGGCGAACCCTCGCGGACCATTCAGACGTTGTCCGTCTGCAACGCGAATCGCCACATCGGTCTCGCGCTCTTGCTTTCCGGGCAACAAATGCACGACAACCGGCCAGTGCCAGCGATTGCGGCCTATGCGATCGCAGCCCTGCTGGTGATGGGCGTTTACGGGAAACTCGTGCCGGATGTGAAGGAAACACCGGCGGCCTGAGTTGGCGGCGGCATCCGGTAGCGTACCATTTTTGATTGTTAGGGCGAAAACATTCACCTTGCTTATACCGTCGCCAGCTTTTCTACCTGGACGTTCGGCCCGTTACACGAGGGTCGCATCACTCAAGGACGCAGATCATTCAGCGCGCCGGTGAAAAAGCTGCTCAAGGATGAGGTCCTGGCGGTTGGGCCAGTTCGGAATTGACTTGGCAAGTCGATACAATGCTCAGTCTGTCGCGCAACTTCCCAGTGAAACTAGCTAGCGCGGGCCCGGGCGACCAACTACCATTTCCTTTTTGCGCCCCGGAGCAGGTTCAACATCTTCAAATTCCTTTAGCGCCACTGTCGCGTTTCTATGCAACGAAACCTGAATCTTCTGACTTTTGACGGGGCTGCTTTCGATCAGAGCCACTCATGAAACGTCTTCTGTTTGTCACTCTCGTTCTGGGTCTCAACGGATGCGCACATATCGCAACCGTCAAACCGACGACCCCGCGTTTGGCGGCCAACGGCACTCGAGAGCCAACGCTTGTCTCAACCGTGCAAGATCTGCACATAGCGCAAGAAAAGGCGTCCCGTGATCCATTGGGGGCTCTGGGTGAATATCTCGCCGCTGCACAAACGGCTTCCGATCAGTTAACCGGCCGTCCAGGCGATCGGCAGGCCCGCGACCTCTACAATTTTTCAGTCGCCCGTGCGATTGGAGTCATCGAGGACGCACACCTCGACCCTTGGACTCATGCGCTCACGGTGCCTGATCCAACCGGCGACTACACCCTAACGACCAAACGCCAGGTCGGAACAGATCGTGATCCAGCGGCCTACGAAATCATTCCGAGCGACAGCCTCACGATTGGCGGAGCATATCTCCGGGAGCGGGTCACCATCAGCGGCATCGGTGCCCCGGTCGTGGCGGTCGGCCGGGAGGAGAAGAAAGACTTTCGAGCGAAATTCGCTTCGCGCCGGCTTTACGCGGGCGCGACGGGAATCATTCGCTTTCGCGGTCATCGCGCGGAGCTCGAGTTTTTCCAACCTTTAGTGACCGATCGGGTTTCTCTGGATGGGCATGGCTATGTCTTGGCGGCGGATCTTACCGCTCCTCTCGCGGTAGGTTTGACCCGGGAACGTCCGGAGAAACTTGGACTCGCGCGTCTCTTGCGTCCGGAGAAATATGTAGACACCGCGCGATTGACTCGCCTGCAGGTTTATGACCCAAAGAGGATCCCGGTTGTCTTTGTGCACGGTTTGCAGGATACGCCGGCGAGCTGGACTCCGTTGATTAACGCTCTCTACGAAGATCCCGAGATCCGGCGCCGTTATCAATTCTGGGTTTACAGTTACCCAAGCGGTTATCCTTATCCTTATTCCGCGGCACTGTTTCGGGACGAGCTCGATGGAGTGGATCGGGCATTTCCAGATCACACAGGTATTGTTCTCATCGGCCACAGTATGGGTGGGATGATTAGTCGGCTCATGATCACCGACGCAGACCAAAAGATCTGGGATCACTTCTTTGGCAAGCCGCCATCGGAAACCGTCCTGCCCAGTGAGACCCGCGAACTGCTCGTAAAATCACTGATTTTCAATCATCGACCGGAAGTGAAGCGCGTGGTCTTCATGTCCACACCACATCGTGGAAGCGACTTGGCGAGCAATTGGATTGGCCGGCTCGCCGCCACCTTCGTTAAGATCCCATTCCTGGTAGCGACCGTGCCTATCACGGCGATCACTGCCGCGACAGAAGATCCGGGCGCCTTCCACGCGAAACGGCTGCCGAACAGTATCGACACGCTCTCTCCTCATAATCAGTTCGTGCTAGAGGTGAACAAGCTCCCGATCACGCCTGGAATCCCCTATCACTCGATCATCGGCGATCGCGGACGCGGCGACACGCCAAACAGCAGTGACGGCGTAGTCGCATATTGGAGTTCTCACCTGGACGGCGCGCAATCAGAACTCATCGTGCCCTCAAACCATAGTTCGCCCGCGAATCCAAAAGCGATCGCGGAAGTGCGCCGAATCCTTCGGTTGCACTTAAAGGGCCAAGGCGAGTATCGGCCGATTCCTCATCCGGACAGTCATGCAAAGCGCGCATCCTCTCCAGTGAGACAAGTGGCGAAATGAATACGAGATCGAAACGGGGCTCGTGCAAATCTGTCATGTCATCCGACTATCTCGACTGCTCGACGTCTTGCCATATCAAGACACGCCCGTCGCAGGTCCGAGTAAGTAGCGCTGGCATAGGGCGAAGGTCCAATGTCGCTAGACTGCAGCGTTTATTCTGTCTACAGTTGTCGTTCAAAGCCAGCGTATGAAATTCATCACCATCCTTAGCCTCTGCGTCGGTCTGCTCACCTCTTCACAGGCGATGGAGCAGCCTTCTTTTCACACCAAAGGCACTCCAACCGGCAAGCCGACGGGGCCACTCAAACCCGGTGAGTATTGGTGGAACCCACGGCTTTCTCCGGACGGTCCAGTGGTGGTGCTGGTCAGCATCCCGCAGCAGACGATGCACGTTTATCGCAACGGAATTCTCATCGGCCGCTCGAGCATCAGCACCGGCACGAAAGGCCACGACACGCCGGCCGGTGTATTCTCCATCCTCGAGAAGAAATCGACCCATCGTTCCAAGAAGTACGACAACGCTCCCATGCCTTACATGCAACGGCTCACCTGGAGCGGAATCGCGATGCATTCCGGCCAGTTGCCGGGTTACGCCGCCAGTCATGGCTGCGTGCGGTTGCCATATGATTTTTCCACATTGCTTTTCCAGGCTACTTCAACTGGCGGCACCGTTGTCGTAGGCGACGGTAAAACGCCGACACCACATCTGGCCTCGAACCCGGGTATGATGCTCGCTCCAAAAGACTTCAAGCCCGGTATGCTCCGGCCGCTCGGTGCGAACGATTATGATTGGCATCCGGAGCGGAGTGCGTCGGGCCCCGTCACCATCGTGGTTAGCGCCGGCGATCACGCACTGTATGTGTATCGAAACGGCAACCCAATCGGCCGGGCCGCGCTCAACGTGGACGGAAGGGGCCGTCTCGGCGAGCACGTTTTCACATTGCTCGAAGGCAGCACCGGACAAGCGAGCCAGCTTGCGCCGGGTCGCGAAGCGGGACGCTGGATGCGAGTGGATGGCCAGGGCCGCAGTGTCGATCCGCAAAAACTAGCTTCGCGTTTGCACTTCAGTCCTGAATTTGGGCAGAAGGTCGCGGATGAAATCCACCCGGGCACCACCGTGATTGTGACGGACCGTCCGGTGGTGCGAAAACCCGTGGCTGATTCCACTTACTTCGCCGCGAACTGATTCGCACCGAGATGCGCGCGCAACTGTGCGTGCTCTGCAGCCTGCTGCTGCTCAGCGGCTGCGATAAGTACGTGGAGGTGTGGCATCGAGAGCCTCAATTAAGGGGGCCGGCCGGCACTGGGGCGCTCGTTTCCGCTGAAGAAGAAATCAGCAAGGCGATGCGTGAGGAACGCACGCAGCCGCTCATCGCGCTGGGCGATTGCCTGGCAGGAATTCAAGCAGCCGCGCGCGAACTCGAGCGCGACCCCGAAAACGCAACTGCGGTCCGCGATTACAACTTCGGTATCGCGCGCATTTTCCAAATCGTGCGCGCCGCAAAACTGAATCCATGGACAGCGCCATTGACCGTCCCGGGACCTAAGGGAAATTTCGTCCTCGCATGTCGACCCGACCCCCGGCCGGAGTGGGAGGCGCTGCGCTATGACTTCACGCCGGCGGATGAATACGACGTCCATGGAAAATATGTCACCGAAAGGACCATCCGGCCGGGGATTGGGGCGGCGATTGTCGCGGTGGAACGAGAGCCGAACAAGAACGCCAGGCGCGATTTCTTGCCGTCCCGCATCTTCTATTCCGTCACCGTGGTCGCTCACTTCGAAGGCCAGCGTTGCGTGCTGGCGTTCGAGGATCCGCTGACGGAGGAGACGACCATTTTCAGTGGCCGCACGGTTCCGCTGGCGGCGGATTTTACCGTGCCGCTGGCCGTCATGCTTCAGGAAACGGATCCTCAGAAGCATGAATTCTCGCGTTTGATTGATCCCGAAAAATTCGCTGACACCGCGGCGATCGAGCGACTACAACCATTCGACCCAACCAAGACCGTCATCCTTGTCATCCATGGACTGATGGATTCGCAGGCGACCTGGACGCCGATGATCAACACTCTGCGCGGCGATCCGGTTATCCGGAAGAATTACCAGTTTTGGTTCTACAGTTATCCGAGCGGTTATCCCTATCCCTACTCCGCAGCGATTCTGCGTGAAGAACTCGATCGCGTGGAAAAACAGTTTCCGAAGTTGAAGCCCATGGTGGTAATCGGCCACAGCATGGGCGGTTGCATCAGCCGTCTCTTGCTCACCGACGGCGGTAATGACCTCTGGATGAAAATCTTCGGCCGGCCACCCGACGAGGTTCCGCTTTCACCGCATGTTCGCGAGTATTTTCGCAAGGAACTTTTCTTTCGTCATCGTCCAGAGATCGGACGGGTGATTTTCATCGCAGCGCCTTTACGCGGCAGTGATCTCGCCACTGGGTGGTTGCACAGCCTCTCGAGGCTGCTGATTCGCGACCCGGCGCTCACCAGCGCCGCGAGCGACGAGATGCTGCGCGCCACCGCTCATATTCGCGAGGAAGAACTGAAACCAAAACGTCGCGCCAACGGTGTCGATACTCTTTCGCCGAAGAGTCGATTCGTGAAGGCGATCAACACCATTCCAATGACGCCGGGGGTCCCCTACGATACGATCATCGGTGATCGCGGCCGGAGCGATTCGCCCGACTCAAGCGATGGCGTGGTTCCATATTGGAGCTCGCACATGGAAGGCGCGGAAAGCGAACACATCGTTCCCTCCGATCACCGTGCCCATCAAAATCCGCAGGCGATCGCCGAAGTGCTGCGCATTCTCAAAGCGCACATCCAGCCCACGCCAAATATCCGAGCTCGTTAGATACGGACTGGGCGCAAGACATTCAGCCTTCAGATCACGCGAAATTCGAGTGCCGATCCGCCTGGCTACGACCTTGGTCCAATGGCAAGCGCAATTCCCTTTGCTGATTGTTGCAACGAGCGCGCTGTCGTTACTGAACAAGTAAGGTTCGTGAAACGATGGAGCCTGCCTAACGAGTGAACTGGTTGTTCGAGCTTCACAAGACCCAGCCGATCGCGCACGCGATCGGCGCGCTGGCCTTTGTCTGCGTGCTCGGGATGGCGCTGGGCAGCCTGAAGTTTCGGGGCATCGGGCTTGGCACGGCGGGTGTGCTTTTCGCAGGCATCATCGTGGGCCACTTCGGCAATCCGGTCGATCATCCCACCCTCGATTTCGTGAAGGAACTTGGGTTGATCCTGTTCGTTTTCACGATCGGCCTTCAGCTGGGTCCCGGCTTTTTTGCCGCGCTTCGGCAACAGGGCGTGAGGCTAAATCTTCTCGCCGCGGCAATTGTTATCATGGGAGCGATCGGTGCGCCGCTGGCCGGTTGGCTGGCCGGTTTCGATTCCGCGGCCGTTCTCGGAATCTTTTCCGGGGCATCAACAAATACGCCGTCGTTAGGCGCGGCCACCCAGACGCTCAGCACATTGCCAGGAATTACGGTCGATCGTCTTGCCTTGCCCGCGCTTGCCTACGCCGTGACCTACCCAACCGCGATCGTCGGCATTATCGGGACGCTGATCTTCCTGAAACAAATCTTCCGTGTCGATCCGAAGCGGGAGGCGGAGGATTTCGCGGCGAAGAATCGAGTGAACGTGGCGCCGCTCGAGCGCCGCACCTTGATCGTGACCAACCCGAACCTCCACGGCCTTAGAGTTGATGCGATTCCCGGCCGCATCGAATCGAAGGTCACCATCTCGCGCATCCGTAACGGCCACGAAACCGTCGCGGTCACGGACGCGACTATCGTTAAGACTAATTGTCGGCTAGTGGTCGTCGGCACGCCTTCCGGATTGGAGCGGTTCGAGCGCATCGTCGGAGAACGGAGCGAGGAAGACCTGGTGCTCGCGGAGAGCGACATCACTTTTCGGCGCGTGGTCGTAACCGAGCGTGATGTTCTCGGAAAAACCGTCGGCGAACTGAATCTCGACGATCGTTTCGGTGTGGCAGTCACCCGCGTCACTCGGGTCGACATGGAGATGTCTGCCGTAGCCGGGCTTCGCCTTCAGTTCGGCGACATGATCACGGTGGTCGGACGGAAGGAAGATCTCGACAAGGCGGCCGAGGCGCTTGGTAATTCGGTCAAGGAATTGAACGAGACGCATTTCATTCCGTTCTTCGTCGGCCTCGTGCTTGGGATTGCTCTCGGCACCATGCCGATCGCTTTCCCTGGGCTGCCGCAACCAGTCCGACTCGGTCTCGCGGGTGGTCCGCTGATCGTTGCGCTCATCCTCGGTCGGATCGGACGAATCCGGCGACAGGTGTGGCATATGCCGGTGAACACCAATCTGGCCTTTCGTGAATTTGGCATCGCGCTTTTTTTCGCCGCGGTTGGCCTCGGGGCGGGTGCGAAATTTTTCTCGACCGTTTTCAGCCCGACCGGCCTCTCCTGGCTGCTTGCGGGGGCGTGCGTCACCGTGCTGCCGATTTTGATCGTCGGAATTTTCGCGCGCCTGGTTTGGAGAATGAATTTTATGGATCTGAGCGGCCTCATCGCCGGCAGCATGACCGATCCGCCGGCGCTGGCTTTCGCATCCAATATTGCTGGATCCGAGGCGCCGGCAGTGGGCTATGCGACGGTCTATCCGCTCACCACGCTTCTCCGTATCCTCTCAGCGCAAGTTCTTGCAATAGTCCTTTTCCAATGAGCCAGTTAGAGCAGGCAGGAGTTAGAATATGATTAGCCAAGGTAAAGAAATGCAATTTCCGCCCGGCGTTTCGTTCGATGAGGAGCTGCGGCTTATGATCTTTCGGCCACGCGGCATTTTCGATGCGAAAATGGTGGCACAGGTCGTTCAATTCCTGGAGACCGAAGAAGACCGGCTCGACCACCCCTTCAATCGCTTCACCGACACCTCGAAGATGGATGCGGTCGATCTGGATGAGCGATTTCTCTACCGTATCGCACTTCATCGCCGTCGCTTTTACGATGGACGCCCACCAGTCAAATCTGCGTTTTACGTCACTAGCTCCGCCGCTGGCCACTACATCAGGATTCACGCCGTCGTGACAGAGCATTCCCCTCTGAAGGTGAAAATGTTCAGAGAGGTCGATTACGCCGCCGAGTGGCTTGATGTGCCGCGCAGCGTTTTGGAAGAGTAATATGCAAACGCCTACACTTGGTGAGGCCCGAATCGCTTCGCGACTGACTCACACGGTAAGCGATCAGGTTCGCATTCCCGAGCACGTCGAGATCGGTGCCGAGCCGGGGCTACAATTCGAGCAGGCCGGAGCGCGCGCAAAAATTTTCTTCGATCCAAGAGAAACGCGTGCCGGGATCGTGACCTGTGGCGGCCTTTGTCCCGGCCTGAACAACGTTATTCGTTCGCTTTTTCTCGAGCTCCATTATGGCTATGGCGTGGCCGAGGTGACTGGTTTCCGCGGCGGCTACAGCGGCCTCGATCCAGTGTGCAGGATGGAACCGATCACCCTTACGCCAGAGATTGTCGGCGATATTCATCTCAAGGGCGGCACCATTCTCGGCTCCTCGCGCGGTCCGGTAGATATCGGCAGAGCGGTTGACAACCTGATCGCCCGCGGCGTGAACGTGCTTTTCACCGTTGGCGGCGATGGCACCCAGCGCGGCGCGCGCGACCTTTACCAGGAAGCGCGCCGCCGAGGTCATCCGCTCGCAGTCGTGGGGGTGCCAAAGACGATTGACAATGACGTGGCCTTCGTCTCCCGCACATTTGGATTTTTCAGTGCGGTCGAGGAATCCGCCCGCGTGCTCGACTGCGCCCACACCGAAGCGCGCAGCGCCCCCAATGGAATCGGTCTCGTGAAATTAATGGGACGTCACGCAGGGTTCATCACCGCCGGGGCGGTGGTCGCGAACCAGGATGTTAACTTCGCCCTTATTCCTGAGGTGCCGTTCAATCTCGAAAGCTTTCTCGCTGCCCTCAAGCAACGAATGGTCACGAAGTCGCATGCCGTCATCGCGGTTGCGGAAGGGGCGGGGCAGAACCTGCTGGAAGCCGATGGAGTTGAGCGCGATGCCTCCGGGAATGTGAAGCTGAAGGACATCGGGCCGTTCTTATGCAAGCGTATCAAATCGTATTTCAAGGCCGAAGACATTCCGGTTGTTCTTCGTTACTTCGATCCGAGTTATCAGGTGCGAAGCCGGCCGGCGAATTGCGAAGATGCGCTCTTTTGCGATCTCTTTGCCCGCCACGCGGTCCACGCCGCGATGGCGGGTCGGACAGGCGTGGTCATCGGATTTTTGCACGAGCGTTTTATCCACGTGCCGATCGAGCTTCTGAGCACGCATACCAAGCGCCTCGATCCGGCCAGCGGTTGGTGGCGCTCGGTCCTCGCCGCGACCGGCCAACCCGAACGATTCTTATGAAGCACATCCTGATAATTCCCATCATCCTCATTGCGAGTTCCGTGCAGCTCCGCGCCGACGTGGACACTGGCCGCCCCTGCGCGGGCACGCCTTACGATGCCTACATGGGCCCGATGCGTCAGACTTACGCCCGGCTCGGAGGCGGGTCGCCATCGATCAACGATGTGCGCTCTCAACTGCGAACCGCTCATCGCTTTCGCTACTACTTCGACCCGACGCAGCCTTACACGCCGCAGACTCCCGAGGTGACCGAGTCCCGCCAGCAAGGCGATTGTAAGGCGAAGTCGCTCTGGCTTGTAAGTAAGATGGGCACGCGCGACGCGCGCTACGTCCTCGGGAAGGCGACAACCCGTTCGAAAATCTCGCACGTGTGGCTGCTTTGGCCGAATGGCGGCACCTAGATCATCCTCGATCCAACCAACACCGCGGAGATCATCGAGGCCGATCGCGTTGTGGGCCAAAAGTGTATCCCGAAATACTCCTATAGCGGCCGCAGCGCCTACAAGCATCCAACCTACAGTCAATACATCAAGAACTGACCGATCGCTTATCACCGCCATTAAAACCTCGTCACTGCTCTTCCATATCGTCGCTACTACGCTGGTCTGCTGCGGTGTCCGTGCGCAAACCAACTCGCTCGAAGATCGTCCTTTTGAACCTTCCGCGTCCGTCGTGAAAGGCACGGTCGCTGCGCTTGCAGACTCGTCCGATGAAGTCGCTGCGCTCGCCGTGCGCGCGCTGGCCGACTGGCGCCAGGCATCGGTCGCACCGGACATTGCGAAACTGCTCGTACCGGCGGCGCCCGAGGCCGTCCGCATGGAGGCGTTTCAATTTTTCGCTCGACTGGGCACACAAGCGAAGCCGCACGTCGCGGAGGTGCTCAAAATATGCCGGAGACCCGGACCCGAACATTCGCGCTTCCGTCCTTGCTGTCGTCTTCGGCGCGCAGGCGTCCGCAGAAAATGTGGAAGCGATTTGGCCACTACTCAACGACTCGCGCAGCGACGTTCGAGTCGCTGCGGCGAAATGCCTCGGCCAGGCGGGCAAAGCGGCCGAAGCCCATCGCGAGGCTTTGCTTGATGCGCTCGCGACTGCAGGGACCCCGGAATCAAGGCCGCGGTGCTCCACGCGCTCGCCCAAATCGGTGGTTTGAACGTCGCGGACATCGATGCGATCACGCCGTTGATCCGGGATCGTGACGCCGACGTCCGCATCGCCGCGTGCGCGACCACATTGAATGGGCTGGTTGCCGCGAAGGCAGCGGGGGCAATCACCGACGAGAAAGAGCGGTCCGTTCGCGACGCGCTGCTGGCGCAGTTCCAAATCGAACCACCGGAAATCAAAGCCGCGATCATCGAGGACGCTGGGAAGAACAAAGCGACCGCGGAAGCATCAGTTGCGAGCCTTGTGAAACAGATTCGCACCGGCACCCCTGAGACAAAGGCCGCCGCGCTGCGCGTTCTCGGAAAAGCTGGAGATGCGGCGGTTGAACAGCTCTCGGTCATCACTGATCAAGCTAAAGCTCCCGACTCTCTGGCAACGTTTACTGGGGAACGGAGAGCGGCGTGTATGACCAAATGGTGGACGCGCACCATCAGACGTCGAAAATGATCCTCCATCTCACGATCTACGCCCGGTACTATTTTGCAGTCACTGCTTATAATCAGAACGGCGACCAAAGCGCATACTCCGATGAAATTTCGGTCGTCGTCCCACCGATCGGTTCTACCCCAACTCCTACACCAACACCAACTCCTACGGTAACGCCTACTCCTACACCGACGCCAACCGCCACTCCTACTCCTACCGCAACTCCGACCCCGAGTCCGACTGCAACTCCAACAACAACCCCTACTGCGACGCCGAGCCCTACACCAACACCTAGTCCGACCATCACCCCAACTCCAACACCAACAGCGACACCAACTCCCACCGCGACCCCAACGCCGACTCCTACTGCGACGCCAAGCCCCACACCGACAGCCACCCCAACACCAACTCCCACCGCGACACCAAGCCCCACACCGACAGTTACCCCAACACCAACTCCTACTGCGACACCAACACCAACTAGCACACCTACACCAACAGCTACTCCCACCAGCACACCAACTGCGACGCCGACGACAACCCCATCGCCAACTCCGCCTCCGCAGTACATCCTGAATCTTTCCACTCGCGTGAAGGTGACATCTGGTGATGGCGTCCTGATCGGAGGATTCATTGTCGCGGGCGACAACGACAAGCCGGTGGTTATTCGGGCCCTCGGGCCGTCGCTTACGACCCAAGGGGTAAAGCGACCCTTGGCTAACCCGCTCCTCGACCTCTATGACGGCACAGGAAATCTGGTTGAGGAGAATGACAATTGGACCTCATTGCCTCCAGGCACGATCCCAGACGGACTGCAGCCGCCCAATGCGCTCGAGTCAGCCATTGCGCGCACGCTTTCGCCCGGCCTTTACACCGCGGTCTTGCGAAGTTCGGATGGTTCGGTTGGTAACGCACTGGTTGAACTCTATGATCTTGCGCCGGGCAACTCGCGCGTGCTTAACATCTCGACGCGCGGTGAAGTCGGAATCGATGATGCCGTCATGATTGGTGGCTTCATCGTCGGAGGAACTGCTCCGTCAAAAGTGATGTTGCGCGCAATTGGACCGTCTCTAAACGCAGCCGGCATTTCAGGAGTTTTGGCCGATCCCGTGCTCGAGTTACACGACAGCCAGGGCGCGCTCATTTATCAAAACGACAACTGGCGCGGTGCCCAGGAGCAACAGATCATCGCGACCACCGCTCCGCCGACTAACGACAAAGAATCGGCCATCATCGCAACGCTCGAACCGGGGGCGTACACAGCCATCGTGCGCGGCGCGAACAACGCCACCGGTGTGGCGCTGGTGGAAATTTACGTTCTCGACCACTAGGCGGCTTCGTCCCGCCTGACAACGTCGCCGCGTCAGCCTTCGAGCTTGAGGGCCGGCGCGTGCGCGTTTCTTTTCTGACCCGACAACACGCCCGGCGACGCTGTCGGAAAAACGGCCTTCGACAGTTTCGCCGTCCAACCCCTTTACAGATGCGAACTTCTCCTGCCTAAGAGGAGCTAACGCCATTACCATAATCTTGATATCTCCTCTTCGCCCGTTCGTTATGCTTCGCCGATTTCGCCACTTTGCTCTCTCGCCTTCGGCTTGCTCATGACAGCGCTGCAGGTTGCGCGCGCCATCGCCTTTGCTCACCCGGAAAGCTCGCCGGCAAAGAGGTATCTCAGCCTCGTCCAACACAACAGCTATTGGTTCGGCAAGATTATCGACCGCGGTTACGAAACAACGGTGCCACCGATCGATCACAAGGAGATGGAAGTCTCAAACGTGGCGTTTTTTCCGGCTTACCCGCTCCTTGGCGGTTTGGTGAAACGTGCCACTGGTCTCGGCACTCACCTAATCATTGCTAATCGTCGTCCGGGTCGCGGCGTCGGGATTCTGGACGTACTTTCTTTCTTTTTTGCCAACGTTTGGAGGCTCAGTTTGCTGCTGCAAGTCTTCGGTGCAATGGCGATTGCAGTTCACCCGGCGGCTGTTTATCTGGTGGCGGGCTATTCTGAATCGCTCTTCCTCATGGCACTCACCGGGTTCATTTATTGGAGCACCGGGGAAGGCAGAGCGGGGCATATCCAGGCTGTTTTGCACGGGTGCATTGCATCCGCCATGCGGATTGGCCTAACGGAAAAAAACTAACTGATTCTCCTTAGGCCGCCCGACGGCGTAAGAAGATCTCTAGTCCCGCCAGGCGCCGCCGCACCGCCTGACAACGCCGACGCTCATCGCCCGCCTGGCTTTCCGGCAGGGACTGCGCTTCGTAAGGCGAGCGCGTGGGACGAAGACAATCGAAGGCGAATTCGTTCGCCGAGATCGCGCGTCGAAGGTTCGTGTCGGTGGTATGTTTCTCTGCTTCGCGCAAGAGCAGATCACGGGTCGCGAGACAGGCTTCAATTTCATCTCGAGCGGGATTCGATTGCGGCAAAGCCGACTCGGGCTGGGTCTTCTCCAAAACGTTACCGGAATCACCGAATGGGAGAGTTGTGTGCATAAGTGTTTTGCAGCAGGTCGCGTGCGCACCCGGCCGATGAGACAGAAAAAGGTGTCTCAGATTGTAGGTTGTCGATCTCGGAACCGAAACCGCTGCGTCCCGAAGCCGCAACGAAAGCTCTTTTCCCGTCTTGGCCTGTAGAAACAGAAACGGTTTTCGGTTAGACACTTACAAGTTTTCGTCTTCCTTGGTATGCGGGCTGCGTTTGTCGCGTGCCAAGATGCAACTCGCGGTGCTTTTGATCGTTCTCTGCGCGGTTAGTTTCGTTTTCCCGGCAGAGCTCGCGGGCCGCTGGGAAGGCTCTATCGCGATTCCAGACCGCGCCCTCACTCTGGTTCTCGACGTGGATCAAACGGTCGGAAAGGGATGGATCGGCTCAGTGACTATCCCCACCCTCGACGTGAAGGGCGCGCCGTTGGCGGAGCTTTCAATCAAGGGCAACGCGATCGCTGGGACAGTCAAAGACGCGCTTGCGAGCGTCCGGGTCGAACCGGCAAAGTTGGAAGGCCGCCTAACGACTGGCGAGTTACGCGGTAATTTCTTTCAAGCGGGTAACAGCGCGCCGTTTGTCTTGCGCAGGATCGGGCCGGCCCAAGTGGAACTGCCGCACGCGAGCACTCCAGTCGGGCAGGATTTAGCCGGAGGATGGAAGGGGGATTTTGAGCTGCTCGGTTCTCCCCGCCACGTTACTCTCACCTTAACGAACCACGAAGGCGCGGCGGCAACGGCAACCCTTGTCATAGTTGGCAAGCGCACAACAAACGCGCCGATCAATTTCGTGGCAGATGAGAGCGGTTATCTCACGGTTACCTCGCAGGAGACGGGCCTCGGTTATGAAGGCCGCCTCCATGCAGGTGAATTGCGGGGAACATTTCGGCTCGGCTCGACGGAGTTTCCGCTCATCCTGCGTCGCAACTCACAAACGCCATGAAAGCACGCGAGCTAGCGGTCGGGATTCTTCTTTGCCTAACGAGCCAGATCAGTTCTGCTCAATCGATGTTTCGCGGCGGCCCGGCCCACACCGGTTATTACCCTGGATCGGCGCCGCAGCAGTTTCACGAGGTGAAATGGAAGTTTCCGACCGGCGCACGCGTCATCGCGTCTCCGGTCTGGAGCGAAGGCACAATCTACTTTGGCGGTGACGACGGCAATATTTACGCGGTGGAGGCGAAGAGCGGGCACCAGCTTTGGAAACGAGCCACGGCTGGGCCCGCTCCTTCCACGCCGGCGGTCAGCGGAGGAATCGTTTATGCACTGAGCTACGACGGACACCTCTATGCGCTCGATGCCCGCAACGGGAGCGTGCAATGGAGGTTCGCTACCGGCGGCGAGCGTCGCTTCGAGGCGAAAGGCATCCATGGGTTGCGGCCAAAAAACCAGACGATCGCCGATCCGTTCGATGTTTTCCTTTCTAGTCCAGTCGTGGCCCAAGGCGCGGTCTACTTCGGAAGCGGCGATGGAAACCTTTACGCCGTCGATACCGCCACCGGGGATCTGCGGTGGAAATTCCCGACCGGGGACGTCGTCCATTCGTCACCGGCGTATGTTGACGGGGTTTTGTATTTCGGAAGCTGGGACAGCTACTTCTATGCGGTCGATGCCGCGAATGGAAAAGAAAAGTGGCGCTTTCACGGCGGCGAAGATCCACAGATTCACAATCAGGTTGGCTTTCAATCTTCGCCCGCGGTGGCGGACGGCGTGGTTTACACCGGTTGCCGCGACGCGCAGGTCTATGCGCTAGACATGGCGACGGGAAAAGAAAAGTGGCGTTTCGATAATGCTCTCAGCTGGGTAATCAGTTCGCCTGCGGTGGTCGACGGCAAGGTTTACTTCGCTACTTCCGATTCCTCTCTCTATCACGTCGTCGAATCCGCGACAGGTAAGTCGATCCTTAAGGAAACGGACAAGGCCTACATGTTTTCGTCGCCGGCCGTTACCGATGACGTTGTGTTCATCGGCGTACTCAACGGCACTCTTGAAGCGCGTGACCGAACTACCGGCAAAGTGCTTTGGAGTTTTGAAACCGAAGCCTCGAAACAAAACAAAGGCTGGGTCCTGACAGCCGATCGCCACTTCAACGACCCGTTGCTCTATCACTCAAGCTGGCGCGAAGACCCGATCGTTGCCACCGATCGGCAGTTTTCCATCGGCGCGATCTTTTCTTCACCGCTCGTCGTCGAAGGCGTCGTGTATTTCGGCGCAACCGACGGTTACCTTTATGCCCTCGATTAGCTTAGATTTTTCTGAATCCAACCACCGAGATCGCGGCATCCAACCAGCGGTACAACTTCGGGTGGCTCACCTCGATTTCGTCCAGACAACTCAACTAACCAACTGCCATGTTCTTTGAATCATTCTTTCAGGACCTTCGCATCGGACTCCGCATGCTAACAAAAGACAAGACGTTCTTCGTCCTCGCGGTGACGGTACTCGGGCTCGGCATTTGCGGCGTCACGACGCAGTTCAGCATGGTAAACGCCATCGTTCTGCGCGGCTTCTCTTTTCCGCATCCCGAACAGCTCATGAGCGTAGGGCTAATCGACCCGCAGGCTTCAGATCAAAACAACAACTTCGGCAACGGCAATATTCCATCTGCGCAAGACTACGAAGATTTGCGGGCCGGGCAGAAGTCGTTCGCCCTTATGTCCGCTTACCTCAACGGCTCAACGATCAATGTTTGCTACAAAAAGAATCCGCAGCGCTACACGGGCGGCTACGTAACGGAAGATTTCTTTAGAATCGAAGGAGTAAAACCAATTCTTGGACGCGACTTTACCGCAGACGATAACAAGCCAGGCGCGGAGAAGGTTACCATTCTGGGCAATGAAATCTGGAAGCGTGATTTCGAGGGCGACTCACACGTTATCGGACAAGCCATTCGGATTAACGGCAAAGCCGCGACGGTCGTCGGCGTCATGCCGCCGAACTTCAAGTTCCCTCAAAACGAAGAGCTCTGGGTACCGCTTTACAACGAGTTCCCGCTCAAACCGCGCGGCGATCCCACCGGTATCGGCCCCTCCATTCTCGGCCGGCTGAAACCTGGCGTGACGCAGGACCAGGCTAATGCCGAATTCATCGCTCTCGCACGCCGGCTTGCGCGGGACAACCCGAAGACCAACAAGCAACTCGTCTCCGCCAGTGTGCAGCCGCTCCTGAAAACCTTCACCGGTCCGCAACTGCGCCAGATCATGTACGCCATGCTCGGCGCAGTCATCGTTGTTCTCCTTATCGCCTGTGTAAATGTGATGAACATGCAATTCGGTCGAGCGGCCCTGCGGTCGCGCGAACTGGCGATTCGCGGCGCGCTGGGCGCCACCCGCTGGCGCATCGTTAGGCAAATGCTCACCGAGAGTTTTCTTATCGCCTCGCTTGGCGCGACCGTGGGTGTCGCGCTCGCCTATTGGGCGGTTGATCTTATCGCCCAGATAACAAGCAGCCCGCAGTTCCAGTTGCCGTATTGGATTCGCTTCACGATCGACGGCAAGGTTCTCGGCTTCACTCTCACCGCTGTTCTGCTCGCGACCTTGATTTCCGGGTTTGTCCCAGCTTTGCTCGCTGCGCGCGGGAACGCTTCCGAAATGATGAAGGAAGGTGGCCGCGGCAATAGCAGCCGGCTCGTCAACGTCATCACGCGCGTCCTGGTTGTCGGCCAAATTGCCATGACCGCCGCGCTCCTTATTGCTTCCGCGCTCCAGGTCCGCTCGATTCGAAATCAGGTAAAACTGAACTACGGTTACGACGAGGAGGGCGTTTACACCGCACGCATGGCGCTCTTTGAAGGCGCTTATCCGGATGAAGGGGCACGTCGCGAATTCTTCAGGCGCGCGGTGCGCATGCTGCGCGCCAATCCTGCTTTTGCCGGCGCGGCAATGACGGATCGCTTTCGTATGACCTTCGACAACTTTGGCCAGTACGAAGTCGATGGCCAAAGCTATGCGACCGACCGCGATCGACCACGTGGTAACTCTGAAGCGGTCTCGGATGGTTATTTCCAGTCCTTGGGATTAAAGGTTCTCGAAGGTCGCGATTTCACGCTTGAAGACAGCGACGACAAACAGCCGGTTGCGATCGTCAACGCCACCTTCGCGCGCAAGTATTGGGGCAACCAGAGGGCCTTGGGGCACCGCGTCCGACTCTTTAATCCGGCGCAGCCCCAACCCTGGCGCACAATCATTGGCGTCGTCCCCGATACTTTGATGCAGGGACCCTTTAATACGCAGACCGATAGCGCGGGCTTTTACGCACCATTGTTAGGCGAAAGCCCTGCTCCGCAGTTTTGTACCCTCATCGTGCGCCCCCATTCGGGTCAGTCGGCAGAAACACTCGGGTCGGCCCTGAGCAAGACCGTCGCCAAACTCGACTCCGATCTGCCTATCTATTTTCCCGGCACGCCGGCCCGCTCGCATTCTGAATTTCTCTCCGGGCCGCGTCTTGTCGCTTCGCTCTTCAGCATTTTCGGCGTCGTGGCGTTCATTCTTTCCGCAGTCGGCCTCTATGGCGTGATGAGCTTTTCGGTGAACCAACGTAGGCAGGAATTTGGCATTCGCATGGCGTTGGGTGCCGATGCTGCTCGAATCTTTCGCATGGTCATGAGCCAGGGCGCATGGCAACTGCTCATCGGGCTCGCACTCGGGATTGGTTTTGCCGCCTTATTCCTTGGTGTCGTGGCCGCAGCGGCTTTGCAAAATATCCTCTTTAAGGTCAACGCGCTCGACCCATTCGTCTACTTTACCGTCGCGGCACTTCTCACCGCGGTTGCGGCAGCTTCCTGTTTCGTGCCCGCGCGCCGCGCCACTCGGGTGAATCCGATGATTGCCCTGCGTGCCGAGTAACCGCGTCGTTTGTCGAGAGCGCTTTTCAGTTGAACCGAGCGCCCACTTAACGAATAAGGCGATCGTGAAGATTGCTGTCGCTCAAATCTCATGCAGCCCCGGCGACGTTACCGCCAATGTGGAGAAGATGGGTCAGTTCGCCGAACAGGCACGTGCAGCCGGGGCGAGCCTGGTCGTCTTTCCCGAAATGAGCGACACCGGTTATGTGATGGAGGTCATCCGGGAGACAGCCACGCCTTGGAGTGAGGGAGCGGTCCCGGAACTGCAAGATTTGGCGCAGCGACTTTCGTTAGGCATCGTTGCCGGTGTCTCAGAGAAGGAAGGCGATCATATCTACAACTCGCAGGTCGCGATCAATGCGCACGGTGAGATCGCAGCCGGATATCGCAAAACTCATCTCTTCGCGCCGATCGGAGAAGACAAGTGTTGCACGGCGGGCGATTGCCTAACGAGTCTAACTCTCGGAGCCTTCCAATTGGGCCTGACGATTTGCTACGACCTGCGCTTCCCGGAGCTGTATCGCACGCTGGCCGTCGAGCACGCAGCGAATGTCTTTTTGAATTCCTCCGCCTGGCCTTTTCCGCGTCTCGAACATCTACGCGTCCTGGCCACGGCGCGCGCGATCGAAAACCAGAGTTATTTCCTCCTGGCTAATCGAGTCGGGAGCGACGACGGGCTAACCTTTTGCGGTTCTTCGGCCGTGATTGATCCATATGGCGTAATCCTTTGCGCAGCCTCAGCTGACCGGGAAGAACTGATCTTCGCCGAGTTGTCGACCGAAGTGCTGGACGCGGTACGCAGAAAACTTCCCGTCTTTGCTCATCGCCGACCCACGCTCTACCGCGGCCTAACAAAAGACACTCCTCCAAGCCAGGAGTGATAGATCAAGGAGGCGAACATCAAAGAACATCGTTGTCGGAGGCGCAGATAGCAGATCCGACTTCCTGCATATTAACTTCGTGCAACCAAAGCCAAGACAAATCAAGGTCAATGACAAGATGCAGCAAGGCTATGAGTATCTCTTAACCAAGCAGCCGGGAAAAGACTTCGCGTCAGGTTTCCAACCGGAACTCACTCCAAAGCAATTGCTCAAGCTTGGTGTCTTTGGGGGGAGATACATGACTGACTGCAAAAAGGAGTTTCCACACGATTGGTTTACGCATGCCAGGCTAAGTCATGAGCGCCACGATCCAAGACTGAATTACTTTGGAGTGAATGCCTCCCAGCCGCTTTCTACCTGGCGCAAGAAAGGCTGGATCTATCATGAGGATCCGCGCGGTTGGTTTCAGTGGTATTGCCGTTACTATATCGGACGCCGTTGTGCGGATGATCAGCGCCAGATCAGGCGCTGGCGCGCGCTACGGCGGCATGTGGCGCAATTAAAGAAGAACTGCCGCAAAGGCGAGCTAAACTGTCGTCCTAAGCAGCGCCAGGCTCTACTCCACTGGGCCTATGATTCGCGCAAGATCTAATACTCGTTAGGCACCCACCAGGCTGGGGCAGTAGGTGGCATACATGGCGTCGTCCACTTCCATCAATCGTTGCTGGATTTGCTCGAGATATTCGTGCAGGCCGTATTCAAAGATCTCGCCAATTGTGATGTAGGCAAGATCGGAGCGCAAACGACCGGAGAGCCGTTCGCTTTCGTTGGCATAATCGCTTTCGCCCACACCGGAAATGCGATGCAGCGCGGCATCGAAAGAGTCGACGCAGTGACGAATGGAGCGAGGAAAGTCGCGATGTGTGATGAGAAACTCCGCCACCTTCCAGGGCGCGAGCGGACCGGTGTAGGCTTTGCGGTAAGCTTCCAGCGCGCTACATGACTTGAGCACTGCCATCCATTGAATCGTGTCGACATTGCCACCAACGGTCTCGCCGGATGGAAGAAGAATGTGATACTTCACATCGAGGAGGCGTGAGGCGCAATCGGACCGCTCGAGGAAGGCGCCGATACAAATAAAGTCCCAACCTTCACCCTGAGTCATTGTTGAGCCCGTGATACCCTGGAATAAGTGCGAGCCACTGATGACTTGTTTGAAGAACTCATGGGGACTTGAAACGAGAAGCTCGCGCGCGCTGGCACTTTGCACAAAGAGGTAGAGTCGATTGATCTGCTCCCACATTTCGCTTGAGATTTGCTCCCGGGTCGTGCGCGCGTTTTCGCGCGCCAGAGTGAGACAGGAAAGAATGGAATTCGGATTCTCCTTTTGCAGGGCGAGAAACTCGGCCACCGAACGCTCATCCGCCGTGCCGTAGAGTGAATCAAAAAGATCGGTCTCCTCGAGGGAAGCGATGACCGGCGCCCAATGTTGCATCGCATCTGCTTCGTTCTCCAAATCCAGGAGTAACTGAAGATTGACATCGAGAATACGAGCATCATTTTCCGCCCGCTCCATGTAACGAGCCATCCAGTAAAGAGAATCGGCAACGCGACTTAACATGATAGGAATTGTAATGACTTATGAATCACGAACGACACCTCTCCGATGAGCACGTTCTTGTCATTTATTACTTATCACTTGCCAGTTGTCATTACGCTTCGTCTTCCTCCACCACCCAGGTGTCTTTGCTTCCGCCACCCTGAGAGGAATTGACGACCAACGAACCGGCGCGTAAGGCTACTCTCGTTAGGCCTCCTGGGATAACCGTCGTTGTTTCACCTGAAATAATGTAGGGGCGGAGATCGACATGTCGGCCGTGAATCCCGTCTTCGCAATAGCTGGGCGAACGCGAGAGCGGCACAATCGGTTGCGCGATGTAGTTACGCGGATCGTGCTTGATTCGACCGGCGAAATCCTCCAACTCCGCCGTGGTGGATTGTGAACCGATCAGCATGCCGTAACCGCCGCTTTCGTTAGCCGACTTCACCACCAGTTCGGAGAGATGCTCCAGGATATACTTAAGATCGCTAGGCTCACTTGCCAGGTAAGTCGGAACATTCTCCAGAATGGGCTCCTGATCGAGATAGTAGCGGATCATTTTGGGAACGAAGTGATAGACCACTTTGTCATCCGCCACGCCCGTGCCGATGGAATTTGCCAGACTGACGCAACCACAACGATAGGCTTCGACCAAACCTGCCACGCCGAGTCCCGAGTCTTTGCGAAAGACCTTCGGATCAAGAAAATCGTCATTGATCCGTCGATAAATGACATCGACGCGCTTTAGTCCCTTAGTCGTATGCATGTGCACGCAGCCGTCTTGCACCACGAGATCTCGTCCTTCTACGATTTCGATTCCCATGGAGCGCGCGAGGAAGGAATGCTCGTAATAGGCTGAGTTATAGATACCGGGCGTAAGTAGGACGACCGTCGGCTCCGTGACGGCAGAGGGCGCAATGTAACGCAGGGCGTTGAGTAACTCCTGGCTGTAATTCTCCACCGGTCGCACCCGATACTGCGAGTAGAGGGCGGGAAAGATCCGCTTCATCGCCTGGCGGTTCTCGAGCACATAAGAGACACCGGACGGGCACCGCACATTGTCTTCCAGCACGAGATAATTGCCGTCTCGATCGCGAATGAGGTCCGTGCCGCACACATGGATGTAGATGTTATGCGGCACCTCCGAATACATGAACTCAGGACGAAAGTGCGCCGCTTCCCAGACGATGCGCTTCGGGATCACGCAATCGCGCAGGATGTTTTGCTCGTGATACACGTCGTGCAGAAAAAGATTGAGCGCATTGATGCGCTGCACGAGGCCACGCTCGACCCTCTCCCATTCCGGAGCCGGAATAATGCGCGGAATGAGGTCGAAGGGAAAAATGCGTTCTGTTCCCTGGCCATCGCTGTAGACCGTAAAGGTCACCCCCTGGGTGAGAAAACTGGCCGCGGCCAGATCGCGTTTGCGGGCAAAATCGGCCCGCCCCATTTCCTTGAACGCCGTCAACAACCTGCTGTAGTGGGGACGCGCCGCGCCGGGCGCGGAGAACATTTCGTCAAAAAAGTCAGCGACCTCGTACTGAGAAAACAGGCCGGACATTGGAATTATCACTTTGTCAGCGTAGAAGAACCACGCAATGAAAAACGGGTCGGCCGAAGCAACGGAACACCGCCGCGCCTGTCACCGGGTACTGGCACGGTTTCGTCCGCGCATTTTGCGTCGCTACGTCTCTGCGAAGCTGCGGACCGACCCCATGTTCCCCGTGGCTTATGGACTATTGCGCGATGCGAGTGAACCGATCATTGACCTCGGGTGCGGCATTGGACTTCTTCCGTTCTATTTGCGCGAGCGCGGTGTTCGGATGCCGATTCTGGGAATCGATTGTGATGCAGGCAAAATCGCGCACGCGAAGGGGATCGGAACCAATTATAAGGACGTCGAGTTCGTTAGACAGGATGCGCGTCAGCCATTCACTCGTAAGGGTACGATTTTGCTCTTCGATTTGCTGCATTATCTGCCGCCGAGGGAACAAGTCGATCTCTTAGAGCATCTCGCAGGCTGTGTTGCCCCGAACGGAATGCTACTCCTGCGCGATTGTCCGCGGGACAAAAACCTGCGCTATTGGGTCACCAACCTGGTTGAGCGCTTCGGACAGATGGTCTCGTGGAATCTCGCGGGCAACCTTTATTATCCGTCGCGCGAGTCGATCAAGGCGGCCTTTGCCGATCGGCAGTTTTCCTTGACGATCGCGCCGCTCTGGGGTGGAACTCCCTTCAACAGTCACTTATTTCTCTTGCGTAGTCGGCCGGCCACCGATGCCGCCCTTCTCAGGACATGACTAAGACCGCCTTCATTTTCGTATCTTTCGCGACCGCAACGATGTCGATTAATTGCTTTGGCCTGCGCACCACCTCGTAATGCTGTATCGGTTCGTTAGGCACTTTTGCCGGCAAGTCTTTTCCAACACCACCCGCCTGCGTTTTCGCGCCATCGGACCCGAACCTGCCGGTGGCTATATTCTTGCCTGCAGCCACGCCAGCCATTTCGATCCGATCTGCCTGAGCGCGCTAATGCGGCGGCGGATTTATTGGATGGCGCGCCTGGAGTTCTATCGCCTCCGGTGGGCGGCTCCGTTGCTGCACCTGATGGGTGCGTTTCCGGTCCATCGCCAGGGAGTGCCGGTGCGTGCAATTAAGCAGGCGATTCGTTTAGCGAAAAAAGATAAGGTCGTGGGCGTTTTCGTGGAGGGCGAAGTGAAGCGAAATGCAGAGTCGGTGTTCTTCGAGGGAAAAATCAAACGCGGCGCGTGTTTGATCGCACAACGCAGCGGGCGGCCTGTCGTTCCCTGCGTGCTCTTGGGCGCGGAAGCGCTCAAAGTGATCAATCGCTATTCCATGGTACGTCGGGCGCCCCTCTGGCTCGCGCGCGATGCGCCGATATACCCGCCGCCCACGAGAACACGCCGCGAACAGCGCGCCGTCATGGCAGATGAAATTGAGAAATCGATGCGTAATATTTTCCGCCAATTGCGTCAGTACCGCGCCCCAATGGCTCGTCGCCGCCGCGCCTGGATGAGGGAACTGCGTTCTGATACCGCCCTGCACATCTCTTATGGAAACTAAAAGTCGTCCATCAACCGAGGACCTCGAAGGAAGACTTATGAACCTGATCAGCGAGCAAGTACTCGAAGCGCCCGCTGGTTTTTCGCCCGAGACAAACCTTTACGAAACAGGCCTCGACTCGATGGCCATCATGCAACTGTTGCTCGCACTTGAGGAAGAGTTCAGCATTTCGCTGCCGGTCGAGACCATTTCGCGAAAGAACTTTTCATCGGTGCGCGCCGTCGCCCAACTATTGCGCAGCAAGTTGGCCGGCGAGGAAATTCCGGAGATCCATCCCTCCGAATCTTTCGCACCTTGTCTCGCCGCTTCGCGTAATTGCAATGGGGTCAACGGTTCCGCTGCGCCAACGGAAGCGGAATCGAAGAGCGAGAAGTTCGCCTGGGTGCCACTGCGCAGTTGCGACTACTTTGTTCTAAGCTTCGACGGACTTTCACGCCGCACCGGTCAAGGGGGCCATCGCGCGTCGTCCTTTATGGTTCTCGACCGATTGCCCGACGTCGCTCGACTGCGCAAAGCTTTGGAAAAAGCGACGCGTCACTTTCCCATGCTCTCTGCGCAACTGCGTCGCAAGGGACTCTTCGGCACGCTTGGTTGGGTGCCTGCGCGCGCGCCGGTCGTGCCGGAGCTAGCGCTATATTCCGAGGAAGGCTCGCCTGGAGCGCTCCTTGCCGAGGGGGCGCAGCGTTGCAGGGACGCGCATAACGTCACGGAACAGATCGTTAACACGCCGCTGCCGCGCCCAGAGCCCAATCATTGGGCGAAATCGCGCTTTGCGCTCCTGGAAAGACGCGATGGCGGCGCGGTTCTCATCTTTTCCTGGAACCATCTTATGATCGATGGCGTCGGCGCCGAGCTGTTTCTCGAGGAACTGGAACAACTCGGTATGGGATCGCCGCAGCGACCGCCGGTAAGCCAGATTGGAGAAGGGATGAACGGTTCGGAGCCGACCTGGCGCGAGCGCTGTATAGCTTCCCGGCCGATCGTGAACCATTTCCGCGATCTGGTGAGAAAACCCTTCGCCTGCCTCGGACCACGCCGGCCCGCAGCAGGTCGCACCCATTTTGCCATCCACACCCTTGCCGAGGCGGACACACGCATTGTGCATGAGCGCTGTAATCAACTTTGCGGACCGCTCGTTACGATGCCGTTCTATCTCGCCTGCATGATGCGGGCACACGATTGCGTCTTTGCCTCGCGTGGCCTCGCGCCCGAATCGCATGTTTGCAGCGTGCCGGTGCAGGTGCGGCGCAAAGGCTCGCGCGGTCCGCTTTTTCAGAATCATCTCACCATGTTCTTCGGCGCGCTTGAGCGCAAAGACCTCGGTACGCTCGAAGGCGCGGTGACGTCGCTGATGGAGCAGCACGCGCGTTTTACTCGCGAACGCCTCGGCGATTCGCTCAATGAACTCATGCATGCCATGAGCCCGATTCCTTCCTGGCTTTACATGACTTTCATCTCGCTTCAGATGAAGGGTCCATTCGCCTCTTTTTTTCATTCACACACCGGCGAGTTCGCCGCTGGACTGAACCGATTTTTCGGCGCGGAAATCGTGAACGCCTTTCATGTTCCGTGTGTTCCGACTCCGCCCGGCACGGGCATTTTCTGTAACGACAAGAATGGCAAACTCGTCCTTACCACCTGCTGGCACCAGTCCGTCCTGAGCGACGCTGAGCGCGAAATGATGATGCAGCAACTCCTCCAAGATCTGGGTGTGGCATGAACGTCTTTGAGGTTGTTGTCGCGGGAGGTGGCAGCGCAGGTCTCGCCGCCGCCGTGGCGGCCGCGCGCACGGGCGCGAAAACCCTTCTTATCGAACGCGGAGGCGCGCTCGGCGGCATGCCGGTCTCGGCTTTTGTTCACACCATCTGCGGGCTTTATGCGATCGACCACTCGCCTGGCGAAGGTTTTGCCAACGAGGGTTTCGCAGCGGAATTTGCGCGCGCTCTTTTGCAGCGCGGCGGTGCACGCGGACCAATACGCTTGGGAAGGCTCGACGTCCTTTTGCATGACCCGGTGAAGTTTGCTGCGCTGGCGGATGACTTCGCTTCTTCGACGGCGAAGTTAAGCATCTGGTTGCATAGTGAGTTAGCGCGCGTCGACCGAAGGGCAGAACGGATCGATCGAATCGAGGTTCTGTGCCGCGGCCGCAGCCTGACAGTTGAAGGAAAGGCGTTCATCGACACCACCGGAGACGCCGCGCTCACCTCGCTCGCTGACGCGGAGTACGAGCAGGAACCAACCGCATCGTTACAACGCCCGGCTTATATCGCGCAGCTTCGCGGTCTGCCTCGACCACACCTCGAAGAAGCGGGTCGGATGCACCTGGCCTATCTCATCGCGCGCGCGGTCAAGAGCGGACGACTCCCCGCTGAGTCATTAGGGGCGGGTTTTCGCGAAGGAGTGCATGAAGACACCGCTTACCTGACGATTGATCTGGCGGGCGATCCGCGTGTTCTTGGTGAGTGGGATCCGATCTCACCTGAACTGCTCACTGGTGTCGAACTTGCCGGACGCCGGGCAGCGGAAGCGATCGCAACCTATCTGCGAGAGAATCTCGAAGGCTGTGAGCATTGCGCCGTCGCCGCCTGGCCGAGTCGCGCCGGGGTGCGTGAGAGTCGAAGAATTTCAGGCGTCTACCAACTGCTGGGTGAAGACATCCTGCGCGGGCGGCAGTTTTCCGACGCGATCGCCTGCGCAACCTGGCCGCTTGAACTGCGCGAACGGGCTACAGGCGCGCGCTGGCGTTTTCCCGAAGGGCGAAGCGGTGAGATTCCATTGCGCAGCCTGCATCATCGCACGGTGGCGAATCTTTGGAGCGCCGGTCGCTGCCTGGCGTCGGATCATGCCGGTCAGGCTTCAATTCGCGTTATCGGAACCTGTCTCGCGACAGGCGAAGCCGCTGGCATTGCCGCCGCACTTGCGCCCGGCGCGATCAGCGATTGGTCCACCTTTGCCGAGACCGTGAAGAGCGCACGCCGGAATTTTGTCCGAACATGCTAAACATTGCCGCCGAAATATTCGCACGGAACAATCCAGACGCGCCCGCGCTTCTTGCCGGCGATCGCACGCTGACCTTCGGCGAACTGGAATCACTCACCGTTGCCGCCGGCAACGCACTTGGCGACGCCCGTCGGGGACGTATCGGACTTTATTGCCCGAATGGAATCGCGCACATTATCTGGTCGCTAGCCGTGCTGCACGCCGGTGGCGTGCTGGTCCCTATCGCACCCGAGCTCAGTTCCTGGGAACGCCAGCAGGTCTTGCAACTTACCGGCCTCGACGCGGTGCTTTGCGCCGACGGAAAATTCTGGACCGCCCCGCTTCCGCTAACGAACTCGCTCTATGTCCCGGGCCTCGGACCTGCCACCTTGCTCGGTGGCCGCGAGCAGCCAGCGATGGAGTTCGATCAAAAGAAATTGGCCGAGCTCAATCCCGCACTCATTCGTTTCAGCTCCGGCACAACCGGTCATCGCAAAGGCGTAGTTCTGTCGCATGAAACGCTGCTGGATCGCGTTACGGCGGCGAATGCCGGTTTGGAAATCGGTCCCGCCGACCGCGTCATTTGGACCTTGCCGATGGCGCATCACTTCGCAGTTTCAATTATTCTTTATCTGTTGCATGGCGCTACGACCGTGATCGAGCTATCGCATCTGGGCGAAGATGTTTTCCGCGCGCTCGAGGAAAAGCAGGGCACTGTCCTCTACGCTTCGCCGTTTCACTACGCACTCCTCGCCAGTTATGCAGAAGCGCATTCCATCGGAAGTTTGCGTCTCGCCGTTTCGACTGCGGCGGCACTACCCGAGGCGACGGCCGTCGCTTTCCGAGAGCGCTTCGACCTGCCGCTTACGCAGGCGTTAGGCATCATCGAATGCGGCCTGCCGGTGATCAATAAACGCTGGGCAAAGACCAAACCACTTTCGGTCGGCGAGCCGCAACCGGCGTTTGAACTCTCACTCCGCGGAACAGACGGCGTCGAAGTACCGCAAGGAGAAATTGGCGAACTCTTTGTCCGTGGACCGGGTTTCGTGGATGCCTACCTCATACCGTGGATGTCGCGCGATGAGATTCTCGAAGGCGCTTGGTTTCGCACCGGCGACTTTGCCTCGCGTGATGTCGACGGCGCGCTCTTCCTTCATGGTCGGACCCATAGCGTGATCAACGTCGGCGGCATGAAATGCTTTCCCGAAGAAACCGAAGCACTCCTGAACACGTTTCCAGGGATCAAAGAGACCCGTGTCATAGCACAGGAAAATCCGACTTTCGGGCAGGTGCCGATGGCGGAAATTGTCCCCTGCGATCCCGCCCAGCCGCCGAAGATTCCGCAACTGATCGCGTTTTGCCGGGAGCGGCTTTCGAATTACAAACGGCCGGTAAAATTTGTTTTCGTTAGGGAATTGCCAAAGACCGCGAGCGGAAAAATCCGGCGCACCATATAACATGCGAACTAAGGACCAGACCGTCAGAACCGTCGCAGTCATTGGCGGCGGACCATCGGGCGCCACCGTCGCCGCTTTTCTTGCCCGCGCCGGATTTTCGGTCGCGATTTTCAATCAAGGCTCGCGACCCGATCTCGTCGTCGGCGAATCGCTCGTTCCGCAGCTGGTGCCGATCTTTCGCGAGCTGGGAATCGAGGAACGCGTCGCCAGGCTTGGAATTAAGAAACCAGGAGTGACGGTGACTTTCGACGCCAGCGAGGAGATCAAGCTGTCGTTCACCGCCGTGCGCGGAGTTTTGCCCACCTACGCCTACAACGTTCCGCGCGACACTTTTGACCAACTGCTCCTGGACGTGGCTCGTGAATCCGGCGCGCGCCTGGTGCCGCAGGCTGCAAGCCTCGAAATCGACCCGTCAACGAAGACAGCGCGACTCAAAGCAGAGTCGTTAGGCATGATCCCGGAATGGCATGGCATGCAGCCGGACTTGTTCATCGATGCCACGGGACGTCGCCGTCTAATCGCAAGATTGGCCGCCATTGAAGCGATCGTGGGTGCGCGCAAAGATGTTTCCCATTTTGCTCACTATGAAAATTGCCCGCTGCCAGAGCCGGCTGGTCAGGTCATTACCATGCGGCTGGCTTACGGCTGGGGTTGGCGGATTCCGCTCCCGGGCCCGAAGCTCTCCGTTGGCGTCGTTCTGAACAAAGAAGACGCGAAGCGGTTCGGCAATACGCCCGAGGAACAGCTGGAAGGCATCATCGACGACGACCCACGCCTCGGCGTCGATCTCAAGGATCGTCGCCGCGTCTCGCCGATTGCGACCTACGCAAATTATCAACTCATCTCCAAATCCGGCTCGGGGCCGAACTGGGCAATGGTCGGCGATGCGTTTGGTTTCGTCGATCCAATGTTGTCGCCCGGAGTTTGCATGGCCATGCAGTCGGCGCAAGAACTGGCTAAGGCGGTGCGAGGAAATGGCGCGAGCAAAAGCGGACTCGCCCCTCGCCTGGCGGATTACTGGCATTGGTTCGCCGCCACGCTCTCCGCCTGGCAGAACCTGATCGACTATTTTTACGACGGCCGCATTTTCGCCATGCAGAAAACCGGTATGGACGTGGGCGAGCGTTTCCCGGGGAAACTCAACGACATCATTCAACGGCACATTGAGAAAAATCTCAGTGGGATGGCCTCAGGCGCGTACATAGCGCGACCTTACAGTCGATTCCTTCTGCGTTTCCTCGGCCGCTACGGAATTCGCGGTTGGGAGCCAGCTCAATTCGCGATTCGTTAGGCGTGGCTCCGATTCATCAGCCAGCGGCGCGCTTCTGGGAGGAGAAAAATGGAAATGAGCGCGTCGATCACCAGGCCCAGCGCACAGGTCTGGCCGAGGGACGCGAGTCCACGATTGTTGGCCCACGTGATTGAGCCAAACCCCGCTGAAGCAGAAGCGGCGCAGAGTACGATCACCTGACCGAGGATCGCTCGCGCAGCCACCGCGTCACCGCCGTTCCGCCGCAGCTCAAGCAGAAGCAAAATGCTATAATCCGTCCCCGTGCCTAACAATAAAAGGATCGCGGCCAGGTTGAAGAAATTCCACGTCATTCCGAGAAGCGACATCACACCGGCGAGGGTGGCGAGGACGAGCGCCGTGATCCCGACGAACAACCCAACATCACGCAGGCTGCGAAACGCGATCGCGAGAATGAGGAGGACAAGACTAACGAGGGCAATAATTGTTTGCAAAAACTCCTTCGGGATTTCGCGTAATAGTTCGTCTCCAAGTAATCCCCAGCTGGCGAGATAAACGCCTTCGCCCTGAAGCAAGGTCGCCAGCGCCTGTTGTTTTCCCGGCACCGGATGAAGCAGTCCCAGCGCCGCCACCTGGGCGTTGCGATGACTTGCCACCCGGCGCAGGATCCAATGGCTGGCCGGATTCTCCGGCCAAATCGGTGGCTGGCGCTCTCCCCATTGGGCGAATTGTTGAAAAATGTTTCTCGTTAGGCCGAGGGATTCTTCGGTGAATCCGTTTGCCAGCACAACTTGTTGCAGACGCGGCAGCTCATTCACCAGCCCGCGTAGCCGCGGTAGATTGCGCGTCTGGTTTTTGACCGAGGGCCAAAGCGGAAACGCGGAGCGATAGCTCGTCACCAACCCTTGTGCCTTGGCCGCATGCAGTCGGGCATCGGCCCATTCCAAACGTTGCCGCACCGTCTCGTCATCCGGGCCAGTCACAATTAGACTCACGAAATCGGCGTCGTTTGTCAGGCGAGCAGTCAGCTGATCCATCGCCTCGTAGGCGCCGCTCTTTCGCGGTCGCAAGGTACGCGCGGAGAAGTCCGCCTTTGGCGGCCCCTTCCAGATCAGACCGACGCCCGCGATTCCAAGGAGCGCCAGGGTGAGCCAGATTCCTGCACGCACGAAGCCCGGCGAAGTGAAAAACCGCTTACCCCAATTACCGTGGTCGTCCGTTTTCGGATAACGAGCGGCGATTTGCGCAAAGATTCCCAACATCACTGTCGCGCCTACCAGCACACCGATCCCAACCAGATTTCCCAGCTGAGAAAGTCCGGGCAGACTGCTCAAGTTCAGAGCAAAGAAGGCCGCCGCCGTCGTGCCGGAAGTCCAGAGTATGTTTTGCAGACAATCCCTCTGCAGGACGCGCACCGAGCCGTGGTGCGACAGCGAGCGTTGGTAAACGAAATATCCGTAATCGACGCTCAGGCCAATCATGATTGAGGCGAAGCCGACCCCAATGACGGTCAGCTGCGGAAGAAACAGGCCGGCGAAAGCAAGCGAGACGAGAAAGATGAGGATTAACATCGTCATCAAATCGCGAAGCGGCCGGTGGCGGTGATAACAGAGCCAGAAGATGATTCCGATGAGCAACATGGTAACGAAGCCCGAGGAACACATGTCGAACTCCATGCTGCCCGAGATATCAGCGACAAATGCCGGCTCGCCTGTCAGCCCCACCTTCACTCCGGGTGGGAGACGGGTCTGAGAGATCGTCGCGCGGATCTGGTGAATCCAGGAAATGTTGTCGCGATAAGTGTGGAACTCCCGCGCTCCTTCGACGTAAAGGACGCGAAACCTGCCATCGGCGGAAGAAAATTCCGATTGAGTCGTCTGGGAGAAGAAATCGCCCGTTGTTAGGGGAAACGTCAGTCCAAAAGGATCGTAGCCAAGCAGCGCCAGTTCCTCCGGAGCGATCGTTTCGCTCAATTTCTCCAAAGTTTCCTGCGCCGTTTTTGTCGCCTGTCCGGGCGCGATCCGAGTGAGCAGCGCGTCGCTTTCGGCCGGGGTTTCATTCAAGACCAGCCAGGCGACAAACTGCGAAAGCTGCACTGGATTCTTCTCCCAGGGCGGCTCCGTCACCACCTGCCTAACGAGCGGTTTCTTGCCGCGCAAGGCCGCTGCTATGGATTCTGTCGCGCTCTCTGCCTCCTCCGCCCGCCCGGCGGTAACGGTAACGATAAGTTCGTTAGGCAAAGAGAAATGTTGCAGGAAAAGCGACAGCCCCCGCACCGCGCGCAAATTGGTCGGAAGCAGTCGCAGAACGTCAACGTCAAAGGAAATGTGGGAGAGGCCGGCGTAGAGAAAAACGAGCAAAAGGACAACCAGTCCCGCCGCTCTAGTTTTTCGCATTCAGCACCTCGTACCCGCTCACCGGAAACTCGAAGACGGAACGCGGGATCGGCTGGTTGATCTCGACCTGTGTGAATTCATTTTCAATCGCCGCACCGCTCCGCAACCGCATCCCGAAGGCAAGCAGATGACCATCCGAGACCTTGAAAGTGAGGCTGATGCGTTCCAGAAATTTTCGCGCCTCATCTTGCCTGGGCAGAATCGAAATTTCGCAACGATCGCTGGACGATTGCACATTGAGGATGTCGAAACGGCTTATGAAATCGGGATAGTTTTTCGCCACCGGCGTGTCCATCATCGCCGCTCCCTGCATCCCAAGCTGCCGTTGGGCTTCCTGCGGATCGAGCGGGCGCATCTGACGTTTGAAGGGCGAAATGAGATCAACGTTACGACCCTGACGCACAACAACCGTCTTGGGCGGATCCCCGAGTTGCCAGCGAAAGAGATCGGGTTTCACCAGCCACAGGTGGCCCTTGTTTCTGATTGGGCTTTGCAGGGAACGAAGCGAACGCGTTTGGACAAAATCCGCGCTGAGCGACTTGATTTCGTGCTGTCGTTCCAGCCAGACTTGGATTAGCTTCTTTTCGTTAGGCGGCGCGGCCTTCGCCGAGGCAACCGCCAGCATAACGAACACAAAAAAAACCGTTCCCCGCCGCACAGTGCGATCTAGCAGTAGCCTTCGATCGACGCAATCAATTAGCCTTGGGCAACGAGGCGTTCGGTCTGCGGAATTACGCAGTGGTAGCCTTCGGTCTTTGCGCGTCCGAGAAAACGCCGAAGACATTCGCGTGTGATCGGCGTGTCTTCGTGCAGGAGAACAATGCCGCCCGGCTGGAGCCGGCGGAAAATTCGATCGAGCACGCGATCGATATCGCGCGTGGTGGTGTCAAAGCCCCGCGCGCTCCAGCCAATCAACTGCAGCCCACGTCTGGCGAGGAGCGGGTGAACGAAAAAATTTTTCATCCCGGCTACCGCGCGAAAAAACTCAGGCGTCTTGCCGGTGATATTCTTCAGTCCATTGCTACAGTCGTCGATTTCCGCACGCAGCCGGTCTTTCGATAACGCCCAGAATGATCCGCTTGGATGATTATAAGTGTGGTTCCCGACGGTATGTCCCCGCCTAACGATCTCGTGGATCAAGCCTGGATACTGTTCGGCGCGTTTGCCCTTCACGAAAAAGGTCGCCTGCGCTTGATGTTCATCCAGCAAATCGAGCAGGGCCGGCGTGTCGCGGGGCTGCGGCCCATCATCGATCGTCAGCCAGATTTCCTTTTCGTTAGGCACGAAACCAGTTACGACCGGTCCCCACCAGGGCGAATTTGCCGCCAGGGTCGGCCAGAGCATCAACATGTGAGAAGTGAAAAGAACTGCGAAGGCGAGGAGTGGATGAAACGCCACCATCGCGAGAAAGAAGAGGGCCGCCCCGATCGCGAGACCGAGAATGCCTCGACGCGTAATTCTAATTCGCATCGGCCAGCTTTTCGGCAGCGATTGCCAGCAGGTTGAGAAGAAGAAGTCCCAGCCAAAACCCGCCGACTGATTTCAGCCAAAATGCATCCGCCCTCAGGAAGAGAAGCGCAACCAGCGTGGTGAGTGCGGTGATGATGACGCTCTGAAAATGATTGTTAGGCAAAGAAACGAAAAGCCCAAACCTGCGAAAAATCCGGAGAACGAGCGAGATCGCATAGTAGAGAAGGACAAAGTAGATCCAGGTCGCGATCGGCAGGAGCGATAGAACCAGAACCAACGGCCAGCCTGGCCTGACAAGCGGAATGATCAGCAGTCGCGCGAGAAAAATATAATGCGTCGCGAAAACCAGCAGGCCAATCGCATAAGCTTCCAACGCGCTGAACTGCGTCCGGCGCACGCGTTTGCCCGCTAATCGCACCAGCAGCCGTGGCAAAGCAAAACCGTAGCCCAATTCCAACTGCTCCGCGCCGTTCACGAGAAAATCGGGACGAAGGAAAACCATTGCGACCAGCGAAGCACAAGTTCCTTTTCCAAGGTTCTACACCAGGCGTTCATGGCCCGATCGACGCTCGCATTCCGGGGTTCTCCGCTGTGCCGGCATTCGATCGGTGGGCAGGCGATGATCTTGTAATGATGATAGCCCGTACGGACGACAAAGAGGGGGAAGATGGGCACCTGCGCGACAAACGCGAGCATGAATGGACCTTCCGGCAGCCTAACGACGCGATCAAAAAGCCGGACTTCACGATAGGCGACGTCACCGACCACGCGGTCGCCCTGGATCGAGACGATCTGGCCGTCGCGCAAAGCGTTGAGCAGTTCGAATGGCAGTTGCATCCCGGCAGTATTGTAAGCGACTCGAACCGCGCCGCCGCCCGCGCGCTCGAGTGAAGCATCGAGATGTTGTGCGGTCCGTTTGTCTGTCTCGGGGGCGCGCACCATGCGAATTTCCCGTAGAAAGCGGCGCGCGAAGATTGCCGCGCCGAGATCGTAGTTGCCCATATGCGCGGTGAGGAGGACGGCGCCCCGCGCGGACGCGAGGCGATCGAGAAATTCCGCGCCCTCGATCAAGTAAGCGAATTCGTTGCGATTGAGCTTGAAGTCAGCCGCGTCGGAGATCGTCCAGGCAAAGTTGTAAAAGGTGAGAAAGGCGCGCGCGTAGTTCGTCAGGGAAAAAGAACGTCGGCGGATGACGCGGAGATTCGAGAGGACAGCGCGTCGCGCCGGGACGGCGAAAAAGAAAAAGAAGATCGTCCAGAAAAGGATCGTTATTGGGATGAGGTAGAACGGAACGTTCGTTACGCCGAAGTCCAGATAGTGGCGCCAGAGGACGCCGCGAACGGCAAAGCGACGAAACCAGCTGCGAGTATCGGCCATAGAATGCGCGAGCTCTCAGCTTGCGTCCGGCTCCATGCAAGCTGCAAGCCTGCGCTATCCTTGCGCCTCGGCCGTCCGATGAGCGGGCGCCGTGGCGGCCTCTTTTCGTCCCGGGAAATAAAAACGCAAATTAAGCAGCTCCGCCTTCCACCATCGGAGGAGCCCTTTGCGCAGCAGTTTGTGCAAGCGCACGTCCGGTACAAAACCGTCATAGAGTTCGCGCCAGCCGGCGTTGCGTCGACCGGTGGCGCCATGCACGATGCGGTTACGCGCCAGCGCGCTAAGACGGTGATTGTAGAACTTCATCATTCCGCCAAAGATTCGGCCCTGAAGACCTTCGAACGGTAGTTGGAGAAAAGCCTCTTCGGGATTTGCGTAAACCGGCCTAACGAGTCCGAGAAAATAAGTCCCAACGTCGAGGAGAAGTGCGGCGGACATGAGATCGGCTTCCCCGAGATAGAAATATTTGTCCTTGTAAAGAGTCTCGAACCAATAGCGATAGCTAACGGGAAATTGCTCGTTGTAATAACGTAGACGCGCGGCGACATCCTCGCCGCCTAACGAACGCGCCACGAAATCACTCGCCACTGAAGTGGTGTACGCACAAACATCGAGTCCGGGGCTGTAAAGAGGATCGAGGAAGCCGGCGGCATCGCCAACGATCGCCCAGCCATCGCTGCAAAGTTGTGTGCTGAAATAAGGCAAATCGGAATAAGCCCGGGTGTCGTGAGGAACAATCTGCGCCTTGCGAAAAATTTCTCGCCCGACAGGATGCGCGAGGATGTGTTGCAGGAGGCGCTCGCCTAAATTCGGGCCTTCAGGCAATGCGAAGAGACGGCTGTCGTAAACCAGTCCCGCACTGTAATCGCCGCCCTTGAGCGGAATGATCCAACACCACCAACCCTGCCCCATGAGATGGTTCGTCGCCCAGCTCCGGCCGGTGCGGGCGGCCGCGGCGTAACCAGGAAATCGTTCCCGCCACTCGTAGCTGTCCCAATCCTTCACCCCGCTGAAACGCGCCCAGACGGCGTTAATCGGATGCGCGGAATTCTGTCGAAAATAACCCAGTTTGCGGGAAAGAAACGAGGCGCGTCCTGTGGCATCGATCACCCAGCGCGAATCCACTTCGCGCTCCGCGCCGTCCACGTTTACGCCTAACAATTGACCTTTCGCGCCATTCAAGTCACACCGTGTGACCCTGGCCGGTCGCCAGATTTCGCAACCGGCCTGCCGTGCAAGCTCGAGCAGGTGAGCGTCGAGTTTCGCGCGATCGACTTGGAAAGCCGGCAGCCGCGCCTGATAACGGGCCCCGACTTCGACGCAGTCGTCGAACGATTGTTCAGGGCGGTTGGAGAACCACAAACGCAGCCCCTGTTTCACGAGTTGCTCGTGGCCGAGATAATTCGTTAGGCCGAGCACCCTGGTGAGAAAACAACTACTCACCTCCGTCGTCGACTCGCCTACTTTGCGATCAAACTCCGTGGCCTTCTCAACGATCAAAACGCGCGCCTCGGGCCGGCGACGTTTGATCAGAAGAGCCGTCGCAGCACCGGAGAATGCGCCACCGAGAATCGCGACATCGAACTCGGGCTTCATTGCATGAGGATGATGGACTGCTGCCTCCGCAAACGCAATGATCCTCCCGGCAATGATCTGCACCAATGGCCGCCTGATTTTCCCTGACCGGATTGAGGAGGGATTCTCACTTCGCGTCGCCGAGGGCAGGATCGCAGAAATTGCCCGTGAAATTCGTGCGCCTGGCGAGGAAGTGGTCGACCTGGGCGGAAACTATCTCGCACCCGGCTTCATCGACCTGCATGTGCACGGCGCAATGGGACGCGACACGATGGAGGCAACGAAGGAAGCGTTTCGAACCATAATCGACTATCACCTCGGCGGCGGCACGACCTCGCTTCTTCTTACCACTGTCACCGCTCCCATCAGACAAATCGTGGAGGTCGTTACGAAAATCGAGGCGGCGCGAGCCTACTTTCCACAGCTGCGCGGAGCGCACGTCGAAGGGCCGTTCATTTCGGCGCAGAAATGCGGTGCACAGCGGGCGGAGTTTATCGTCGAGCCGAAACCTGAGCTTGTTAGGCAGTTGCTCGAATACCGCACGGCCATTCGGCGCATGACTTTCGCCCCCGAGGTGGCAGGCGCGACGGATTTGGTTGAGCGCCTAACGAAAAGTGGAATCCAGACCAGCGGCGGGCACAGCAATGCCTGGGAAGAAGAGGCGAGAGCAGCGTTCGAGCGCGGGATGCGTCAGGTCACTCATACTTTCAACTGCATGTCGACTCTGCGACGGCGTGGCCGCGAGCGGGTCGCTGGTCTGCTCGAGTTTGCTTTGAGCGAGCCGAAAATTTTTTGTGAGCTGATCGCCGATGGCCACCACGTCGGCCCGACACTCATGCGCATGCTTTACCAGGCGAAGGGCGCAAAAGGCATTTGCCTTGTAACCGACGCGACCGCGGGAGCGGGCTTGCCTAACGACAGCCGTTTCTCGCTCGGCGGGGCGCAATGTGTCGTGCGCGACAAGGCGTGCTGGATGGCGGATGGTTCCGCCCTCGCCGGGAGTGCGGTTCGAATGATCGACCTCGTTAGGCAAATGGTGAAGACCGTTGGCATCCCGCTCCATGAAGCCGTGGGCATGGCGACAGAAACGCCGGCCCGGGCGATGGATTGGACCGATAAAGGTGTCCTTGAGCTTGGGAAGGACGCCGATCTCGTGATCTTAACGCCGGCTTTGCAAGTGGCGCGCAGCTTCTGCCATGGCACATGGTCCGAACATCGGCGAAAAGGTTGAGAAATGAGCGCGCCGCATACCCGTCTTGCAACCGTGGCCGACGCGGCAGCAATTAACGTTATCTACAACCATTACGTCCGCACCTCGGCGGCAACCTTCCAGATCGATGACGAAACGACGGAGGAACGTGCCGAGGAACTCCGAACGCGGCCTAACGAACAACCGATGATCGTGCTCGAAGCCGCTGGCGAGGCTGTCGGCTGGGGTGCGCTTTCGCCCTTTCGCTCGCGCTGTGCCTATCGCGAGACAATCGAGCTCTCGGTTTATGTGCGGCACGATTGTCAGCGCCACGGATACGGCCGCATGATCGTGCAGGAGCTGATCGCGCTTGCCCGCTCGTTAGGCTATCACACCATCCTCGCGGTTTCGTGCGAGGAATCGATTGGAAGCATGGCTCTCTTGAGATCGTTAGGGTTTGTCGAAGTGGGTTGCCTGCATGACGTAGGGATGAAGTTCGGACGCCGCTTCAATGTGCATTACTTGCAGCTCATGCTCGCGAGCCTATCTGCCGAGGGATAATTCTCCCGCCGTCGATTTGATTGCAGCGAAAGGCGAAGAAGCGAGACTAACGACGATGAAATACGACAATACCGATTATGGCGAAATCGACCTCATGAAGGGGCTGCTGGCCGGTGTGGCCGGTGGTTTGCTTGCCTCGTTCTTGATGGAGCAATTTCAGGCCGCCTGGAGTGCGGCAGCGGCAGCGATCCGTCCCTCGGAAAAAAAGCACGGTGGTCGCAAGCCTGATCCCGCAACGGTGAAAGTGGCCAATTTGATCACCGAGAAAGTGAGCGGCCACAAAATACCCTCGGAATACAAGCCGATTGCCGGCGAGGTGGTGCACTACGGAATGGGCGCGACCGCCGCCGCTGCCTACGGTATTCTGGCGGAAGTGGCGCCGATGGTGACGTTAGGCGACGGTGTCGTGTTTGGGACGGGCGTCTGGTTGCTGGCGGACGAGGTTGCAGTACCCGCTGCCGGTCTTTCCAAGCCGGCCGGGGAAATTCCCCTAACGACTCATCTTTACGCACTCGCCTCGCACCTCGTTTACGGCTGGATCACTGAAACCGTGCGACGCGCAGTGCGCCGCGCGCTTTAACAAAACCATTTTTGATCGCAAGCGCGCTGGGATCCATTCTAGGTAGTTCGCCATGAAAGCGCGGGGATTCTTCGCGGAGCTGAAGCGACGCCACGTTTATCGCGCCGCGGTCGTCTATACGATGACGAGCTGGCTCATCATCCAGGTCACGACCCAGGTCTCTCCCTTTTTCGCCGTGCCGAGCTGGGTCGTTAGGCTGATCATCATCCTGCTTGTCGCAGCTTTTCCAATTGCCGTGGGACTGGCCTGGGCTTTTGAGCTGACACCCGAGGGACTGGTCAAGACAGACGAGATGCCCACCGGGAAAACCGGCGGCTGGCCGGTAGTTCATCAGATTTACACCGGCGTAATCGGCCTTCTGGCGATCACCATCGCAGTATTGCTTTATCTCCGTTTTTCTTCCGAAAAACGACTGCGCGTGGAGGCGATACCGGAGAAGAGCATTGCTGTTCTGCCCTTTGCCAATCTCAGCTCCGACAAACAAAACGCCTTCTTTGCCGAGGGAATTCAGGACGACATCCTGACGAGTCTCGCGCGCATCGGTGAGTTGAAGGTAATCAGTCGCAATTCGGTCAATTCGTACCAGGCAACCGCGCAGCGTGACACACGAGAAATCGGAGGCGCACTCGGTGTAGCCTATTTGCTCGAAGGTAGTGTGCGCGGCGAGCGTAATCATTTCGTGGTTAACGTGCAGTTGATTGATGCGCGCGAGGATCGGCAGGTCTGGGCTGAACATTACGATCGCAAACTCGCGGATTCACTCGGGTTACAAGGCGAACTGGCCACGGAAATCGCGAATACGTTGCACGCCACGCTTTCGCCCGAGGAGAAGACGCGTGTCACGCAAAAGCCGACGAATAATGCGGACGCCTATGCGCTTTATCTGCGCGCTTTCGGACTCGAGCACAAACCCGACACGCTCCTGCAGGATTACAAAGAAGCCGTCGAGCTTTACGGTCAGGCGATCGCGCTCGATCCGTCGTTTGCTCTCGCCCACGCCCGCCTCGCCACCACTTGCGCGGCTATTTTTCATTTCCACGAACCGCTCGATAGCTGGGCATCAAAGGCGCGGGCCGAATCGGCCGCGGCTTTGCGACTCGATCCGAATCTGGCTGAGGGACATGTCGCGCTCGGACTCTGCCTTTACTGGATGGATCAAAATTACGACGCGGCTCTGGCGGAATTTGCGACCGCCGCGCGGCTTTTGCCTAACGACAGCGATGTGGTTGCTCTCATCGCCGCGCTGAAACGACGCCAGGGACACTTCCGCGATGCGATCGCAGAATACGAGCGGGCGGCCAAGCTCGACCCGCGCAATCCGAACGTCGCCCGCAATCTCGTCTATACCTACTCCGCCTTGCGCGAGTGGCAGCAAGCAGGGAAGGCGGCAGATCGCTGGCAGGAGATCGCGCCCGATTCGCTCATCGCAAAAATCCAGATCGGTTATCTCGACTTTTTTACCGGCGGAAGTACGCAACGCCTCCGTCGCATCCTTGCCGATATCCCGGCAGAGAACGATCCGGATGGAGTCGTGACTGCCGCGCGCTGGGACGCCGCCATGATCGCGCGCGATTTCCCGGCTGCCGAAGAGGCCTTGAAAAATTCGCCGCGCCTAACAATAGACTATCTCATTGGAGGTGGGACGCCGCGCGCTTTTCTGGCAGGTTGTATCCCGCTGGCTCGCGGTGACCTGGCGAGCGCCAGGCCGCTTCTCGAAAAGGCGCGGGCCGATTTTGCCGCCGCCGCCCAGGAATCGCCGTCCAGCGCCGAAGTGCACGCCAACCTTGGTCTGGTCAACGCATTTTTAAGGCGAAAGGAAGAAGCGGTCGCCGAGGGCCGGCGCGCGGCCGAGCTAAAGCCGATCGAAAAGGACGCAGTCGATGGCGCGATCGTGCTTTGTCAGCTCGCGCTCATCTACGCACGGGTGGGGGAAAACGATCAGGCAATCCCTCTACTCGAGCGACTGCTGAAAACGCCGGGAACGATCGATAGCGCCGACTACAGCATTACGCCTAACGATCTCAAAAATCGTTGGGAGTGGGATCCGCTGCGAGGTGATCCCCGATTCAAGAAACTCCTTAGGCAATAGAGAGTTTCATAGTTGATATCCCCATTCCTCCAGCTCCGTGGCCAGCTCGGTGACAAAGCGTCGTTGCAAATGGGGCGGTAAATCTTCGCGCCATTGCTCGCTTTTGCCGGCACGAAGAAATTTTGCCCGGCCGGTTTCGCCCTGTTGAAGGAGAGTCTGTTTCTTGCGCGCAAAGGACTGGTTATCGATCGCGGTGGCGATCTGAGCGGCGCTTCGTTCCAGCCCCAGATATTGCAGGACGCGTCGGCATTGTTCATTAGGTGAAACCAGCAAATCTTCATAACGAATAATGGGCACGTCGATTTTCTGGTATGGCCGCCAATGCTCGCGCCAGGAAACGCGCACCCAATTATGCACGGAGGCGGAGCCGTGGAGAAGCGCTTCGGTCATTTGCTCGAGACGATAAGATTGCCTAACGAGAAGCGGATGGAGAGTGTGGCGATAAAATTTTTCTCCCTGCGGCAGAGCCCGGAACAAGGCGACGAGTTTGGGGAAGCGATTAAATTGAAAATGGCTTGCGCCCGAGATGGCAATGTCGCGCGGGTCCCGCAGGAGATAGATAAGGCGCGTATCGAAGTCGTTAGGCGTAAAATTTAACTCGGAAAGTTGATGGTGCGATTTGTAAACCCGGTAGTCCGAGAAACGTTCCTGGCCCTCGACGGCGATTTCCTTTTTGTCCGAATCCCAAAAGCCAGCCACGGGACAACCAACCAGCTCCGCCACCAGGCGCGTCGCCCAAGTGCAGCCGCTTTTTGGGTAGCCGACGACGATGATTTGTTTCACGAGCGCGGCCCGGTCGGTATCCTCACTGCAGTTCCTTGAAGGCGGGACCGAGGTGGTCGAGAAGGTCACTTGGAAGAAGGGATTCTTCGCTCGCCAGTCCGCTGAAAATCGCGATCTCGGCTGCGCGACCGCAAACCCAGGCCCCGACACGGGCGGCCTCGTTAGGCGTAAGTTTTGCCCCCAGCAAACCGGCGCAGACGCCGGTGAGAACGTCACCCATTCCACCAGTCGCCATTCCCGGGTTGCCCGTGGTGTTGAAGCTCAGCGGCTGGCCCGCCTCCGCGACGAGCGTGCGACTGCCCTTTAAGAGCAAGGTAACTGGATATCGTTGGCAAAACTCCTTCGCCCATTCGGCACGCGATCGCTTCTTGTTAGGGAAAAGACGTTGCATTTCACCTGGGTGTGGAGTGAGAAGGCGCGAACCCTTCACTTTTTTCAAGGTGGGTATTTTTTTTGCCAGAATGTTGAGACCGTCGGCATCGACCACCATCGGCTGCTTTGCCTCACGAAGAAGCCGGAGGATCGCTGCCGCGTGTGTCTGGCCGAGACCAGGGCCAACGGCCCAAACATCAATCGGCTCTTCGTTCAACCTGACGTAAGAACGGACCGGTTTTACCATCACTTCCGGCGCAGCGGCGGAGGCGACGATTTCGTAAATGTTTTCTGGAACGAAAAGTTCGACGAGTCCCGCGCCGGCACGAAGTGCGCCTAACGAACACAGGAGAGCGGCGCCGGTGAAGCCGCGCGAACCTGCAATGATTCCGATGCGGCCGAACTGGTTCTTATAGGAGGAAAATTTTCGACGCGGCAGGTAAGCGCGGAGCGATTGTGGAATGCTCAGCTCCTGAGCGAATGGAAACTCATCCCTCCGCAGGTCATCGAGGACGACAACTTCAAGGCGGCCTACAAAATCGATCGCGGCGTCGGCGACGAGGCCGCTCTTGGCGTTCCCAACCGTGACGGTGCAGTTGGCGACGACGCAGTCTTTGTCGGCTTCACCCGTCTCACCATTTAACCCGGAAGGAAGATCAACTGCGAAAATACAGGCACCGTTTCGGCCTAACGAATTGATCTCGCGACATGCGCTGCAAATCGGTTCGCGCAGGGGCGGATTCGCGCCCAGACCGAGCAGCCCATCCAGGATAATGGTGGATGGGTTAAGGGCCGACGGTAGAAATCTTTCCTGAGGTGAAACTTTTTCGAGTTCAGACAATTTCTTTCTTGTTAGGGCGCTCAGCTTTTCCTCTGGAAAGATTAGTCGCGTCTCGATTTCCCACCCTTCCAGCGCGAGATGACGCGCCGCGACAAAGGCGTCACCGGCGTTATGCCCCTTGCCCGCAAATACGATGCATTTTCCGGCGCGCGGAAAAAATTTGCGGATCGCCCGCGCGATGCCGGCGCCGGCCTCTTCCATCAACGCTGCGGCAGTAATGCCCCGAGCAAAAGCGGCATTTTCCGCCGCCCGCATTTCCGTCGGTGTAACGATGGGCGAATGCACCCTATTCGTTAGACTCAGTCGACGATTTCTTCTTCTTTTTTTTCTTCGAGGTGGTCGATTTCTTGTGGCTGCTTCCGCGCTTTGATGAACGACCCGAGTAGCTAGCAGAACGTTCCGGATCCGCCCGCACGAAATCATTATATCCGGCAGGCTGTGGGATCGGTGCCGCAACATGCGTCAGCCCGGCGACAACCGGCCGATTGGGCGGCGGCCTTTTCCCCATAACGCCATCGGCGATGAGGCCGGCAAGTTTTTCGCGATACGTACTTTGCAAGGCGAGACGTGCTTCGGTCTGATTGGTGAGAAACCCACACTCCACCAGAATTGCGGGAATGCTGGTACGCCGCAGCACGTAGTAGCCGCGACGACGGATGCCGCGGTTATCAGTGTCCGTGCCGCCCACAACCTGGCGGTGAATGTTCGCCGCGAGCGCGGCACTTTGGTTACTGTAGTAGTAGGTTTCGATGCCGTTTGCGCCTTCACGCGTGGCGGAATTGAAATGGACGCAGACAAAGACCGCGTCGGGATTGCTGTTCGCGATGCGAACCCGTTCGCCTAACGAGATAAAGACATCGCTATCGCGGGTCATGACGACCTGATAACCGGCAGAGCGCAATTTTCTCGCCAGGCGTTGGGCAACATCAAGGTTCATCCCTTTTTCGGCGACGCGCTGATGAGGAATTCCGCCGAGATCAAACCCGCCATGACCGGCGTCGATGACGACGGTGGAAAATTGACGACTGCTCGCGACTTTCGCCGCGCCAAAGTAGGCGAATAGCGCCAGCACAAGAGCGCCAACCTTGAGCAGTGAAGCGTGCGGGAGAGTGCGTCTCGAAGTCGACTCCATTTTTGCTAGTCTTCCGAAGCGGAGTGCGTTGGTCGATCCGACGTTTTTGACAAAGGTTTTTGCCTGCCGGGCGGCGCCGCGTGGGTGGGGTCCACGAGCATTCCGCCCGCGACCTCGACCACACCGTCAGTCGTTCGCCGGAGACGCGGCATGGTGCGAGCCTCGGAATACGTGTCGTGTTTAAGGAGCCGGCCATCGAGGCCAACAACGGAGTAAGCCCAGACGCGCGGGGCGGCGCAATGCAAAACATGAAGATGATTTTCGCGATCGATCTCCGCGTGCGGCTGGTCGAATGAAATAACCCGGCCCAACGAAAAAGTGGCGTAGACGAGATTGTTCTCCCTGTCTTCGACGCGCACATAGAGCGAGGTGTGATCGGGAAAGCGGTTGGTCATGAGCGAAAAGGTGCGGGTGCCGTGGCTATTAGGATCGCCAACTGTGCGCTGCCAAATCGGGCGCGCAGAGGTGACCTCGAAAACCTTAGTCTGCGCATAAAAGAATTTGTTCAAATCGGCGAAGAAAACATTTGCGCGCACATGGTAGACGCCGAGGTCCTGAATAGGAAAAAGCGGAGTGAGATCAATCTTGCGCGTGACCGAAGTGCCGGTGGCAATTTGCAGGGGCGGTTCTTGTGGGCGCTTAATCGGTGCGAGGAGGCGGTCACCGCCGCCAGTAATTTCAAAGCCGTACCAAGACTGGTCGCCATTGTCGCGCAGCGCGATATCGCGTCCGGCGAGGTTGGTGATGGTGACCGTGGCAAACACCGGCTCGTAAGCAATATATTGCAATCGACTGAATCTTAGGTCGACCTGAATCTGTGCTTCCGCGATCGCGATTGTGCCAAGCAATAGAAGGGCGACGAGGGCGCGGCACATAAGGGCTTAGAATACTGAGGCGGGGGGGAGATGAAACTGGTCGAGAATTCTTAGCAGGTATGGCTCGGGCGCACCAGGAAACATATTCCTTCAGCAACGCCTGATTACTGAGTTGGTGTGTTGAGGGGCGGCGGGAAAAGATTGAGCAAACGGGTTGGATCGGCCCGAACGGCTTGGAGTTGATCTTTGTAATAGAGGCGGACGATGTAACCGAGATACTGGCGCGGACCACTCTCGCTCGTCGGCAGCAGTGAGCCTGCAGGATTTGGTTCGCGCTCGGCGAGTTTCGCTTTCTCGACGGACTCGGGAACCTCGACCGGGCGCGGTGCGCCAGGCGGAGGAGGTTTGGGACGCAGATAGGTCACATCGAGCACTTCGGTGCCGGTAGCGGCCCAATCATGCCCAGGCGTAATCCATTCGTAGCTCACGTCGGCATTTGTTAGAACGACCCGGTCGTTGTTTACCATGTCGTAGAAGAAGACTTGGATTTTCACCTTGGTGTGATCGATCTCCGCGTCAGGACGCTTCTTTACCCCAACGCGCAGGCGCAACTTCCCTTCAGCTTCCGGGTCGTTCAGGGTCTTCAGGCTGATTTCGGAAATGCCAAAGGTCGAGCCATCAGGAATGCCTGCGGCGTCGCCAGATGTAGCCGGAGTGCTGTCTGCGAGAGGCGCATCTTTTGCCGGAACCCCTACCCGCAATTTCAACTCGGCCAGTTGATAGAGCGGACCAACTCCCGCGCCTAACGACTGCAGTCTGCGCCAGACTTCATTCGAGCGATCGAAAAGCTGCATCGACTCGTAGGTCAATGCCAGCTCGGCCAGGATTTCGGGATTACCCGGATCAAGCGCGCTGGCCTGCTGCAGCTTTGCAATTGCATTCGTCGTATCGCCGCGCTCGCGAAAGCCTCTGGCTAACCGCAGAAGCGTTTCGGGCACCGATTTGGGCGGGTTCTCCGCGGAACGTACCGTCGCCGCTGGCAGACCAGCCACGGCAGAGACCTTGACCGGCTTCGGCGCTGGTGTTTCAGCTTCCTTTGCACGACGGAAAAGCCTGGCCTCAATCGCGCGGCGCCGTAGGGCAGCCTCGTCCTGATGGGAGCGATGGGTCGCCAAATAAAGCGCCGCGATGATTTGTGCCGCCGCCACGGTGCCGAGCAGCGCCATAGCAACCGCGAAAGTACGTTGCGCTCTGTTGCCGCTAGGAAGGGAGACCGCGCTCATGACGGCATTTCTTCTGTATGCGAGTCCGGCGAGAGGTGTCAATCGCTCCATCGCCAGTTCACTCACGTCAGAACAACAAGCGAGTCTCGTGCCGCTCGTCCGGAAGGGAGTTGCATGGACGAGAATTCGAACCGGCGAAGCCTTCGCCTCTCCTTCTACCGCGAAATATCGGCCTGGCTCAGCATCTTGAATCCTTCACCCTGGAGAACGTTGCAGGCGCATTCCGCATCGTCCACATGCATGGCGAGCGCGGCCACTCCGTGCGGGCGAGTAAGAAGCGGATAACTAAAATGCAAGTTCACCTCCGCCATGAGAAGACAGGCAAGCAGCTTCGAAAGTTCGGTCGCTACTTCCTGCATCTCCACCACCACCATCTCCGAAATGCCAAAGGCCACTTCGTGTTCGTGGAAGATATTCTCCACCGTCTCGGGATCACTCACCACAATGCGAGCGATGGCCGAATCGGTCTGCTCGGCAATGCTGAGGGCGACAACATGGGCATTGCGCGTAGCGAGCAACTTCACGATCTCGAGCATCGCGCCGACCTTGTTTGGGAGGAAAATGGAAAATTGCTTCACCATCGGTCCGCCTATTTTAGAAGTGGTTTCAGATAATTTTGCCTCCATAAAACGCTATTGGGCGAGTCGGACAATATGCCGGTGCCCGGGAGAGCATGGCAAATGAATACTTCCGAAAGAGCTATTGAAGGCCGAAGAAGCACGCCGCGCTTCCCTAATCCCTTTCGCTCCTTCGCTGGTTCGACACAAATCTGCCTAACGACTGCTCCGCTTCCGGGTTCGCGCCGCCTTCCTGGCTGAGCGCGAGCGATCGGCTTTACTTCGCTTTTTCGCCGCGGTGCGTGCCTGACGCGATAACGCTCGATGCGAAGCAGCGGCGCGCGGCTCTTTCTTCAACGCCCGTTTAGCGGCGCGTGATCGCGTCGCCGAGGGCTTTTTCGCTCTTCCGCTCGCTGCTTTCTTTAGGTCGCGTTTCGCCTGCTGGCGCACGCGACCTGACGAGCTGGCTTTCTTTGGCGGCGGCAACTCGACTCCGGCGCGCCTCGCTTTGGAAAGTCCGATCGCGATCGCCTGTTTCGCGGATCGAGCCCCATGCTTGCCTTTGCGGATGTGCTCCATTTCTTCGCGCACAAATTCTCCCGCCTGCGTCGACACCGACTTTCCCTCCCGCGCGTCTTCGCGCGCCCGCTCGATTGTTTCTTCCTCTGGCATAACATTCAGATTTCGTCTGGCGTCAGCTTTTTGGACCTGGCCGCCCCCGCCTGGGACGTCGGATCCCTTGCGGCGCGAAAGCCGAAACCAAGATTGCTTCGACAATGGACGTCGATAGCCTCTTGCGGAGGTACTGGATGATGCGAGCGCAGGCTGAAGATCGAAGATGAGTTCTGACGGCAACACGTTAGGCAGTTTTGTTTCCAAATTAGGCTGGGCTCGCGCCTGGCGTTAAATTGAATCATGCTCCGTTTCTTGCGAGAACGCCGGCGTCGCGAGGTGCGCCAACGGCCCGCACCACAAGAATGGCGGGTCATCATCTCCCGCAATCTCCCGTTCTTTGATCGATTGAGCGCACCGGATCGCGAAGAGTTGCTTGGTCACCTGCAGGTTTTTCTCGATGAAAAACGCTTCGAAGGTTGCAGCGGACTCGAGCTCACCGATGAGATTAAGGTCACGATCGCAACCCAGGCCTGTCTTCTCCTCTTGCATCGCAAGACGGATTACTATCCGCGGCTTGTCACAATCTTGGTTTATCCATCCGGATACGTCGTGGAGCAGGAACGACATTTGGAGGGGCCGGTTTGGGAAGGCGGACGAGAGGGTCGCCTCGGCGAGACAGCGTCTGCGATGGGTTCAATGGTCCTGGCGTGGGATGCCGCCAAGTCAGGCGCGCGTGACCCATCCGACGGCAAGAATCTCGTCCTGCACGAGTTTGCTCATCAGCTCGATTTCGAAGACTCGGTGGCCGATGGCATGCCCGCAATCAGCTCGCGCGGCGAGAAACTTTCCTGGGCCGAAACGATGAAGATGGAATTCGCCGGCTTGCGGGCCGCGGGCGAAGCGGGCATCCCAACACTCCTCAACACCTACGGCGCGAGCAATCCGGTGGAATTTTTCGCGGTGGTGACGGAAGCATTTTTCGAGCGGCCCATGGCTTTGCGCCGTTACCACCCCCGTTTGTATCAGGAGTTGCAACGCTTCTACCGCCAGGATCCGGCCCTCTACTCCAGCGAACCGGCCGCGGACATTTCGACAGGAAAGAGTGCCTAACGAGTCCGGCCGGAGCGACCTCGCCTGATGCAACCTACAACGTCCCGGAAACCGTTCGGTTGGTCTTGCTGGTCGGGCCTTCCTTGGTCAACGCCTCGTCTAAAGTCGGCATCGGATCGGGCCCACGATGTTGGAGCCAGGCGGTGTGCGAGGGGTTTTCCTTCCATGGGTATTCGTCCTTTATCACCGGCCACCAAAAAAGCCTCCCGGCTGCGCGCCAGCCGTCAATGATGTAGCCCGTTTGGATTGACTGACCAGGCAAGGTTACCACGACGACATTGTGCTCGAGTTGACCACCCGGATAAGCCTCCGCCCAATGCAACTCGAGTGTCTTAAGCGGCAGTTTGCGCAGCTCCGCGCCAATGGCATGCGCCCAATGAAAACAGTACCCGCGTTGGCGCGCACCGATATAGATGAGGAAATTGTTGAAGATCGCCGAAGGAAAAACCCGCCACTCTTTTCGATACTTGCTCGCGGCGTGATAGGAGGTCTCCGAGACCATCTGTGCTTCCGCCGGATTAACTGTCGGACCGAGAGAAATAATCTCGTCCCGAAAGAGACGGATAGAACGCTCGTCACTTGCCATCGCCTGCTGGGTGTTAAATAGAAGAAGGCCGGCAAGAATGAGGAGCCAGCTTTGCGGACGCCGAGAAAGATGGAAATGAAGCAGCGCAATCATAATAAGTCCGCGCGACCATAAACGTTCTTGTCGGACGCTCAACCGGCCGGGGCCTTTTTCGCGAAGGTGAGGGAATTTGAAAGGCTTGTATTTCTTTTCTGTGGCGGCCCAGCTTTCCGGATACATTCCTTCACTTTCGCTGACGAGTTAGTCGGCTCAGCGATCGTCGTTAGGCAATAAATTGCGGATGGAAGAAGAGAATGAATTGATCGCGCTCCGGCGCGGAAAAATCGAAGCCCTGCACGCCCGCGGGGTGGCGCCATTTGGCTCGAGTTTCGAGACGAGCGGGTCGATCGAGGAAGTGCGGGAAAAATTCGACGAAGGCCTGACGATGCGCGTCGCCGGCCGCGTTACCGCGCATCGTGACATGGGCAAGAGTCATTTCCTCGATCTGCGCGACGCGAGCGGGCGCATGCAAGTTTACGTCCACGCAAAGGAGCTCGAGCCGGATGCAATGGAGACCTTCGCTCTTCTCGACCTCGGCGATTTTGTCGGCGTCGAAGGAAGTTGTTTCACGACCAAGACCGGCGAGCCGACGCTCAAAGTGCACAGCCTGCAAGTGCTGGCAAAAAGCCTGCGGCCGTTACCGGAAAAATGGCATGGCTTGACCGACGTCGAGACGCGCTACCGCCAGCGCTATCTCGACCTGGTAACAAACGAACGTTCGCGCGACATTTTTGCCAAGCGCATTACCCTCCTGCGCGAGACACGGCGCTTCATGGAAGCCCGCGGATTCCAGGAAGTGGAAACACCCATCTTGCAAGCGGTCCCGGGCGGCGCCGCGGCGGAGCCGTTTCGCACCCATCACAAGGCGCTGGGGATTGATCTCTATCTCCGGATCGCGCCGGAGTTGTATCTAAAGCGGTTACTCGTCGGTGGATTCAACAAGGTCTTTGAGGTGAATCGCAACTTTCGCAACGAAGGCATCTCTCGCCGGCACAATCCGGAGTTCACCATGCTCGAAGCCTACTGGGCGTATGCCGATTACGAGAAGATCGCTCAATTGGTTGAGGAATTAATCTGTCACCTCGCGGAGAAGGTGGCCGGAGGATTACAGATCGAACATCGCGACGCGCAAGGGAGCCTTAAGCGTACAATTAACCTTGGGCGACCCTGGCGCCGCGCGCGCTATCGCGATCTGGTTTGCGAAGTGGCGGGGGCGGATTGGTTTAGCCTAACGAATGAAGGACGACGCGCGAAGGCACGCGAGATCGGCGTCGAGATCCATCCGCAGATGGCGGACTTCGAAGTAACGCAGCACCTTTTTGAAAAGCTGGTAGAAGAGAAAACCTTTGATCCGGTATTTGTCACGCATTGCCCGAAAGAGCTGGTGCCGCTCGCCAAGCAAAACTTGGAAGACGACTCGCTGGTCGACGTCTTTGAACTCATCATCAACGGCCAGGAAATCGCGCCTGGCTACACCGAACTCAACGACCCGTTCGTACAACGCCAGCGCCTGCTCGAACAAGCCGGGGAAGAAACGCAAAAACTGGACGAGGATTTCCTCCTCGCGCTCGAGTACGGTATGCCGCCGGCCGGCGGATTCGGTCTGGGAATCGACCGCCTAACGATGCTCCTGACCGGCGCGGAATCGATTCGCGACGTGATTCTTTTTCCGCTTCTGCGGCCTAAATAGACCTAGCCTCTAAGAGCGCTGCAGCCTAACAACAAAAGGAGTTTACTCTAACCGCGCCCTGCGTGACTAACGAGTATATCGCCCCGTCTAACAAACCGGAATCGCAGCCGGCGCTTTGGCTGCGCATTGCCCTTTGGACCTTGCTTGCCATGGTCGGAACGCTCGCGATCTACGCCACGCGACCGCCTGCCCCACGCGATTTACAAACGCCGCCAGAAGAATTTTCGGCCGAACGCGCAATGGCCTTGCTTCCACGAATCGTAGCCCGCCCGCATCCCCTTGGCACCAGGGCAAATGAAGCGGTACGGAAATTTCTCGTCGATCGTCTCCAGCAACTTGGGGCCGACGTGCGGATAGAAAGGACGATCGGCGTCATCAACCGTGGTCGATTCGTTAGGGCGGGCAGCGTGCAAAATATTGTCGCGACTCTTCCCGGTCGCCATCACGGACGCGCACTTATGCTCGCCGCTCATTACGATTCCGTGCCGGAAGGACCGGGCGCAGCGGATGATGGTGCGGGTTTGATCGTTATCCTAGAAACACTGCGCGCCCTCCGCAGCACACGATTAAGTAACGATCTGATCATTCTTTTTACCGACGGCGAAGAAGCGGGCCTCCTGGGTGCGGCCGGCTTTGTCGCGGATCATCCTGACCTCGCGCAAACTGTCGGCGTTGTCCTGAATCTGGAAGCTCGTGGGAGTTCCGGGCCGGCCTTGATGTTCGAGACGAGCGAGGAAAACGGTTGGCTTATTCCCGAGTTTGCGCGTGGTGCACCTTATCCGGTCGCGTCGTCACTCATGTATTCGATCTACAAGCTCTTGCCTAACGATACCGATCTTTCTGAATTGAAGCGAACGGACGTGTTTGGGCTGAACTTTGCCTTCGCCGAGAGCCTGCAAAATTACCATACCCGTCTCGACACCCTGCAGAACCTTGACCCCGGCAGCGTGCAGGAAATGGGCGCAAACGTTCTCGCTCTTGTGCGGCGCCTGGGAGAGGCGCCCTTGAACAATGTCCGTCGGCCGGACTGCGTTTACTTCAATTGGTTTGGTCACGCGCTGATGGTCTACCCTCTTTTGATCGTTAGGCTTCTGATCTTTCTTGGCTTTGCCCTTCTTATTCTCGTTCGGATTCTTGGACGGCACACCCCTCGAATTCGCTTCAGAGTCATGACGCTCGCGATCTTTGTTCTGCTCTTACTCAGCGTTGGCGGTGGAATGGTTCTGCTTTGGAGTGCTATTTACCTGTTGTTTGGATCTCATCTTCTCGTCGGCGATACACCGAGTAATCTCCTCCTTTTTGGCGGGCTCATTCTTATCGGTCTTCTGCTTGGAACGAACCTGCTTGGCTACTCAAGCCAAAGACTTGGGTGGCGCAATCTTACTTTCGGATTGCTTTTCGCAAGTCTAATTCTCGGTACAGCGGTAAGTCTGCTCCTTCCCGGCGGCAGTTATCTTTTTCAGTGGCCGGTTATCTTTGGAAGCGTCAGCTTGCTTCTAAGTCTCCATCTCCACCGATCGCCGGCCCGCATATTGGTTGGATTAGTCGCTGCTCTGCCGGCTTTGCTCATCCTTGGTCCGCTCATCTATCTCTTTTTCGTGGTGATGGGATTGAATGCTATCTCGCTCGTTATTACTTCCATCCTCCTAACTCTGCTCCTGGGAGTGAGTTGGCCGTTCCTGGCGATGATCCAACTTTCGCGCGACCTCACCGTCTTAATGCTGTTCATCGGGTTGGCGCTAATCACGAGCGGAATTGCTTTCTCACATCCGAGCAGGCTGCATCCGCGACTCGATCATCTCATATACAGTCTTAACGCCGACCAGCACAAGGCAATGTGGCTGAGCGATGATGAGCAGACTGATGCCTGGACTCAGCAGTATCTTGGCGGACATCCGCGAAAGGAAATGGATCCCGAGTTTCGCCTTGGCACATTTCGAGAAGCCCTGACTGCTGACGCGCCCCTGATAGGCGTCGCTCCGCCAGCTGCACAACTTATCGAAGATAGAGGTGAAAAAGATATCCGCTTTCTCCAGTTACACCTGGCTTCCCCTCGCAACGCGTCGACTCTCAGCCTGACTTTGCCTGCCGACATTGATCTACTGGCGGTAAAATGGAACGGCCGTTCTCAGGAGATTCGGACTGCGGGGGAATTGCAGCTCCCCTGGCGCCTGCGCTTTGAAGCTCTCCCACCGCAAGGTGTCGATTTGGAGCTCAAGGTGCGCGCGAAGTCGGCTTTAACTTTGTGGTTAGGCGACTTATCAGAGGGGCTGCCACCAGTTACAGGCCAGCACTACAACGCGCGACCGGATAACCTCATGGCTGGCTCGGGCAGTGATGTGACGATCGTCTCCAGGCAGATCACTTTCTAAGTGTGAGCCTGCCCGCGACAGGACAAAAGTCAGGGAATCCTTTTTACTTTCGGCGCATGAGCCTTCAAGGCAGTCGCGCGGACTGCAGCCTGCGTAGGATCGTTAGGCCGACCAATTAGGCGGTATGGCCTCCGGGGACCGACTTTCCGTGACCGCAGAACATAGTCGCGCATTTGAGTCTACGAGCGCTCTAGTCTTGGAAGAAGCGCCGGACGCTTCGGTCGCTGAGCAGATGAAGCTGCTTAAAGACGGCCGCTATCCTAAAAACGAAAGCCTCAACAATCATGTCGATCCGCGCCCTTACGACTACCCGCAACGAATTTTTGCCCTCGCCCAGATCCCGGAAACTAGCGTTTGTCGCAAAACAGTGGCCGAAGTTCCGACCGGTGTTATCGTAAGCCGATGGAAAAGCCACAGATCACCGCCTATTTGAAAACTCACTGCGGATGGAGCGGCGGCGTCCGAGCCGTGCTCGCAAAATACGATCTTCTCTACACCGAGAAGGACATCATCCAGAACCCTGCTTTTCGCTGGGAAATGGAGACCAAAAGTGGTCAGCCGCTCTCGCCCTGCGTCGAAATCAATGGCGAAATGCTGGCCGACGTGAGCGGCGAGGAAGTTGAGCGTTACCTCATCGAACAAGACCTGATCGCACCTAACGATGCCGATGCCGGCGTGCCGATCAACGCCCCTTGCGCGAACGAGCAGCATGGCGATCCGGTAAAGCTGAAGTTCTAGGGTTGCGAGTGGCGGCGTTGAATCGTTAGGCGATTGGCGCTTGGCTGGATGAAACTCTTCACCCGCATCCGCGCCGGAAAAAAATCGCCTAACAAAAAGCGCAGGAGTCGCGGCTGGCGCTGGGTCGCGGTCTTCTTCCTTCTTGCCATTCCGGTCGCGATCGTAGTCGCGATCCTGTCTTTCTATGCCGTCTGGGCGCAAACCTTCGACCTGAAACGGCTCGGCACGATGCCGGAGCGCAACACCGTTTTCGATGTTGACGGTAAAATTTACAGCCGTCTCGCGGGAGCGAATCGGCTCAAGGTTTCACTCGATCAGGTCTCGCCTCTTTTCATTAAGGCACTTCTGGCGCGGGAAGACACCCGCTTTTACGAGCATGGCGGAATCGATTGGCGCGGCGTGGCGCGCGCTCTTTTTCGCGACGTCACGAGCGGTTCGGTCAAGGAAGGCGCGAGCAGCATCACACAACAAATGGCGCGCAACAGTCTGCCATTGGGCGGCCGCAACATCAGCCGCAAACTGCTCGAGGCCATGGTGGCCTTGCGCATCGAGCGGGCGCTGACCAAGGACCAAATCCTTGAGCTCTACGTGAATCGCATTTATTTCGGATCCGGCTGTTACGGAGTCGAGACCGCCTCCCAGTCTTACTTCGGCAAGAGCGCCGCCAAACTCGACCTCTCTGAAGCAGCTTTGCTCGCCGGATTGATTCGCTCTCCCAATCGCTTTTCGCCTTTGAAGAATCCCGAGGGTGCCCGCGAGCAACGTGACATCGTGCTCGATCGCATGCGCGAGCTGGAGAAGATTTCACTCCTTCAAGAAGAAGGGGCCAAACGGGAGAAGATCGCTTCGCGACCACACCGCCAGACTTTGGTCCAGGAAAACTACGCCATGGACGCGGTGCAACGTGACCTAAGTCTCCTCCTCACACCCGACCAAATCGATACCGGCGGTCTCTTCATTTACACCACGCTCGATCCGATTGTGCAAAAAGAAGCCGCCGACGCCGTCGACAAACAACTGGCGAAAATTGAGCGGCAGCCCGGGTTCCATCATCCCCTCAAGTCGCAATACCGGGCGCCCGAGGATGGCGAAGATAACGCCATGCCGTATCTCGAAGGTGCGCTAGTCGCGATTGATAACAACAGCGGCGGCATTCGCGCACTCGTCGGTGGCCGCGATTATACGCAGAGCAAATTCAACCGCGCCCTCGTGCCCGCCAACCGCCAGATCGGTTCGTCCTTCAAACCTTTCGTTTACACGCTTGCCTTCACGCATGGATTACTTCCGGGCGCCGCCATAAGCGATGGCCCATTGCAACCGGGCGAGGTCCAGGGGGCGGGCAATTGGTCACCGGCGAATTCCGACGGCCGTTATGGCGGGGTCCAGCCCGTTTCCTATGGACTCATTCATTCCCGAAACACGATGAGCGTTCGGGTCGGTGAATTTGCCGGGCTCGATGACACGCAGAAAATCGCGGTCGCGCTCGGCCTCGGCAATGGCATCCCGCATGGTGCGGCTATTTACATCGGGTCCTTCGAAACCGACCTGAAAGACCTCACCGCCGCCTACACGGTCTTTCCCAATGCTGGCCTTCGCAAACAGGCCTACATCATCGAACGAATCGACGACTCGGACCATCGTCCGATTTATCGCGCAGCGCACCTGACGCTTCCCGCCCTCGATTCCGGCGCGGCTTGGATGACGACGGAGTTGATGGAGGAGGTGCTTACCCACGGAACGGCGGCGAGCGCGCGTTCGTTAGGCTTCAGATTGCCGGCAGCTGGCAAAACCGGGACAACGAATGACTTCAAAGATGCATGGTTCGTCGGCTTCACGAGCTCCATCACCTGCGGTGTCTGGGTTGGCTTCGATCAACCGACTACGATAATTCCGCATGGTTACGGCGCCGCGCTCGCTTTGCCGGTCTGGACAGACGTGATGATGAAATCATCTCAGCGTTATCCGGCGGAGCCATTTAAAGCGCCGGTTGCGACGCAGCAAGCAACCGTCTGCTCCATTTCCAACGCGATCGCCACCACCGGCTGCGTTGCGGCCGGGACCGCCTACACGATCGACCTGCCGGTCAGTCGCATCCCGCGCGGCGTTTGCGAGGTGCATGGCGGCAATCCGACTGTCCTTGGCCCACGCGTGGACCAAATCCCGCAGACGGTGAAGAAGCTTCCTCGCAGCATCCTCCGGTCGTTCAAACGTTTCTTCGGTGGCGGGAACTAGCCCGTTCGCGATTGCCGGTTGCCGAGCGTCTGGCATTTCGCGAACAAGAACGAAACTGACGTCGGCATATCGCATCCGGAACGCTAATTGCGACTTCCGGTTGTGATCGTCGGCTCCGACTAAAACACGCTTTGCATTGAGGTTGGCTAAACTTCATGGCTTGATGAAGCAGCAAGCCCAGAAGCGTCCACCGAGCCAACTGGCCAGCATTACGGACGCGAGGACTTACGACTCAGAACTTGATGGCAAAAGAACGGACCAACCTGATCATCATTTCGAATCGTCTGCCGGTAACGGTCGGCGAAACGATCACCAAATCCTCCGGCGGTTTGGTTGCGGCGCTGGAGGGACTTTCCGCGGATCAGTTCGAAATGAAATGGATCGGCTGGCCAGGAAGTGTTGTGCCCGACGGGCGCAAAGCCGAAGTCGAACGCCTCCTCATAAGGGAACACAGATGCATCCCCATCTTTCTCTCCGAGGAAGAAGCTGCCGGACACTATGAAGGCTTTTCCAACTCGAGCCTTTGGCCGGTTCTTCATTACATGCCGAACTACATGCGTTACGACCCCGCGTGGTGGGGCCAATATTGGGAGGCGAATGAACGTTTTGCCAATAAGGCGCTGGAGCTTGCCAAACCGGGCGACCTTGTCTGGGTCCACGACTATCAACTCATGCTCGTCCCCGCGATGCTGCATGAGGCGATGCCGGAACTGAGAATCGGCTTCTTTCTTCACACGCCTTTTCCATCGTTCGAGACGTTTCGCTGTCATCCCAAACGCGACGAACTAATCACAGGCATGCTCGGGGCAGATCTGATCGGGTTCCACACCTTCGGTTACATGCGCCATTTTCGCAGCACGGTTCTGCGGCTTCTTGGCCTCGAATCGGAAATCGCACTCATCCGGACAGAAAGCGGTCACATCGCCGCTCTTGGTGTATTCCCGATTGGAATCAACGCGCCAAGATTTCAAGCCGCGCTTGATTCACAGGAATTCAAACGTCGCCTCCAGCAACTGCAGGCGAGCGATAGCGACAAACGAATCGTCCTTTCCGTCGAGCGCATGGATTACACAAAAGGAATCCTGCATCGCATCGAAGCAATCGAGCGTTTCCTCGAGGAACTGGAGGATCGCGATACGATTAAATTCATCTTCGTTAGCGTTCCGTCACGCGAAGGCGTGGAGGAATATCAGGAATTGCGTGCCGAAGTAGAAGCCCGTGTCGGTCGCATCAATGGCACCTACGCCACGCTGCGCAATAGTCCGATCCGTTTCATTCATGGCTCGGTCGATTTTATCGATCTCTGCGCACTGTATGCGCATTCGGATGTTGGTCTTGTCACGCCGTTGATTGACGGCATGAACCTGGTGGCAAAGGAATACATCGCCTGCCAAGTGGAAGACCCAGGCGTCCTGATCCTGAGCGAATTTGCCGGCGCAGCGGGCGAACTCTTCAGCGCCATGATCGTGAATCCCTACGATGCCCAAGGCGTGGCGCGGGCTTTGCGCGACGCGCTCGCGATCACACCCGAAGAAAAAGCGGCACGTAACAAACCCTTGCGCAATCGCATCATGAAATACGACGCGCGACATTGGGCCCGGACGTTTATCGATCAACTGTGCAACGCTTGCGAGGAGCGCGCGGGGCAGAACGCCGTGCAGATCGAAGAGCTGACGCAGTTGCTGCGCGTCGCCGTCACTGCGCAAAAGCGCATTGCACTTTTCCTCGATTACGACGGGACCTTGCGCGAAATCGAGCGCGACCCTGGCGCGGCCAAGCCTAACGACTCTGTCCGACAACTCCTCGAAGCGTTGCGCGACCGGGCGAATCTTATCGTCACACTTGTCAGCGGACGTTCGCGCGAAGAGCTCGAGAAGTGGTTCGGCCGTTATCCCTTCGCCATCATTGCCGAGCACGGCGCGGCCTTATGGCATGCCGGGAGATGGGAGCGACTGGACACTGGCCTCAGTTACGGCTGGAAGGATCAGATATTGAACATTCTCCGGCGCTACGAGCAATCGACTCCGGGCAGTTTCGTGGAGGAAAAAGAGACCTCGCTTGTCTGGCATTATCGCAATACCGATCCGGAGTTCGGCGCGTGGAAGGCGCACCAGCTTGCTGTCGAACTAGGCGCTGTGATGGAAAGCGAGTCGGTTGCAATCCGGCATGGGCGCAAGATCATCGAGGCAAGCGGCGCGACTATTTCCAAAGGCGAGGCCGTCCGACGGTTGTTAGGCGAGCAAGCCCACGACCTCGCGCTCTGCGCCGGCGACGATCAGACAGACGAGAGCATGTTCGAACTGAGCGGACCGAATTTGATTACCATCAAAATTGGCCCAAAACCGAGTCGCGCCCATTATCGCGTCGTCAACCCCGCAGCCTTCCGCAGATTCTTGCACGATGCGCTCGCCTTGTAGCGCCAGGCGCTCAAACCTCTGCCGTCACAGGCCGCTGGCCGAATGCAATGATTTGCCTGACGCCGAGAAGCGGATGAGGCGCGAGTCGTCGTTATTCCGGAAGAACAAACGTCTCTCCTATTTCGCGCAACGCAATCCGCTCCGGTTCGTCGGCTAATGCCCTAACGAAACGCTCGATCGGCTGGCGAAAGGGTTCGACGCTCAACTTAAAGGTCTGGTGATGCACCGGCATGATGAAATTCGCGCCGGCGGCCTTTGCCATCGCGACCGCTTCTTCGGGCGTACAGTGGGACCGGATCCACGGGTCGTAGGCGCCGATTCCAACGATCGCGAGATCATAGGGTCGTCCGTCACGCAATTCCCCGAAGCTGTTCGTCAGGGCAGTATCGCCCGCAAAGATGATCCGGCGTCCATTCCGCTCCAAAACGTAACCATTGTAACCGCGATACGTATCGCGCCGCACTCTCGCGCCCCAATGGTTCACACGAAATGCCCTAACGAGCAGCTCGCCGCGCGCTGTTTCAACCTGGCAGCTTTCGCCCCAGCGTAACTCACGGATGGCGCGCAATCTCGTGCCACGCAGCAAGTCACGCGTCCGCGCAGCCGTCACCACCTGCGTGCACGAGTCGAAGCGGCGGAGGGTGCGCCAATCGAGATGATCGAAATGGGCGTGAGAAAGCAGAATGAGGTCGATCGGCGGCAGCTCGTCGATCGTCAGTGCGGCTTTCGTTAGGCGTTTGGGGCCGATAGCCGTCCCGGGGAGCGGAATCCCGATGCGCGAAAGCAAGACCGGATCGGTCAGGACCATGACACCAAAGAAGTTGATCAAAACGGTGGCATGGCCGAGCCAGCTCGCGCTCAGGCAATCGTTCGACCATTCGTCTGGCTTTGGCTTCGCGAATGCCGGATCGATCGGACGCCAACTTTCTACCGTCCATTCGTGCCAGAGATGGCGGAGCCAGCTCCGGTTTGACTTCGCGGCGGGCATGAAGGTGCTAACTTCAGTTAGCACGGGCGTCGATCAAGAAACGATGCTTTGGCAACCTGAGTCAGAATCCTGGAGGCTCTTTCACTATGCTTTCCGTGTTCTCCGGCCCTGAATTCTAAACGGCAATCGGCGCTTTGATCGCGGGATGCGGATCGTAGCTGGTGAGAGTGAAATCCTCGAAACGAAAGTTGTGAATGTCCTTAACGGCAGGATTCAACTCCATTCGCGGCAGGGGTCGCGGCTCACGCGAGAGCTGTTCGTGCGCCTGGTCGAGGTGATTTCGATAAAGATGGAGATCGCCAAAAGTGTGGATGAATTCCCCATTCGTTAGGCCACAGACCTGCGCCACCATCATGGTGAGAAGCGAATAGCTCGCGATATTAAAAGGCACACCAAGGAAAAGATCGGCGCTTCGCTGGTAAAGCTGGCAACTGAGTGCGCCTTCCTGCACGTGAAATTGAAAAAGGGCATGACATGGCGGTAGTGCCATCGCATCCACTTCCGCCGGATTCCAGGCTGTCACGATAAGCCGGCGGCTGTCGGGATTTTTCTTAATTTGTCCGATCACACGATCGATTTGGTCGACCCGCTCATTGTTGGGCCCGCGCCAATCGCGCCACTGTGCACCATAAACGCGCCCGAGCTCGCCCGCCTCGTTGGCCCATTCATCCCAGATCGTCACTCCGTGCTCATGCAGGTAACGAACGTTCGTTTCACCACGCAGGAACCACAGCAGTTCATAAACGATCGACTTAAGATGGAGTTTCTTCGTCGTGAGCAGTGGGAAGCCGTGGCGTAAATCAAAGCGCGCTTGCGCGCCAAAAACCGAGAGCGTGCCAGTACCGGTTCGGTCTCCCTTGGGTTGCCCTTTTTCGAGCACGAGACGGAGAAGTTCGAGGTATTGCAGCATTAGCCTAACGAGAATGATTGCATGCCGCTTTGAAGTAAGAGACTGCCTAACGAATTAAAGAATGCGCCAGCGCGGCTCGTTTGTCTCCCCATTCGTCTCCCAAAGGCGCACGCCGCCAGGATAGGCGTTGCGGTTGTAACCAAGTTCGAACCCATCGGGCAACTTTTCGATTAGCTTGGCGTTGCCGCCGCCAAGAACGACGTAGTCGGCGATCAAAGCTTGCTTCAAGAGTTTAATTGCCCAGAGAGTTTCGCGCTGCCATTCCTTTTTTCCGAGTTCCTTTAAGCCTTCATCGCCTAGTTGGCGCTCGATAATGTCGTCCTCGACAAAGGGGAGGTCGCCCAGCTCCAGAGGCAGGACGTGATCTTGCCAGACGAGAGCCGAGCCGAGCCCGGTCCCGAGTCCAAGAAAAAGCATGCGACCGCCGGCATGATAGCTCCCCAATGCCTGCAAAGACGCGTCATTGATGACGCGCGCCGGCTTGCCTAACGCCTTGCCAAAATCAAAACCGGCCCAGCCTTTCCCAAGATGCTTCGGATCGTCCGCGATCTTTCCCTTTTTTACCGGTGCGGGAAAACCAACCGCAACGGCCTCGAACTCCCAGTCTTCGGTGGCCTGCTTAATCTGCTCGACCGCAGCTTCCGGTGTGAGCTTTGGACCAGAAGGAAATTTGCGCCGCTTTTCCTCGGGCGAAATCATCATCTTGACGTTGGAACCACCGACGTCGACGACGAGGATTTTCTTCATGTGCGACGGTTAGGCCGATCTTTGATTGGCACCAGCCGAAGCTTGGAGACGCGCTGCCGTTCCGCGAGTTTCTTCGCCTGCCGGCGCGAGATTTCGCGGAATTGCAATTGGGCCTGAGAGCGTGGCGCGCCGTTTTCGGGTTTCAGACGCAAGTAACTGCCGTCAGGCTGCAGCTCGCGGGCTTTGCCATAGTCGGTGAGGAACCGCGGTAGAATTTCGTTAATAATCTCGTCGCGTAGCAAGGGCGATTCGATCGGGAAAGCGACCTCCACTCGGCGATAAAAATTTCGCGGCATCCAGTCGGCACTCGCCAGGTAAAGCGCGGGTTCACCATTATTTTGGAAATGGTAAATGCGGCTGTGTTCGAGGAAACGGCCGACAATGCTGATGACACGGATGTTTTCGCTCAATCCAGGAATCTTTGGGCGGAGCGAGCAAATTCCCCTAACGATGAGATCGATTTTTACCCCGGCGCAGGAGGCCTCGTAAAGTTTTTCGATCACATCCTGGTCAACTAACGAATTCAGCTTCGCCACAATCCGGCCCGATTTTCCCGTCGCAGCGTGATCGCGCTCTCGTTTGATCAGATCGATGAGGCGTTGCTGCAGATCAAAGGGCGCGACGAGCAATTTTTTCAAACCAGGAAAGCCAGCCAGACCGGTCAGGGTATTGAAGACGATCGCAACTTCCTCGGTCAACTGCGGGGCAGTGGTGAAGAGGCTCAAGTCAGTATAAATCCGTGCGGTCCGGGGGTGATAGTTCCCGGTGCCGAGGTGGACGTATTGCCGCAGTCGATCGGGATCGCGCCTAACGACTAACAAGAGTTTGCAATGCGTCTTCAATCCGACGACGCCGTAAACCACATGCGCACCCGCTTCCTCCAGACGTCGCGCCCACTGGATGTTGTTCGCTTCGTCGAAACGCGCCCGCAGTTCGACCAAAGCCGTGACCTGTTTTCCGTTATTTGCCGCCTCGATCAGCGCCTCAACAATTGGTGAATCACCGCTTGTGCGATAAAGCGTGATCTTGATTGCCAGCACGAGCGGATCGTTCGCCGCGCTTTCGACCAGTTCGACTACCGGATCATAGCTCTCGTAGGGATGATGGAGGAGGATGTCCTGCTTGCGCATCGCCTCGAAAATATCGCCGTGCGGCGGTAACGCCGCATCGCGAGCGGGTTGGAAGACGCGATCCTTTAAATGCGCGAAAGCGTCGTTCGCCACCAGCGGCGCAAGGTGGGTCATGGAGAAGGGACCATCGAGCTTGTAAAGATCGGCTTCCGTGAGCTGAAAGAATTCAAGAAGCAAATTCGAGAAGTCGTCCGGGCAATCGGCTTCCACTTCCAAACGCACGGCGTTGCCGCGGCTCGAGCGCCGCAGTTCCTGTTCAATACTGCGAAGGAGATTGTCGGCCTCTTCCTCGTCCACGTAGAGGTCGCTGTTGCGCGTGACGCGAAAAGCGTGCACCCCGTCGAGAATGAGGCCAGGAAACAGATCGGCCACGTGGTGTTTGATGAGTGAGGCGAGGTAAACGTAGTTCCAGCTCTCGTCGCCCTTCTCGCCGCGCGGCATCAGGATGAGACGGGAGACGGCGCGCGGGACTTGTACAATGGCGTGCATCGGTTCGTCGTCTTTCCTGGCTCGCGCCCTAACGAGCAGGTTATGGCTCTTGTTCAGAAGCTGGGGAAACGGATGGCTCGCGTCCACCGCCAGGGGAGTGAGCATCGGAAAAACTTCCTGCTGAAAATATCGGCGCGCCCAGGCCGCGCGCTTGGCACTCAACTCGTTGAGATCATGAATGAAAATTTTGTTTTGCCGCAGGAGCGGTTCGATCTCCTGATTCCAAAGGGCGTATTGCTGCGCGACCATTTCGTGCACACGCCGCTCGATTGCTTCGAAGGTCGCCGTTGGGCTCATCCCATCGGGCCCGACATCGCTTGTCTCGCTTGCAATCTGCTGCTTGATGCCCGCCACGCGGATCTCGAAAAACTCATCGAGATTGGAGCTGACGATCCCGAGAAACTTCAGTCGCTCCAGGAGTGGCTGATTCGGATCCTGCGCTTCTTCAAAAACGCGCCGGTTGAATTCGATCCAACTCAGTTCGCGGTTGATGAAATTCTTCGGGTCAGAAAAATCGCGCTGTCCGCAGGTCTCGTTAGGCGAAGGCATCGCGACAATATTATCGGGGTTCTTGTCAGGCGACGGTTTAACCTTCGATGGCATAAGGAAGCGCCCCGCGACCGGAGCGGGAGAGAAAGAAACCTCGCCTGTGCCTTTGCGCAAATTTTAGAAGTTTTCCTCGAGGATTGACTCGCGCCAGCTTCCCTCCAAATCTCCTGCCGACATGGCAAGGCGACCACGATCCGCGAACGCGCGCAAAACGATCAAGCTGCACCATTGGGAACTCGAGATCATGGAGGTAGTCGCGCTCGCGCTCGCCGTCCTCGGGATTGTGGCGGTCTTTTGCATCTTTTTCATCCGACGCCACGTCCTCGAATATCATCTTCAGCACACCTTTGGCGTGAGCGATCCGGAGTTCTTCGGTTCTGCCCTCGCGCTCTCGGCGCCGGTGCCGTTGGCGGGAAACAAGATCGAGCTGCTGCAAGACGGCGACGAATATTTTCCCGCCATGCTCGCTGCGATCCGCGGCGCGAAGAAGACAATCAACTTTGAAGCTTACATCATCTACTCCGATGCGGTCGGTCGAGCTTTTCGCGACGCACTGATCGAACGCGCGCATGCCGGGGTGCAGGTGCGTGTGCTGCTTGATGGGCTCGGTTCGGGTTGGAAGCTCGACAACTCCGATGTCAAGATGTTGCGGCAGGCCGGCTGCAAGTTCGCCTATTACCATCCATTGCTCTCGTGGCGAATCGATCGAACCAACCGGCGTTCCCATCGCCGTGTGATGGTGATTGATGGCCGTCTGGCGTTTACCGGCGCCGTCGGGTTCGCCGAAGAATGGTCGGGTCACGCGCAGGATCCGGAGCATTGGCGTGACGTGCAGATGCTAGTGGAAGGACCGCTCGTTAGTCTATTGCAGAACGCCTTCGAGGACCATTGGATCAAGACCTATGGTGAAACGCTGAGCGGCGCGGACCAATTCCCCGCGCTCGGTCCAGTGGGCGACATTCACGCCCAGACTATCGCTTCGCACTCGTTTTCCATGGCACCGGTGCCGCTGACTCAGGCCGTATCGTTTGCGGCGGCGGAGCAACGAATCTGGATCACGAACGCTTACTGCACGCCAACCCAGGACCAGGTCGACCTGCTCGTTCAGGCAGTGCAGCGTCGTGTCGACGTGCGCCTGATTGTGCCGGGTGAGCACAATGATCAGCCCCTAACGAAAAGCGCGGGTCGAGCCGCCTATGGTCATTTACTTGAAGGCGGGGTCCGGATTTTCGAATATCAGCCGACGATGATTCATACCAAGGCGATGGTAATTGACGGGATGTTCTCACTTCTTGGCTCGTCCAATCTCGATCCACGTTCGTCGGAAATTAACGAAGAATTGGACCTGGCGATTTACGACCGTGAGTTCGGACACAGGATGGAGGAGATGTTCGAGAAGGATCTTCGGCGATCGAAGGAATACACCTTGCAGCAGTTTCGAAATCGCTCTCTTTGGGAACGCATCACCGAAGAACTGATGCTGCCATTTCGCTCGCAGTTGTAGCAGTCTCGTCAGGCGCGCTTGTTTCCTCGCAGATGGAGAAAGAAGAGAGCCACAAAGATTCCGAGCGCAATAAGGTCGAGCCAACTCGTGTAATTCCAACGGATCATGGAATGCTCAACGGCGCTCGGTGGCCGCGCGCCAGTCGGCACGATGCCGAGAGCGCTAAAGAGGAGATCGATGATAATGCCGGACAGCACCATCGTTAGGTAGAAAATTCCTGTGATCCATGCCGCCGCCCGCGCTCCGTAATATTTCACATAGATGAGGATGAGGGGAACCACGAGCAGGTCGCCATAGATGAAAGCGACTACACCGCCAAAGCTGATCCCGTTCGACCAAAGATGACTGGCCAGCGGGATGTTTCCCACCGAGCAAACAAAGGAGAGAATGGCGATGATCGGACCAACAAGCGCATTCTCAATCAGCCGCAGGGCGGGCGGACCGACTTCCAGGAAAAGCGTTCTCCACCACGCCGGTGGGACAAGCGTGGCGATAAAACCGGCGATGATGAAGCCGCCGAGAACTTCCTTCCAGAGCATCATCCAATCCATGACGAACGCATTCGCCATCGCAGTCCACTGACCGCGGGCTGCCGTCTCGGTCGCGAGTTCACGACCGTGGTGATGCTCGTGGCCGTTGCCGTGGTGGTGACAGTAATCGTCGTCGCCGTTTTTTGCTTCGGCGTGGCGACGCATATCCTCACGCACGCTTTGCGGCAGCAAAAGCCTAACGAACAAGGCGACAAGCACGATGAGCACGAGTGCGCCGGCAAATTCTGCCAGGACAAATTGCCAGCCCATCAGAATCCAGAGAACGATCCCGAGCTCGATCACGAGATTGGTGGAAGCGAACATAAAAGCGAGCGCCGGGACGAGGGCTGCGCCCTGGCTTATCGCGCTCCGGCCGGCGGCGGCCGCGGCGTAAGAGCAGGAGCTGCTGGCCGCACCCAGCCCGGTGGCGAGCGCGACCGATTTCATTGTCGTCCTGCCAAAGGCGCGACTCATTTGCTCCTTGCTCACGAAAACCTGGAGCGCCGCAGAAATGCTGAAGCCAAGGACAAGCGCCCAAAATGTCGCCCAAGCCATCGCGAGCGCATGATACAAGCTCATCCACAACCAGTTCATTGGCTCGCTAAGCTAACGAATCTCGCGCGACCGTGGAGGTTTTTCCGCTCTGCGAGCTCGTTGAGCCATCCAGCCCTCGATTCAGAATGGCTCAGAACCTGATCGAGATCGCGCCGCTTATGCGGTAATCCGGGACGGCTTGCAGAGAGGTATTCTCGATCGCGAGCGGAAAGTCGCCCTCGATTTCTGCACTGACTTTGCCTAACGAGACCAAAATCCGCGGACCGGCAAAGACGGAAGTGATCCCCGTGTCTACCGCTGGATCGCCGCGGAAGCGGTCAACATCCTTGTATTCACCGGAGACAATTCCCTGCAGACCGACAATCGCCTTCGCATTGCGCAAAAAGTAATAGCCGGGGCCGCCGCTCCACGTGAGGTCGTTCGCGAAATGATATTGATGCGCACCGTCGCCGCGCAGGGTGAACTGCAGGTCCTGCCCGAAGAAAAAGTTCTTGTAACGGAGCGAAGCCTGCCCGCCGAAAATCCCATCGTAAGAGCCGGTGCCCAAGGTGAGATCGTGGCCATGGATGCCGCTTTCCGGCGCTCCTTCGACTTCCACTTCGTGAAACTCTTCCTTCAAGCGGCTGGTAGCACCGGTTGGGAATTTTACTCCGCCAATCAAGTCAACGGAGAAGGTGAAATCGGGTTCGTGTTCCTCGATTCGCGGCGACTTCGGATCACTGAAATCAACGATCCGTTTGCCGGGCGAGTGAGTCTGAAAGAGAACAAACTTCCCGAGGAGCGAGATGTCACCTAGGCCCGACTCTGTCCCGCGATCGATGGTGAAACCTTCGGGCCGTTGAAAGGAACGATAGATCCAAGGGATGTTGACTTGGAGCGCGAAGCGGCTGTTAAACGTGTAACCGCCGACCAATTGGGTGATTGAACTATCCAGGTACTGATCAGTCGGGTTTGGCACCTCATTTCCTTCGAATTGCAGGGTGCCGAAATGGGTGAACTGCTCGGCAACCGCTCCATAAAAACGGTCGGTCCAGGCCAATTCAGGATTGGCCAGCGTTTCCAGTTGCGGCGTATAACAGCCGCACAGGTCGCAGGCGGTTGCCTGCGAGCAAATGGTCAGGCCAAGAATGCCTAACGAATAAAAGAAAGTGATCTTGCGCAAAATAATTTCTCCTTCTAGCGGGTTCGTTGACAGAACTTGCCTAACGAACCCAGTTTGGTGACCGGCGGCGATTGTGCCCGGCACTTACCGGCGTAACCGCGGGCTAACGGGGATTAGCTAACCAGGAAGGAGACGCGCGGAGGTGGCGCGGGGGGCGAGTAATAGTGTTGCGGGAGAACAACCTTTGCGGAGTCATAACTATAAGACACCCAGGGGGGCAGAAAACGGAAGATCCGCGTCGTGCAGATCAGGTCCATCTTGGAGATGGCTGGCAAAATCTGTGATTTTTTCTCCGACTTTTTCCCTTCGGCGACGACCTTGCAAAGGTCGCAGGGATGGGCGCCATCGAATGTTTTGGCGACGGCTTCAGTCAAATGGACGTGCCGGGCGTTGCTCACCAGCATTGTGGTCCAGGCGACCGATTGCAGCGCAAGCCAATGCAAACCTAACGAAAAGCAGAGCGCGCCAATCGTCATCGCCCGGCCGATCGCAGAAAGCATAAATCGACGGTACGCTTTCGTGGCTCGGAGCGTCAACGGGTAATTAGCCACCCGCAAGGGAACGAGTCCGCCAAACGCTAATGTGTATTTTGCGCGTTGCTGGCGGTCTTTGGCCCGGCGCTAAGCTGCGCGAGATCGCTCAGGATATTGAGCGTCTCGTCCCGTTCGGGATCGATCGCCGCCGGTTTGGTGTCGTCGCCGGTGTCCAGATCTGGATCAGTCTGATCGTCATCGGTATCTGGCGCAGCTTCGGGAGCGATCTTCGCGGCGCCTTTGCTCTTTGCCTCGGCGACTTTCCCTGGATACATGACTAACTCGAGCTTCGGAGCGTCAATGTTTTCCAAGGTGAGTCGATAAATGCTTGGCTCTTCCTCATTGCGGGCCAACCGTTCTTTGGAGCGTGTCTCCTTGCGCAGCTTCTGGTCGTCGACTTCATGGCGGCGCACGTCTTCGTTCAACGAGATGCGATTGTCGTCCAGTTTCTTCCGCAGGCGCGCCATGTCGTCCGTGACGTAATGGAACTCTGGATCGGCCGCCACGCGCATGGCGGAACGACGTTTTAGCTCATCGATAAAGAGCGAATGAGAATCAGACCACTTCGCGTATTTGGCCTGCGGGACCTCGTCGTACGGCAAGGCGTTTTTAAGCCCGCTTTCGCCAAACTCCGGTAAATCGGTCAAAGTCGGCAAAACAATATCGGAGGTAACGCCGTGCAGCTGAGTCGATCCGCCAGCCACGCGGTAAAATTTCTGGATGGTAAGCTTGAGGGCGCCATCTTCCTGATTGCGCGTACCTAGGAGCGACGTAAAGCGGCCGATCTCCAGAATGGTTTGCACCGTGCCTTTGCCGAACGTGCTCTGATCGCCCACGATCACCGCCCGCCCATAATCCTGCAGCGCGCCGGTGAAAATTTCACTGGCGGAGGCGCTTTGTCGGCTCGTTAGGACAACGAGCGGTCCGTCGTAAGCGATCCCCGAATCGGGATCGTTCGAGATGATCACGCGCTCATTGGCGCCTTTCGTCTGAACAATCGGACCCGACTTAATGAATAGCCCGGTGAGCGAGATGGCTTCTTCGAGGGAGCCGCCGCCGTTGCGCCGCAGGTCAATCACGAGACCGGCGATCTTTTCCTTCTTTAACCGATGGAGAAGCGCGAGCACATCCTTGGTCGTGCTCTTCTTGTGCGAATCCATGTCGGCATAAAACGACGGGAGGGTGAGCCAACCGAGCTTCACCGGCTCGCCGTCGTGGTTTTTCTTGATGATGATGTCCGCGCGAGCTTCCTGATCTTTGAGCTTAATTTCATCGCGCACGAGCTCGACTGTTTTGCGCTCGGCAGGGTCCGTTGCGTTGGCAGGGATGATAAGGAGACGGACCTTCGTACCCTTCTTGCCGCGAATCTTCTCCACCACCTTGTCCAGGCGCATGTCGCGCACGTCGACAAATTCCTTCAAACCTTGAGCGACGGCGGTGATTCGGTCGCCCACTTTCACCCGCCCGCTGGTTTGCGCCGGGCCACCGGCGACAAGGCTCTCGATTTTCGCATAGCCGTCTTCGCTCCGGAGCATGGCGCCGATGCCAACAAGCGAGAGTCCCATGTTGATGCTGAAATTCTTGAGATCAGCTGCGCTGAGATATTCCGAGTGCGGATCGTACGCCTGGGCGAGCGCATCAAGAAAAAGCTTTACCTGCTCGTCGCTGTCTTCTTCGTGGACGCTACGCAACATGCGGTCGTAACGGCGTTCGACCAGCTTCGGCCCCGGCTCGATGGGATGCTCAGCCAGTTTTTCCTGGAGCAGCTCGTTTTCGATTCGCTTGCGCCAGAGTTCATCGGCTTCGGCATCGTCCTTTGGCCAAGGCGCTTTCTGGCGGCTAAGCAGAACGGTGTCATTGGTTTTGAAATCCATCGGCTGCTTAACCAGTTCTTTGATTTTCTTCACCCGGTCTTCGACGCGCTTCTGGAAGACGTCGAAAATTTCATGGGCCGGTTTGAGATCGCCATTGAGGATGGCGTTATCCAGCGTGGTGCCGTATTTGGCGGTAAAAGCATCGATGTCCTTCTGGGTAAAGAAGAGGTGGCTGAAATCCAGCGTCTCGAGGTAACCAGTAAGAAGCTTTTTCGAGATTTCATCGTCAAGCGGATGATGGGTGTAATGCCCTTCCTCAAGAAGGCGACCGACAGAGAGCGCGATCTGCTCGTCATCGGACTTGGCGAGGACCGGTTGCGCGGCGAGCGCGACGACCATCAAACCTGGCAGCAGCGCAACAGATCGGCGAAGAAATGTGTTCATAAAAGCGGACAAAAAAGCTCGCAGAATTCGATTCTAAAGCAAGGTGAGGGCTCGAGCTGAGAAACGGCGGAATTGAAACAATGAGACAGCGCTCGCGCCCGAAGATTCAAAATTAGATTTGCGTGCTGCGGCGGCTGAAAGTTGCAAATTCCGGTCTCCAAACTCCTTTTTTCGGGTTGCTCTCACTCCTAATCGAACCTCAAAACCAGTGGCAGAAGAAAAGGAGCCAGCTTAGGAGCAGGAAAAGAGGGACAGAAGATGATCGCATATCGAAGCTTCACTGGCGGCATTTTTGAGACGAATTGTTATGCCTTGCAGGCGCCGGAAGGCTGGATGCTTTTCGACGCGCCCGATGGAGCCTGCGACTGGCTCGTTGAGCAGAAGATCGAACTTCGACTCCTCCTTCTCACCCATGGCCACGTCGATCACATCCAGGATGTCGCCCGGATCAAGCGGCATTTTGGTTGTCCCATTGGCGTGCATAAGGAATGCGCGCCGATGATTTCGGAGAGTGACTTTTTTCGTGAGTTTGGATTTCAATTCGAGATCGAGCCAGCGCAGCCCGACCTGCTGATCGAGGCGACACCGTCGCGTGACTTCCTCGGCCTGGATTTCGAGATTCTCGAAGTACCGGGACATTGTCCGGGTAGCCTCTGCTTTTTTTCGCGCCAAAACGAATTGCTCGTCGGAGGCGACGTCCTCTTCGCCGGTGGCGTGGGACGCTGGGATTTGCCAGGCGGCGACGGCGAGCTGCTCTTCTCGGGGATTCGAGAGAAACTATATTCGTTAGGCGAGAATGTCACTGTCCTGCCGGGTCACGGTCCGAGCACGACCATTGGCGCCGAACGCCGCTCTAATCCGTTCGTCCGACCGTAGTGGAGGCAAAGAAGAATCCGGCGGGGAGTGCCGACAATGGACTATTTTGAAGGGCTACTGCGTTGCAAGAAGGTTGGCGAGAGGCTCGAGCCCATCAATCTCGCGCATAACTTCGCCTAACGATTTCATGGCCGCCGGTATGTGGTGGAGAAATCCTTCAATGCCTTTCGAGATTCCAAGAAAGCCGTAGGCCCCCAGCGCCTGCATGAGGCGTTGCATCGCACAGAGGCGAAACCTTTCCGCAAACGCCGCATCGTCGATCTCTGCTTCCGCGCGGTAAAATTCGATCAGTTCCATGCGTTCGTTAGTCGTTAGGTAAACATAGGGATCGTAAAGGAGCGAGGCTAGATCGTACTCCGCCAGGCCGGGTCGCATTCCCTGAAAATCAATCAGGTAAGCCAGTTGCCTGCGGATGATGATGTTTTGCGACTGCAAATCCCGATGCACCAGGACGCGAGGAAGATTTCCCAGATGCTCGGCGATTTCCTTCAGCCGCGGCAGCCGCGAAATTTCCGCAAGCGTTTTTCCACCCACGCCAAAATGCCGTCCAAGGCAATGCTCGAGAAAGTAATTCTGCTCCCAACGATAAACCGCCGCATCAAAATGCGTCGGCAAATGCGGCGCGATGCTGGCGAACTCCCCTGCGGGAATCCGATGCAGCTTCACGACATCCTCCAGCGCCGATTGATAAAGGATGCGCCGTTCCGGCCAGCTTTCCTCGCGATGACTCCAAAGGTCGCGCTCGCCCAAGTCTTCGATCCAGATCAGACCTTCCTCCGGATCGTGAAAGTAAATCTTGGGCGCGCGCACCTCATGCGCGGTGAGAAACTCGGCGATCTCGACGTAGCGCTGATTCTCAGCTCGTTCCCGCGTATACTTAATCAGAACGACCGTCTGCCCGGGCGAAAATTGGATACGGTAAAACTTGCGTCCCGAACCGCCTTTTTCGATGGGAGAGATTCTTACCTCCGCCTGATCAAAACGCGGAAAGTGCAACCGCGTCTGGTGCAGCAGTGTTTCGGCTATAATCATCTAGATGATGGTGTTGGTCGGCGCTCCTTCGGCGAGGCGATGGGTGCGGACGATACAGCGTTTCAGGCGGGTGCAAGAGGCAATTTGCGCGCCATCCCAAATGATCGAATCCTCGACCACTGCGTCGCTTCCTACGCGCACCTGAGAACCGACGGCCGACCAGCCTTTGATCTGTGCGTTCGCCGCCAGTTGCGCCTGCGGAGAAATACGCTGCGGCCAATCGGACTCGACGAGGTAAGCGGGCCGCCAGGGCTGCACGGCAATGGTTTGATGGAGGCGCAGGTAGTCGTCAGGCGAAGTGAGATTGAACCATTGCCCCTCTTCGATCACCACGCCGCCGATGCGTCCACCCTTTCCGATCCAATCGGCCAGCACCGGCACGAAGGAAATTTTCTCGCCTAACGAAAAGCGCTGAAAAGCCGTTCGGTTCCAAAGCGAGATGTTGGCATAATCGTAATTACCGGTCAGACCGCGCCGCTGACCGAGATCGACTACTCGTCCGTCCTGAAAAGCCACGTTGCGCGCCACGCCGGTGGAGCGGAGGGCAAGGGTAACGTCGTTCTCTTTCCTGAAATGTTCTTCGATGAGCGGAGCGAGCGGGAGATCGGTCAGGATATCGCCACTGTAAACGAAGAAGGTTTGTCTCGCGTCGAGGAAGCGTTCGGCATTTTTGATTCCGCCTCCGGTCTCAAGGAGGCGTTGCTCGTGGACGAGGGTGAGTGGATATCCTCGATAACGTCCCTGTCCTAAAGAATCCGCAAAACGCTCTCGGAGGTGATGCGTGTTGACGACAAACGACTCTACGCCCGCGGCAATCAGATGATCGAGCGCGAAGGTAATAAGGGGCTTGTTGAAAATCGGGACCAGTGGCTTGGGAAGATCATCGGTCAACGGCCGCAGCCGTGTGCCAAGACCAGCGCCGAGAACAAAAGCCTGTGCGATCTTCATCGACACTGCGGCCTGAATGGATTGGAGAGGGCAGCGTGTCAACTGAAGCTGCCAGGGAATCTCTAGTGAAAGTGCAGGCTGCGAGCTGACTTGCACAAGACTGGCTCTCTGTTTCTGACTTACCTCACGCGCCCTGCATGAAACCGCGCGCAATAATTTTAGCCCTTGACCGAAGAAACGCTCGGCCGCACGGCGTAATGTCATGAGAAAATCCATCGCTCTCTTCTCCATGCTGCTCGCGACCCTGCCCTCGACTCCCGCGCCCGCGGCTTTCCTTCTTAACCTATCGACCCGCGTTGATATCCCACCGGCTGCGCTTGGCACCGATGTCACTTCCCTCATCGGTGGCTTCATTATTGGGGGAACGAAATCGAGAAAAATTCTCATCCGCGGTCTCGGCCCATCGTTGGCTAACTTCGGTTTGGTTCCACTGGCGGATCCGACTCTCGAACTGCATGACGCGTCTGGAGCGCTCATCATTTCGAACGATAACTGGATGGACACGCAAGAAGACGACATCGCCGCTACGGGTCTGGCTCCGACCAACCCCTTAGAGTCGGCAATTGTCATGACTCTGGAGCCGGGCGTCTACTCGGCGATCGTTCAGGGCAACAAGCTCGACATCGGCACCGCTCCCAGTAATGGGACGGCTCTCATCGAACTTTACGATCTAAGTCCTATCATTGCGGAAGCGCTCGACAACATCAGCACGCGCGGCGCAGTTCACGGGACATCCGACCCCATGATTGCCGGCTTCATCGTTGGCAACGGGAGCGACGTTACCGTTCTCATTCGAGGCCTCGGCCCCTCTCTGGCCGACTTTGGCCTGGTAAGCCTGAGCAATCCCCGCATCGATCTCTTCGACGGCGACGGCAACCTCTTGGCTAGCAACGATAATTGGAGCGATACCCAGTCGACCGAAATAGGGGCGACAGGCCTTGCCCCCGAAAACCCTCTGGAATCGGCGATGCTGATCAACGTGCCAAGAGGCGCCTACACCGTTGTCCTTTCGCCGGTCGACGACAAAGATCGTGGAACCGCCCTTGTCGAGATCTACAAGCTCGACTGATTGCTTGGCAGACTGAGTATCTTAAGTCGGAGCTTGAGTTACCAGTCCCACGCGGTTTCCTTTCTCAGCTCACCTGCGATATTGCTCGTCGCTCACTTTTTCCATCCAGTCGACGACCTTGCCGTCCAGTGCCTCCTGAATTGCAATGTGAGTCATTGCAGTTTTCGGTGCAGCACCATGCCAGTGTCTTTCGTTCGGCGGAAACCAGATAACATCGCCAGGGCCGACCTCTTCAATCGTGCCGCCATCCCGCTGCACCCATCCGCAGCCTGTAGTCACAATTAAGGTCTGACCCAGCGGATGTGTGTGCCAGGCGGTGCGGGCGCCTGGTTCAAAGGTGACACTGGCGCCCCGCGCACGCTCTGACTCTTCGAAAAGCGGATCGATTCGCACTGAACCGGTGAACCATTCCGGGGACCCTTTAACGGATGGTTGTGAACCGTTTCTCTTGATTTTCATTTATCACTTTTCGCCATCTGTCGGGGTATGACAATGAATGCAAAAGAGAATATCTCTGTCTTTCGGCACACCTAACCGATGCTGCTCCGGGCTAATTGCGGCATAAAACTTCTTCGCTGCCCAAAGCAAAGGAAACCTTGTAACTCGAACTTCCTTCCCTAAGGAGTCAGTAAATCAAGGTACCAATTGACGAGGCTGCTGCCAAAGAACATCCAGGTGAGCGCGCCGAGAGCCAGGTATGGGCCGAAGGGAATTTTCGCCGACCAGGCGTGCCGTTTGAAGAGTAGGCTCGTTAGGCCAACGACTGAGCCGATGAGAGAACCGGCAAAGATGCTGCAGAGAACTCCGCGCCAGCCGAGGAAGGCGCCAATCGCGGCGATAAATTTCAGGTCGCCGCGGCCCATGGCTTCGCGCGGGATCTGCATCTCTTCCACCAGGCCCGAAAGGCGTTCGAGTTCATCGAGCCGAAAGGTTTCCTGCTCGATGGTAAGCATGTTGTAATGCAGTTGCAGGATGCAAGGCGAGAAGGTTCGATCATCCACCTGCGCCTCGCTGCAACGCATGAGCATGAGGTCGCTCTCGCGCGCGAAATATTCGCTCCAGAGGGAACGTTCGTCGCCAACGACAAAATCGGCGTCGTCGCCCTGACGCACCCAGCTAAAGGGTGTCGGCTCTTTGAGGCAAACTCGCTTTTTCCCAAAGATTTTTTTTCCGCCTTCCAAAACAAGCCAGAGAAGGAGATAGCCAAGGACGGCACTCCCGAGCGACCAGAAAAACGCGCGCCACGCGGAGGTTTCATCCATTAGCGCAGGGATAAGAACGCTGGCCAGGACACCGCTGACCGTTCCGCCGATAGTGATTTCGTCCGGGATAATAAAGTGCTCAAAGTCGATAAAGGTCGCGGCAATGAGGAGACTAACGAAGATCCAATAAGCGATAGCGGTTGGCCAGGGAAAGGCCATCCAGATTATAAGGAAGAAGAGACCAGAAATGAACTCGACCGCGAAGTAGCGAAAGCTGATGCGGCTCCCGCAATTCGCGCATTTCCCTCGAAGCCAGAGCCAGCTAAGGAGCGGAAGATTCTGCCGCCACGGGATCGGTTCTTTGCAGGAAGGACAAAAAGAACGCCGCGGCTGATTGACAGAAAGTCCATGCGGCAAACGATAGATACAAACATTGAGAAATGACCCAACGGCGACGCCAAGCAGGAACGCAAAAAGGCGAAACAATAGCTCGTAGGCCGCGACTGTTTCCACTCGTTAGGATGCCTCGTCCCGGGCGACTTTGCGTTGCATAAACCAGGCGATCCAGATGCAGCTCTCGTAAAGGAGACACATGGGCAGGCTCATCGCGGCAAGAGTCAAAATATCGGGCGTGGGTGAAATGATGGTGGCAAGGATAAAGATGAGAACGACGGCATAAGGCCGTGTCCGAGCCATGAACTGGTAGGTAACGAGTCCAAATCTAACGAGCGCCAGGACCACGACTGGTAACTCAAAGGCCAGTCCAAAGCCGAGAACGAATCTGGTCACAAAGGAATAGTATTGTTCGACTGTCCAGTTGGGAATCCAGCCGAGCGACTGCGTGTCGTGAAAGAAGAATAGGATGGTCTTAGGCAGGAGCCAAAGGTAGCAGCAGGTCACTCCGATCAGAAAAAGGCCAAAGCTGACCCCGATGGCAGGAAATAGAAAGCGCTTCTCCACTGCTGTGAGGGCGGGCAGGACGAATTGGGCGAGAAAGTAAAGCAGCAAAGGAAAGGAGATAACTATCCCGGCGTAAAAGGCGAGATGAAAGGAGATGGTGATTGAGTCTGTAATGCCAAGGGCGCGTAAGGTGCCAACCTGGCCGCCTACTTCGTTCAAGGGCCGCTGCAGAATCATGACCAGACGCTGACGAAAGCCGAAGCAAAGTACCATCGCGATCACAAGCGTGATAGCCATCTTCACGATCGTCCAGCGCAGGTCCTCGAGGTGTTCGAGAAAGGGTTTAGAGGTTGCGCTTTCTGGCGGATCGCGAAAGGAGAAGATGTCGCGTAGCTTCATCGTCTTTTCAGGGAAGAATTTCGCCGGTCGCGATCAGGCGCGCCCAAATACTGAGGCTGTTAGAGTCACGAATTTGACCCTCGGCGATCATTTCGCGTACGATGTCGGCACTGAATTCGCGACAGTCGACGATCGCTTCGGTCTCGTCGTGTTGCGCGCCGCTTTGAGTTTTCCGAACCGGCCGGGCAAGAAAAAGGTAGCAATGTTCGTCGGTCATGCCGGGGGACGAGAAGAAATAGCCTAACGAGACTAGCTCTGCAGGCGGCGCCAACTCGTAGCCGGTTTCTTCCAATAACTCCCGCCGCGCGGCCTCGCGAACTTTATCGTCATCGGGTTCAAGCGATTCATCGATCTGACCGGCAGGCATCGACCAGATGGCGGCCCGGATCGGAATTCGTTCCTCCCGGATAAGGACAAATTTTCCCTCACTTGTCACCGGTGCGATCACAACGGCCGGTTTGCGATGGACGACTGCCCATTTGCGGCCGCCGGGTTGCGCCGGGGTGCGCACCTCGTCGATCGCCACCTGAAGATGCGGCGTTCTGAAATGCACTTCGCTGCCGAGGGTTTCCCAACCCTCGCCGTCGCGCACCAAATTGCTCTCTTGCACGCGGGGAAGGTATGGATGGCTTTCGGAAAAGCCAATCGCTAGCGAGAAGCCCGTCGCTCGCGACGGACCCGCACCGCGACGTAGCGCGTTTCGGGAAGGATAAATTTGCGAAGCTCCAGCTCGACGCATGAAACGTCGAAACTGCGCAGAACGTGCTCCGCCATTTCGTGCGCGAGCGCTTCGATAAGGCTGTCGCGGCGGTCGCCAACGAAGCGTCGCAGTTCCGCGCAAACGGCCGCGTAATCAATCGTGCGCGAGAGATCCTCCCTCACTTCGCCGAAATGGTTCGGCGGCCGCAGAACCAGCGAAACAACCAGACGCTGCGGCCGGCACCGTTCTTCCTCGGTCACGCCGACCGAGCCGAGAAGTTCCAGCTCTTGGATAAGAATCTCGTCGCCAGGCAACATAACTGCTTTTCAAAGCGGGACGAGCAAGGGAAACCACGGACAAGCAGGGACGGCAAGCGGAATGTGCGGCATCACAACCCAAGATGAAGAAGTCTTATCGCTGCGAAAGCAAATGCCAGACCGGTCGCGCCGAACCGGCCGGGAGAGAATATTCTGGACAGAATGCAGGCGGTTTGATAATCGCCACAAGCAACGTGCGCTCCGCCCTGGCGACGTCTGCGGCTTCGTGCCCCATGAAAATACTATCGAGATGTATTATCGCTTCGTTCTCGGTTCCAGTCCTTTTGGCTAAGGCTGGCCCGAGCCCAACCGTCACTCATGGCCCGGTCGGCGGCGGGTGACCGATTCGCAAGCAAAGGTTTTTGTGCGCACAAACTAGTCCGCGGCTGTTATCCTTCAGTATTCACTGACCCAGGGTTGGGCGGTGCACTCCACCAGTCCGATTACCACGAGCAGTACGAGCGATCACACCGCGAAAATTCCACTAAGCGGGCTGACGGCAGAAACGACCTACTCCGTTCTTCACCACCTTCGCGCCAGCCCGCACCTCGCGGGACTTTCAATTCATCGTTCTAAGTGATTTTGTCAGCGTGGGCAAGATGGATGCGACTGTAGAGACTTTTGCAAATGCGTCGGGCCGAACAACCCGCCTTCGCTTTCATTGGGTGGAGATTTCGACCATCGCGGACCCAGGACCCTCGAGGACAAGCGGAATATGTTCCGGCAGCTCTATGATCCAGGCACCCCATTTATGAGCGGTTTCGTGCGGTTGATCCTCCAACACACGGGCATCGCCCATTAGTGGGGCGATCATGATTCCGGTCCGAATAACTGCGATAAGACTTATCCGAATTGGGACATAACGCAGCAAGCTTACACGGAGTATACTCCCACTTACCCTTACCGTCTGTAAGTCCGGGGATTTGGCAGAAGTTTAGTTACGCACAGGCAGACTTCTTCCTCCTGGATTGCCGTAGTCAGCGTGATCCGGACGGGGATCCTGACCACACAGGCAAGAGTATGCTCGGCGGCAATAATATTGGCGTTGCCGGAGAGTTACAATGGCTCAATTCGGAGTCGTCCGTATTGCCTATAAGGTCAACGATGAAACGCCACCGCCGACACCCACGCCCACTCCAACGCCAACCCCAACCGAAACCCCGATTCCCACCCCAACGCCAACTGATACTCCGACTCCCACTCCAACACCTACTCTAACGGCAACTCCTACTCCGACGCCGCTGGCGCCAATCATCATTCATCAGCCGGTTGCCCGAAGAGTTGACGTGGGTACTAGCGCTCGGTTTGCGGTTACGGCCGTCGGCTCTCCTTCTCTTAGCTACCAATGGACGAAGAATGGTATCGATATTCCGGGAGCAACGACGGTAAACTACGCGACGCCACCCGCGACGGGTGCCGACAACGGAAGTGAGTCGCGGTCGTTGTCAGCAATGCTGGCGGAAACGTTACAAGCAATAGCACAACGCTCACCGCCAACCTGCCTCCCTCGATTTCGGTTCAGCCGGCAGATACAACTGTAACTGGCGCCACCGATCCGACTTACCAGAGCCCGCCAACAACCACGAAGACAATGGCACGGCCTTCGCCGTCACAGTTACCAATAGTCCTGGGTCGACGACCAGTAACAACGCTATCCTGACGGTCCGATAATTGGGAGGCTCAGCGTACTTATCCCTAAGGTGAGACCGCGCAGCCGGACGAGCTAAATCGGCCTGGCGGCAATTATAATCCATTTGAGAGGCTGATTGAGCGCCGGGCCGGCATTCAAGAACCTGCGAAAGACGAACTATAGAGGATAATTTAACCGCTCCCTGCGTGGGATCCCCCTGAAATTGCGCTTGCCCTTCTCGATCTTATTGTCGTCGCATTCCAAGTTTTCGAGAACCTCGCTCCGAATTTTCCGTAGGAACCTTGTAGAGAATCCACTTCTCTCTACCGGTAAAAGCGGCTGTACCTCCTAAAAAATTGCTCTCTCTCGGAACGTTCTCCTCCACGAGCCACGCGGCCCTGCCCCGGGAGCGGCGGCGCACCTCTGTGTGAACCCTCAAGGCGCCGTCCGTTCCCCCTTTGAGTCACTCCTCTTTCCGCGACATTCCGGCGTCGCCATGGGTTCCCGCGGTTGTGTTATGGTGTTGAACTGTGCAGGAAGAAAAAGCCCCGTCGTTTCCTTCCAAAGCGACCGTTTCCTCGTCGTCAGATCATCCAAGGCACGTAAGACTTCATCTCGGCGCATCCTTCTCCGACTCATGGGAGAATGTCCTGTTGCCGTGGTTCCAGGAAGTTGCCCGTTTACCGCTCGCGACAGAACCGTGCGCAGTCGTTACGCCATCTCGCAGCATGGCCTATCTCCTGCGGAACAAATTGCTCGCAGCGAATCTATCATTTCTCGGCCTAAAATTTCTCTCCCCCGCCCAGCTGCGAGAAAATCTCTCGCGAGACGGAAAAGAGGTTCCCTTACGCGAACATCTGCGTCTCCTGCTCGCCATCGCGGCCGAGGACGTAGTCAAACAGTCGGGCGAAGGCGAGCCACACGACGTGTCAGAGCAACTGGTTGCGAAATCGATCGCCCGCGACCCCGATCATTTCCTCCGCACGATTGATCAACTCAACGCTGCGGGTTGGACCATCGGAGAGATCCACGAACCAGCCCTGAGCGAAGTCTCGCACGGCTTTGAGAAGATGGCGCGCGACTGTGGTTTTCGATTTGTGTACGAGGCGGATCGGGAAGTCGAGGCAACTGGACCCCAATCGCCTCCCCTTTTTCATCGGCTGATGCTTCTTGGGTTCGATGGGGCACACTGGGGTCTTTGGCCGTTACTGCACGGTGCGGTGCGGTCTTCTTCGGATTCAGTTGTAATTCTCAGCCACCCGCGGGATGAGGCGTCTGGCCTCGATGAGACCTGGATTGGCACCTGGGAAGAAGTTTTTGGTGAAGCGCGAATCATTCCAGCCGCCAACGACGTAGATTCCTCAGCCGTGGAAGGGTTGAGTCGTCTTTCGGAAACAACGAAAGAAATCACCAAACGCACCGAGATTTCCGGCGACGCGATTCACTTTCTCGTCGGCCGGGACACACCGGAACAGGCGAGAGCAATCGTTGCCTTAACGGCGAAATTCCTTCAGGAACCACAGACAGGGCGGGTTGGAATTCTATTTCCCCGCCGTGGAGCTCTCCCTCGCACGGTTGCGCGGCTGTTCGAGAAAGCGCGCATCGCGCACAACGATGGCCTGGCCCATCCGGCGCCGAGCGCTTTCGATAGTGAGGCGTGGCGCGCCTGGCTAGAATTGCAAGAAAGCCCGCGACTAAAAGTGCTCTTACGTTTCTTGAGGGCGAGCAACACAAAGCTTTTCGGCACGGTCACACTAAGCGAAGTCGAACGCCGCCTGCGTGAACTTTACAACGCCGTTCTGATCGATGACCTCGACATCCTGCGCGAAGCTTTAGCGCGCCAAGCCGATTCGCCACAGCAAGCCGCACTCGCCGCCGGTTTGGGGAAGATCGAATTTCTTCCCCGGGTGGGAACGTTGCTGGAATTCCTTTCGCAAACGCAAAAGATTTTTTTGCAGCTTGGCTGGAAGGAGCACTGGAGCGAAGTCCATCGCCTGAGCCACAGTTGGGCGGCGCGATTGACTGGCTCGTTCTCGCGCCATCTTTATCTACGCTGGCTGCGCGAAATTTTGGGAACGCCCTCGCCGCAACGCGACGAATGGGGCGCGCATCCCTACAGCCGGGTGCACCTCCTTCCTTATGCCGAGGCGGAAGGTCAGCTCTGGTCGCATCTCATCCTTGCCGGACTAAACGAGGAAGAGTGGCCGGCTTTGGATGGGGAACTTGGTTTTGTGCGGGAGCAGGAGATCGACGAATTCAATCGGCGTAATCGCGTTCTTAATCGACAAGCTGTGAAACGCAGCCGTCATGGCGAAGGTCAATGGAGCGTGCGTCCAAACAAAACCCTCCTCCTCGGCTCGAATGAGCGCCGCCAAATCCGCCGGCGTCAGCTTAACAATCTTCTGGAGACCGCGCAGCACGGTATTGGGGTCACCGCAAACCTGTATTCCGAGACTTTCCCCAGTCGGACTGCCAACCCCAGCGACCCATTTTCCCGTTTGTATTTTTCCGCGCGAGGCGAAGGCCTGTCGCAACCGGTACTCAATGCACTCGAAAAGCAGACGCGTGAGTGGTTGGGCGATTGGTCGCCAATCGATTCAGAAAAAATTGATTCGATCAAGGTCGGGCGCACGCGTTACGCCTACGATTTGCGTCGCCAGCTCCGAACCGCGAGCGAATACGAATTCGCGCTTCGCGCGCCGCCGGATCGATCAGTTTCCTTGGCGGTAACCGATTGGGAGCAGGCCATTCGATGGCCCGCGATCATTTGGATGAAAATTTTTCTCGGCGTGGAAGCCGACGAAGAAGATGGCAACGCCTGGGCGAGCGCGACCGGGCAATGGGTCCATCGTTGGTTGGCCGAAGGCACGGGGGCTTCCGACGCTAACCGTTTTGTGCCCATTTGTGATACAGACGAAATTCGCGGTCGAATTCTGGCGAGTGCAAGCCGTTTCCGCGCCGAAATACAATCGCTCTGTCAGGCCCGCGACCGGTCGGTTCCTGATTGGTGGACCTCAGGCTGGAGTAATGCGCTTTACCTTGCCGACACAATCGCCTGCAAACTATCCGCTCTCTCGGATTGGTCGGCGTTTGCCGCAGAATGGAAGCTCAATTCGCCAACAGTCATTCCGCTTCAGAGCGAGCGCGCCTTGCGTGTGCGCGGACGGATTGATCTGATTCTCGGACGCGGAGAAAAAAACGACGCTGGTCTCGGCGGCTTCCCCGAACTTTGGATTGTCGATTACAAGACGGGAGGGCAACGCGCGTTCGATCTTCGCGGACACAAGAAGAACGAGACGCCGCAGGACAAGTTTCTAAGGCAATTGGTCGACGGACGAGGCGTGCAGCTCGCCCTTTACGCCCTGGCCGCACATGCGTTAGGGGCGGCGGATGCGCGCCTAACCTTGCTCGCGGTCAACGGCGACATGGAACCGCAGTTCGGGCTCCAGGATGCGATCGCGCAAAAGGAGTTTTGGCAGGCTCTGCGCGAAATGCAGGAGACGGGGATCTTCGGCATGCTCGGCGTCGTGCACAAGAGCTTTGGCTTTGGCCGCACCTATCCGCTGGCGACCTTGCAGGTCGATGTCGATTTGCTTCGAGAAAAGTGGGCACTCACCCATCCAGCTCTCGTCACTCAAACAGAGGAGCCGGAGTTTGACTGACCTAGCCGATCAGGAAGCGCGTCATCGGTTCGCGAGCGAATTGGATCGCAACTTCTCCGTCGTCGCCTCGGCAGGCTCGGGTAAAACCCGCGCGATTACCGAGCGCATCTTCGAGCTGGCCCGCAGCCCGAGTGGATGGGAAAGCCTGCCGCAGCTAGTCGTCGTTACCTACACAAATCGCGCGGCCGATGAGATGCAGCAGCGCACGCGCCAGCGAATTATCGAGGCTCACCTTCCGCTCGAGGTCATCGAAGCATTCAATCGCGCCTTCTTCGGCACGATCCACAGCTTCTGCATGAAGTTACTTGCCGCGCACGGGCATCACCTTGGACTGCCAACGAACCTCGAGCTGATCAAAGATGACGCCGAGCTCTGGAATCAGTTCGTGCAACAGTACACCACCATTGGCCGCTCGTTAGGCGAGGAGAATCGACGAGTCCTTCTCCGACATGTTCAAGCGCGACAGTTGATGGAGTTGGCGCGTAAGTGCGAAACGGACTTCCATGCCGTTCCTCCGGGTTGGCCCTGCCCAGATACTGACTTCTCCAGGCTTTACCAAGTCGTTGCGAAAGGGTCCTCGAAAAACACGATTCGCAGAGATTTGGAGAATCTGCGCCGCTGGGAAGAACGCTGGCGTCAGACTTCAGAGTTTGTGCCCTGGCCTCTTCGTTCCTGCAACGCGCGGGAATTCGTTAGGCCTTGGCGCGAGGCCTTCCATCCGCTGCGTGCGTGGGTCAATGCCTTGGCCCTGTGCGTCGCGGCGGAAGTGCAGCGCGCTTATCGCGAGTTCCGCTTCGAGCGCGGCATGGTCACATATGCCGACCAAGTCGCGCTCGCAGGTGAATTGATGCGCCAGCCCGGCGTCGTTAGGCGTATTCGCGACAACAATTATCGCGTCATCCTCGATGAAGCGCAGGATACTGACCCGCAGCAATTTCTCGTTCTCCTCGAGGTCACCCGGCCGACAGACGCGCCCGGCATCTGGCACGAAACACGACAGGCGCCTCCTCGACCCGGCCGCTTTTGCATGGTGGGCGATTTCCAGCAATCCATCTACCGGACGGCATCGGATCTCGCGCGCTATCGCGAGCTGCACGAGCAGCTCATCGCTGACGACGCGGCTGAGGAGCTGACCTTTTCGGTCACTTTTCGTCTCGATCAGGCGCCGCTTGATTTCATCGACGCAACTTTTCCCGCCATTCTCAATAACGCCGCCGGGCAAGTGCAGTTTGTCCCGCTGAATGCGCGGCCAGAAATTCTTTCAGGGCAAATCATTCGGTTAGATCTCAAGAGTGAAGTGGACCTGACAAGTCGAGAATTGCTCCGGGCCAACCTTGAAGCACGTGAGTTAGCGGAATGGCTACGCGATCAAGGGCTCTCGAAATTGCGTGCCGCGTCCTGGCGCGAAGTCGCCATCCTCTCACCGCGCAAGGCGTGGCTACGCTCCTTACGCACTGCATTGCTCGCCGTTGGTCTGCCTGCCGAGGTTCATTCGGAATCGGAACTGCGCGCGGAAAATCCAGCCTATGCCTGGCTCACGGCTTTACTCGCCATCATGGTCGATCCCAACGCAAGCTATGAGATCGTCGGCGTCTTACGCGAAGTCTTCGGCCTTTCCGATGAAGAGCTGGCGCGTTTTGCACAAGGCGTCGGCACACGTTTTCAAATCGCCGAGCGGACCGGCGGGCGCGGTCCAGTTCCAGAGACATTGAATCTCCTCGCGCGTCTTCGCCTAGCGATCTCGCAACAACCACTCTTTAGCGCCGTGCAGGAAATCGCGAAGAGGACGCACTTGCGCGAGCGCCTGCGTTCCTTGCCCGCTGAGACATTTCCCGAGCTCACCTCCGACCTCGATCGATTGCTCAGCGCTGCCGCGGCCGCCGAAGCAAACAGGCTTTCACTGGCGGATTTCGCCCGCAACCTGCGAAGTAATCACAGCGCAGTTCGCGAGACGAACCCTTCAACGACGAACGCGATTCAGCTCATCACCGCGCACAAAGCCAAAGGGTCCGAATGGCACGCAGTGATTCTTCCTTTCCTCACTCGCAAGGTTTGGCCCGCAGGCAGGCGTTATCCTATGCTTCTGCAGGCAGGCCAGAGCGAGCAGCCGCAGATCGTTTTCGACAAAACCGATGCGGATGAATTTGAAGACGAACTGAAGATGGCTACGCGCCAGGAAATGGAGCGATTGCTTTACGTCGCCCTCACTCGCGCCAAACACACGCTCGTCCTTGCGGTTGACCGCGGTTTTTTCCCGAAGGAGAAGGGCTTCCATTCCGATTCGCAGTTCAAATGGCTGCGCGCCGACGCGGGCGAGCCTAACGAGCAGCATCTCGCCTCTCTCCCGATCGATCTGATCGTCTGCCCGCAGACGGCACGTCGTCAGCAAATGACCCCACAGGTAAGAACATGGGAAAACTTCGGTCCGCGTGAAACCGGTTGGATCGATCGCGCGCGACACAACGCGAATCGCTTTATTCGCACGGTTGTGCCCAGCAGCCTCGGACTTAGCAAGAAGGACGATTCCGTAGATGAAGAGTCGTGGATGGAAATGGAGCCGGAAGTTCGGCCAGTGCGCGTCGATAACCCGGCGACTCGATATGGAATCTGGTGGCATGACCTGGCACAGAGAATTCCGTGGCTGCGTGAGGCCACCGTTTGGGATGAAATTTTTGCCGCTTTGCACAATAACTCCCCCGATTCAGCGCGCTCGACGCGCGAGTGGCGACTCCTGCGCGCACGAGCTAATACGCTGTCCGATTTCGCGAACGACTGGAGCGAATGCAAGCTAATGATCTACGCTGAAATGCCCTTCTATTGGAAAATGACTGGTGAGCGTAGCCTGGAGGGATTGATCGACCTCGCGCTTTTTGACCTGGCGTCCGATGAGTGGCTCATCATCGATTGGAAGACGAATCGCGTCGCGGCGAACCAACTTTCCATCCTGCGCGAAGAATATCGCGCCCAGCTCGCGGCGTATCGGCAGGTGGTGAAGGAGTTGACCGGTCAAAAGGTGAGCGCCGCGCTTTACTCAACCGCGACTGGCGAGTTTGTGCGTTACGAGCCTGCCGAGTTAGAAGACGAATGGAACCGGTTGGAAGCACTTCCGTCGGAAGACCTATTTAATGCGGTGAGCGACACAATCGTTGGACGCGAAGGTAACCTTTAATCGTTAGGCCAAGAAATCGTGCTGCCAACTGAGTCAATCTTTTCTCTCGGATGTTCGAGGGAATCTTGGTGCTATAACCCATGGAAGTGAAGAAGGGAGCACATCACGTTGATAAACCGGAGCCGCGCTGGCAGGCCGTGCTCGCCTTTGTCGCGGTTGGGGCAATTTACCTCGCCCTGCCTAAATCGTTGATTGTCGGTCCGACTTGGTTGCTGCCGACACTGATGGCCGTTCTACTTATACCCACAGTCGTTAGTCATCGCCTTGGTCAGCTTTCCCTTAACCGAATTCTCGGTTTTGCCACCAATTCAGTCATTACTTTCGGCCTTATCGGTTCCGTTGTGCTGCTGGTGCATGCGTTGCCCTCGCACAAGGAATCGCCTCTCCAGCTTCTTTCCTCGGCGGCGCTTCTCTGGATCACAAACGTTATCGTCTTTGCCCTTTGGTATTGGCGGATCGACGGTGGCGGGCCGACCAAACGCCAGGAACATGACGAGTTTGGGAGTAACAGTTTTCTTTTTCCACAAATGCAGATCCCGCGAGAGGAACGAAGCGATTTTGCCTGTGGGCACTGGCGGCCCCACTTCGTCGATTACCTCTTCGTCGCTTTTACACAAAGTTCTACTTTCGGCCCAACCGACGCTCCTCTGCTCGCGCGCTGGGCGAAGATCCTCTCGATGATCCAGGCGTTTATCTCGCTCTCGATTGTCGTTCTCTTGATCTCGCGCGCAGTTGGCGCGCTTTGAAGATACCGACCTTGCAGGCCAGTTCCGCAATTTGTGAACAAGTGCGTCAGCTTTCCGTAGCAAACGGAGTGCGAAAAGGCATTATGTCCACTGATCTTTCCAAGCGCGATGGGAACGGTTGCAGGTTGCGCAAACAACTTCTAGCTCGCGTACATCATCTTGCGGGTCGGCGTCGACAATGTTCAGTTCGTGCGTCGGACCGAAGTCAATGTTGTCAACCAAGTAGACGTTGTTTGCGACGAAGCTACATGGGCACGGCTCATTGCAGTTCGTGAACGGCTCGGAGCCGGGGACGTGCCCAAGGTCATCAATCAAGCAACCGATGGACCGTGGGGGAGCTGGTGGGAACAGGACTTAAGGAATACTTTGTTACATCCTTTTCGGGGGCATGGGCGGCTTTTGGGTCATTTTGCTCAGAATCGGCTTCGCTGCCGGTGGAGGTCTCGCGCGGACCTGGCGCATCATATCAGCAAAGCTCTTGCTGCCGACTTGAGTGAAACGGTTCACAGTCCCGCCAGCTGCCGATTAGCTGGTGTGCAGTTTGTATGCTAGGGGTTGAAACCATGAAACGTTATCCGACCGGAACGTATTCCTTGCTCACGTCAAACGACGCTTCCCTCGATCCCGAGGTACTGAACTTTGATCACATCAAAGGATTCCGCATCCGAACCGACTGGATGCATTTTCAACCCGATCTGGGCGACTTCACTTTCGATTATATCGACGACGTTATTGCCGAGGCAAGCAACCATCACAAGCATTGCGGCATGGGCGTTGCAGGCGGCGTTTTCGCGCCGGTCGAACTTTTCGAGGAGGAAGGGGCCGTCAAGTTCGACCTGGCAGTGATCACCGGCAAAGGCGGAAACTATTTCATGGCGTTTCCTTGGGATGAAATCTTTCAACGCCATTGGTTCGAGGTGATCGATACCGCCTGCGAGCGTTTCGATCCAAATCCGGTCATCAGTTATTTTGTAATGTCGGGCTTCATGCAGGTTTTCGAGAATCATTTCTCGACCGATGAAGAAGAAATGGCGCTGGCGGATCAGGCAGCAAAAGATGCTGGCTTTGAAAACTTCTCCGAGGGCTATCTGGCGAGTGCCGAACAGATCATCGAGCGTTACGTCAGCGCATTTCCCACCACACCGCTGCTTATCACTCTTGGCGGCATCGGGCCGGGCCAGAAACAAACCGAAAAGACCCTGCTCGATTGGGCAAAGACAACCTATCCGGGGCACGTCGGCACGATGACTGCGTTCCATAAAGCAACACCGCCACCGCACTCGCCCAACACCAATCCGCCACTTGCTAACCCCAAAGGTGATCAGGCGGTTTATGCCAGTTATGACCAGGAACGCTTTTATAGCGAGACGCCGCCGTCGCCTTTCCCGGAGGCTCCGCAACCCATTGACGATCTTCTCGCACTGCCGTAGCCAAGGATGATATGTTTGTCGAGATTTACGAAACGGACGCGAAAGACCCGGCCAACAGTGATGTCATTAAAGCGCGGACGCCGAATTGGAGGCAATCGCCAGGAAAGCACAAGCCGTTTAACGCGGGAGACAGCCAAAGCTACATACCAAACCGGATAGCGTTAGAAAAAACGGCAAGAGCCCGATTCCATTGTCCTGACCAGAGGTAGGAGAGTTTGAGAAAGTCGTTTCCTCTGTTCTTAACGGAATAGATTTTAACGCTCCTCCCGCTATCGGTGAGGATCGGAAACTTCGATGCTGAGAGAAGTATAGCTCTCATCGCGTAAGTCGATGGCGATAGCCTTGTCGAAGTTGTGGACGTCCCAGAAGACCTTTTTTCCGGCTTGGTAGAATGTCCCGGCGGTAACGAGTCCGGGAACATAGGTGCCAGGTAAACGAATGCCTCGCACACGTTCCTCTGTGGCGCTGCGAACGCCGGAAATGTGTTCGAGTGGAATCTCCAAGCGGCTTTTCAAGGTCCAGAGCTTATGTAAGCCCTGAACATCAATGACGAGTTTACCGGCCAATGTGCTTACTTTTGTCATATGTGCTTCCTTTCTTGTGTGTGTTCTTTACGTCTAACGAGAACAAGATCAGCCACCGCTAGCGAGGGCGCGCGTGGCGGCGGAGGTGAGGCTCGAGGTATGGAAAGCTTGAGCGTACTTCGGCCACGCGTAGGCCGCATCGCCTCGTTAGGCTTTTGGTCATCTAGGCGAGGGCGGCGCGAAGCTGCCGGTCGCAAAATGAAAAGGCGTTACCGCCCAGTGGGAGTGATCTTCGTGACCGTCGCGTCATTCCCATTCCCGACCCAAACGCTGGTTCCGTCGAAACACATCCCCAATGGGGTGTCGACTTGCCGGATAGGGGGACCTAGGACTTTCCCGTTGTTGGATGCGAACCTCCACACGGCATTGCGACCGTAATCGGTCACCCAGGTCCTTTGGCCGTCAAAGGTCATACCCGTGATGCCCGAGGGGCTTGTCACCACGGTTTCCAAAACTTTTCCGTCACTGGCGCGCACGGCCGTCATCATTCCTGGACCGACATCGAGTCCGACCCAGATTTTCGTGCCGTCGAACACCATCACTTCAGGTCCAAAATTAAGCTGCGCTTGCGCGAGCACGGAGCCATCCGCTGAGTTAAGCTTCAACACAGTGTTGGTTCCCAATACGGATACCCAGATGCTTGTGCCATCGAAAAGCGTGTAGAAAGGTTCGTTGCCCACCGAAAAGTTTCCCAGAATCACGCCATCGCTCGCGCGTAGTTTGGTGATGGTACCCGCGCCAACGCTTGTAACCCAAATGTTCGCGCCGTCATAGGCGATGCCCGACGGCAGAGAATCCACCGGGAAGCTACCCATGCGCGCTCCATCACTCGCGCGCAGCTTGGTCACATTTGCGCTGTCGTAGTTCGCTGTCCAAATATTCGCTCCATCAAAGGTAAGATTCTGCGGGAGGCGTCCGACCGGGAATGTTCCCAGGTTTGTGCCATCACTGGCGCGCAGCTTCGTCACGGTGTTATCGCCTGCATTCGCCACCCAGATATTGATCCCGTCACTGATCACATGCGCAGGCTCGGTGCCCGCTGGAAAAGTCTCGAGCGTAACCTGGGCAGGCTGTGCCGTCGCCGCCAGAAACAAAACGCTCAGGATAATAGTAGAGGCGACATGAACGGGAGAGATTCGGGTAGATTTCATTGTACCCATTTAAGAAAGGCAACAAAAGGCAAGTCAAGCCTAAATTCCTCGAATCCCTCGGCAGCAATCCATCCACTGCGGCGCATGAGTGAAAATCTGACCGGCGCCAGGACGACGACAAGTGGGGCGCGCCCACTCACGGCCTCGGTAGAGCGGATAACTAAGTGCGGTTGCGCTTTTCACGCCTGCTCAAGAAACAAAAAGTCTGGCTCACCAATGACGCCCGAGTTCTGAGTGATAGCGCGCACCTCAGCAATCATTAGCGAAATCTTACAGGCGACCGCTCGACCTTTGGTAGTGTCTTAATTTGATTAAGACACTATTCGACCTTTGCTCAAGTTGACGATTCTTGGCGGGCTCTGCTATCATCTTATTGGCGAATGAAAAATCCTTTCTTTCCGGTCATTTTTTTGTCTTTTGTCCGTCCTGGGACAATAATTAGAGCGCTCATTTTTTTCATTGCCCTAGGTCTCTGCGTGGTTCAAACGACTCGGGCCGATCCCGCTGGCACTCTCATTACCCCTCGGTGGAATCACACGGCCATACTACTGCCCGACGGCCGGGTCTTGGTTGCCGGTGGTTACGTGCAGGTGAGCGAATGCTGCTTCAATCCCACCGATACTTGCGAGATCTACGATCCGGCGACTAACACCTGGACAGCTACAGGTAGTCTTAACGTAGCGCGCGAGGGTCACTCTGCCGTCTTGCTGGCGGATGGCCGCGTGCTCGTCGCTTCTGGTGACAATTTAGAAGTGACAGCAGAGATTTACGATCCAGCAACCGGGACCTGGAGTTTCACCCGGGAGATGCCGATCTTGCCGGGCGGCAATCTCGTGTTGCTAGCTGATGGCCGGGTGCTGGCCCCGGGCGGAATTGGGAAGCAGGCAGCGCAGTGTAGAATCTATAATCCCGGAACCGACAAATGGTCCCCAACCGGCAGCTTGAACATCCCACGGAGCCGAATCCAGGCGACCCGACTAAATGATGGCAGAGTGCTTGCCGTCGGCGGGGTGTCGCCCACTATGCCCGGTTTCATTCGGGAGTGTGAAATATATGATCCGGCTACTGGCACCTGGAGCCTTTCGGGCACGCTCAATCAGTCCCACGGTCCTCATGCACAGGTGCTGCTGCCCGATAGTCGGGTGCTGATTGCCGGTGGCGTGGTAGGTCCGGCGTGCTGCGCTGATGTGACCCGCATTGCAGAGATCTTCGATCCCAACACGGGCATTTGGACGGTTGGTCACCCGCTGACAACGCCGCGAGCTGATTTCACGGCTAGTCTCCTGAGCGACGGCAACGTTTTCGCGGCGGGCGGATACAATGGCGTGGGAACGATTCTGCCATTGGACAGCATTGAAGAGTTCGAGACCGCGACGGGTCGCTGGCATCTACTTAATAAGACCCTTGCTACCGCGAGACTAGAGCACACCTCCACAACCCTGCTCGATGGCAGCGTGCTTATTGCCGGAGGATATGGAAAGGCTGGGGAGGCGCGCCCCATCGCGAACGCGGAGATTTTCGTTACACCGCACTGAGTAGCCGGATCACCGAAGTTGGCGCGAGACGGGAAGCGGGTCAAACGGCTATTCGGCATCGATCGAAGGAGATGCAAAACCAAGCCTCCTCCGCGTCGCCAGCGGTGGATCACTGGCGCGACCAGCAATGAACTATTAATCGAAAGAAATACCTCTTGGCCGGCTGGATCTCAATGACTTTCATTGCAACCATGTTCTTCCGAACGTAAGGTCGGCGCAATGGCTTGTCGCAAGCCGACTGACAAACTGCTCAAGGAGTTGCGCCGTGATACCTACCGCCAGGTGGTCGAGCTTCTCGCCGAACCAAGGGAGCACGTTTCTTATCACGAGATCGAGCGCTGCTGTGGAGTTGGTGGAAACACAATTAAAGCGATCGAACGGGCGGAAGCTCCCACCATTGCGGAACGCAAGCAGCGGCTTCTGTCACAGTCCCTGCGCGTCGCTCAGCGTGCCCTCAATAGGATCGAAGAGGGTATCGACACTGCCTCAGTCGCGGTTGCTGTCCCGGTCTTCGGCGTTTGCATCGATAAAGCCCTCCTCCTGGGCGGTGAAGCAACCGCCCGGATCGAGCTCAACCATAATGTGAGCTGTGCTGCCGCTTACTCTGAGTTCCTGGCAATTGCGACCGAGATCAAGAACGCGGTCAAACAGCTGCCACCGCCTACTACGTGCCTGGAAGCGGAAATTGTCGAGTAGTCGAACCCTGACACGGGTTCCTGTGAGACCGATCAAACCGACCTAACCATCTGCCGCAGAAAGGCGCGTTGTCTGGTTGTTTGAAACATCCCGACGTCGGGAAGCTCTTACCGAAGCCTGGTGCATGCTCGTGAAAAGTGGCCAAGAAATGGCCAAGCAACTTTTTCGTGGCAGCGGTAAAACTGCCACTTCTAGAGGGAGCCGGCAGTCGGATTCGAACCGACGACCTGCTGATTACAAATCAGCTGCTCTACCAACTGAGCTATGCCGGCATTGGCCCTCAAAAAAGTAGGCCAAAAAGGAACCTCCACAAGATTCCATTCTGATCATCAAAAGGCGCGATCTGCAACAAACGAGGCCACAACAGGGCGATGAAGAATGGTATCGGTACGTTGCGCGGTCTTCGCGGGGCGGTGGAAAAGGTGCGTGTGCGACCAAGGCAATCCGGACTCAAACCTGTCCGGGATGGGTCTTCGTCCGGAAATGGCCGACACTACCGTCTCGCGAACAATTCCTGGCCGCCTGAGGCAACACCGCGGCCGCCCTCAATCAGGCGCACCGATAAGAATCGGTACGGCAAGCTCCATCGCATTGAGCCTGACTTTTATTCCACCAGTCTTGAAGGTTCGCCGCGGTATTCCTCAGCCAAGCGAAGCACGCAACGCCCTAGAAGTGGAACCGCACACCCGCTCCAACCAAGTGCTGTCCAAGGTCCCGACTTTCGCTCGTTTCGAACTGAGTGCTTGTGTAATCGAGATAGTGGTATTCGATAAAAGTGCTGAATTTCGGATTCCAATAGTAATCCGCGCCGGCGATGACCTGCCACGCAAGATCGGCATGGCTTGCGCCACCGCTTGTGCCGAAGTCGCCGCGAGGGCTATGAAAATCGAATCCGGCGGATTCCGCATAGTAGACGCCGACACCAGCGCCGACGTAGGGTTGAAATCTGCCAAAAGCGAATCTCCCAATGAAATTCGCCATAAATGCCCCGGTGTTAATGAAACTGGTTCCGGAGCTCGTTCTGGTCGTAACGCCATCAATGTTCAGAGTTGCATCCGCGCCTCCCCTGAAGCCGTTGTAAAAGAAATCACCTTCGACGGTTGGACGAAACACGCCGGTGCCAAAAACATACCCCGCTTTTATTCCGCCGAAAAAGCCGACATCATTCTTCGGATTAATTTCAAGGGTGTCCCCGAATTCATTGCTAAACGTTCTGCTGCCGCCGCGGTCTTGATAAACGTTCGCTCCTGCATCGATCGCCAAATAGAAACCGGTGCCAAAGATTTCCGGTAATGATTGCGGCACGACGTTCTTGGATTCAACGACCGGTGGGCCGGCGTACAGGGAGGCGGCGGTGAAAAGCGCCGCGAGGACACAGATTAAGGACAATATTTTTTTCATTTGGTGTTGGATTTGTTTCAAACGGTCAGGACGAAGGGAAATGCTCGCCATTGGACCTTGGTCCTATGTTCGGCGCGTTTGTGGTACAGTCAAAATTATACTACACCTCGGCGCGGTGTCCGATTCTCGTCCCTGCGACGTGCGCGCGCCAATCGCGCTGAGGCTAAAGCCGGCCAAAACCGGACGACAAGCGCGATCGCGCTGCGCTTGAAGTCCTATTTGGCCGGTTTTTTTGAATTTCGCCCGGTCACGATCGAGAACGCTGCGGCTCACAACGATCTTACGTCTCCGTAGGACCTTTCATCCCACAGTCGTTTCCGTCGTTGGCGGCGAAGGTCCTTCGAAGGCGATCTCTCCCTCCGCTCCGAAAGGAATGCATTGAACTTCCAGGCGAGCCTTTTCACCGCGTTCTAGCGCGGAGGTCTTGCTCATATTGAGGTGAGAATCCAATTTCGCGGCACAGGTTGCTTCTCACGTCCATCCCAGCATGTTACAGATCAGGGATTCACAGTCTTCTCGTGAACTGGAACAATCACGGATTGGCGGTTGGTCTCTCATTATCGGGGCCGCCGCCGGCGACTGCTGCGACGGAGGTAGCAGCTAGGATTTCGCTATGTGTCATGTTACGGTTATGTGACAGCCGGAAGATGCGGCGCACGCAGCTGCTTCTGCTCGCCGGAACCGCTGCGGCGATTCCGTTCTTCCTCACGACGACCGCGCCGGCGAAGGAACCAAAGCGAGTTCTCCTGATCCATTCCTTTGGAAGGGCGGCGCCGATTCCGGCCCTTTCTCTCTCTTTCGAGAGTGAATTGATCGCGAAGATGGATGGTCCGGTCGATCTCGACGAGGTCTCGGTGGATGTGGCGCGGTATGCCGATCCCGAGATGCAGGAGGCGATTGCTGAATACTTGGAAAAGCATATGGCCAAGTGGCGGCCTGACCTCGTTGTCCCAATGGCTGCGCCCGCAACGATGTTTGGGGTCAAGTACCGCGAACGCCTCTTTCCGGGAAAGCCAGTCCTCTACGTCGGGGTCGATCCGCGGAACCTTCCGCCCGATGCGTTGAGCCAGAACGCATCCGCGGTGGGGCAGGCGTTGGACATTCCCGGCTTGTTTGAGGACATCCTGCAGGTTGCACCCGCGACCAAGAATGTCGTGATCATAGTCGGTGCAACGCCGCTGGAACAGCGTTGGCAGCAGGCCTTTCAAAAGGCTGCCGAGCCACTCGCGGGGCGAATCAGGTTCACCTACTACAACGATCTTTCCTTTAAGCAGATGCAGGAACGGGTCGCCACCCTGCCACCGAATTCCTACATCTTTTATTTGATGCTGCTTCGTGATGCCGCAGGGGTGACGTACAGGTACGGACGACGCATTACGACGCCTCAGCGCGGTGGCCAACGCGCCGATCAACTCCATTTTTGCTCATCAATTAGGGACGGGGATCGTAGGCGGACGCCTTTACCCGACTGAGCTTGTCGGAAAGGAAGCCGCGGACGTCGCCGTTCGCATCTTGCATGGCGAACCCGCTTCCAGTTTTCCGCTCAAACTAATCGATCGTCTTCCGCCGCGTTACGACTGGCGCGCGCTCAAGCGATGGAAGATCGATGAAAAGCTCCTGCCGCCTGGAAGCACGATCCTGTTCCGCGAGCCGACAGTTTGGGAGCACTATCGGGCGTGGATTATCGGCGGTTTTTCGATCTGCATTCTGCAAGGACTGCTTATCACCGGCATGGCAGTTAACCTCATCAGACGGCGGAAAGCCGAGTCCTCATTGGAGGAAAGCGAGAAGCGTTTTCAAACCACGGCTGATGCCTCCCCTGTGATGATGTGGATGACGGGCGAGGATAAGCTTTGCACCTACGTTAACAAAGCCTGGCTTGAGTTTACTGGGCGAAGTCTCGAGCAGAACCTTGGTGAGGGCTGGAGTCAAAGTATTCATCCAAGCGACTTGGACGAAGCTTTGCAGACCTATGGCAGTGCCTTCGATGCGCGCGAATCTTTGGTAATGAGATATCGCCTGAAGAGGAACGACGGGGAATATCGTTGGATTACCGACCAAGGAGTGCCGCGTTATGGCCCGCGGGGAAACTTCCGCGGCTACGTCGGTGCTTGCGTGGACATCACCGATCTGCTGGAAAAGGACCGTGCCCTGCGGGAAGTCGAAGACCGAGTCGCGCTTGCAGCCGAGGTCGCCCATCTGGCGGTCTGGGAGTTGGATGTGGTTAGTTACGATCTCTGGATTTCTGACAAAGGACGCAAGCTATTCGGGTTCGAACCGGATGACACGGTTAGTTACACAGCGTTTCAAGATCGAGTGCATCCAGAGGATCGGGCGCGGCGTGCGTCCACAATCAAGCAAGCCATTGAAACACAAAGTGGCTATGCATTGGAGTATCGCTTCCTGCTCCCGGATGGCAGTGTCCGCTGGATCGGTGGGCGGGGGCGGTGCGTCACTGACAAAGATGGCCGGATCACCCGCTTGGTGGGGGTTTCGATGGACACGACCGAACTGAAACAAGCGCAGCAACTTTTCCAGCTCGCGACCGAAGCATCGCCCAGTGGCATCGCGCTCGCGGACGCTGCCGGACGAATTGTTCTTGTTAACGCACACGTCGAAAGGCTTTTCGGCTACAGTCGCGACGAACTCGTCGGCAAATCAGTCGAGATTCTCGTGCGGGAGTGTTTTACTTTGTACGCTCCCGCGAACCGCGAGGAATTTTTCGCCGAGCTGCAGAGAGGTGCAACGGGAACTGGCCGCGAAATACTTGCCGTCCGCAAAGATGGCAGCGAGTTCCCGGTGGAGATTGGTTTGAACCCGATCCAAACGCCTCAGGGTATCCTCATCCTTGTATCGATCGTCGATATCTCGGCGCGCAAGCTGGCCGACGAAGAGGCCCAGCGTCGGCGCGACGAGATCGATTTGCTTAGTCGGGTCAGTCTCCTTGGGGAAATGACCACCTCCATTGCCCACGAGGTGAATCAGCCGATCTCGGGCATCATCAGTAACGCCGGCGCCGGTGAACGCTTCATTGACCGAGGCGACGTGGATCTCGAGCAGCTTCGTGAGATTTTGGTAGATATTGGGGCGGATGCGCGGCGTGCGTATGATGTAACGCAAAGCATCCGCAACACGGTGAAGAGAGGCGGGGCAATTCGGGAACGACTCTCCATAAACGACGTGGTCACGTATGTGGCCCACCTTATCCAGCCCGACGCGGCAGCGCACTCGTGCAACCTCCAAATCTCCCTGGCGGACGAGTTACCGGCGGTCGACGGCGACCCGATTCAGATCCAGCAGGTATTGGTCAACCTGATTGGCAACGCTTTCGATGCCATGAGACAGACCGCGCTGGAGGATCGCAAAGTGGAGGTGAGCACTGGAAGAAATGGCGATCAGACGATTGTCCTGAGAGTTCGCGATCACGGCATTGGCATCGACGAAGAAGTGCGGAACCGCCTCTTCGAGCGGTTCTTCACCACGAAGGCAGACGGGTTGGGAATGGGTCTCGCTATCGTGCGCTCGATCATTCAAGCGCATGAAGGCACCATCGTGGCGGAAAATGCATTTGGCGGCGGCGCTTGCTTCTCTGTCACGTTGCCGGTAAGCAATGGAACAGCGACATGACCGGCGCGGACCTAATGGTTTTTGTAATCGATGATGATCCGTCCGCGCGAAAAGGCCTAAGCCGATTGCTGGCCTCGGCGGATTACGAGAGCGAGGTTTTCGAGTCCGCTCCGGCTTTTCTGGCCCGGCTACCTCATCCTGGACCGGCGTGCATCATTGTTGACGTGCAGATGCCGGACGTGAATGGACTGGAACTCCAGGAAACACTGATCCGGCAGCGACGTGAGGAGCAGTTAATCTTCATTACCGGACATGGCGATATTCCCATGTGTGCCAGGGTGATGAAGGCAGGGGCAGTTGATTTCCTCCCCAAGCCGTTTCGGCCTGCGGAACTCCTGAAGTGTGTGGAGCGGGCGCTCACTCGATCAACGGAGCAACGGCGGATTGCGGCAGGCAAAGATGAAGCTCGATCTCTACTGGATTTGCTCACTCCGCGCGAGTTCGAGGTGATGCAGTTGGTCGCCACAGGCATGCTCAACAAGCAGGTGGGCGGCGAGCTCGGGATGGCCGAGAAGACTGTGAAACTCCACCGCGCCCGCGCGATGCACAAACTGCGGATCACCTCGGTGGCCCAATTGGTTCGATTGATAGAAAAGGCCGAGGCTGCGCCTTTTGCGCCACGTCAGACCAAGGTCTGATATCGACTCGCTAACAAATCGGTTAATTAAGACATTAGAAATGTCTTTACCGGTTGCGGTGTAAAACGGCTTTTGCCATTCGCCGCCTCGGCAAGAGGACCGAAGCATGAGCCTGAACGGCGAAAATCCTCAAACTATCAGATTGCCGACGAGCAATCCCTTTCAGCACATCGTTTGTCTCGTCGATGATGATCCGTCGATTCGACGATCTGTCGGCCGTCTCCTTGAGTCCGACGGCTTTGTGGTCCGCGCGTTCAGCGAACCAAAGGATTTCTTGACCCATATCGCGAGTAATGACGTCGAGGTCGCCGTCCTGGATATTTGGATGGATCGGATAACAGGAATGGAACTGCTCGTTCACCTTTGTGCCCGCTCGCCGCGAGCGAGAGCGATCTTCATTACCGGCCGGGATGATGCCGCCGCTCGCGCCACCGTGATGCAGGCTGGAGCGTTCGCGTTTTTCATCAAACCATTTGACGACACGCAATTCTTACAGGCGGTGCGGCGTGCATTTTCGCATCGCGCTGTCAAAGGAGGAGGATGACCACCACCACTATGCGCCGTTCCCCGCGGCCCGAGTGTGAGCGGGATTGAGCGCCAGGATTTTCGAACACATGTATCGAATGGAAGAAATCGGCTTGCCTGACAGATCTGGCCCAAACGGCTGCGCCGTCTGCCTGCTAGACGATGATCCGTCCGCCTTGAGAGGGACCAATCGACTGCTCTTGTCCGCCGGCTGGATGGCGAAGCCGTTCGACAATCCGCACTCGTTCTTGGACTATGCGCAGACTCACCGCCCAAAGGTCGCGGTGCTTGATATCTTGATGCCAATCATGAACGGCTTGGAGGTGCAAAAAAGGCTGCGCCAGATCTCGCCCTCAACAAAGGTGATTATCCTCACAAGCAAGGACGATCCGGCAGTCCGCAGCGAAGCGATGGAAGCAGGAGCATCCGCCTTTTTCCTCAAACCCGTCGACAGCGAGGAGTTTTTGCAAGCAATCAGCGTTACCGTCAATGACAGCTAAGCCGTCAACGCGTACGGCGACTTGGCCCGTTTTTTCCCGACGGGTCCCTCCGCTCTTAGAAAACTGGAATTGGGCCGGAACTACGGCGTTAGACTGTCCAAGCAACCAAATCCACGACACGGGTGCTAACAGCGACTGGTCTACTTTGTCCGGGCCGATACGACAATCGAGTCCCGTCGAAACCCGGCAGATGGCACGACCAAGGCCTCATACTCAATCCCCGGTCTGCCCTGAAGAGTTAGTCGAAAAGAGAAAGATCTGGGCGTATGAGTTGGCTGGCCAGTGGCTCGTTGACTAGTTATACGCTTATCAGCTACAAGAAGTAAGTAGACTTATGAAAATGAAAAACGTGGTCCGGCAGGCGCGAGACCTGGCAAGGGAATTTCGGGTTACGGAAGGAAAAGGCTTTCGGCTCAAAACAATAAGTCCAGGGGACACGTCGCATTTCACGAAGGAGAAACATAAATCGAAAGCGGAGGATGCGCTCGCGATGGGGGTCAATGCCCTGGCAGAGCTACAGGATAAGCTCTACGCACAGGATCGTTGGGCGGTGCTGCTCATTTTTCAGGCGATGGATGCGGCTGGCAAAGACGGCGCGATCAAACATGTCATGTCCGGGGTGAATCCGCAGGGTTGCCATGTATCTTCCTTCAAGTCCCCTTCGGCGGAGGATTTGGATCACGACTATTTGTGGCGCTGCATGAAAGAGTTGCCGAATCGGGGGCAGATCGGAATTTTTAATCGCAGCTATTTCGAGGAACTGCTGGTCGTGCGCGTGCACCCCGCCTTTCTCGCGAGCCAAAAATTGCCGTCGGAACTTGTCACGAAGAGAATCTGGAAAGAGCGCGCGGACGACATTTGCAATTTCGAAAGGTATCTCAGTCACAATGGCATCGTGGTGCGGAAGATTTTCCTTCACGTCTCCAAAAAGGAACAAGAGCGACGCTTTCTCGAGCGGATCGATGATCCGCTTAAGAACTGGAAATTCTCTTCCAACGACGCCAATGAACGCGACTACTGGGATGATTACATGGAAGTCTATGAGGACATGATCCAAAATACCGCCACCAGTTATGCTCCCTGGTATGTCATCCCCGCCGATAACAAATGGTTTACTCGTGTGGCGGTGGCCGCGGCTGTGATCGACACGCTTGCCGGTCTGAAATTGGCATATCCAAAGGTGGGCAAGGAGAAACTCAATGACTTGGCAGCCGCGAGAAAGAAGCTTGTCGGAAAATAGCGCCTGACTCGGTGATGGATTGAACATCTGAATCCCTTAGATAACCGAAGGCGGAGCGGGATATCTTTCCCTTGAGACTTGCTTTGCGACAAAGCCAAGCGGCGGCAAAGACCGAGCAGGCAATCCAAACCATCGCATTCGCCACACGCGACTATAATCTTCCAGTCGGTGAAGCTTATTTCAGCTGGAACAAGCGTGACCTTAAGATTTCGCACGGTGCAGCCCAGAACCAAACTGCCGCATAATTTTGTTTTTCTCGCGAGTTATCCGGTCGCGCCGCCAGTACGCTGCTCAGGACAAAACAAAAGACGGAACTTCTTCAATTGGTTTCCAGTGGGTGTTCTCTGGATCGCGACTCTGTTGTCAGCGATGAAGTAACCCGCGAACAAGACTTTGGTCTTAGCTTGGCACGATGGTGGCGCGAATGAGTCGCTGCCGCTCCATAAATGGCGCGAAAAAACTTTTGTTCGTTGATCACAAACCATAGTGTCGCTTTTGTTAGACCAAAGGAGACACTGCTCGCAGTATGGAAGATACCGTGACGGGAGACGGCTGGGCAGGAGCCTCAATTCGAGGACTTCGACGCGGCGACTCATCGGAGATCGCGCAAAGCGGGGTTGACCGGCGAGTCTTACGCGCCGCGCTTCTTGTTTTCGCCGGCTACTACGTCGGCGCGCAACTCGGATTTGCCCTTACCCTCAAGCCGCATGCTGTTTCGGTTCTTTGGCCGCCGAATTCTATCCTCCTGGCGGCGCTCCTGCTTATGCCAGTGCGTCAGTGGTGGATTATGCTGCTGGCCGCTCTTCCAGCCCACTTTCTCGTCGAGATCCAAAGCGATGTTCCGGCCAGAATGATTTTTTGCTGGTTCGTCAGCAATTCTTTTGAAGCGCTGATTGGGGCGACCTGCATTCGCTACTTGATCAAAGGCCGGCTTGGCCTGAATCCGCTTCGCAATTTTGCGATCATTTGCCTTTGCGGAATGTTTCTCGGGCCCTTCCTATCCTCGTTCTTGGATTCCGCTTTTGTCGTCCTGAACCGGTGGGGAGGTGATACCTATTGGAGTAGTTGGCGAATCCGTTTCGGTTCAAACGCCCTCGCGGCGATTACGATCACTCCATTGATCCTGTCATGGGCACGAGGAGAAATACCTCTTCGCCAAGGAGCTTCGCGAACCCGGCTGGTTGAAGCCGGAGGCCTGCTTCTGATCCTGTTGGTGCTGGACTATGTCCTGTTCAACCAACTGTCGCCAGATGCCGACCTGGCGTTGCTTTACACGCCGCTGCCACTCCTTCTATGGGCCGCGATTCGGTTTAGATTCCGTGGTGCAACTACCGCAATCGCTACCACCACATTTCTGGCCATTTGGGGAGCCGCCCATGGACACGGTCCCTTTGCGGAAAACTCGGCGGCAGAGAGTGCCATCTACGTCCAGCTATTCGTGACGTTCATGTCGCTTCCCTTGCTCTTTCTCGCGGCACTTACCGAGGAACGGGAATCGATCCGCAATACGCTGCGGAACCGTGAAGAGCGTATCAGCCTCGCTGCGGAAACAGCCCATCTCGGCCTGTGGACGATCGATTTTAAACAAGGCAAATCGTGGATGAATGACAAAGGACGAGAACTGTTTGGCTTCGCCCCTAGCGAGTCGCTCTCGCGCGAGCTCTTTCTCTCACGTGTCCATCCCGAAGATCGTGGACGGATAGAGGAGACAATTGAGACCGCGCGGACGAAGTCGCAAAACTTCGAGATGGAATTTCGCGTGTGCCGGGAGGATGAGAAAACCCACTGGCTCATTTCGCGCGGTCGCTACCTGTGCAATAACCGTGGAGAAGCCCGCGAGCTGATCGGTGTGGCGATTGATGTCACCGCGCAGGTGACGGCGAACCTGGAGTTACGCTCGCAGCAGGGCGAACTGGCGCGACTAGGTCGTGTTGCGGTCATGGGCGAGTTGACTGCTTCGCTTGCACATGAACTCAATCAACCACTTGCCGCGATCGCCGCCAATGCGGCCGCTGGTAGACGATTCCTGGCGGGAGGAAGGGTCGATCCCGCGATTTTCACAGAACTGCTAGCTGATGTTTTTGCTGATGCCCGTCGCGCCGGAGACGTGATTCACGGGATTCGTAATTTCGTCCGCAAAGGCGAAGAAGTGAAATGCTCACTAGTCCTTAACGATGTCATCACCGAGGTGCTTCGCCTTTTGCACTCGGATTTCCTCGGCCGCAGCACGACGGTCGAAACGCGACTAGCCCCGCAGCTTCCCGCGGTGCAGGCAGACCCGGTCCAAATGCAACAGGTGCTGATCAACCTGATCGTAAATTCGCTCGAGGCGATGGAGGAAATATCTCCGACGAGACGTCGAATTGAGATTTCCACCCAGAGCTCGGAACGATCGGTGCAAGTCGGAGTGCGCGATTTCGGAGTCGGCCTCCCATCTGAAAACCCAGACAAGATTTTCACACATTTCTATTCCTCCAAACCTGACGGAATGGGAATGGGGCTGGCCATTGTCCGCACGATTGTGGGGGCGCACGGCGGCGAGTTGACGGCGGAAAACCTTCCTGACGGAGCACGCCTGTGTTTCTCCCTCCCGATTGAGAACAGTTCCAAAAAACCAATCTCTGTCTGAGCGTCTCCGAGCGATCCCAGCGGACATGAGACCAAGGTCCAGTATCCAGACGCATTTCACGAAGTAGTCTGACGGGTCCGTCGATTCGACCTAAATTTATTAACGAGTATCGCAAGATGCCTGGCGAGAGGACCACAAGTGAAACCATCTACGTGTTGGATGACGATGCGTCCGTTCGCAGATCGATCGGCCGACTCCTCGCCTCGGAGGGACTAAAGTTCCGTACCTTTGGTGACCCCAAGAGCCTCCTTTCGGCCATCGCGGAGCAGCCCGTTCCCATCGTGATCCTCGATATCTGGATGGAGAAAATCACCGGCTTGGAAGTGCAGTCGAAACTCTTGCGTCTGTCGCCAAGAACGCGCGTAATCATCATGACCGGACGAAGTGATGTCGGCGTGCAGAAAACCGCGATGGAGTTGGGCGCAGCCGCATACTTCACCAAGCCGTTCGACGACCAGGAATTTATGCGCGCGGTAAAGAGCCTACTCGCTGCTGGAGAGTGATCGGAAGATAATCCGTGGCGGAGATTCCGCCCGAAACCCCAGATCCGATTGGTGTAGTATCGCAGCGCCTCACCGGCACGTCAGATTGCTGCCGCTTGCTGGTAGCGCTTCATGGGGTGGAAAAATCCATCCCTTCACGGCTGGGTAGCGAGCCAGCGCCCGCGGTTTTCCCGGATAACCACGGCCGCTTCTTCAATCGTGTTCACGCACTGAGGGATGGTAACGTCTACTTCGTCGGCGAGTTCGTTTCCTTCCTTAAGCATCGTTCGGCGTGCCCACTCCAGCAGGTTAGCCCACATGTCGCCGACGAGGATAAGCGGGGTGTTATAGAGCTTGCGAACCTGCAGAAGTTGCCAGACCAGCGACATTTCAAGCAGGGTACCGATTCCGCCAGGTACGACGACGAAAGCATCGGAGATGATCATGAAATGATGCAGCCGCGAGAAGAAAGTTCGGTGTTCGTAAGCCTGACCGACAAAGGGGTTGATCTCCTGCTCGAATGGCAAATGTATCCGGATGCCCACGGAACGGTGTAATGCTTGCGGATCAACCGAGAGCGCGCCTTCGTTAGCCGCCTGCATCAGCCCTGGGCCGCCGCCACTCATGATATCGCAGCCCATTCGAGTCAGATCGCTCGCGAGCTGCTTGACTCCCTCATAAGCCGGCGAGCCGCGCTTGAGACGGGCCGAGCCAAAAATCGTGACGCGATAATTTTGGCGAGTGGTACGGCGGAAACGAGTCAGGTCATTCACCACTTCCCACAACCCGGTAACGGCACGTTCCAGCAGGGCGACGGCGGCGTCCTCGTCACTCAGCTTAACAATATCGGATTGCCCGAAAATCGGACCCGGCTCACTCACGTTAATTTCGCATCTTAAAAAACTCGGCCTGAAACAGCGCTAGTGAATGAGGCTGAAGAGGAAAAACGCTCATGTGCTCGAAAGTGCGCGGTTCTGCCGCCGGCCTGGCGGTGTCGAAGATGCATTTCCAGCGCAGATCTTGGCGCCGCGCACCAAGTCGAAACGGCAGTCGCTTGTCACTGGCATTCAGAAGAATGGAGAAGGAATCGCCTGCGATGGATTCGCCTTTCTCTCCGGTCTCAGTGATTTGATCACCCGGCAACACCATGCAAATGGAGCGCGCCTGCCCGGCATTCCAATCCGCCTCCGACATCTCGTTACCGTCCGATTTAATCCAGTAGATATCCTTAATCTCGGCACCGTGAATCGGCCGGCCTTGAAAGAAATGGCGCCGACGAAAAACTGGCTGCGTCTTGCGCAGATGCATCAGCATACGTGTGAAATCAAGCAGCGCGCGTCCTTCATCCGAGAGATCCCAATCGAGCCATGCGACGGGCGAATCCTGGCAATAGGCATTGTTGTTGCCGTGCTGTGTCTGGCCGAATTCATCACCGGCCAAAAGCATCGGGACGCCCTGCGAAAGGAGAAGGGTGGCGAGAAAGTTCCGTTGTTGGCGGCGGCGAAGCTCGTTCACCTCACGGTTATCCGTGGCTCCCTCGAACCCACAATTCCAACTCTCGTTGTCGTTAGTCCCATCGCGGTTTTCCTCACCGTTCGCTTCGTTGTGCTTCTGGTCGTAACTAACGAGATCGCGCAGGGTGAAGCCGTCGTGCGCGGTCACGAAATTGATGCTCGCGCCCGGATGCCGGCCATCGTCCGCGAAGAGATCGCTGCTCCCGGCCAAACGCGTGGCTAATTCACTGACCGTGCTGGCTTTACCTTTCCAAAACCGGCGAACGCAATCTCGATACTTTCCATTCCACTCACTCCAAAGCACTGGAAAGTTTCCCACCTGGTAACCGCCTGGCCCGATATCCCACGGCTCCGCGATCAACTTTACTTCAGAAAGCACGGGATCCTGCTGAATGATGTCGAAGAATGCGCTCAGCCGATCGACCTCCCAGAGGTCACGCGCAAGTGCGCTCGCCAAGTCAAAGCGAAAACCATCGACGTGCATCTCTGTCACCCAATGCCGGAGTGAATCCATAATGAGCTGCAGCGTGCGCGGGTGACCGACCTGAAGAGAATTCCCGCAGCCGGTGAAATCGATGTAGGAAGCCCGGTTGGCATCGAGTCGGTAATAGGCGGTGTTGTCGATGCCTCGAAAAGAGAGCGTCGGGCCATCCTGGTTTCCCTCGGCGGTGTGGTTGTAAACGACGTCGAGGATTACTTCAATTCCGGCGGCGTGCAGTTGACCCACCATCTCGCGAAACTCCCTCACAGCGCCCTGTGGCCCGCTCGCGGAGTAACGAGGATCTGGCGCAAAGTAGCCCAGGGTGTTGTAACCCCAATAGTTGGAACGGCCACGCGTGACGAGGAAGTGCTCATCGATGTGATAGTGCACTGGGAGTAGCTCGAGCGCAGTTACACCCAGTTTCTGGAAATGTTCGATCACCGCAGGCGAAGCCAGCCCGGCATAAGTTCCGCGCAATTTCTCGGGCACGTTTGGATGCCTTTTGGTGAATCCTTTGACGTGCAGTTCGTAAATGACCGTTTCATGCCACGGCGTATCAGGAACGGTTTTCCCAGCCGCGGTTTCTTTCCCCATCACGGACGCAAGAGGTGCAATTGCCGCCGTGTCACGTTCAGGATCGAGCACTGCATCGTCCCAGACCAGACAGCGGGCAATCAACTTTGCGTAGGGATCGAGCAGGACCTTCCGAGGATTGAAGCGATGGCCCCGTGAAGGCTCGTTAGGTCCGTGCACGCGATAGCCATAGGTTTGCCCTGCTTCCAAGTCTGGCAGGAACCCGTGCCAGACCTGATTGGTTTTTTCCGGGAGCGGGATGCGATGCAACTCGACTTGCGCTTGCGGCGATTCAAACAAACAGAGCTCGACCTTGGTCGCATTCTCGGAAAAGAGCGCAAAGTTAACTCCTTCGCCGGTGCAGGTCGCACCCAGCGGGGAAGGACGGCCTAGCCAGACTCGCAACTCCTTCGAAAGCGGAGCAACGGTGTGCGGCGAAAGGCCAGGCGTCGATTTTTTCGTTACCGCTGGTGCACTAAGTGCATTCAAGGATGGGTCTCGGCCAGCTTCATCATCGCCTCTCGCCCTCTCGCCTGTAGCGGCCCAAGTCCGCTGCCTGGAAGAAACCAGATGCCCTTATCCTTGGAACGGCAATAGAGAAGGTTGACGCCGTCGTGGGTGATCGCATGGTGATAGGTCGCGCTTTGATTTTCATTAAGGAAATTGAAGAAGGCGTCCCGCCATACGTCGCCGGTGTAAGGAAAAATCTGCTCCCCCAACTTCTTGAGTTCGTCGATGCTGATCGTGCGAATTGACTTCGCCATTGCATCAAGGCGCTCCTTGGTGAGTGTTTCGTAATCAACGAATTTATCGAATGACATCGTCAGATCGGGTTGTTGATTGGTCGGACAGCATCTGTCGCTTTTATTAGTTGCATCTCTCTCCCGGAGTCCATCGGACCTTGGGCTTACCTGGTGATTTACCGGGTGCCCGTATCCTGACGCGCTTCGCTCATCGTCCGCAGTAACCAGCCCACATGATTTTGAGCCGCGGATCTTCCGTCTGGTGAACTTTTATAGGCCTTCATTCGGCATGGCCAACGTCGGCGTGGCAGCGGATGCATGACATCGCGCTGTCGTCAGTCACGGTGGTGTCGATCTCGTGGACAATGTCCTGATGACATCTGCGGCAGGCGCTTTCGGTGACACGTCGGCTGCGTTCCTTGATCTGGATCGGATCGTGAAACTCTCCCGTGGTGAAGGCGAGGGAATGAAAGAAACCGTGCTCGGCTTTGGTGAAATACTTCGGCACGAGTCCCGGTGGCGTGTGACAGTCGTTGCACGTCGCGACCGCGCGATGGCTCGACTTCACGTAGGCATCGAGGTGATCCCGCATGATGTGACAGTTGGCGCAGGCGTTGGGATCGTTGCTGAGATAGGAGTAGCCCTTTGCGTAAACGAAAGTGAAGCTGCCCAAGCCCAGCGCTGCGCCAATCGCGATCGCAATACCGGTGGCGAGCAACAGCGTCACTTTGGTCTGCGGCCTGACCGGACGGTCTGGTAGTTTCCTTTCCATTACCCGTAACGATCCATGCGTTAGTTTCGTTAGGCCGCTTCGGAACGCGCAGGATTCCCGATCCTCCGGATGCCTTTGCTGCCTCATTTATCTGAACACGCCATCGGATTGCGACCATCCGACCTTGGTCCTATTCCCGTTCGCTATGCGCCTGCTCCTTCGGGAAATCCGTCATGATCCGCTGCTCTCGCTGCTGATCTTCGTGTCGACCCAGTCGCGATGGCCTTTCTTCGTCGCGCTGACAGCGACCCTAGCGACGAGTCCCGGCCGCTCGGCCTTGATTCATCGCCGCGCTCGCGCTGGGCGATTTAATATTGCCACGGCCCCCTATCTCCTGCCGCCGTCAGGGAGCTGACTCGTTAGGCGTCGAGTTTCATTAACTCGATCCGATGGTTCGCACTAGGGTTTCGCGCCGAGGGGCCGGCGACAAGCATGACACGTTTTGCAATCAACCCATGCTCAGCCACCCAGCGTGCGGCGTATTCGCGCCAGTCGGGAGGTTCGTCAGCCAGCTCAACCGGATGCACCCCATAGGAAAACGCGAGGGCCTGGCAGGCGGCGGGGTCCGGACTTGGAGCAGCCAGCCAGACCCGAGGTTTGCAACGCGAAATGATTCGAGCGGTCGTGCCGCTACGCGTCGGGACGAGGACCAGGTCGCACGGAACGGTATCGAGCGCGTGTTCGACCAGCGACGCCATGCGCTCGCCGCCAGTCATGGCGGCGGCCGGCTGTCGCACGAAATCACGCAGTGCCTCAAGCGGCTTACCAGGCCGGTGCGTTTCAGTAAAAGCGGCGATCTTCGCCAGCATCGTGACCGCTTCTTCGGGGAATTTTCCCATTGCCGATTCGCCGGAGAGCATGACGCAGTCGGTGCCATCGAGAATCGCATTCGCGACATCGGTCGCTTCGGCGCGGGTGGGTAAACGGCTTGCGATCATCGATTCGAGCATCTGCGTTGCCGTGATCACGGGCTTGCTGGCGAGGTTTGCCTTTGCAATGAGCTGCTTCTGGGTGTGCGCGATTTCTTCGATCGGCACTTCCACCCCGAGATCGCCGCGCGCAACCATGATGCCATCGGCAGCGGCGAGAATTTCGTCGAAGTGCTCGAGGGCGTCGGCGCGCTCAATCTTCGCGATGATGAACGGAACGCGCCCGACTTTGGCCGCAGCATGGCGCAGGGCTTCGATGTCCTGCGCGCGCTCAACGAATGACTGACTTACCGCATCGACACCGGCGCCAAGGGCGAACTCCAGGCACTCGCGATCGCGTTCCGTGAAGGCACTAATGCCAAGTTCGATACCCGGTAGGTTCAGTCCCTTGCGCGAACGCAGTTCACCGCCGACCGCGACGACGCAATGAACATCATTTCCTTCGACGCGTTCAACGACGAGTTGCACGAGGCCATCGTTAAGAAAGAGGCGGTTGCCGGGTTTTACTACACGGGGCAGCGGCTCGAAACTCATCGAGACGCGCTGCGCATCGCCGACAATGTCTTCATTCGTTAGGCTGAACTTATCGCCTGGCGAAAGCTGAATCGGCTCCGAATCAATTTTTCCCAGGCGCATTTTCGGTCCCGGCAAATCGGCCATGATTGCCACGCGCCGGCCAGTTGCGCGCGCGGCTTTTCGGATTCGCCGGATGACTTCGGCATGACTTGAAAAGTCGCCGTGCGAAAAATTCAGGCGCGCCACGTTGAGCCCGGCACGGACGAGTCGGACCAGCATATCGGGCGATTCTGAAGCCGGTCCAATGGTGGCGACGATCTTGGTTTTGTGCGCAGGAAACACAGATGCGTTCATGATGCGAAGATCAATTTGCCCGCGTCGCGCAGATCGTTCACGGCCTGCTTCGCCCGCTCCGCCATCGACGGCTCGGCGAGGACGAGTTCCGAACGCGGGCTGTAGACCCTTTTGCTGGCGGTGCGTCTGCTCATGGTGATTGATCAGTGAGTGTCGTTCCGGGGAGAAAAGGCATACCGGCCGCTAACGAGATCAGGTTTGTAATCGTAACCCGCGCGATCTCTGCAAGCGCCTCCCTGGTTAGAAAAGCCTGGTGCGCGGTGATGAGGACATTCGGAAAAGTCAGCAGTCGGGCGAGGTCATCGTCCTGCAGGATTTGGCCGGAAAGGTCTTCGAAAAAGACGCCCTCTTCTTCCTCGTAAACGTCTAGTCCGACGCCGCCGAGCCGGCCGGATTTCAGTGCTTCGATCAGAGCACTGGTTTCAATCAACGCGCCACGGCTCACATTGATCAGGATCGCGCCGGGTTTCATCAGCTCGATCGTTTCCCGGCGAATGACGTGATGTGTCTCAGGCGTGAGTGGAGTGTGGAGGGAGATCACTTCGCACTCGCGTGCGAGGGTCTGAGCGTCGGTGTATTCGATGCTGTGCTCCTTCGCCCAATCCGAAGAGGGGAAGGGATCGTAGGCCAAAACCGTCATCCCGAAGCCGCGCAGAATTTCAGCGGTCACACGACCGATCTTGCCCGTGCCGACAATGCCGGCTGTTTTGCCGTGAAGGTCGAAGCCGACCAATCCCTGAAGCGAAAAATTCAGATCGCGCACCCGGTTGCTGGCCCGCGGGATCCTGCGATTAAGCGCCAGGAGCAGTGCGACGGCATGCTCCGCCACAGCGTAGGGGGAATAGGCCGGAACTCGCGTCACTTGAAAACCGAGTTCAGCCGCCGCCTTCAGATCAACGCCATTAAAGCCCGCGCAGCGGAGCGCGAGATGTTTGATGCCTAACGAGCGAAGAATTTCCAGACACGGGCGGTCGGCATGGTCGTTTACGAAGATGCAGACGGCGCTGCCGCCCTGTGCGGAAAGCGCGGTTTCGGCCGAGAGCCGGTGCTCCATAAAGCGCCATTCGATCTCGCCGCCCGAAGGGGCGTTTTGCAGCGAGATGCGGTCGTAGGGTTTGGTATCGAAAACAACGGCCGTGGTCATGGGTCGTTAGGCTGCTTCGCGCGCCGCCAGCTGACCCTGCATTTCGGCGGCGTATTGGTCGGCGTTGAGGCCGACAAGAAGATGCAAAGTGTTGCCCGGCAGACGAACGACGGCGTCGATGCCGTCGCGGCCCAGCGCTGTCTCGTCAACTCCCCCTTGCGAGTGCAGAACCACACGCAGACGCGTGGCGGCGCAATCATCAACCCGCTCGATATTCACCGCACCTCCAAGCGCGACGATCCAGGCGGCGACTTTGCGCGCCGCATCCGCGTCCCGCAGTTTTGAGATGACGCCGGCAGCAGGTGCCGCGTGCACCGGCGAAGGGGCTTCAACCTCGTCCGCTTCCGGACCGGCGCTTCTAAGGTATTCTTCCATCTCGGTTTTCAGGTTTTCGCTTTGCGTGCCGAAGATCGCCTGCACGCCGTCGCCGACTACCAACACGCCGGTCGCGCCGAGCGCCTTCAGCTTCGCGGAATCCGCCTTGGTGACGTCGTGCAATTTTACCCGCAGTCGAGTGATGCAGGCGTCGAGGCTGGCGATGTTGCTGCGACCACCAAAAGCGCGCACGAGTTGCAGAGCGAAATTTTCCTCGGCAACGCTGCGCCTTGTCTTCGTCGGATCGTCCTCAACTTCACGGCCGGGCGTGGCGAGGTTCCACTTGCGAATCGCGAAGCTGAAAACCGCGTAATAGATCGCGGCCCAGATCGGACCGATCACGAAGAGCCAGAGCGCGTGCTGCGATTTCGGAAAGAGCACGACGTAATCGATCAATCCGTGCGAAAAGGTGAAGCCGTGTTTGATGCCGAGTTCGATGCAGGCGAAATAGGCAACACCAGCGAGCACTGCGTGCACCGCGTAGAGCAACGGCGCAACGAAAAGGAAGGAGAACTCTATCGGCTCCGTGATGCCAGTAAGGAAGGCAGTCAGTGCGGCGGAGAACATGATGCCGCCGACTTTTGCACGATTTTCCGGGCGGGCCGCGCGCCACATTGCCAGGGCGGCTGCCGGCAATCCCCACATCTTGAAAAGATAGCCGCCGGTCATGTTCCCGGCGGTCGGGTCGCCCGCAATGAAGCGCGCGATTTCGCCGTGCACTACATTGCCGGTTGCAGGATCGGTGTAATCGCCGGCCTGGAAAAAGAACGGCACGTTCCAGACATGATGAAGTCCGAACGGGATGAGCGCGCGCTCGACTACGCCGTAAATGGTGAAGGCGATTGCGGGCTGCTCATGCACCGCCCAATCGGAGAACGCTTTGATCCCGGCGCCAATCGGCGGCCAGATAAAGCTGAGTAGCGCGCCCACAAGGATGACCGCAAACGAAGTGATGATCGGGACCGACCTTTTCCCAGCGAAGAAACCAAGGTAAGGCGGGAGCTTGATTTTGTAGAAGCGATTGAACGCCCAGGCCGCGACCAGACCAACGATGATGCCGCCGAAGACGCCCGTCTCGATCGAGGGAATGCCCATGATGGCTTTGACCTCGATGCCGCGCAGCTTTGCGCACACCCCCATGGCGGCGAGAAAAACGACGTAGCCGGTGGTACCGGCGAGGGCGGCGACACCGTCGTTTTCCGTTAGGCCAATCGCGACACCGATGGCGAAGAGTAGCGGGAGGTTGGCAAAGATGGCGTCGCCCGAGGCCGCCATCACTCGCGAGACGATTTCGGGCAGCCATGTGAAGTTGGCGCTGCCGACGCCGAGCAGAATGCCGGCAACCGGGAGGACCGAGACCGGCAGCATCATGCATTTGCCGATCTTTTGCAGAAGCGAGAAGGCGGTTTTGAAGTTGAGCATTTTAGTCCTCGGTTTCAGGGAGGAGAGCGCGCACTTCTGCGACCGTGGCGCACTCCAAGGCCCGCCGGGCAAGGTCCCGGCAAGTCGTTAGGCTGAGCCGGCGAATCTGTGCTTTAACGCTCGGAATAGCCGGCAGGCTGACACTTAGTTCATCAATGCCAAGCCCGACGAGAATAGGCACGGCGTGAGGATCTCCAGCAACACCGCCGCAAACTCCGGCGTGTCGCCGATGAGCGTGCGCGCCTTCCACTGTCAGTGCAATGAGTCGCAAAACAGCCGGGTTCAGGGCGTCGACTTTGGGCGCGAGCTTCGGGTGACCGCGATCCATCGCGAGTGTGTATTGGGTGAGGTCGTTTGTCCCGATGGAGAAGAAATCGGCCTCGGCAGCGAAGGTGTATCCCATCACCGCGACGGCGGGCACCTCCACCATGATGCCGCAACGAACTGTCGGCACGCCGAGCGCTTTGGCTTCCTCGGCCAACACCGCCTTCGCCTCACGCAATTCTTCCACGGTGGCAATCATCGGGAACATGATGAGCAAATTTCCCGCAGTCGCGGAGCGCAGGAGCGCACGCACTTGGGTGCGCAACACTTCGGGACGGTCGAGGCCGACGCGAATCCCGCGCTCGCCGAGAAACGGATTGTCTTCGCGTGGAATCGGCAGATATGACAGCGGCTTGTCGCCACCCACGTCGAGGGTGCGAACGATGACGGGGAAATTCGGTCCGACAGCCTTCAGGATCGCAGTGTAGCTTTCCACCTGTTCGCCCTCGCTTGGTGCGGCGGTGCGATCCATAAAAAGAAACTCCGAACGAAGCAGGCCGACACCTTCACCGCCCAGTTCAGCGATCTGCTGGGCATCCTTCAGCCCGCCGATGTTGGCGAGCACGGCGACTCTTTTCCCGTCTTTGGTCACCGCCGGGGCGAGCGCATGCGCCATATCTTCCTTGCGTTGCGCTTTCGAACGCACTTGCCGTTCTCGCATCTTTTCCACTTCCGCCGGGGAAGGGTTCAACCGCAGAAGACCTTTGCCTCCGTCGAGGATAACCGAGGTGCCACTGACGATCTCGAGGGCGCGCGGCTCGATCCCGGCGATGGCTGGAATTTCCAACGACCGCGCCAAAATGGCGACATGCGAGGTGGCGCCGCCGCGGACGGTAGCGAAACCGACTACACTTCCTTCTTCCATCGTCGTGGTGTCGGAAGGAGTGAGATCCTCGGCGATCAGGACCGTGCCTTCGGGATAGGTCGGGGACAGGCGGGTGATGCCGGTGAGAAATTCGAGCACGCGCAAGCCGACGTCGCGCACATCATTTGCGCGTTGTGCGAGCAATTCGTTCCGCAATGAAGCGAGTCGCTCCGCGTGGAGCGTGGCAGCGCTTTTCCAGGCGAAGGCGGCGCTTTTCCCCTTTGCGATGGCAGAATTGGCGATCTCGAGAAAGTCCGGATCGTCGAGCAGTTCCGCGTGGGCGGCGAAGATTGCCGCTTTGGCCGGATCCGCCTGCCAGTGCAGTTGCGCGCGCAATCCCTCGAGCTGCCCGCGGGCCTTGTCGATCGAACTGGCAAGAAGCTGTTGCTCATGCTCCACTCCGTGACCTTCCTCGTCCACGATGATCTCCTGCCGGCGCAACTGGAAGGCGGTGCCAACGGCGAGACCTGGAGAAGCAGCCACGCCTAATAATAGGTTGGGGTCGTCGCTGTGCGGATGTGGCGGCGGCTCGGCGATTTTCGCCATCGTCGTGGTCGCGGGTGCAGGCGCGGGGGCGTGACCTTCGTCGCCCAGACCTGCGGCAATAAGCTCGCTAAGTTTCGCCACGGCCTCCTTCGCGTCCGCGCCTTTCGCGACGAGCACGACCTTGTCGCCGCAGCTCACTTCCAAACCCATCAGGGAAGTGATGCTACGGGCATTCGCGAAGCGATCGCCCAGCTGTAGCCTCACTTCGCTCTGAAAACTCTTCGCGACATTCGCAAGCACCGCTGAGGGACGAGCGTGCAAACCGGTTGCGTTCGGCACAAGAATCGCATCCGATGTCACGGTCCCGCCACCGCTCACCGCAGACTCGGCGGCGTCATTGGAGACTGCGACCTTGAGCAAAGCGTCGGCGCCCACCTTCACAAAACCGGCGGCGCGTTCGATGATACGACCGGAATTGCCATTCGTAAGAACGATTTGGGTAAGCAGGCTCTTTGCGTGGACGCCGACTTGATCGAGGTCGAAATCGATCAGTGGCGTGCCGGGCTGGACCTTGTCTCCCACTTTCACGCGGGGGCTGAAACCCGCGCCTTTCAAAGCCACGGTATCTATCCCGATGTGCATCATTATTTCCACGCCCTGGGTGCGCAGCGTAAGCGCGTGCGAGGCTGGATGAAGATGCGTGACCTCGCCGGCACAGGGAGCACAGAGCGTGGCATCGATCGGATCGATCGACGCTCCGTCTCCCACCAGCTTCTGAGCAAAAACCGGATCGGGCACACGCTCGAGTGGATAAACAACGCCCGAGAGCGGCGCGTACAGGACTAGAAGTTCCCCGCTCACCTCAACGGAAGTAATAAGTGACGACAAAGTTCACCTGAAACTCTTTCTCTCCCGAATCGAAATCCCGCTTGGCCTGAACTCCGCGATATATTTGTTTATACGTTGAAAATTCTTTCAACACGCTTCGCGATTATCAGATCCTCTTTTGCCCGGGATCGATCTTCCAAACCCGCTCGCAGTAATCGCGAATAGAGCGATCGGAAGAAAATTTTCCCATGCGCGCGGTGTTCAGGATCGACTTGCGTATCCATGCCTTCGGGTCGCGCCAGAGCGTGCTGACCTGTTCCTGCGCGTCGATGTAGGGCTGATAATCAGCCAAAAGCAGGTAGGGATCGTCGCCCAGCAAATTGTCGACGATCGGACGAAATAGCTCCCGATCACCAGGCGCGAGGGCGCCGCTGGCGATGAAATCGATTACAGCGCGGAGCGTTTCGTTTTGGTTGTAGTGATCGCGTGGCCGATAACCGCTCGCCTTAAGCTTTACCACCTCATCGGCGGTGAGACCGAAGAGGAAGAAGTTATCCGCGCCGACTTCTTCGCGAATCTCAACGTTCGCGCCATCGAGTGTGCCAATGGTGAGCGCGCCGTTCAGAGCAAACTTCATGTTGCCCGTCCCGCTTGCTTCCTTGCCGGCGGTCGAGATCTGTTCGGACAAGTCTGCCGCCGGATAAACAAAGTGCGCGTTCTTCACATTGAAGTCAGGGAAGTAAACGACCTTGAGTCGACCGCGGACTGCGGGGTCATTGCTTACCAAATCGCCAGTCGCGCAGATTAGCTTGATTATGCGCTTGGCCATGAAATAACCGGGGGCCGCCTTGCCGCCGAAGATGAACGTGCGGGCCGGCACGTCTGCGTTCGGGTCGTCCCGCAGTCGGAGATACAGGGCGAGGATGTGCAGGGCGGCGAGATGCTGCCGTTTGTATTCGTGGATGCGCTTGACCTGGATGTCGAAAAGTGATTCGGGCGACACCGTGATGCCGGTGCGCTCTTTGATAAGTGCGGCCAGGCGCTGTTTGTTCGCCACCTTCACCCTCCGCCATTCCTGTTGGAATTCTTCCTCGTCGGCAAATTTCTCCAAGTCGCGCAGGCGATTCAGATCTTTCAACCAGGAATCGCCAATCCGTTTCGTGATCAGCTCGCTCAGCTTTGGATTGCTGAGTGCGACGAAGCGCCGTGGAGTGACGCCGTTGGTGACATTGCAAAATTTTTCCGGGCAAAGCTCGGCAAAATCACGCAAAACAGTTCGCCTCAGTAATTCGGAGTGAAGTTCCGCTACGCCATTCACGGCATGGCTGCCGACGACAGCAAGATTTGCCATGCGAACGTAACGGCCGCCGCTTTCATCGATGAGCGAAAGCCGCGCGACGCGAGCGTCGTCACCGGGGATTTTCGCACGCACTTCCTCAAGGAACCGGCGATTGATTTCGTAGATGATTTCGAGATGCCGCGGCAGGAGGGCACCGAAAAGATCCACGCTCCATTTCTCCAGCGCCTCTGGAAGCAGGGTGTGATTCGTGTAGGCGAAGGTGCCCTGGGTTACTTGCCAGGCCTGCTCCCAGCCTAACGAATGTTCGTCGACCAGCAGCCGCATCAGCTCCGCGACCGCGATCGCCGGATGCGTGTCGTTTAGTTGCACGGCCCATTTCTCGTGGAAATGGACCGGCGCACCGCCGAGAAGCGCGTGAATGCGCAGCATGTCCTGGAGCGAGCAGCTCGAGAAAAAGAATTGCTGTTTGAGCCGCAGCTCCTTCCCCGCGGCCACTTCATCGTTCGGATAAAGGACCTTGGTGATGTTTTCCGAAACCATCTTGTCCTGCACCGCGCGGTAATAATCGCCGTGATTGAAGGAAGCGAAATCGAACGACTCGACCGCGTCGGCCTTCCACAACCGCATCATGTTGCAGGTGCCGACGCGATAGCCCAGAATCGGCGTGTCGTAGGCGACGCCGAGCACCGCCGTGTCGGGTATCCACTCCACGCGAAGCCGGCCGCGGTCGTCTGTGCCGGAGTTGGTATGCCCACCGAACTTTACCGGGTAGCTGATCTCTGGTCGCGCCAGCTCCCACGCGTTGCCGCAACGCAACCATTTGTCGGTAACCTCGCACTGCCAGCCATCGCGGATGATCTGGTCGAAAATCCCGAACTCGTAACGAATCCCGTAGCCGACCGCCGGCACCTCGACCGAAGCAAGCGAATCCATGTAACAGGAGGCGAGGCGACCGAGGCCGCCGTTACCGAGCCCAGGCTCTTCTTCCTGCGCGACGAGCTCATCGAGATCATAGCCTAACGAGTGAAGTGCTTCGCGCGTCGGCTCGGTGATGCCAAGATTGAGGAGATTGTTCGCAAGATGCGGCCCGGGCAGATACTCCGCCGAGAGGTAGGCGACGCGACGCGCCTTTGCGCCGCCGTAGCTTTCCAGGCTCTCGACCGTGTGCTCGAGAACACGATCACGAACCGTGAGCGCGAGGGCAAAATAAAGATCATGTTTCGTCGCGACGCGCTCACTTCGCCCCAGCGCGCAGCGGAGATTGTCGCGAAAGGCCTGCCTGATTTCCGCGCTCGTTAGGCCGGTACGAACTCTGTCGGATGGATTCACAACCTGCTTAGAGCGGAAGAATCGCAATCCGGGCGACCGCGAATGTGAAGACGGCAGCAGCAAAGAGGAAGGCCACGACACGAACGCGGCGCTGCTCGAATTTGCTCGAGGCGTTTGCGAAAAAGAGAACCGTGGCGAAGAGCACGGTGTTGGCGAGATATCCGCCGGACACGTTGCCGGCAGCGCGTGAGTTCGTCAGCTTTTCCGCAGCGGTGGCGGTGGCAGCAGCGGCCTCACGGGTCCCCCGGACTTCATAGAGGCTCGGGACGAAGGGATGGAGATCGGCCTTGGGATTTTCGAACGGTTTCTGTGCGAGCCAGGCGTCGTACGCTTTCCGCGCATCAGGCGGAAAACGCTGCGCATAAAACTGGGCCAATCCATCATTCCCAGCCTGTTTGGCGGCGAGCAATTCCATGAACATTGCCGTGTGAATTGTCGCCGTCTGCATCCCCTGTATGGTTAACAGGCTGGCCCGGCGCTCGAGTGCGCTGAATTCATTCAAGAGTCGATTCGACCGCCGCGTCCAGGCGGCCGATTCATAGGAACACCAAGCGGTACCCAACGTCGCCAGCGCCATTAGCAACGCGGTCACTGGTTCGACCCAACGCTTCTTATCCGGTTCCTTGAAGGGTTTGGCTGTGGTCGACACTGGCTTCTCTCTCGGTATAACGCCGGAGCCGCTCCCATCGGTCACGTTCGATCGCAGGACACCGGCAGCCCAATCGAGTGGTGCGGCCATCATGTCGGAAACTCAGCTGCCTTTTGGAAAGCCCTCCATCATTTTCGCAATGGCCTCGCGGATCTTTTCGGCGTTAGCTTCGGGTCCGCCGACGACTGCCTGGCCGACACCGCGGAAGACAAGCTTCTTCGTCCGGGCGTCGACGAAGTCGAGGATCATTGTGCCTTCATGATACTGGTCGACGCTGGTATAGGTCTGAGGAGCGCCGTACCACATTCCGTAATAGCCGTAGCGGTAAGGCCATCTCCCGTAGCCGCCGTAGCCCCAGTCGGTGTATTGTTGCACCGACACTTTCTCCTGCACAAAGACATGCCGGACGACGTCGAGGTCGGCCTTTTTAGCGGACGTTTCGACGATGCCACGCTTTGCAAGCTCAGCGCGCAATGCCTCCTGTATTGCCGCCTCGGATGTGGGCGCCAGGGTTTGTCCGTGGGCTGGCGGCGCGAGCGTGTAGGTCTTATAGCTTCCGAATGGAGCCGAGTGATCGTAATCAGTCGTGACAGTGACTGTCGATGCGCACCCGCTGAGAATGAACGCGATGCAAACGGCCGTGCAGAAGGAGGCGGTAGTTCTCATGATATTGTTTTCGTTAGTCCAAATGATCTCACGAAGCATGAACGCCGCGTGCTGGGGTTCCTATTGGACTTTGGTCCAATACGCGAAGGCCGCAGAGTGCGCGGATAGGAACGGCAGTCCAAGCAACCGGCCACCGTATGTCGCGACGAGCCGTACGACCACTCACCTTCGTTGCAACCGCCTTGATCGTCGCGGGAAGCTCCGTCAGCATTCGCGCCCAGGATCTTGAGCCGCGCGCCTATAGCAACTCGCCGACCGGGCTCAACTTTGTTCTCCTTGGCTACGGTTATACCACTGGCAGCGTTCTGACCGATCCCTCCCTGCCGATCGAAAATGTCACCAACGATGCCCACGTTGGCGTTTTCGGTTTCGCGCGCGTCCTCGATGCGTTTGGCAAGTCAGCGAAGTTCGAGCTGCTCGTGCCGTTCGCCGGGATTACTGCCAAGGGCCTTGTCTTTAGGTCAGCCGCATACACGGCAAATCTCCGGCTTCGCCGATCCGTACTTTCGATTCTCGATCAATTTTCTCGGCGCGCCCGCATTGACCGCGGGCGAATTTAAGAATTACAGGCAGAATCTTATTCTAGGCGCGAGTCTGCGAATCGGTGTGCCGCTCGGCCAGTACGACGACACCCGACTGGTCAACGTGGGCAGTAATCGCTGGTCGATTAAGCCGGAGATTGGCGCCTCGAAAGCCATTGGACGATGGACGCTCGAGCTGGCGCCGGCGGTCACCATTTACACTGACAACGACGATTTCTTTGGCGGCCAACAGCGGGAGCAATCGCCGCTCTATTCCGTGCAGGCGCACGTGACTTACACCTTACGGCCCGGCTGTTGGATTGGCCTCGACGCCACCTACTTTAATGGCGGTCGCAGTACCGTGAATGGGATGGAGAACGACGACCGGCAGGAAGGCACGCGCTTCGGCGCAACCCTGGCGCTACCCCTGAGCCGTAATCATTCGCTCAAGTTCTACGCAGTTACCGGCTACAACGCTGACCGCCATCACGACTTCGATGCCGTAGGGATCGCATGGCAATATCGCTGGGGCGGTGGATTCTGACCGAGCGCAACGAGGTGATTGCGCGAGCCACTTACGCGCCTGGGCCAGCTCGTTAGGCGGGAAGAGCTTTACCGGCGCGCGGCGGACACCCGCCCCGGCGAAAGCGAGCGCTGGCACTTCCCAGCGTGGATCCACCACGATTGCAATCCTGGCGATCTCCTGGCTATGAGAGAAAAGAAAATCCAAGTCGTTCCAGTCCGCGCCACGCTCCCATCCTTCGAACTCGTCGAGGATCGCGAGCAGACGCGGTTTCGCCCCGGCGTCGATTGTCCGCAATCGCCTCCTAGGCCTCGCCAAACTCTGAACGCTTTAATTCTCCCGTGATCTGCAGCACACAGATACCGTAGGGCTCCAACTCGAGATTCGCAGGCATGTCTCGTATTTAAAGGACTGGTGAAGCTTGGCGCACTGGACGTTCGTCTTACCAATTAGCCGGTGACAGGACGGTAGCTGGCATAATCGGTCGACTAACGACTCGTCGTGAGTTCGGCAAGGCGGGAGGTGATCTCGGCTTTCAGCTTCTCGTGCAGTAATGGGGCCTTCAACGCATCTTGGAGCAGCGCGATGGCACGCGCCTTGTCGTCAGCCGTCACTACATCCTTGATTGGGGCATTGCTCCGACCCAGCAGGCGGATGATCATCAAGCCGTCGCGCTCGCCGCCGGATGCGCTGTAGGCAGCGAGACGGGTAAGCGGTCGTAGATCGGAATAGACGTAGAGCGGATAGAGCAGGCTCGTGAGTTCCTGCGGCGTTAGCGGACTGACCTGCATGACTGCTTCCACGACGGCATAGGGAGGAACGGCCGGGTCGTCGTTGAAGAAGCGTACGATGTCGAGGAGGTGCGGCTTCGCTGCGGCGCCGGCGGCGCCGGCGGCGCCGAGCGCGCGCACGGCGGCGGAGCGGACCGTTTGATCCTCGTCTTTCAGGCGCGCGGCGATCTCGGTCACGAGTGCTGCATCCGTTCCGGGGTCGAGTTCGTGGAGGGTATCGAGCGCGGCCCAGCGCACCTGGGAATCGCCGTCCTTGAGCAGCGGGCGCAGCGCCTCGCGGAACTTTTGCTTCGAAGCGTCATCGGTCACAAAGGCGCGAAGCGAAATGGCCGCAGCTCCGCGGACCGGAGCCTCGGGGTCCTTCACCAGGGCGAGAAGTTCTGGCAGCAGTGGGCCGCCGAGTTTGGCTCCCAGCTGGCTCATCACGAAAGCTATCCCGACACGGATGTCGGGGTTTGGATCGGTGAGCGCGGCACGAGCGCGGCTGAGTGCTTCTTCATCCATGCCGAGAATGCGTACAGTTATGGCGAGCGCCCTCACGAGGGTGGAGCGCACGGCGGGCGAGGCCTTGGGATAAACGTCGCGCACTTTGTAGGGAAAATTGCGTAGCGCTTCGCCGGCGGCAGGGAGCGCTTCCAGTGCCTCGTCGCGCACCAGATCGGATTCGTCGAGCAGGGCATTGGTGATGAGCACGATGTTGGGCTTCACCGCGGCCGGGCCGAGCGAACCGAGAGCGGAGATGGCCGCGGCTCGCATAGCCGGCGTTCGGATCGGTCGAAGCATCCCAAGCTAGCGTGACGTTATTTGTTCCGGCGCGAGCGAGGCCGACCAAGAGAAGATTGACGAGAAAAAAAGTGAACTTCAGGAACGGAGGCTTCATTACGGCTAAGCTTGTAAGTATAGTAATTATAAGCAGAACCTATGCCTGTTAGCGGCGAAAACGGACGCTCGAGATCACAGGCGTTGGATCTCGCAGAAACGGCCACCAGAGATGGAGCTGATGCAGAACGCGGCGCGTTCAACACCTTACGAAGGCGATCGCAATCCTGCCCTGCTCGAAAAGCGCCCGAGGCCGCCGAGGATCAACACGCAGCCGCGATGTTGCGGAGCAAACTCGGCCCGCGAAAAATAAAGCCGCTGTAGATTTGAAGAAGCTGGGCTCCGGCCTCGAACTTTTCATTGGCCGTGGCGGAATCGCTGATTCCTCCCACGGCAATGATCGGTAAATGCGTTCGGCTTCGCATAAGACGAACGACCGCTGTGGAGCGCCCACCCAAGAGCGTTCCACTCAGCCCGCCGGCTTCGTCCTTCCCTGCGAGTTTCGCGTGATCGATCGTGGTGTTGGTAGCGATCAAGCCCGCCAGGCCGAACGCTTCACAGACTTGCGCGATTTCGAGGAGGGATTCGTCCGACAAATCGGGCGCAATTTTGATCAGCAACGGTCGAGGAGAGCGGAGTCGCGCGTTTTCTTCTGTGATCACGTGCAACAATTGCTCAAGTGCCTGTTTTTCCTGCAAGGCGCGAAGTTGCGGCGTGTTGGGAGAACTGATGTTGAGAGCCACGTAATCGGCCAGCGGGGCCAGCTGCCGAAAACTTTCCCGATAATCGCTGGCGGCTTCATGGAGCGGAACGGTGCGAGATTTCCCGAGGTTTACACCGATTGGAATCGAGGGCGCGAATCGGCTCGCACGCAAACGGCGCAACCGTTCGGCAACTACGCGCGCTCCTTCGTTGTTAAAGCCCAGCCGGTTGATGAGCACCTCTTGCGACGGATATCGAAAGATGCGCGGCCTCGGATTTCCCGGTTGTGGTTGCGCGGTGACGGTACCGATCTCGACAAAGCCAAAGCCCATTGCTTCCCAGGCTGGAATGGCAATGGCGTTTTTATCGAAGCCAGCGGCAAGACCAATTGGATTCCGGAATTGCAAACCAAAGAGTGAACGGGGCCGTGGCGGTGGAGCAAAGGAACGCAAGAAAACGAGCGCGCCCGGAATCCGCGGAGCCAGATGGAGCGAACGCAGGGCAAGGTGATGGGCTGATTCGGGATCAAGCTGGAAAAGAACCGGCCTAACGAATCGCTGGTACCAGTCAATCGTCAGGCGGCGACTCATTTTCCGATGCAGAAATTCGCGAAAAGCGCATCGAGGATTTGTTCGGCATTAGCATGGCCGATCACCTCGCCGACCGCCTCGAGCGCCCCGCGCAGATCAACTGCAATCAACTCCGGTGCGAGATTCTCGAGCAGCGCCCGACGCACTTCATTGCAGGAAGCGAGGGCCCGACGCAAACAATCGCGATGACGGACATTAATTGCTACCGCACTCGGGACATCCCAACGGTGCGCGTGGACCTTTGCCAAAATGGCGTCCTCTAATCCGTTGAGCCCATCCTCCATCGTGCAGGAGATTCGAAGTCCCTGGATGGAACGCCAGTCCGGATGCGCGGGCAGATCGCACTTATTGAGGAGAACCAATGCCCGGTCGTCGCCGACACGCGCATCGAAATGAGGCGGCTTCGGCGCGTTTGCGTCCACCACGTGGAGGATTAGGTCCGCACTGGTGAGCAAACGTTCGGTGCGGGCGATTCCATCCCTTTCGACCGCATCACTCTCACCTGCACGCAAGCCGGCCGTGTCCGAAAGCCGGAGCGCAATGCCGCGTAAGTTGATCACTTCTTCGATGGTGTCGCGAGTTGTCCCGGGCTGTTCGCTCACGATTGCGCGAGAAAAACCGAGGAGCCGATTGAGGAGACTGGATTTACCGGCGTTGGTCGCGCCGAAAATCACCACTCGCATTCCCTCGCGAAAAATCCGACCTTGATCCGCCGTTGCGAGCAATTGTTCAAGCCCCGCGCGGATGTTCTCCAATCGCGTCAGAAACGCCGAGCCGACATCCGGCTCAATTCCCTCCTCGGGAAAATCGATATAGGCCTCGAGATTGGCCACAAGCGATATCAGCGCTTCCCGCAACGCGGAGATCTTCTCCCCAAGTCGGCCCTCGAGCTGCTCCTGGGCCGACCGCAGAGCGAGATCGGTTTGCGCGCGGATGACATCAATGACCGCTTCCGCCTGAGTGAGATCGACCTTTCCGTTGAGGAACGCGCGCTCGGTAAACTCCCCACCTCGTGCCGCCCGCGCTCCCGCTCGCAAACATGCTTCGAGAACCCAGGCAGTGACCAGAACCCCGCCATGACAACTGATCTCAATCACATCTTCTCCAGTGTAGGTGGCCGGTGCGCGATGGATTGCGAGCATGACCTGATCGATGACCCGCTCGCCGTCGACGATCTCGCCCAACTGCTGGAAGTGCGACCCCATCTCGGAGGGCTTTTGCTTCCCACGAAAAACTTCATCCGCTATTGCCACGGCGTCCACACCGGAAAGCCTAACGAGTGCAATCGCGCCTTCGCCTGGCGGAGTCGAGACTGCGGCGATGGTGTCGTTAGGCATACCGTATCGGAGCCATGCCCGGGATTGCTGTCAATCAGGCCAGGCGCAAAACCTCGCGCAATGCGGCGATACAGCGGCGGTTTTGCTCCAGTGTGCCAACGGAGATGCGCACCCATTCCGGAAATTTATAGCCAGTCAGTGCCCGCACGATCACGCCGTGGCGGAGCAACGATTCGAAGACCTGCTTGCCGTCTCCAACCCGAACCAGAACAAAATTCGCCACACTTGGAACAAACGTTAGTCCCAGAGCGGAAAACTCATTTTCCAGGAAGGCACGGCCTTCGCTCGTTAGGCGCTTTGCCGCCGCCCGGTGAGCCTCGTCCGCCAGTCCTGCGATAGCGCCGGCCTGGGCGAGACTATTGATGTTGAACGGTTCACGGGTTTTTTGCAAAAGTCGGATCAGTTCCGGTCGGGCCACGCCGTAGCCGACGCGAGCGCCGGCCAGTCCGTGAATTTTGGAGAAGGTCCGCAGAACAACCACGTTGTGCTCCTGCCTAACGAACCTGAGAGAATCCGGAGGATTGTCCAGATATTCGAAATAAGCCTCATCGAAAACTACCACGATATCGTCAGGCACTCGCGCCATGAAATGGTCGATCGCCTCCTGCCTAACGATCGTGCCGGTGGGATTATTGGGATTAGCGATGAAGACAACGCGCGTGCGCGCGGTTATGGCATCGGCCACGGCTTCGAGATCGAAGCGATAATCCTGGTCCGGCACTTCTATCGTGCGCGCGCCAAAGAGCGAGGCGGCGAGCCTGTATGCAATGAAAGCGTTTTCGGAAGTCACCATCTCCGTTCCTGGCCGGAGGAAGGCGTGCCCGATGAATTCGATGATCTCATTCGACCCGTTGCCGAGAACGATATGTTCGCGCGAGACTTCGAGTTTCTCTGCCAGCGCGGTGCGAAGGGCAAACCCGCCGCCGTCCGGATAAAAGTTCGCCTCCGCCGCCGCGATGCGCATCGCTTCGATGGCGCGCGGCGAAGGGCCGAGCGGGTTCTCGTTTGAAGCCAGCTTGATGATTTGGTTAGGCGAATGACCCCACTCGCGCGCCGTTTCCTCAATCGGCTTGCCCGGCTCGTAGGCCACAAGGTCGCGCAATTGCGGGTTGGCCTTCTCCCAAATCGGATCCATCGCGCCCATGTTAGGCGAAAACCTCCGCCCTGCCCAGCGGCGGAATTTCGGTTTCGGCCCGCGACATCTTGGGGAACAATTCGCCGCTATGAATAGCTTTCACCTGCTGGCCGACACAGTGTTTTTCGGTCTCTCGGTCAATGCCTGGAAAATCGTGGGCTGGACCGGCAACATCATCTTTGGCGCGCGCTTTATCATTCAATGGATCGCTTCCGAGCGCGCACGCAAAAGCGTTATTCCGGTCGGATTTTGGGAATGCAGCGCGATTGGCTCGGTTCTGCTCCTGACTTATTTCGCCTTTTACCGTCGCGACTCCGTCGGTGTGCTGAGCGCACTTTTTCCATTGCCGATCTACCTGCGAAACCTCTATTTTCGTTACGTTCATCACGGAGCCGTCCATCCCGGAAATGAGCCGCGGGTGGAAGAATAGTTGCGACTGCTCTGCTGGAGTCGTTAGTCTTGCGTCATGCGTGCCGAAGACGAAGTCATTTATCTCGATAACAACTCAAGTACCCGCATTGATCCGGCGGTGCTGGAGGAGATGATGCCTTTTCTCACCTCGCGCTACGGCAATCCTTCTGGCTCTCATCGTTTCGGCGCGAAGGTGAAAGAGGCGACCGAGCAGGCGCATAAGCGCGTAGCCAATCTGCTTGGCTGTCAGCCTAACGAAATCATTTTCACCAGCGGCGGAACGGAATCGGACAACACGGCGCTGCATTCTGCCCTCCAGATGTCGCCCGAGCGACGGCATGTTGTCACGACCGCAGTCGAGCACAATGCGGTTTTGAATTACTGCGAAGCAGTCGGAAGACACGGTTGTCAGGTGACGACAGTGCCGGTGGACGAAGAGGGTCATCTCGATTTGGGCGAACTCGAGCGTGCGATTCGGCCGGAGACCGCAGTCGTTTCGGTCATGTGGGCAAATAATGAAACGGGCGTTATTTACCCGATCGAGGAGATCGCCGAGATGTGTCGGGCGAAAGGCGTCTTCTTTCACACTGATGCAGTGCAGGCGGTGGGTAAAATGTCGATCGACCTGAGCCGGCTACCCATTCATTTCCTCTCGCTCTCCGGACATAAACTCCATGCCTCGAAAGGTGTGGGCGCGCTTTACGTAAATCACAAAGCGCGTTTCCAGCCCATGATGATTGGCGGCCCACAGGAGGGAGGTCGTCGCGCGGGCACCGACAACGTTGCCTCGATCGTCGGCCTTGGGAAGGCAGCCGAGTTGGCCGCCGAAACCCTTGCGGAAGAAAATATCCGGGTGCGCAACTTGCGCGACCGTTTCGAGTCAACCCTGCTTTCCGAGCTGGAAAACGTGAGCGTGAACGGCGATCGCAACCATCGTCTGCCGAACACTTCCAACCTTGCCTTTAATGGCATCGATGCGCAGGCCATCCTGGTCAAACTCGATCAGGAGGGCGTTTGTTGTTCGTTAGGCTCGTCCTGCACCACCGGTTCGGTGCAGCCTTCGCATGTCCTCCGCGCGATGCATTTGCCTAACGAACGCGCACGCAGCAGCATTCGTTTTTCCTTCGGGCGCTACAACACGGAAGAAGAACTGGACCGCGTCCTGGAAATGATTCCGCGTATCGTTCGCAAACTGCGCGCTTTATAAATCCGGTTCGTCGGCGTTCAGGCAGCTTGGTGTGAAATCGAATCCGGCAAATGCGTTATCGAGAAGCGAGAGCCAGACTAGCGTAAGGCAAATTCTTTTCATCGGCTGGAGTTCATTCCGCGAAGCTCGTCCATCTGCACGGCCGAGTCGCAGTAACGGCGCTCAAACCGCAGGCTTCAAAAGCACGTCATATACCGCGGTTATTGACGGGTAAGACTGGACCTAGCGCGTGCCGTCAGCGCTTCTTCTTCAGGGAGTAGCTTGGCCTTTTCACCAAGTTGAAGGTAGCGCGTCGCTTCATCCGTTTGACCGGCCGCAGCGAGGAAGATTCCATAATAAGCCGCGACAGAAGGATCCTCGAGCTGTTCGGTCGTGAGCTGGTCCATGGCTTTGAGCGCGCCCTTTATGTCTCCTGCTCGATAAAGCGCAAAGGCGTAGGTCGAAGCGTAAGCCGCTTCGCGTGGATGACTCTCGTGCAACGAGCGTGCGATTTCCTTTGCCCGGTTCGCCTCGGGGTGCAGAAGCAGAGAAATTTGAGCAAAGTTGTTCCGGATTCCTTTGTCGTCCGGCATCAATGCCAGGAGGCGAGACAGGGTGCGATACAGCCCGCTTGTGTCGCGTTGCTGGGTGTAATAACGATAGAGAGTTTGCAACGCTTCTCGCTGCGCGTCGGGAATGTCCGCCAGCATCCAAAGCACACCAGTTGCCTTCTCCGGCCAGTGCCATTGAAAAGCAACTTTTTGCAAGACGTTAAGACGTTCGGGGTCGTTCTCCGCCCGCTCGACGGCATCCACCCAATCCCTCTCGCAGCTGTCGGCGTCGCCTGTTTCGCGCGCGACTTTTGCGAGCAACGCGAACCGTAGCGATTCGGCACTGCCCCATGACCCGCGACCCAGCATCGCCTTTAGAGCCGGCCAATCACCAACTTGCGTATAGGAATTGGCCAGCGCGAAGCGCAACGAAATGCTGTTCATCATCTCCAGCGAGAGCCGCTTGCTCCAATCGATCGCCAGAAGCGCGAGAGAATGGCCGTTCAGCCAGTTGATGAAAGCGACGGCCTTCTCAGCCGACTGTGCCGACTCGCTCTCCAAACGGGTCAAGGCACCGGTAAAAGCGGGAGCGTTCAGCCGACGCTGAATGTCGAGTGCAAAGAGACGATCGGAAAACGGCGCGGCGGGAAGCGCCTCCAATTCTTTTGCCAGCTCAACGGCCGATGAATCGTAGCGCCAGCGCATCGCGTCGTTGATCAGAACGTGAAGCGCGGACAGTTGCACTTTCGGGTTCGTCTTCAGAGCTTGGGCGAGGAGGCGGGCTTCTTCCCGTTTTTCCCGATCGTCGGATCGAAGCTGGAATTCCGCCAGCTCAAGCTGTTTCTCGGGATTGTTAGGCGCAAGCCGCACCGCTTCCAGAAAATGTTTTTCCGCCGCGGCGGGATCGTTTTTCGTTAGGGCGAGATGGGCGGCGGTGGATTGATAATGGGCGTCATTCTGTTGCGCGGCGCCGATGCTGGCGATTGCCTCCGCCGCGACCACCGGTTGATCAAAGCGGAGCGCGCTATCAGCCAACGCCAGTCGATCCCCTAACGAATTCGGTTCGAGTTCGACCGCGCGGCGCCGCCAGTCGATCGCCTCCACGCTCTGCTGTTTTTCTGCGATCGAAGCCAGGGTGCGGCAGGCATCGATACTCGTCGGATCGACAGCATAAGCCCGTTGCGCCGCCATCGACGCCCAGCGCAGATCGCCCTTGTCGAAGGAAACGTGAGCCTGGTGCATGAGCTTGCGTTCCTGCCAGCGCACGTAGGCGCGATGCCCACCCCAACAGAGGGCAACGAGCAGGCAAAGGGCACCGATGCCGACAAGCCAGAGCCTGACGTAAGTATGCTCCGTCCGTTGCAGGGAAGTTTCCAGAGTCGGATTCGGAGAACGGGCCATTCGTTAGGTAAGTGCCTCCCGACCGTCACTGGCGACGAGGCTCACAACCTGCTAGGAATTTAGCATGTCCCATTCCACCGCGGTAGCGCCGGTGCGGACCGCGAGCGAGTCCGGGATGATTTTTCGCCGGTCTTTTGCGTTCGCCCTCATGGGCTTTGTTTTCCTCTGGCTGGGAGTGATTTTTCAGCTGCAAAGCGAATGGTCGTTCAACCCGCAATATAGCTACGGGTGGACGGTTCCCTTCCTCGCCGCCTGGATTTTCTATCAACGCTGGATTAGCCGCCCGACCCCAGAGCCACCTGCGTGGCCTGGCCTAACGATCACGCTGATATTCCTGGCTGCTGCCATCCTTCTCCCATCGCGGATCATCGCAGTCGCGAATCCAGATTGGCGTTTGCTGAGTTGGACGATGGCGCTGGTTGCGGCGGCGATCTCGTTAGGCGCGATCAATCTAGCTGGCGGGCGCGCCTGGCTGCGTCACTTTGTTTTTCCGGTTCTCTTCTTCCTCGTTGCGGTGCCCTGGCCGGTGCAACTCGAGCAATTCGTCATCCAGTCACTCATGCGTGCCGACGCAGCGATCACCATTCAGCTCCTCAACCTGGTCGGCACGCTGGCAGTGCAACATGGCAACGTGATTGAATTGAGTACGGGCCAGGTCGGAATCGACGACGCCTGCACCGGCGTGCGCTCCCTTCAAGCGACCTTCATGGTCGCACTTTTCCTCGGCGACTTTTATCGGGCCACAATCGCGCGGCGTGCCCTGCTCGTTCTGGCCGGCGCGCTCCTCGCTTTCATCTGCAATATCGGCCGCACTTTTTTGCTCTGCCAAATCGCGGTTGGATCCGGCGTCAGCGCCATCCATCGATGGCATGATCCGGCCGGCTACACGATTCTCTTTATTTGCCTTTTCGTGCTTTGGGGTTTGAGCCTCTGGCTGAAACGTCCTGCGGAAGTTCCAACGACTCCGCCACAGCGACACATCGCCGTCAGTTCGCCCCGCAACACCATCCTGGCGCTTGCGCTGATCGTTTGGCTGGGGCTGATCGAAATCGCCGTCGCTGCCTGGTATTCCAAATCCGGCGGCCCAACGAACAACAATGCCCGGTGGTCGGTCGTCTGGCCGATAAACGAACTCGATTATCGCCGCTATCCGCTGCCGGAAGAGGTTTCGACGCTTATGCGTTTCAACGAAGGCGGCGCTGCCGCCTGGCGTTCGAGTGACGGTCGCAACTGGATGATGTATTCCTTCCGCTGGCTTCCCGGTCGCACCGCGGCGCTTTTCGTCAAGAATCATCGGCCCGATATCTGCCTCCCGGCCAGTGGCCTAACAATTCAGTCTGAAAGCGAGATTCGGCTCGTCAAAATCAATGGACTTAATCTTCCGCTTCATTTTTATCGCTTCGATGACAATGGCCGCCCGCTCCATGTCGCTTATTGCTATTGGGACGGACGCTCCTCCTACGACAGTAATTCCGCTGCCGCGGAAGAAGATTGGACGATGCGCGGCCGGCTGCGTTCCGCCAGAGACGGCAAACGTGAAGTGGGCGCACGTATGCTCGAGTTGGCGTTTTGGGGCGAAGCAGATGACGCCGAGGCGCGGTCTGCGCTTACTCACAAACTGGAGCAGATCGTCAGGCGGTAAGAACGCTTTTCGATCCGTCTTCGACAGGTTCACTTGAACGTATAATTTGCGCTTTGCGGCATGCGATCCGATTGTCGTCGGTGGCTTCCAGCAACGGCAAAAATCCCTGCGTCACTGCCCCGTCCGACCAAGGTTGCATCGAAATTCGCGGTGCTCGACAGAACAACCTCAAGGGCTTTGATCTCGATCTGCCGCTCGGAAAACTAACCGTCGTCACCGGCCCGAGCGGCTCTGGCAAGTCTTCCCTCGCTTTCGAGACTATCTACGCGGAGGGCCAGCGACGTTACGTCGAGACCTTTAGTCCATATACGCGCCAATTTCTCGAGCGGATGGACAAACCGCGCGTTGACGAAATCCGCGGCATCCCACCAGCGATCGCGATCGAGCAATCCAACCCCGTGAAGAGCTCGCGTTCCACCGTCGGTACGATGACGGAAATTAATGATTACCTGAAGCTACTGATGGCGCGCGTTGCACGGGCTTTCTGTCCAACCTGCGGACGCGAGACGCGGCCGGAAACGGCAAAGTTAATCGCCGACCAGATTTCCGGCGACTGCGCGGGCAGAACCGGGCTCATCACTTTTTGGGTAGCCGTTCCTGCCAAAGAAACGGCGCAGGATTTTTTTACCTTCCTCCAACAACAGGGCTACCTCCGCGTCTGGCTCGACGGTCAGGTCGTTCGGGTTGATTCCGCGGCAAAGAACCTGCGGCTCGGCGCGCGTGTGCAGGTGATCCAGGATCGCCTAACGATCAACGAAGAGAACCGCCCCCGCCTCGTTGAATCACTCGAAACCGCGCTGCGTTTCGGCAAGGGCAAGATCAATTTCGTCGAGCCGGAGACAAAGGAAGAGCATCCCTTTTCCACCGGCTGGCATTGCGCTCATTGCGACCTCGACATTCGCCCGCCCACGCCCGGCCTCTTCAGTTTCAACAATCCGTTAGGCGCATGCCCCGAATGCCGCGGCTTTGGCCGCACCATTGCGATCGATCTGAATCGCGCCATACCCGATCGGGCTCTTTCCATTGCTCAGGGCGCAGTGCGCGTTTTTCGCGGCGAAGAGATGGGCGAATCGCAGAAAGACCTCCTGCGCGCCTGCGCACGCGAAGAAATCGACGTCAACCTTCCTTTCGAGGAACTGCCAAAGGCGGACCAGGATTTTGTCATCGAGGGCGAAAAGTCCATCGTGGCCGCGCGCGAACGCGGCGAAACCTACACCGACGAAGACTACGAGAGCGATCGCTGGTATGGCGTGCGCGGTTTCTTTCGCTGGCTGGAGAGCAAGACCTACAAAATGCATGTCCGCGTCCTGCTCAGCCGCTATCGCGCCTACACCACTTGCCCGGGTTGTCAGGGCGGCCGTTTTCAGCCCGAGACGCTGAATTATCGACTCGTTAGGCAAGACGACATCGCGTTTACCTTGCCGGAATTCGCTGCTCTTCCCATCGCGGAAGCGCTCGATTTTCTGCGAAGCCTGACGATCTCGCCTAACGACGCCGCGGCCGGGATGTTGCGTAGCGAGATCGGCACCCGACTGACCTATCTTTGCCAGGTGGGCCTGGGCTATCTCACGCTCGATCGCTCCACCCGCACTCTCAGCGGCGGCGAGGTGCAACGAGTTAACCTCACAACCTGCCTCGGCGCATCGCTGGTCAACACCCTCTTTGTCATGGACGAGCCGAGCGTCGGCCTTCATCCGCGCGATATTGGCCGGCTGGTTCGGGTGATGCATAGCTTGCGCGACAAAGGCAACACCCTGCTCGTGGTCGAGCACGAAGAAGCCATTATTCGCGCCGCCGATCAGCTCCTCGACGTTGGTCCCGGCCGCGGCGAAAAAGGCGGCGAACTGGTTTACCAAGGTTCGTTAGGCGGAATGCTGGAAAACGGGTCTCGCGGTGCGGTCGCTTCGCTTACGCGGGACTATCTCAGCGGGAAGAAAAGAATCCCGGTCCCGCAGTCGCGTCGCTCTTTTTCCCATTCACTCAAAATTAGAGGCGCGGCTCAGCACAACCTGAAAAACCTCGACGTCGAGATCCCGTTAGGCGTTTTCACCTGTGTCACAGGCGTTTCTGGCTCCGGCAAATCGACGCTCATTCACGAAGTCCTTTACCAAAACCTGCTCCGCGACCGCGGCACGGGTAGCGAAGACGCCGGTGCCTGCAAAAGCATCACTGGAATGCATCGCGTTGGCGACATCGTCATGGTCGACCAGTCGCGACTCTCGCGCACCCCGCGTTCCACGCCGATTCTTTACCTCGGCATCTACGATCGTGTGCGCGAACTTTTCGCCGCCCAGCCCGAAGCGATGGCTCAGGGGCTGACCGCGAGCGCCTTCTCCTTCAATTCCGGTGGCGGTCGCTGCGAACGTTGCGGCGGCACCGGCTATGAAAAGATTGAGATGCAATTCCTGAGCGACCTCTACGTGCGTTGCGCAGAGTGCGAAGGCCGCCGTTTCCAGCCGCAGGTCCTGAAGGTGAAGTTGCGCGGCCACGCTATCCACGAGCTGCTCGACTTCACCGTGAGCGAGTCGATTGAGTTTTTCGATTCGTTAGGCGAACGCGAAACGCTTTCCCGGCCACTCGCTGTTTTGGAAGAAGTCGGTCTTGGTTATCTGCGCCTCGGCCAGGCGCTCAACACCCTTTCCGGCGGCGAATCGCAACGCCTGAAACTGGTCCGGTACTTGACCGAGAGCAGCAGCGAGACCGCAAGAGGCAACGCCCTTTTCATCTTTGATGAGCCGACCACCGGTTTGCATTTCGACGATGTCGCATTGCTCGTGAGGCTGTTTCAGCGCCTGGTTGATGCCGGCAATTCGGTCGTGGTGATTGAACACAATCTCGAAGTCGTAAAGTGCGCCGACTGGATTATTGACCTTGGCCCCGAAGGTGGCGAAGAAGGCGGCTGCCTCGTTGCTGCGGGCACACCGGAAGACATCTTGTCTAACGAGCGTTCCCATACAGCGCGTTTTTTGCGCGAGACTCTTTTCCCGAGCCGTGTTGTCTCATTTGTTCTCCCCAGCCGCGACGATGGCGACGAGCTGGAACTGGCACGGGCCGCCGAAACCCCCGGGCGCTACGGGACCAACGGCCACAACCATTCCATCGCCATTCATGGCGCGCGCGAGCACAACCTCAAGAACCTTTCTCTCACCATCCCGCGCGACAAAATGGTGGTGATCACCGGTCTGAGCGGCTCCGGCAAATCGACTGTTGCCTTCGATCTTCTTTTCGCGGAAGGCCAGCGCCGCTTTCTCGACAGCATGTCGCCCTACGCGCGGCAATTCGTCGAGCAGCTCGAAAAACCGGACGTTGACCTCATCGAAGGCTTGCCGCCCACGGTTGCGATCGAGCAGCGCGTCACGCGCGGCGGCGGAAAATCGACCGTCGCAACGGTGACGGAGGTTTATCATTTCCTGCGGCTGCTCTTCGCCAAGACCGGCAGGCAATTTTGTCCTAGCTGTAATTTGCCGGTGGAAAAACAAAGTCGGGCGGCGATCGTTAGGCAGGTGGAAATAGCCGCGCGCCGCAGGCCGCTGACCGTGCTCGCGCCGCTCGTCAAGGCGCGCAAAGGTTTCCACACCGAAGTCGCGCGCTGGGCGGAACGGCAGGGCTTCGACACACTTTATGTGGATGGCCGGCTTGTGCCGATCGTGCAGTTTAAAAAGCTCGAGCGTTTCAAGGAACACTCCATCGGTGTTGTCCTCGGCGTGATCGACAGGAAACGTGTCCGGCAGGCCCGTTCTCTCGTGCAGCGCGCGCTGGAGATTGGCCGCGGCACCGCGCATTTGCTCGACCGAGAGAATCGCCTTACCACCATGAGCACGGAGATGAGTTGCCCCGGTTGCGGTCTTGCCTTTGAGGAGCTCGACCCGCGCATGTTCTCCTTTAATTCGCCGCACGGCTGGTGTGAGACCTGCGGCGGCTTCGGCGAAATTTGGAATGAATCGGTCCAACGTGGTGTTCCAGAGAGCGGCGACTCGCAGCTGGAAAGCGAATTGGCCGCCGAGAAGCAGTTTGAATCGGTTGAAGAGGAGGAGACGCAGCCTTGCCCCGATTGCCAGGGGGCGCGCCTGAACCCGATCGCGCGACACGTGCGAGTGCAAGACCTGACGATCGACAACTTCAACGAACGGTCGGCTGGTGAAGCGCTCGCCCTCCTTCGCAAGCTGCGTTTCCGTGGCACGCAAAAAACGATCGCGGCGGATTTGGTTCCCGAGATCGAGCAACGCCTTCGCTTCATGGAAAATGTCGGGCTGGGCTATCTCTCGTTAGGCCGTTCCGCAAAAACGCTCAGCGGCGGTGAATCGCAGCGTATTCGTCTTGCCGCCCAACTTGGCTCGAATTTGCGCGGTGTTCTTTACGTCCTTGACGAGCCCACTATTGGACTGCACCCGCGCGATAACCTGCGTTTACTCGACACCCTGCAAGCCCTGCGTGAAAAGGGTAATTCGTTGGTCATCGTCGAGCACGACGAGGAGACGATGCGCCGGGCCGATCACATTATTGATCTAGGCCCGGGTGCGGGCGTGCATGGCGGCGAGTTGGTCGCGCAGGGTTCGTTAGGTGAGATTCAACGCAACCTTGCTTCGCAGACCGGACGTTGCCTTCGCACTCCGCTTTGCCATCCCGTGCGCAAAAGCCGGCGATCGTTAGGGGAAGTCGACCACTGGCTTGAGATTCGCAGCGCAACCGCAAACAATTTGAAAAACGTGGACGCGCGATTTCCCATCGGACGTCTCTCCGTAATCACCGGCATTTCCGGGTCAGGCAAGTCCACCCTGATGCGTTCCGTTCTTCTCCCGGCGGTCCAGGCTGCCCTCGATCGCAAGCGCGGGCTAACACCCGTGGCGATGCACGGGGCAGATGCGATCGAAGCAGTCTATGAAGTCGACCAATCGCCCATTGGCAAGACTTCACGTTCGACGCCGGCGACCTACATCAAGGTCTTTGACGAGATTCGGAATCTCTTCGCGCAGTTGCCGGTCTCCCGGGTGCGCGGATACAGCGCCAGCCGTTTTTCCTTCAACACCGAAGGTGGCCGTTGTGAGACGTGCGCGGGCCAGGGAGCGGTCAAACTCGAGATGAGTTTTCTGCCCAACAGCTATGTCGAGTGCGAAGATTGCGGCGGGAAACGTTACAACGCGCAAACACTCGAAGTCCTTTACCACCAATGCAGCATCGGTGACGTCATGGAGATGACGATCGCCCAGGCCGCGGAATTTTTTGCCGCGCATCCCAAAATCGCGCGTCCGCTGGCATTGTTAGGCGAGACCGGACTCGGCTATCTCAAACTGGGTCAGCCGAGTCCGACTCTGAGCGGCGGCGAAGCGCAACGGCTCAAGCTTGCGACCCGCCTAACGAAAGGAGTCAGTCGCGCGGCGAACGAGCGTTTGCGCAAGATGCGGCAACCAAAATCGACTCTCTATCTTCTCGAGGAACCCACCATCGGTTTGCATATGGCCGACGTGGAATTGCTCCTCAACGTTCTCCATCGCCTGGTCGATGAGGGCAACACCGTGATCGTGATCGAGCACAATCTCAGTGTGATTGCGGAAGCCGACTACGTCGTCGACATCGGACCGGAAGCGGGTTCGTTAGGCGGACAGATCGTCGCCGCCGGCACACCAGAGCAGGTGGCAAAGAATCGCCTCAGTCGCACCGCGCCATTTCTGCGAAAGACTCTGAATCAATCGGCGCTACGCGTATCCTCCGTGTAAGGACACGAAGACCGTCCGGCAGCGATGTTCGCCTACTACCTGCATGATCTGAATCCGTTCATCTTTCGGATTTGGGGCAACTTCGGTCCGCGCTGGTATGGGATGGCGTATGTGGCCGCGTTTGCCTGCGGCTTTTGGTTACTGCGTGTGCTGGCGCGTCGCGGCTACACGCAATTACGCGCTGAGCAGGTGGGTGACTTCATAACCTGGGCGGCGCTCTTTGGCGTGATGGTCGGTGGACGGCTGGGATACGTAATCTTCTATCGACCGGAAATGTTGCGCGATCCGCTTTCCATCGTGCGTGTTTGGGAAGGAGGAATGTCGAGTCACGGCGGAATGATCGGGCTGATCGTCTTCACCTTTTGGTACGCCTGGCGACACAAACTCTCGTGGACAAGCCTGGGCGACAATCTCGTCGTCGTTGCTCCAGCGGGCCTGTTTTTCGGACGCTGTGCCAATTTTATTAATGGCGAACTTTACGGCCGCCTGACCAGCGTGCATTGGGCTATGCTTTTCCCGAAAGAATTGCTCGACCGGGCGAATGAAGCGGAAGCGGAGCGCGCCGTCACCGCCGCCATGCGCATCGATCCTCGCCTAACGAGCCCGGAAGCGATTGTGGAAACGCTGCACACGAATCCGCAAATCAAGGAGGCAATCCGGCCCATTCTTACTCCACGGCATCCGTCCCAGATCTATGAGGCGCTCCTTGAGGGCGTCGTGCTCTTCATGATTCTTTGGCTGGTGCGCACTCGCACGCGGCAACCCGATGGTGTGCTGACCGGATTATTCTTCGTCTGTTACGCGATCTTTCGCATTGTGGTGGAGTATTTTCGCGAACCTGACGCTTCGCTCATCGCCGGTTTTACACGTGGACAATTTTTTTCCTTCTTCCTCATCGCGATCGGATTGGCGTTCATCGTCGCAGGAAAAATTCGGAATCGTCGAGCCGCTCCGATTTTCGCACGATGATCCGCGGGCAGAGCCTCGCGTTCAGATGAAGAGCGGCTTTCGTTCCGCGGAAGTTCCGCTATTACTAACGAAAGGATGACGGCCCAGATCATTCCAGGCTTCCTGGCGGCGGGCGGGCTCGTCTTTTCCTTCGAGCATGCCACGATCGCCGGCAAGTTTGTCCTCTTTTGCCTTGCCCTCGGTTCGATCTTCAGTTGGTCGGTGATGGTGACAAAGCTGCGCGTAGTGCAATTCGCGCGGAAACAGACTGATCACTTTCTCGCCGCATTTCGCCAGGACCGTCAACCGCTGCGTTTGTTTGAGTCGAATGTGCGCTTTCCCGGTTCGCCGGTGTTCCAGGTTTATCGCGCCGGCTGTAATGAGCTGACTTTTCACCTTCTCGGCTCCGCGGAAATCGACGAGACCTTTCGCGCTCGACTGGAGATCGCGGATAAGATTACACCCGCGCAAATGCACGCGGTCAACGCTGCCATGGAACGGGCGATCGGTGAGGCCGCCCTCAAGCTCGAGTCGCAAATGATTCTGCTCGCCACGGCGGTGAGCGGCGCTCCGTTCCTGGGATTGTTAGGCACGGTTTGGGGTGTGATGGACACTTTCACCGGCGTAGCGGAGGCGGGCTCGGCCAGTCTTGCCGCCATGGCGCCAGGCGTCTCCGGCGCCTTGATCACCACCGTAACCGCGCTCTGCGTCGCGATTCCAGCCATGTTTGGCTATAATTTTCTCGTCACCAGCATTCGCGCGATGGCAGTGGAGATGGACAACTTCGCGGCGGAACTCGCCTCCGAGTTCGAGCACAAGTACGTCGAGCACGGCGCGCGCCTAACCGATTTTCGTCGATGAAGCAAAAAAGGAAGTAGATGCGCCGCTACTCAAATCGCACGCCCCTGACGACTCTCTCGGAGATCAACATTACTCCGCTGCTCGACCTCGCTTTTGTGCTCCTCATCATTTTCATGATCACGACTCCACTGATGGAGAACAGCAAGACGCTCGTCATTCCTTCCAGCAACACGACGAATGCGCCGATCAATCCATCGGCGGTGCAGATTCTCTCCATCGATCGCAATGCAGTCGTTAGGCTGAACGAGGAAATCATCCCGCCAGAGACATTAGAGAGTCGGCTGGCGCAGCTGAAAACGTCCGATCCGAACGTGGCGGTCGTGATCCGCTCCGATCGCAATCTGCCGGTGCAGAAACTCGTTACTCTGATGGACGCCTTGCAGCGGGCGGAGATCGCCAAGGTCGGAATCGCGACGCAGGAAGAACAGCCGGGACGATGACCCGCGACGCGCGTTTTTGGCGCAACGTCACGATCGTTTTGCTGGTCCACGTCGTTATCCTGCTCGGCCTGGTTTGGTGGAGTCGCTCGTCGCGGCGACCGCCTAACGACATCGTGTGGATGGAAGGTGGAGCCGGTGCCAACGCGGGAGGTGCTCCCGCCGCCGAAACACCGGCCCCGCCCACCCCGGAATCTACTCCGGAATCGACGCCCGAAGAACAGCCAACACCGGAAGCGGTGCCCACCGCGAAGAGCGAAATCCAAATGCCCTCACCGGTCGTTTCCATCACGCCGACACCAACCGCAACTCCTACGCCAACGGCCAAGCCAACGCCGAAGCCAACTCCGCGTCCGACACCGAAACCAACGCCAAAGCCGACGCCCAAGAAAAAGCCGAAACCTTCTCCAACGCCGAAAGAGAAAGCGACACCGAAACCAACCCCTAACGAAAAGGAGGAAAAAACGGAAGAAGAAAATGAACGGAAGGGGGAGACTGCAAAGAAAGCGCGCGGCAAAGAGGAGTCTTCAAAAAAATCGGCAAAGAAGGTGACGGCGACGGGTGAGGGAGAAGGGGAGAAGAGCAAGGGCGGGGGCGGCTCCGGCGGGAAAGGCAAGGGCGAAGGCGGCTCCTCTGAGTTCGGATGGTACGGCAGCATGTTGCACGATCGGTTTTTCAGCGAGTGGATTCAGCCGACATCAGTCGTGCACAGCTCCACGCTCGTCGTCACCTTGCGCATTCGAATTCAGCGCGATGGGCGCATTTCCGATTACTCCGTCGCCAAATCCTCCGGGAACCCGGTAGTGGACGATTCTGTCACGGCGGCGGCCGCACGAGTGAAACAGGTCGATCCTTTGCCCTCCGGGCTGGGCGATGATTATTATGATGTGAACATCAACTTCGAATTACAGTGAGAACGATGAAGATTGCCCATTTTCGCTTGTCGATTATCCGCTTGTTCGCCGGTGCGGTTTGCTGCCTAACGAGTGTAACGTTGATTGCCGCGGAGAATGTACCGACGATCACCGTAAGTAAGGGCGATCAAATCAATCTCGCGGTCACGCCACTCGGCGGGAGCGACGGCGCGGCCGCGACCAAAATCGTGGAGAACGACCTCACTCTTTCCGGTTATTTTAAACTCGGCGGCGCCGGCAGTTCCTTCACCGCGCACGGGTCGGCGAACGGGAAAAGCTTGCAGGGACAAGTGCTCGATCACAGTGGCGGCACGGCTCTTTCGAAGAGTTACAGCGGCAGCACGCGCGAGAACGCACACGCTTTTGCCAACGATATTGTTGAGACACTGACCGGCCACAAAGGCATCGCGGGAAGCAAGGTCGCCTTCATTGCCACGCGCAGCGGGCACAAGGAAGTCTATGTGGCCGATTGCGATGGGAGCAATGTCAGGCAACTGACCCACGACAACACAATCAGTGTTCATCCTTCCCTGAGCGCGGATGGCCGGCGCCTCGCCTATACGGGTTATCAAAGCGGTTACGCCGATGTTTACCTGATCGATCTCGCGAGCGGGGCCCGAAGCCGGATTGTGAATTTTCCCGGGACAAACAGTGGCGCGACTTTTTCTCCCGATGGCGACCGTCTTGCCCTAACGATCAGCAAAGACGGCAATCCCGAGCTTTATACGGTTAGCGCGAATGGCGGCGGAGCGCGGCGGCTGACCCACACGCGCGCTGTCGAGTCGGGACCGACCTGGTCGCCGAACGGTAACGAAATCATTTACTCCTTCGATGGCGCGGGAGGTCCACAACTTTATCGTATCTCTGCCGGTGGCGGTGAAGGCTCACACATCGCGACAGGTCACGATTATTGCACCGAACCAAACTGGTCGCCCGACGGGAAACAAATAGCGTTTAATGTGCGGAGCGGCGGCGAGTTTCAGGTCGCAGTACTGGACCTCGGCGGCGGGACGCGTGTTCTGAGTTCCGGCGAAAGCCCGGTCTGGGGCGCCGACTCACGGCACCTGATTTTTTCCGAGGGCGGCGCCCTCTACATGCTCGACACCGTTAACAGCCGGAAAAATAAAATCCTGGACGGAGTCGGAAAAATTACCGAGCCAAGCTGGTCTCGTTAGGCGGCCTAACGAGCAAAGCCCGGTCGCCCGGCCAGTGAAAATTGGAGGCGAAGCCTGCCAGCCATGCAGCGTGACGTTGAACGCGTGGGTTTTCGCCCCAGCGCAAGCTTCAATTCTCCGATAAGAAACAGTCTTGACCCGAATGGACGCTGAGGGGTGCAATCTTCACCTCGAATAGATCTGGATCTGGCACGGACGCATTTCCCGGGGGACTCCGCCTCTTTCGGACCTGCACTCGCAGGCAAATTCCGGGGCGAAAGGAAAGTCTGTATGTATCGGTCAAATAAAATCATTAGACTATCAGTCTCATCGGCTCGTTCGTTCTCGGTGTCACGATAGCACGAGCGATTACGGTCGCCGCGCAAGCGAAGGAGAACCAGGAGCATGCATGTCCAGCTCAAGCAACAGGCGGCAAAAGTCCAAAAGGTGATCGATCAAGTGGCATTGACCAGCGCCGCACCGCGGTTGACCGAGAACAACCATGAGGACGAGACGAATGCACGTCCCATCGCGTGAAGTTCAACCAATCCTTTAATCTATGAACCACAACTGAAACCACTGAGTCAAGAAGGAGAACTACAATGAAAAATACTATCCCGGTAAAACAGGGAGTTAGTTTGATCAGTAATAAGTTACGGAAAGCGAAGAAAGCTTTCGCCATGACTATACTTACTTTTTCAACCGCTGTGGCCTGGGCGGCAACGGATGCAGTGTGGAATCCGACCGGCAGCATGAGCATTGGTCGGTTTTCGTTCACGGCCACCATACTTCAGAATGGCAAGGTATTAGTGGCGGGCGGCGACACCCCAGGTGAGATCGTGACCAACACGGCTAACCTTTATGATCCGACCACCGGCGTATTCACGTCGACCGGGAATATGGCCAAGCCACGCGTCGGGTTCTCGGCCACGCGGTTATCCAATGGCAAGGTATTAGCTGCGGGTGGGGCGACGGATACTGAGGGGGCGACAAATACTGCCGAGATTTATGATCCTGCAACTGGAACATGGTCCACCACTGGCTCGATGAAGCAGGGTCGCCAGCAGCATTCCGCCGTTTTACTCCGCGACGGGACGGTGTTGGTGAGTGGCGGGAACATCGACCGGACACCCTGCACCGATGTATGTGTTAACACCATCGCTGAGTCGGAGATCTACAACCCATCAAACGGTCAGTGGAAGGCAGTGGGAGATATGACGATCCCGCGATCCTTCTTCACTACGACGCTGCTTTCCAACGGCAAGGCACTCGCTGTAGGTGGCCGGATTCACACTGGGCCTGATTATTTCGACTATAAAGCGATTGCCTGGGTCGACCTTTACGACCCCGCGACGAGAAAATGGAGCGCGACCGGCACGATGTCGATCAGCCGCGAAGACCATTCTGCCGTCCTTTTGAATAACGGCAAGGTGCTTGTCACTGGTGGAACCACGGTTGACTTCAATGGTGTGACCGTCGCTTCCGCAGAGTTATACGACCCGGCTACCGGCACCTGGGCAACAACTGGCAATATGCTCCAGGGACGCGAACGGTTTACGGCAACGCTTCTCCAGAATGATAAGGTGCTTGTCGCTGGTGGTGATTACTATGATGGAGTAAACGCCGGCTTTCTTACCGAGTGTGAGTTATATGACCCGATCCTTGGCACCTGGTCTGCCACTGCGAGCATGACTACCCCGCGCTTTGGTGCCCAGGCCGTGCTCCTGCGCAACGGAAAGGTTCTCGAGGCGGGCGGGGAAACAGACTTTACCGATACCCCAACTGCGTTGGCCGAGCTCTATAACCCGTAAATCGCTTCCCATTGCATTGGGTTTCGTGTTGGCGAGCGAAGCCGTCCTAAGTCTCCAGCCGGTCACCTTCCACTGTACGCAGGAGCTGGATCGGAATGCAATCCCGCAATTCGGCTTGGTCGCCGAGCAGGTCGAGAAGGTCAATCCTGAGTTAGTTGCCGATGACCAGGGCAAGCTTTAGTCAGTCCGCTACGAAGCGGTGAATGCGATGTTACTGAATGAGTTTCTCAAGGAGCATCGCAAAACGGAAACACTCGAAGCAAGGGTCACTGAGCAGGAAAAGCTGATCGCCTCTTTGCTCGCGGAGTTGAAGAAACAAGGCACGGCGATTGAAAACGTGAACGCGCAAATTACCGCCGAGCATTCCGCGACGCGCGTGGTGGCGAATAACTAACCGTAAGGCTAACGAACTATCCTCAGGGTGAAAGCCCAGTCACAATAGCTCGAGCGTTCTGCCTTCGCGGCCTTCGACCTGGTCGAGCGTGCATTGCCGTGGCGCTTTATCTTTGCGCCAGCGCAGGATCTTCGTCCCGTGCCGGAAACGGCTGCCGGTAAAGTGATCGTAGGTCACTTCGACCACGACCTTTGGCGCAACGGGTTGCCATTCGCCGGTGCGTTCCGTGCTCCATCGGCTCGGGCCGCCGGGCGCGTTGCCAGTGAAACCGGGCGGCTTTTTCAACGCCTCAAACTTTTTCGTCAGGGCGGCTCGTTCCTCTTTTTTGAAGGCGGAAGTAAAACCGACGTGATGCAACAGTCCGTTTTTGTCGAAGAGCCCGAGGAGGAGCGAGCCGATAACGCGGGCGTGGCTGGCATAACGAAAACCGCCGACGACGCAATCGACCGTGCGGATTTGCTTCACCTTCACCGCTGCGGTGCGCTCGCCCGAAGCATAGACGGCCTGGCAACGTTTCGCGATGATGCCGTCGAGATCGCCTCCGACCTCCGCGAACCATTTTTTCGCTTCGGCCAGATTGTTTGTTGCTGGAGAAAGGCGAATCCGCTCTTCGTTAGGGAAATACTTCTCCGCGAATTCCTCGAGCAGTCGTCTGCGTTCGCCTAACGAATGAGCGAGGAGCGATCGGCCCTTCGCATCGGCGAGCAGATCGAAAACAATATAAAGGGCCGGATGGGCCGTCGCCAGCTTTTGCACCCGGCTGACGGCGGGATGAAGACGCAGTTGCAGTTCGTCGAAAGAAAGCGCGCCATCGACCGGAATAACGAGTTCGCCGTCGAGGACGAAACGTTTGACCTTCAATTCGCCTAACGACCTAACGATATCGGGAAAATAGCGCGCGAGCGGTTGGCCAGCTTTCGATTGCAGAAATACCTCGTCGTCTTTGCGAAAGGCAAGGCAGCGAAAGCCGTCCCACTTCGGCTCGTACTGCCAGCCGTTGTCGCTCGGAATTGCGTCGACGGATCGCGCTTCCATCGGCGGAAGTGGCGGCTCAAGCGACAGAGGCATCAGGTATAACGTCGTGGCGCCAATTTCGGCGGTCGCTTTCCTTTTCGAATCGCGCCCTGCACTGGGATGTAGTCCAGTTCGCACCGATCGACCGCGCAACGCAGAAGTAATCCGCCGCGGCTCATATCGCCACGCCCCACAAACTCAGCCGGGAATTGAATGCGCTCGCGCAAGATTGTGAGAAGGACGTTGACGTATTTTCCGGTGGCCACGCTGCCAAGAAGAATGATCTCGCATTGCGGAGTCAATCGCCTAACGAGTCGTCGCAGGTCGCGTTCCAGGGGTTTGCGATAACGCGGGTCACCATCTTCGATGTCGACTTCGGCAAACTCACGCAGATCGGCGAGTGTGATCGGCGTGGCGGCGGGAATGAGCCCGCGCGTCGGCGTGATGACAAGCACGCGCGAGAGATCAGGCCGGGCGAAGGCGTTCGCGTAAGCGAGTTTTCCCCTAAAATAGAGACCGCTGAGAAAAGTGAAGGCCTCGCCTAACGAAACAGGGTCGCTGCTTCGCAGACGCCGTGCGAGCTCGAACTGGGCACGATCGTTCAGGAGCATTTGGGCGCGGCGGCCACCGGCATACGCAGGCGAGAGGAGGAAGGTGCGCGTCATGGAGCAACTGCGTAACGTCTACACGCTACGAAGATGAAACCTGGTTTCCTCGAAAAATTGATCGGTCGCCTGGGCCGGATTGGCCCGGAGGAAGTGCAAAACTACCTCCTGCGCCTCGCCCAGGAGAAAGGTTTCCTCGAAACGATTTTTAATTCCATCCAGGAAGGGATCATTGTCACTGACGCAAAGGGACGCATCACTTATCTGAACGAAGCCGCTTGCGAAATTTTCGGACTGGACGGCGACAGCTCGATCGGCAAACCACTCCAAGCCCAGGTGCGTGGGCTCGATTGGAAAGCGCTTTCCCGATCCGATTCCGCTCTCAGCCGCGACATGGAAATCTTTCATCCGTCCAACCGCTTCATCAATTTCTATGTCGTGCCGCTGATGATCGAACGGCGCGCGGGAACCGATTCATCCAAGGCAAGCATCGCCGAAGCGGTCGGTCACGCCATGATCCTGCGCGACATTACCGAAGACCGGCGTTCGACCCAGCAAACGATCGAGTCGGAGCGGTTGTCGGCCCTCACTTTGCTCGCCGCCGGGGTGGCGCACGAGATCGGAAACCCGCTCAACTCGCTTCACATCCATCTGCAATTGATGGAGCGGAAAATTAAGAAACTGCGCGGCGCCGAAGACAAGCGCGAGTTGCAGGAGTCGATCGACATCGCACAGGCGGAAATCAACCGGTTGGACTCGATCGTCACTCAGTTCCTGCGCGCCATTCGTCCCTCGCGCCCTCAAATGCGCCCCGAGAATATCAATGCGCTCCTCGAAGAAACGGTGCGCTTTTTTCAGCCGGAAATTCAGGACCGTGACATCGTGGTCGAGACGGAGCTGCGATCCGATCTGCCGTTGCTGGAGGTGGATCGCGACCAGATGAAACAGGTCTTCTACAACGCGATCAAGAACAGCTTCGAAGCCATGAAGCGGCGCGGTATTCTGCGCATTCGCACCGACCGCGACGATACCCATGTAAAGGTTAGCTTCACCGATACAGGTGGCGGCATTTCGGCGGAAAATCTGAGCCGTGTCTTTGAGCCCTATTTCACCACGAAAAGTGGCGGCTCGGGCCTGGGACTGCTGATTGTTAGGCGTATCGTCCGCGAACACGGCGGCGAGTTGGCCATCGAAAGTTCGGAAGGCAAAGGTGTGACTCTGACCGTCCGGCTGCCTCTGGTCGATCGCCGGGTGCGGATGCTGACGGAAGGAGAAAGGATGACGGATGAAAAGAACGCCGGCAGCAGCTAACTTCTCTTTCTTCCACTTCATCTTTCATCTGTTGCATGCAGCCGACCGTTCTGATCGTCGATGATGAAAAGCACACCCGCGAGGGTTTGCGGCGATTGTTAGGCGACAACTACGATGTCTATGTCGCGGCCGATCTGGCGGGCGCACTCGACGTTTTGCAGCGCGATCAAATCGATGTGCTTTTGACCGATCTGCGCCTCAGCGGCGAAGATGGCATGCAGTTGATTGAACGCGTGCTCAAACTCCCGCATCCGCCGATCTGTATCATGATGACGGCGTACGGTTCGGTCGATACCGCGGTCGAGGCCATGAAGCGCGGGGCGTACGATTTTGTTACCAAGCCCCTTAACCTCGACAAGGTCGAGTTGTTGATCGCGCGCGCGCTGGGCGGCCGACGACTTGAGCAGGAGAATCGCGCACTCCGCCAGCAAGTCGATGAGCGCTTCGCGCTCGAAAACATTCTCGGCCAATCACCCGTCTTGCGTGAAGTGCTCGATACCATCCGCCAGGTCGCGCCTTCCTCCGCCAATGTGTTGCTCGAAGGCGAAAGCGGGACAGGCAAAGAATTGGCGGCGCATGCCATTCACAATCTAAGCCGGCGACATCGCGGCAAATTCGTCACCGTGCATTGTGCGGCGCTTTCGCCACAGCTGCTCGAGAGCGAGTTGTTCGGTCACGAAAAGGGCGCGTTCACCGGTGCTTTTGAGCGGCGCATTGGACGTTTTGAACAAGCCAATGGCGGCACGATTTTCCTCGATGAAATCGGGGAGATCGACAGCACCACGCAAATCAAACTGCTACGCGTAATCAGCGAGGAGCGGGCTTTCGAACGTGTGGGCGGGTCGCAGACTTTGCACGCGGATGTCCGCCTGATTGCGGCCACAAACAAGAACCTCGAATCGCTCGTGAGCGAAGGGAAGTTTCGGGACGATCTCTATTTTCGGCTGAACGTGGTCAAGATCACGATGCCGCCGTTGCGCGATCGCAAAGAGGACATTCCGTTGCTCGTCAGGTCCTTCTTGCGCTACTTCTGCGAGGCAAACGACAAACCGCTCCTCGAGCTCGCGGCCGATGCAGTAAACACGCTGCTGGCTTACGATTGGCCCGGCAACGTACGCGAGCTGCGGACCGCGATCGAGCATGGCGTGGTCATGGCGACCGGCGCGAAAGTTACGATTCGTGATTTGCCTCCCGCGGTCCGACAAGCGGCGCCAATCGCCGGAACACGCGCCCGCTATCTTGATGAAACAGCCAGCCCGCTCGACCTGCACGCGACCGAGCGGCGGCTCATCAACCAGGCGCTCGCGTCAACCAACGGAAACATTACGGCCGCGGCAAAAAAATTGGGGATAAGCCGGCGCACCTTGCATCGAAAGATCAACGAAATGAAAGAGGAAGAATTGGAAACCCAATCGGTCTCAGACGCACCCCAACCCAAAACAATCTCGAACGCCCAAGGTCCAAAGTCTGAAACAGCGAACTGATTGCGCCACTTCGCGTTTTTCTGCTTGTGCGGTTGAGCGATGGTTTTCAACCTTCTGCTCGGACCGAAAATGAGTGCGTTTTCTTCAGCAACCAGGAAAACTCCAGGCGCGCCTGAGACATCAGTGACAATGGAAGCAAAAAAGATTTTTGGGACCGACGGCGTGCGCGGGGTCGCGAACGTCGAGCCGGTCACGGCCGAGACTGCCCTGAAGCTTGGACGGGCCGCGGCCCATGTTTTTAAGACCCTCAACCCCCAGAAACATCCGCCAGGGACACGACCAAAGATCGTGCTCGGAAAAGATACCCGGCTTTCCGGTTACATGCTGGAAAACGCACTTGTCGCAGGAATCACGTCGTTAGGCGTGGATGTGCTTGTCATCGGTCCGTTGCCTACGCCAGGTGTGGCCTACATCACACGTTCGCTGCGGGCCGATGCGGGAATTGTTCTATCGGCTTCTCACAACCCATATGAAGACAATGGGATCAAATTCTTCCGGCACGACGGCTACAAGCTCGACGATGAAGTTGAGGAGAAAATCGAGCAATTGGTTTTCACCGGCGCGATCGATTCTATCCGGCCGACCGCCCGGAAGATCGGACGGGCCACGCGCATCGACGACGCACTCGGCCGTTACGTGGAGTACGCCAAGGCCAGTTTTCCCCGTGGGATGTCGCTGGAAAAAGTGCGTATCGCCGTCGATTGCGCGAACGGCGCCGCTTACAAATCAACACCCTGTATTCTCCGCGAACTGGGGGCGGACCTCATCGTAGCGCACAATCAGCCTAACGGGACGAACATTAACGCCGGTTGCGGCAGCACTCATGCGGAGGAGATCCAGCGCATCGTCCGCAAGAGTCAGGCAACCATCGGCATCTCGAACGACGGCGATGCCGATCGCGTTTTGCTTTGCGACGAGAACGGCGCGGTCGTAGATGGCGACGAGATTCTCGCCATCGCCGCGGTCGATTTGTTAGGCAGCGGGCAACTCGCGCAAAATACCCTCGTCGCGACGGTGATGAGTAATTTCGGACTTGATGAAACCCTCGCCGCGCACGGTGGCAAAGTGATCCGAACAAAAGTAGGCGACCGATACGTGATCGAGGAGATGGTGCGGCAAAACCTGAACCTCGGTGGTGAGCAGAGCGGCCACATGATCTTTCGGGATTTCACCACGACGGGCGACGGAATCATCAGTGCGCTGCAAATTCTTCGCATCATGCAGGCGAGCGGAAAACCGCTTAGCGAATTGAAGAAATGCCTGACGAAATATCCGCAGACGCAGCGCAACCTGAAAGTGAGAGAAAAACCACCGCTCGATTCGTTAGGTCAGGTCATGCAGTTGGTGAGCGAAACGGAAAAAGAATTGAACGGCAAAGGCCGCGTGCTCCTGCGCTATTCCGGTACCGAACCCAAGATTCGTCTCCTGATTGAAGGTCGTGAATCGAGCGCAATTGAACAGCAGGCGGAGCGGATTGCAGATGCCATTCAAAGTGCGATTGGGGAGTGATGATGAAACGCCGCGTTCGCCAGGTACACGAGCGGGATTGCCTTTGCATCTTTTGCGTTCTCGGCGGTTAGGTAAAGCTGGCCTATGACTCTGGAACGTATTGTCGAGGCGCTTTTGATTAGCGCGCAAAAACCACTGGCCGTGCGCGAACTGACGAACGTGATCAAGAGCGCCGGCGCGGAGGACGAATTAACGCCTAACGAGTTTGCCAAAGTCAAGGAAGCGGAGGTAGCCGCTGCGCTCGAACAACTGAAGCTGGAATACCTCGAACAAAGCCGAGCTTTTCAGCTTCTGGAAAGGGCCGAAGGCTGGCAGTTGGCGAGCGAGCCCCAATATGCGCGCTGGGTGCGGCAGCTTTTTCCCGCCGCGAAACCAGCCCGTCTCAGTTCGCCCGCGCTCGAAACTCTTGCGATCATTGCCTATCGCCAGCCGATTACGCGCGCCGACGTGGAAGTGGTCCGCGGCGTGGCGATCGAAAGCGTCCTGCAAACACTGATGGAGCGCGGACTGGTCAAGATCGCCGGACGCGCCGAGATCCCGGGACGTCCATTGCTTTACGAGACGACACAATTTTTCCTCGAGCACTTCGGCTTGCGCAATCTGGATGAATTGCCGAATGCCGAAGAGCTGAAGCGGCGCGAGCTGCCGAAAGCTCCTATCCTGGCCGCGACGGAAACCGTGCCTAACGAACCTCAACCTGTTGCCGAAAATGCCGAATCCACCACCGTCTGACCCGAACTCTCCAAACCCGCGACGTCTCCTCGAGATGGCGTGGGGTTATGCTCCGCCTATGATCCTGAGCGCGGCCGTACACCACCGCATTTTTGACCTGCTCGACGCCGGGCCGAAAACCGCCGCGGAAGTAAGCAAAGCAAATGGTGCTTCGCTGCGCGGTGTGCGCGTGATTATGAACGCGCTCACCGGTTTCGAGCTCTTGAGCAAGGATGCAAACGAGCGTTACGCCCTCAGACCGGAAAGTGCGGCGTTTCTCGTTAAGGGAAAACCCGGCTACATCGGTGGCTTTATGCGTCACGGCGACGCACTGATTCCGAAATGGCTCAAGTTGCCCGAGATCGTTCAGAGCGGGAAGCCTGCCAGGACGGTCAACCTCGAAGATGACGGGAGCGAATTCTTCGAATCGTTCGTGGAAGATTTGTTCGGGGTTAACTTTCCACCTGCTCAAGCGCTGGCGGCCGTGTTGCCTAACGGGAAGGGCGTCCTCGACATCGCGGCTGGCTCGGCGGTTTGGAGCATTCCACTGGCGCAAAGATCGAAAGACGTGCGCGTCACGGCAGTCGATTGGCCGGGCGTGCTCGCAGCCACGCGCCGAATGACGGAACGATTTGGGGTCGTCGAGCAATATGAATTTCGCGCGGGCAACATCGAGACGGTGGCGTTTGGAGACGGTTACGATGTCGCGGTCCTCGGACACATTCTGCACAGCCAGGGCGAAAAGAAGAGTCGCGACTTGTTAGGCAAAGTTTTCGGCACGCTCGCCCCCGGCGGTACGATCGCGATCGCGGAGTTTCTCGCCAACGACGATCGAACCGGTCCCCCGATGCCAATGCTCTTTGCGGTCAATATGCTGGTCAATACAGAAGCAGGCGACACTTTCACGGTGCGGGAGATTTCGAGTTGGCTGACCGAAGCCGGTTTCGAAAATCCGCGCGTGCTCGAAGTTCCCTCGCCTTCGCCTCTCATTCTGGCAAACAAGCCGGGATAAAGCGGCAAACCCGGTAGTGCCCTCGCCTAACCGGCTGGTCCCGATGTTCACCAGTGAGAAGGGATTTGGCGCGTCAATGAATCACCAATCGCGAGTTGTCGCGTGACTTTGCTCTCGAACCAGCCAATTCTTAGCAGCAACTGATTTTCCAATGAACAAATTTGTTTTCGGATGCGGCGGAGTTTTACTGGTCGTCGTCTTCATCGCCGTCGTGATCGCGATGATGGTGATGGGGAAATACAACACGCTGGTCAAACTCGACCAGAACGTGAATCAATCCTGGGCGCAGGTGCAGAATGTTTATCAACGTCGGGCCGATCTTATTCCGAACCTGGTCAATACTGTGCAGGGTGCGGCGAACTTCGAGAAGTCGACGCTAACTGCGGTGACGGAAGCGCGCGCCAGCGTCGGCCGCCTTCAGATCAATCCGAATCAGGCGCCGGCGACCGCGCAGCAACTGGAACAGTTTCAGGCTGCGCAAGGCCAGCTGAGCAACGCGCTCTCACGTTTGCTCGTGGTGTCAGAGCGTTATCCCGAGTTGAAGGCGAATGCGAACTTTCAGGCGCTCCAGGCGCAGCTCGAAGGAACCGAAAACCGGATTGCGGTTGAGCGCGGCAATTTCAACCAGGCAGTGCAGGAGTACAACACCGCCGTGCGCACCTTTCCGACAGTCATCTTCGCTGGCATGCTCGGCTTTCCGCCGAAGCCGTTCTTCAATGCGCAGCCCGGCGCGGAAAAAGCGCCGCAAGTGAACTTCGATTTCAAGGCCGCACCTGCACCGCCGGTCATGACTCCGGCGCCAAGTGCGGCTGCGACTCCATAGGTTTGGTCGACTGGCCAAGACGAAGATGAGCTGCAAACCCACGCGGCGAAATCGCCCGAGAGTTCTCGTCGCGGTGAGCGCGCAACTTTGCCTGACGATTTGTTTCACACTTCTCGTTTTCTTGGCCGAGTCCGGCACCGCCGCGGCCGAGACATTGCCCTCCAAACCGGAGCGATACTTTAACGACTACGCCGGTGTAGTGGATCAGTCGGCGGCGCTACGCTTCAACGAAGAGCTGGCCCAATTCGAGCGCGAGACTTCTAATCAAATCGTCGTTGCCATCTATCGCACAATGCAGAGTGAATCGTCCGTCGACGATTACACTCAACGCGTCGCACAAACCTGGGGCGTCGGAGAAAAAGGTCGAAAAAACGGAGCGGTCCTCTTCGTTTTTGTCGAGAACCACCAGATGTTTATCCAGACGGGTTACGGGCTGGAAGGCGCGCTGCCTGACGCGACCTGTTGGGACATCACGCACAACATCATAGCGCCGCAGTTCAAGAAGGGTGATTACGCCGCCGGCCTTGGCGCCGGTATAAGCGCCATGATGCAGGCCGCGCGCGGCGAGTTCAAAGGCACAGGCAAAACGCGCAACGAAGAAAGCGGTAATCACTCGGGTTCCTTCCCGATCGGGTTGATCATCTTTTTTCTCATCCTGTTTTTCGTGATCGTGTCGCGGTTCCGTCGCGTAGGACGGCGCGGCTACGGTTATACCGGCGTGGGCGGCCCGTACATCGGAGGCTTTGGTGGTGGCGGCTGGTCGGGCGGCAGCTCCGGTGGCGGCTTTAGCGGCTTCAGCGGCGGCGGCGGCGGCTTTGGCGGCGGAGGCGCCGGCTCGAGCTGGTAACGATGCGGACGAAGAATTTTATCGCGAAGCTCGACCACGAGCGCATCGTTCGGGCGATTGGCGCGGCTGAACAACAGACCTCGGGTGAGATCCGCGTTTTTATTCAGCATGGCGAAGTCGCTGATCCGATTGTGGCAGCGCGAGCGCGATTCGAGAAACTCGGCATGACCGCGACACGCGAGCGAAACAGCGTTCTTATTTTCGTCGCGCCGCGTTCGCAAAAGTTTGCCGTCATCGGCGACAGCGGGATTCACCAGAACTGCGGCGACGAGTTTTGGCAACAATTAGTGGGAGCGATGCAACAGCACTTTCGCGTCGAAAATTTCACCGACGCAGTCGTGCAGGCAATCGACCAAACTGGCGAATTACTTTCACGGCATTTTCCCCGCCGATCCGACGATCGCAACGAATTGCCGGACGAGGTGGAGGAAGGCGACTAAAGGTGACAGCGCGCGCGAAGCCGACCCGCGCACTCCGCAGGTCCGTACATCACGCGCGCTTTTCGCCTAACGACCGCCGCAGATTGTTCTGCAGTTATTTCTTTTTCTCGTCCTTCTTCTGAGCGTCGCCCGCAGATGCGGCCGTGGTGCTGCTCTTTGTGCCAATCTTCACGGTTCTTGCCTCCATCGTGCCGTCGTCTTTTTTCCAATACGAGCCGCCCACCATTTCTCCGCTCATGATATCACTCAGGGCAGCCGGAGCGTTATCCTTCGTGATCTGGGTGTTGTTCGTGACGGTGAACGTTCGTTTCCCGACCACAAAGGTGCGGGCCGACGCGTCGACGGCAACGACTTTGCCGTGATAAGGGAGAGCTCGCGCTTTTTTCATCGTGGCGCTCGGTTGAGGCGAGCTTGCCGGACTTGGACTGGGCGACGGAGCTTTCTTGTCTTTCGCGCTCATGCTGGTGGGCGCGAAGATGGCGATACTGGTGAGAACTGCGCTGAGGATTAGGATTTTGGATTTCATGGGGGTTGTTTTGGGGTTTGGATTTCAGTCCGTTTTATACGACTCCGGTTCGTTGTGCAAATACAAAAGTTTCTTGCGCGCCAAGTCGACGACTCATTAGTCTGACGGGGTGCCCCACCCGGAACGTTATGTTGAGCTGCGCGCCGCGGCGAAGATTTGCGAACGCCCACTCTTCACGCTTCAGCGCGATTTTTCCGAGCTGGAATTGCAGGCGCGCTGGTTTGCGGGCGACTTCGGGCGCAGCTTCATCGGCACGGCAGGTGAAGAGATCGAGATCATACAGTTCGGGACTTGGAATCGCGAAGCCGGGCCAGATTTTTCCGATGCCGCCATCCGCGTAAATCGTGACGGGGTGCGACGTGGAAGTATCGAGTTCGATCTCGCGGCAAGAAATTGGGAGACGCATGGACATGCAACCAATCCGGCGTTCGAACAAACGATCCTGCACGTGGTTGTCGACCCTGGTGCGCGCGAATTTTTCACTCGGACCGCCGGATATCGTCACGTGCCGCAGGTACGGGTCAACCCGGCGACCTTGCCAGCTGGTCACTCCAGCAACCTGCCTTTGGCGCGACCGGGACGCTGTCGGGCACCGTTGCGCGATCTGCCCGAAGCAAAGATTACGAGCATGCTCGATGCCGCCGCGCAGTTTCGGCTCCAGCGCAAGGCGCAGCGTCTGCACCGGCTGAGCGAGCTGCACGGAGCTGACGAAGCGCTCTTCCAAGAGCTGGCAGGTACTCTCGGCTACAAGCAGAACAAGCTCCCTTTCACCCTGCTCGCGCAACGGTTGCCGCTCAAGAACCTGCGCGCATCGCCTAACGACATCGAGGCGCTGCTCTTCGGTGTGGCGGGATTTCTCGGTGCGCCGGATTTGGCCAAATTTGATCCTTGCACCCGCACATATCTGCGAATTCTCTGGGACTGCTGGTGGCCGCAGCGGGCTGGACTGGAAAGGTTGATTCTTCCGTTGGGCACCTGGCACCTGAGCGGATCGCGCCCACTCAATCATCCGCATCGTCGACTCGGCGCGCTCGTTCAAATCGTGGCCGGTTGGCCGCGATTGTTACGTTCGTTAGGCAAAGACGGTCTTGCTCCCGCGCGCCAATTTTTTCGCGATCTTCAACATTCCTACTGGGATTTCCATTACACCCTCACCTCCGAGCCGACGCGCGCGAGGATGGCCATGGTGGGTGAAACGCGCGTCGCCGAAATCATGGCCAACGTCGTTCTGCCCTGGCGCGAGTTGCGCACCCGTATGGCCTGGCCCGAATACGCCGCGCTGCCCGCCCGCCTAACGAATCGCTCTCTTGAAACGGGAGCCGCGCGTCTTTTTGGGGACGACCCGCGCCGGCCACGCTTTCTCCGCACCCTGGCCGGACAACAGGGATTGCTCCAGATCTACGAAGACTTTTGCCTGCAAGATGAGAGCGACTGCGCCCAATGTCCCTTTCCCGAGCAGATGCAAAGATGGACGTGAGCGCAAATTCAGTATCCAGAGTCGGAGACGCGCAGCTTCCCGCTGCCTTTACTCTTCTCGAGCTCGTCGTCGTCATTTCCGTCATCACCATTCTGATGGCGTTGAGCTTTCCGGTCTTTCGCGGGGTGCAGGATCAGGCGAAAAACGTGGAAGCGAAGAACGACCTCATACAGATCGTGAATGCGGTAAATGCGTACTACACGGATTACGGGAAGTATCCGCTGAGCGATGAATCTGCCGACACGACGGTCGATGGATTAAATGCCAACACTAACGACATCCTTTTTAACAAGCTGCGAGGTCAGGGTCTTGACCTGACGGCTAATCCCAAGGACATCGCTTTTACCAGCCTTCCGGCGGCCAAAGATCCTTCACATCCACGCAGCGGAATCGGGACGGTCGCTCCAACGAAAGGGCAGTTTTTTGATCCATGGGGCACACCCTATGTCATTCGATTGGATACGACCTTTAACGATTTGGTCGAACCCAATCCATATAAGGAGAATGCCGGTGATCCAAACGGCGTGAGCGGTGGAGCGATTGCATGGTCGTTCGGGAAAGACACCAAATCGGAGAGCATTCCCACGCCCGCGAATGACAAGAAGGCAGGGACGAATCTCGATGACGTCATCTCCTGGCAATGATCTTTCTTGCCAAGCCCAACTCACCGATGGAAAATCGGAAACCTTTGCGGGTGTAGTTTAATGGCAGAACGGCACCTTCCCAGCGTGCATACGGGGGTTCGATTCCCCTCACCCGCTGACCGAACGCAGGTTCCTCGCCTAACGACTCTACGCCGAATGCGGCAGTCGTAGCATTGGAGACAGCGCCGTCGCTTCTTTCCGGCTGGGTTCGATCAGAAAGCAAGATTCTAAATCAGGGGACCAAGTGCCTTCTGAGCTGCGAAACATCTTGCGATGTCCGATGAATTCCAGCCATCATCCGGTCCACCGTCTCCGGGCGCTGGTGGCGAACCGGCCGACCAATCATTCATCTTCGGCAGCGTGGAGACGCGCCGCCGATTCATAAAAAAAGCCGCTGGCACCGGCGCCGCCATCACGCTGGGTCCGCGTCTCGCGTCGTTCGGCGCACAGACCTCGACCCACACGGCCACCAACAATCAAATCAACATGGCCGATCTTCATCTCAAGATTAATGGGGCAGCGCACACCCTGAAGATCGATCCGCGTACGTCGCTGCTCGATCTGTTGCGCGAACATCTGCAACTTACTGGCTCGAAAAAAGGCTGCGACCACGGGCAGTGCGGCGCCTGCACCGTGCTCGTCAACGGCCGGCGGATCAACAGTTGCCTCAGTCTCGCGATCGTGCACGAGGGAGACGAAATAACGACCATCGAAGGCCTGGCAAAGGGTGATCAACTTCATCCGATGCAGAGCGCTTTTATCGAGCACGACGGTTTCCAATGCGGTTACTGCACGCCGGGCCAGATTTGTTCCGCGGTGGCGTGTGTCCAGGAAGGGCACGCCAGGGGCGACGCTGAAATTCGCGAATGGATGAGCGGCAATCTTTGTCGCTGCGGAGCGTATCCCAATATCGTCGATGCGATCAAACAGGCGCGCAGCCAGATGGGAGGTGCGTAATCGTGAATCCCTTCATCTATACTCGCGCGGCCGACGCACAGGGTGCGATCAACGACCTGGCCGCGCATCCGCAGGCTAAATTTCTCGGCGGCGGGACCAATCTCGTTGACCTAATGAAAATGGGTGTCGAGCAACCGGTGCAGCTCGTCGATATCAACCGACTGCCACTTACCAAAGTGGAAGAATTGCCTAACAATGGAGGTGTTCGCATTGGAGCGCTGGTGCGTAACTCCGATCTTGCGGAAAACGATCGGATCAAATCCCGTTATCCGCTTTTGAGCGAAGCACTTCTTTCCGGCGCCAGCCCGCAACTGCGCAATCTTGCCACCACCGGCGGAAATCTGCTCCAGCGCACACGCTGCTACTATTTCTACGATCCGGCATTCCCGATGTGCAACAAGCGCGCACCTGGGAGCGGCTGCGGCGCGCTCGAAGGCTACAACCGCATGCACGCCATCCTCGGCCAGAGCGACCAATGCATTGCAACGCATCCCAGCGATATGTGTGTCGCGCTCGCCGCGCTCGAAGCCATCGTGCGTGTGCAGGGTCCGCAAGGTGAACGCACGATTGCCTTCGAGGAATTTCACCGCCTGCCGGGCGACAGCCCAAACGTTGAAACCAGTCTTCAGCCTAACGAACTAATCACGGCGGTCGATCTGCCTCCACTGCCCTTTACCCAGCGATCGCACTATCTGAAAGTGCGCGATCGCGCGAGCTACGCGTTTGCCCTTGTCAGCGTGGCGGCTGCTTTGGATATGGACGGCGGGACAATCAAGACGGCGCGACTGGCGCTTGGGGGCGTGGCGCACAAGCCGTGGCGCGCGCAGAAGGCGGAACAAGCCCTGGCAGGCAAACCGCCTAACGAGCAAAGTTTTCGCGCAGCGGCGGAGGCCGAACTGGCGGATGCCAAAGGTTACAAATACAACTCTTTCAAAATCGAACTGGCCAAACGCGCCATCGTCCAGGCGCTCAGCACGGTTGCGAAGATGACGTAATGAGCGCGGCGCTCGCTGCTTCACCACCGCAAATCGGGCAGTCGCTTACCCGGGTTGAAGGTCCGGCAAAGGTGAAGGGTCAGGCTTTGTTTGCGGCCGAGTTTCGCCCGAACCGGATGGCCTACGGCGCGCTCATTCAGAGCCCGATTGCGCACGGCCGCCTAACGAATCTGGATCTGGCCGCAGCCAATGCCGCTCCTGGAGTTATCGCCATTCTGACGCGCGAAAACGCACCGAGATTTCCTCCTTATCCTCCCGACGTCACGAAACCCGGTTCGGCGGCCGAGAATCGAGTTCCGTTGCAGGACGACGATTTGTTTTGGGTTGGACAGCATCTCGGGGTGATCATCGCGGAAAGTCTCGATCAGCTGCAGCAGGCCCTTGCGCTCGTGCGGGTAAGCTGCTCGCCTAACGAACCCGTCGTGCGGATGGATTCGCCTGCGGCGCAACAAAGCGCCACCCAGCCTGAAAAATGGGTCGGCCAGGAAAAGCTACAGGTTACGCTGGGCGACGTCGCCGGCGCGCTCGTTTCCGTGCCGGCGGGGCGAAAGCTCGAAGTCACTTACCGGACGCCGATCGAAAACCACAACCCGATCGAGCCGTATTGCACGATGGCGGAATGGCTCGCACGCGATCGGCTCGTCATTCATGAGGCTACGCGGGGCGTCAAACAACTGCAGAAGATCGTCGCCCACGCTTTCCAACTTCCTCTGCAAAGTGTCGACATCGTTAGTCCGTATGTCGGCGGCGCGTTTGGCTCGAAAGGATTTCAGTGGAGTCACACTCTGCTGACCGCGGCCGCTGCACGGCTCGTTAGGCGTCCCGTTCGCCTCGCTTTTACACGAGCACAGATGTTCGATTCCGCCGGACAACGCGCCGAAACCGAACAGACGTTCACCATCGCGGCGGAGGAAAATGGAAGGTTGATAGCGCTCCGCCACGCCACCAGCACGCATTGCTCGCCGGTCAGCGATTATTCTGAGCCGTGCGGCAACATGTCGCGCATGCTTTACGCCTGTCCGAACATCGAAGTCAGCCATCGACTGGTGCGCTTGAATCTCACGACTCCGTGCCCGATGCGCGCACCGGGCGAAGCGCCGGGCGTTTTCGCGCTCGAATGCGCGCTCGATGAAATGGCCCACCAGCTAAAGGTCGATCCGGTGAAGTTTCGCCTAACGAATTATGCAGAGGACGATGATTTCGAAAAGAAGCCCTGGTCGTCGAAGCGGCTGCGCGAATGCTACGAACAGGGTGCGGAGAAGTTTGGCTGGGCCAAACGCAAATCCCAACCGGGTTCGATGCGCGCTCCGAACGGTCGTCGGCTTGGCTGGGGAATGGCAACCGCGGTTTACCCTGCAAAGCGTCAACCGGCCGCAGCACACGCCATTCTTTCCGCTGACGGCTATCTCACTGTGCAGAGCGCGACTCATGAGCTCGGCACTGGCACCTACACGAGCATGTCACAGCTCGCGGCGAACTCGCTCGGTCTGCCGTTGGAGAATGTTCGCTTTGAGTTAGGTGATTCGAGGTTTCCCGACGCGCCGGTCAATGGCGGATCGTGGCTCACGGTGAGTGTCGGCAGCGCAGTGCTCAACGCCTGCGAAGTGCTGAAACAGAATGTGACTGATCTGGCCGGCAGTTGGCCTAACGACCTGGCCACCTTGCGAGAATTACTCGCACGCAGCGGCCAGAAACAAATCGAAGCCGACGGCAAATCAGAGCCGGATAAGGAAGCGCGAGAAAAATTCTCCTTCCAATCTTTCGGCGCACTGTTCGTCGAAGTGCAGGTTGATTCGTTAGGCCAGGTTCGCGTCACGCGCGCTACCGGCGTTTACGACGTGGGTCGCATCCTGAATCCGCGCCTGGCACGGAGTCAGATTTGCGGCGCAGTTATTTTTGGAATCGGCATGGCTTTGATGGAAGCGACCGTGCCCGACCCGCAAACCGGCCGGATCGTGAATGCCAACCTTGCTGAATACCATCTGCCGACTCACGCCGATATGCCCCAATTCGACATTCATTTTCTCGATCAACCCGATCCGCACATGCCAGTGAACGGCGCACGCGGTATCGGCGAGATCGGTATCGTCGGTGCGCCCGCCGCAGTGGCGAACGCAGTTTTTCACGCAACCGGAAAGCGCGTACGCGAGCTTCCCATCACTCCAGATAAATTGATTTAGCCATGGCAAAGACAGACATCCTCGGTCCCGCACGCAATCGCGTAGACGGCCCACTTAAAGTGACGGGTGGAGCGAAGTACGCGGTTGAATTCGAAATTCCCAGGGTCGTTTATGCCTGGCCGGTGGTAAGCAACATCGCCAAGGGAAGCATCACCGCGATCGACACCAGAGCGGCTGAAGCCGTGCCCGGTGTACTCATAGTTTTCACTCATAAGAACGCTCCGCAGCCAAAGGAAACGCAAGGCGGAGGCGGCGGAGCCCGCACCAAGGGAATCCGGATTGAAGAGCGCAATCCGTTGGCTGACGACAAGGTGCATTACGCCGGTCAATACGTCGCACTTGTCGTCGCGCAGACTCTCGAGCAGGCGCAACATGCCGCCTCGCTAGTCAAAGTGAGTTATGCGCCGGAGGTCGCGATTCTCACCATCGCGGCGGCAGAAGAGGATGCGAAAAAGCCGAAGAAGAACCAGGACGAAAATGTTCAACCGAAGAAGGGCGACGTCGAGGCTGCGCTGAAGAACAACGATCTGATCAAGATCGAGCAGACCTACATCACACCGACCGAGACACATAATCCAATCGAGATGCACGGCACAATTGCGGCCTGGGAGGATGGTCGAAAGTTGACTGTTTGGAACGCGACCCAGTTTGTTAAAGGCGTCCAGAGCATCCTTGCCCGCACCTACGGATTGGACCTGCAAAACGTGCGCGTGATCGATCCGTTTGTCGGCGGCGCCTTCGGCAGCAAAGGCGCGGTCTGGCCGCATGAGTTGCTGGCCACAATGGCGGCAAAAGCGGTTGGTCAGCCGGTAAAGTTTTATGTCCCGCGCAAAGAGATGTTCACTTGCACCGGACACCGGACACCGACGCGCCAGACCATGACTCTGGCCGCGAGCCGGGATGGAAAATTGCAGGCCATGCGACACGTGAGCGAAACCCTCACTTCGCCGGTAGGCGAGTGGACGGAGTCGTGCGGCGCTCGCTCGACTGGCGTCATGTATGCGAGTCCCAACATCAAGGTCGAAGAATACGTTTACCCGGTGAACGTCTCGACGCCCACCTTCATGCGCGCGCCCGGCGAATGCCCCGGCACTTACGCCTTGGAGTGCGCCATGGACGAACTGGCGGTCGCGTTGCAAATGGATCCGGTGCAGTTGCGCTTAGCGAACCACGCCGACACTCAGCCAATCAAAGGAAAGCCTTTTAGCGCAAAACATCTCAAAGAGGCCTATTCGCTAGGCATGGAGAAGTTTGGCTGGTCGAAACGCAATCCGCGGCCGGGCTCGATGAACGACGGCAATTTGCTGGTCGGTTGGGGGATGGCGACCGCAACCTACCCCGCTCACAAAATGCAGGCGGCCGCCAAAGGCATTCTCCACTCCGACGGCCGCGCGACCGTCCAATGTGCAACCCACGACCTCGGAACCGGCGCTTACACCGCGTTCACACAGATTTCTTCCGAGCAATTGGGCGTGCCGTTCGAGAAGGTCACCTTTGAACTCGGAAAATCCGATTATCCATTTGGCCCTGTTGCTGGCGGATCCAACTCCACCGGTACGGTCGGCACGGCGATTCATGCGGTCGCGGGGCTTTTGCATCAGGCGCTGGCCGATCTGGCGGTAAGGGATGCAAAATCGCCGCTGCATGGTTTTTCGCCTAACGACATTGCAATGACCGAACCCGGCCGCATCGGCCTGAAAACTGACAAATCCAGATCCGACAGCTACACCGACATTCTGAACCGCGCGGGTTTGAAATCGATCGAAATGGAAAGCAAAATGCCGGAAGCGGAGGAGAAAAAGGAGCAGGTCTTCCAATCGTGGGGCGCGCACTTTTGTGAAGTGAAGATCGATCCGCTCCTCCCGCGTGTGCAGGTGACGCGGGTCGTGACAGTAATCAACTGCGGCCGGGTCGTGACCTACAAGCCCGCGCGCAGCCAAATCATCGGCGGCGTCGTCATGGGCATCGGCATGGCATTGCATGAAGCAACCGAATACGATCCGAAGACCGGTCTGCCGGTGAACGCTAATCTCGCCGAATACCACGTCCCGACCAACGCCGACATTCCATTTGTAGATGTCCACTTTGTTGGCGAACCGGATTACGATTTCAATCCGATCGGCGCCCGCGGTATCGGCGAGATTGGAGTTACCGGCATCGCTGCGGCGGTGGCGAACGCGGTTTATCATGCGACCGGCAAACGCGTGCGCGACTTGCCGATCACGCCCGATAAGTTGCTCTCGTGATTCGAGCGATGAATCGTTAAGGGGCGATTGCATCAGCCTATGCCGGGACACTCGGAATTCCCGCCCTGTTCGCTCGTCCATTCTACCCGGCCCTGGCTTCGCTTGTCGAGGACCGGGTGCCAAATCAATTATCGTTAGGCATGGGGACCAGGTGGCTCCGGTGCCTTTCGCCGCCGGGACGGTCGACATTGATATTCCGGATGATTTACGACATCTGGAGCCTGGCGAGTTGCTGGCGAACACAGAGACGAAAAGTCACTAGGTCGAGGCCTGGGTTCACTGGCGGCTGGTCCGGGGCGGGCGATGATCGATAGCGTTTGGCGCTCGTACAATCCCGCCAGCGCCGAGATTTTCGCCGCACTGGCATGCTCGCCGCTCTTAGCTTGCGCGGTCAGGGACATGGTACCTTTGCTGCTTTCTAGAAATTATGGCGAAGTTTCTCAACACCAGTGCGGCCAATTATTACGTCGAGGAGATCATCCGCCTCGCCCACGACCGCCTGCTGCTCATCAGTCCCTTTCTCCGACTCAACGATCGTGTGAAAGAACTGCTGGAAGATAAGAACCGTCGCAAGATCGAGGTTCACCTCGTCTATGAGAGAAACGATCTCACGCCGGAGGAGATGAACTGGCTGCACGGTCTGCAGTTCGTGCGCACCATCTTCAGCAAGAACCTTCATGCCCAGTGCTACATCAACGAGCGGTTTTGTATCGTGACCAGTCTGAATCTTTACGAGCTGAGCCACGCCCATAACACCGAAATGGGCGTTCTTATTTCGCGCGAAGATGACGCCGAGTTGTTCGAGAATATTTCACAGGAGGCAGAGCGCATCATTCGCGTTAGCGAAGAGGTGCGGATGAGTTTCGAAAAGGTGAGACGTCAGAACGAGGAAAATGTCCCCAACGGCGAGGAAGAACAGAGCGTCGGCGGTAAACTGAGCACTTCACGCCTGGCAAAAAAGCTCGGATTAAAGACGCAGGAGCTGACCAATCATCTCATCCATCTGGGTGCGATTGAAATTAGTGAAGGACGCAAACAAATCACACCTCTTGGCCGTCGGCTTGGTGGAGAACTACGAGTGAGTGCGCGGTTTGGTCCTTACTTTCTCTGGCCGGAAGCCTTGCCGCTGGCGAAGAGCTAAGCTGTCTGGGGGAATCTCCGACCGCTAACGTGGCGAGTGGTGGCTACTGCGGGCCCGACTCTTCGATTTCTTGCAGACGCGGACCGAGGCGATTGCCAAAATGCTTTACCGATTCAAAGAGCAATCCATAAAAGCCAACCACCGTCACCAGCACAACCGCGCCGGTCGCCCAATGGTGGGAACGCATTCGCGCCATCGTCGGGGCAAAGGCAATCACGCCGAAGAGACTTAGGAGCACAATCACGGCATCGAAGCTTGCCCGTTGCCAGTAACTGCCGCCAAGGTGCAACCACATTCCAAACTCGTCGAAGGTCAGCGCCATCCCAAAGCCATAAAGGAGTGCACAGAGCTTACGTAGCTGTGCGCCTGGGCGGCAGTCGAAAAGCAATAAGCCACCGACCGCAGAGAGGAGAAAGATGCCGTAATTAAGATGGTGCACATGCGTTCCGCCCAGATGCAAAAAGAGATCCGGCATTCGTCGCGCCATGATCAGGATCACCAGCACACGCGCAGCGACAAACGTAAGAAGGAACGTGACAAAGGTAATCCGAGCCAGATGCCGAATCGGCACCTCGGAGTTAGGAGCTACGGAGTCATCCATGTGGAATGGAGTCACTCATTTGCCCACCTAGGACTCGACCTGAACAAAGGATAACTCCGAAGTCAGTCTTCCTTCGATTCCGGCACTGCCTTCTCTGCCGCCTGGAAACCGATCTTTGAATGAGTGCCATCACAGAACGGCTTCTCCGTTGAAGCGCCGCAGCGACAAAGCGCCATCCGTTTCTCGACCGGATGACTATTTCCATCCGCGTCCTTCAACTCCACCTCGCCCTTCACAATGTAAGGGCCGTTCTTGATAATCTCGATCGTTACGTCAGCCATGCGCGCATCTTCGCATTATCGTGAGAAAAAGGAAAATCTCTCGGCCAGGATGACCCACTCCGTCTATAAGCGCCCTCTTGCCGAAGAGATAGAGCGGCCGCCAATAAATTTGGCAGAGTTCGGAGAGAGCCTGGTGGGCGTTGGTCGGCATGACTTGAGAGTGGCCGGCCGCGAGAGCGAGAGTCCACCGGGTCGACTGGGAAGGAATCCTTTGGGGCATTGCCCGTCGCGGGGACGGAGTCCATTGCTGTGCGGTTTATTTAATTGCCGGAGAAATGACAAGTTGAAAAGGAGACTGCGCTTGAGCCATGCCAAAGGAGTATGACCCGAATGGCGCAGCAATCGCTTTGGCCTAATGACCGGAAAAGCTGAAGCGCAGCACCCGGCGCAGGCCCGGGGGGAGGGTGGGGAGATGGCAGCGTTCGATGAGGAAGGTGATGATGCCGGCCAGCTCGCGAAAGATATAGTTGCGGTTGACGGCACCTTGCAGGTATTGCTCGCCGCTGCTTCCGCCGGTGCCAACCCGGCTGCCAATCATGCGGCGCACCATCTGCAAATGCCGGTAACGAAAATTGCCGAGTTGTTCGTCGATCTCGATAAGTGAGTTCAGGAGCGCGAAGGGGAGACGGAAAAGCGGCTCGTCCCGGTAAAGCATGATGAAAAGCGCGGCTCGCAAAGCGGTGGGACGGAAAGGTCCCCAGCCGGCCCGGAAAAAGATGTCGTCGAATTTGCCTAACAAATCCTGCTTTTCATCACGATCGGAAAGGCTTTGTTCATAGAGCTGCCGGTAGCGCTGCCAGAACGGAGAGTAACCGCTCGACTTATACTCGTTAGGCAGTTCCTCCCAATCACGCCAGAACTCTTCGTCAAAGAACGGCGTCCGCTCGAGCCAGTTCTCCACCAATTCCAAAAGACTAGGTTGTTTTTCAAACTCCGTGATCTCGGCGAAGTCTCCCTCGTTAAATCCGCCAAATTTGGTGTGCTTGTAGTAATCGGGCCGAAAACGGTTTTCGATCTTCAGACCTAACGATGCTTCGATCTGGCGAAACTGTTTGCTCTGGAATCCGGAAGCGCCGTGGAGCAACTCGCGGAACTCGAGGAAATCGAGCGGCGTCATCGTTTCCAGAACATCGACTTGGTGGTTGAGCAGTTTCCAGATTTCGACCACGCGCTTGAGGCGGTTGACGACCAGGTTCATGTCGGGGCCGTTGTCGTCCGCAGTTGATTTGCTCAGCACTTCCTGGCAGGCGGCGATCTCGTGCAGGATTTGTTTAAACCAAAGCTCGTAGGCCTGGTGGACGATGATGAAAAGCATCTCATCGTGCGCGATCAATTTTCCCTCGCGCAGGCTGAGCGGCTTTTGTAATTCAAGCAACGGCTCGATCCCGAGGTAATCGCCGTAGTATTGCGTCGCGCGCGGGTGATTGATGGGACATTCCATCGCTGCAGTCTCGTGCAAGCCGTGACCGCGCGTCAATTCCATCCGCGGTGCGCGGTTGCGTCGGCAGGTTCCTGACGGGAACATCGGGACAATGAAACTGAAGTCTTTCCTCGTCGCATTGCTTGTCTGTCACGCGGTGGTGGTTTCCGCGCAGGAAAAACATCCGTTCACATTTGAGGACATGATGTCCTTGAAACGGGTCGGCGAGCCAGTGCCGACCCCGGATGGGAAGTGGATTCTGTACGCAGCCGAGGATGTCGACCTAAAAGAAAACAAGAAAACCTCGCACCTCTGGATTGTCCCTGCCGCTGGCGGTGAAGCGCGGCGCTTGTCGCAAACGCCTAACGACGAATCGCGCCCGCGAATTTCGTCCGATGGCAAACGGCTCATTTTTACTTCCAAGGCAACTGATCCAGCACAAATCTGGATCTCCGATTTCGATACGGTCGCCGGAAAAATTGCCAGTGCATCGCACCAGCTGACCACACTTTCGAGTGGTGGCGACGGCGGGATCTGGTCGCCCGATGGCAAAAACATCGTCTTCACTTCTTCGGTCTACCCCGATTGCCCTGACGACGCTTGTAACCAGCAACGCGACGAAGAACTGAAGAAGAGCAAGGTCAAAGCAAAGATTTTCACGCGGCTCTTTTACCGCCATTGGAAAGACTTCACGGAGTTTAGGCGCAGCCACCTTTTTGTCGTTAGTCCGGATGGATCGTCGCCGCCGCGCGATCTGACGCCAGGAGATCACGATGTCCCACCGTTCTCGTTAGGCGGCGCGGACATGTATGACATTTCGCCCGATGGCCAGGAAGTCGCTTACACAGGCAACATCGACGAAGTCGAAGCAACGAGTACCAACAACGAGATATTCCTGGTGCCAATCGGCGGTGGGACACCCAAGAAAATTTCGACCAGCCCGGGCAGCGATTCGATTCCGCGTTACTCGCCGCATGGCAAGTCGATCGCCTGGCGTTCGCAGGCGCGCGGCGGTTACGAGAGCGATCGCTTTACTCTCACGGTTTACGATCGCGCCTCGGAGAAGGTCCAGATCACAACGCAAGACTTCGATCGCTCGGTGGGGAGTTTCGTCTGGGCGCCGGATTCCAAAACAATTTACTTCAGCGCGGAGGATCACGGCGAGGCGCCAATCTATCGATTGTCGTTAGGCGAAAAGCAACCGACCGAAGTTGAGCGCTTGCACGCGGACGACCTGATTTTTGGACCGGACGGAACGTTTCTCTATTTCACCCGCAACTCGATCCAGTCGCCTAACGAGAGCTGGCGACTGGACGTGGCCCAACAAAGCGAACCGACGGCAGTGACACACATAAACGATCAGGTCCTCTCACGCATCGCAATGCAGCCGCTGGAGTCTTTCACGTTCAATGGCGCAGAGAATGTGGAGGTGCAAGGTTTTCTCGTTAGGCCCCCAGATTTCGACGCGCAGAAAAAGTATCCGGTAAAATTCCTCGTTCACGGCGGGCCAGAGGGAGCGTGGGGCGACGACTGGTCCTATCGCTGGAATCCCGAGCTATTCGCGGCCGGCGGCTATGTCGTGGTCATGATCAATCCCCATGGCTCGACCGGCTATGGCCAAAGGTTCACCGAAGGTGTGCTAGGCGACTGGGGCGGGAAACCGTTTGTCGACCTAATGAAAGGGCTCGACTACGCGGAGAAGACTTATCCCTTTATCGACAAGGATCGCGAGGCAGCGCTTGGTGCGAGTTACGGCGGTTATATGATCAACTGGATTCTCGGTCACACCAACCGATTCAAATGCCTTGTTTCGCATGACGGCATGTTCAATACCGAATCGGCTTATGGCACGACCGAGGAGCTTTGGTTTCCGGAGTGGGAATTTCACGGTCCGCCATGGAAGAGCCGCGAGCTCTATCGCAAATGGTCGCCGCATCTCAGCGCGGAGAAGTTCAAAACGCCGACGCTGGTGGTGCACGGACAGCTCGATTACCGGCTCGATGTTTCGGAAGGCTTTCAGCTTTTCACCACTTTGCAACGACGCGGGGTGCCATCGGAGATGCTCTATTTTCCAGATGAAGGTCACTGGGTCTTGAAGCCGCAAAACGCGCAGCTGTGGTATAAGACCGTTAACGCTTGGGTCGATCGCTGGACCAGGCGATGACGTATACTCGTTAGGCCCTAACGAAGTCCGATCTGGCGTTTCGGCGATGACTCAGGTGGCGTCAGTATTTCGCGAATGGCTTTGCAGTCATCCGGGCGCGGACACGGTGGATTGCGCGTTGCCCGCGAGCCGCGAGAGCGGCTTCCGTTATCGCCGACGGCGGCCGAAGGAATAGCCACGATGGGTGCGACCGCCGCCGATCGAGCGTTTACCGGCCAGGCTCGACTCCGGTTCGAAGAGCACGGTGTAGATGTAGGGAAAATTCTCCAGCTTCAGTCGCGGAATTTTTTGCCCGATGAACCGTTCGATTGCCTGCAACGCCGGGAGCTCCTCACCATTCGTGAGTGTGAATGCGTCGCCGACGTTTTGCGCTCGACCGGTGCGCCCGATGCGATGCACATAATCTTCCGGATGTTCCGGCACGTCGTAATTGATAACGTGGCTTACGCCCGCGATGTCGAGTCCGCGCGCCGCGATATCGGTGGCAACCATGACTTCGTATTTGCCGCTCTTAAAACCTTCAAGCGCTTCAACCCGCTCGCGCTGAGTGCGGTTGGAATGCAAAACCGCCACGGCATGCTTCGCGGTCTTGAGTTGGTGCGCGATGCGGTCGGCGCCGTGTTTCGTGCGACAAAAAATAAGCGCGCTGTCGTAATTGGTGCGCGCGAGCAATGCCATGAGGAGATCGAACTTCTGCTCCGCCGCCACTGGATAAACGGCATGTGTGACCGTCTCGGCCGGTGACCGGCGGGCGCCAATTTCGATCGTCTCCGGCTCATTCAAAACGGTCGCCGCGAGGCGCTCGATTTCCGGCGGCAGGGTGGCTGAAAAAAGCAGCGTCTGCCGATCGGTCGAAATTTGCCTAACGATCCGTCGCACATCAGGCAAGAATCCCATGTCGAGCATGCGATCCACTTCATCGAGCACAAGGATGGTAACGTTGCGAAAATCGATTACGCCCTGCTCCGCGTGGTCGAGCAATCGCCCCGGCGTAGCCACAACGACATCAACTCCCCGTTTGAAAGCCTCGCGCTGCTTGCCATAGCCGACGCCGCCGTGTACCACCGCTACGTTTATGTCGGTGAAGCGCCCGTAATCGCGAAAAGCGGTCTCGACCTGAGCTGCCAGTTCGCGTGTCGGCTCTACCACCAGGCAACGAAAGGCACCGTGCTCGGCGAGCAAAGTGAGGATCGGGAGGGCAAAGGCTGCCGTTTTACCGGTGCCGGTTTGCGCGGTGCCGACAACATCTTTGCCAGCGAGGATAATTGGGAAGGCGCGGAGTTGAATCGGCGTCGGCTCGGCAAAGCCCATCGCCTGAGTTCCCCGGACAACTTCCGGGGACAGCCCAAAATTGTTGAAAGACACGACGGGAAAGTTAGGGCAGCAGCGGCGGGAAGCAACGTTAGTTCTTGCTTGTGAGGCTCATGCCTTGCGGCAGGATTCAGGGCGATGGGATCGAATTCACTTTCCATCTTCGTTTTGGCCGACACGCATAATCATCTTCCCGAGAATCTCGACAAGCTGGCGGAAGGGGCGGACGAAATCTGGCATCTGGGTGACGTCTGCGCGTCGGCTCTTGTCGTTAGGCTGGAAAGCCTCGGCCCGCCCCTTACGCTGGTGCGCGGAAATTGCGACAGCAACTTCGAATGGCCGCTCGCCGTGGATTTGCAGCGTGGTGGCCTCCGCTTTCACCTTGTACATATTCCGCCTTCGAATCCGCCGGGAAAGGTCGACGTCGTTCTGCACGCTCACACGCATGTGCCGCGCAATGAGCGTGTGAATGGCGTCCTGTTCCTCAATCCGGGCTGTGTCACGCGGCCAAACCGCGGCGCACCACCGAGCGTGGCAAGGTTGGAGATCACGGAAAACGGACGGCTGGATTGGAAGCTTATTCTTATTCGTTAGGCAAGGGACAAGAAAAACGGAATCGCCAAACCTGCCCGTTTTGGCAGGATCAAAAAAAATGAATTTCAAGCGCCGCTGTTTTCGCCTCAGGCGTGAAACGAAACGCCGCGCCTAACGACGGCGCGACTGATCACTTACGGGCGAACCGCTCAAGAAGGAGGACGTCGTAGTCTGGTATTACTCTTTATTCCTTCACACCCCCGACGATAAGATGGGAGACGGTCAGCCGACTCCCGCCGAAGGTGCGAAGACTGACACGATCGGCGGAGCGGAAGTCGTGGGGCCTGACCAGGTGCCAGTCGGTTTTTGAGGACGAGCGAACCTACCTGAAACGTTTAAAGGTCTCCTGGCGCCGGCGCTTCATTTGCCGGCGTGCGCAGTGCAATGACTGTCTTCCGCCGATATGCTACGACTTCGTGGCGACTTGCTCAGCCGGCACGCGGCCGAAATCAGCAAAGTTGACCGGCTGGTGGCTAAACTGCCAGATCGTGACCGCGACCGCGACGGCCAGCAGGAGATAAACAATGTCCTCAATCGCCGTACGAGGTTTTTCCTCCGAATCGACGAGTAATTGATAGGTGCTTTCCTGGTGCACGTGCATGGCTTGGTTTGGTGTTGTCATGGTATTCCCTCCCTGAACACAAACCCTTTATGCAATCCCCGTGCCAGCGGGTCTGAATGATTGTAAGTCGCAAATAATCAGAACTTTACGCCGTATGGCTTAAATTGAAGTCTTCTAATCTGTAGCGCAGACGGGAACCAACCGTGCCAAATTCGGGAATCAAGAGAAGCTGGGAAGTCGCAGGCCGTGGAGGGCGAGCTTACTTAACGCAGACGTCGTAAGTCGCCAGGACCCGTTTTACTCCTTCAGTGACGTGACGACTGGAGAGAGTGGCGCCGCTGATGTTGCGAATATCGTCATTAAGGGCGAGCGGCGAGCGCGAGGTTTTTCCGACGAACTGCTTTCGCCAATCAGCGCTTCGTATCTCACCGCCGTAGGACTCTCGATAAGTCAGTATCTCCAGTTGCCGCACTTGTCCGGCGGGAGAAAGAGCGAGCGCATAATCAATCGCCAGATGTTTGCCAATCACGTAATCGACGATGAAGTAGCCCTGTAGTTTTCCGCCTTGGATCGCTTTCCAAACTTGTTGCCCGCGCGTAATGATCTTTTCTCCCGAGGCGGCCTCGATGGCTTTAATCTGCGCAGCGGTAAACACGATGTGGCGGGCGACGAATTGGTCGGTGCTCGGAAAACATATTCGCTGCGCCTCAGCCACACTTAGATAGGTGGTTGCGTAGGTCGATCCTGCGCTAGCCAGGACAAGAGCGGCGGGAGTTAGCCATTTTAGGCGTTCGTCCATGAGCTAACCTGATAAACTAGATTAAAAGAAGAAACCAACTGCTCCAAGCAAGTGATCGCCGTGCGGCGAGTCCGGCGCATCGTCCAGCGCGAGCTGATAATCCAGTTTCAGCACGATCTGTGGAGTAGGAAAGGCCGCGATCCCGAAGGTATGAAACTGACGTCTGCCTTGTCCAGTCGGGAGGTTGTCGTCGCGTCCCCGAAACCCGCTGGTTTGCAGGTCTTCGTAAGTATAGCGGTAGAAAGGCACAAGCTCCCAGCCGTTATGGATCGACCTGCTAAGATCGAAGTGATAGGCCGCTTCGAGAGAATAACCCCACATATGATCGCCGACGTTATTTTCCGGATTATCATCGTTATTTGCACGCAGGTTGCCCGGGCTGCCGAGATAGATATCGACAAACTCGCCCCGAAATTCAGCCCCGGTCCTGGGGATTCGATAGCGTAATTCTGTATCTACCATGGTAACGCTATTGTGACCCAGCTCTTCTCCCGTATCGGCATGCCCGTTTCGGGGGGTCACGTTCGAGGTGTAGAAAACGCTTGTGCTGCCGGACAGCCCGGGCACGAAAGGTGGGGTGTAACTCAAGCGCAAGGCATATCCCGGCGCATTCTTAGTCTGATTAAAGTCACCTACAGGCGTGCGCGCAAGACCCATAGCTTCCACGCCTGAAATACCCGCCTCATAAGGACCATCGGGCACTCCATCATTCTGACCGATATCTTCCAGCCCCGTGTTAATTTGGAATTGATAGTTCAAGTTATCAACGATTTTGCCATAAAGACTGGTGCTGCCTTCAAACCAGGTCGTGGGTATAAGTCCGTTATCCAGCTCAGGGCGTTGCACGCTATAGAACTGCGTCGGCTCGTGAAACAAGTTGATGAATCCGAATGGAACGACATCGACGCCGGGCGCGCGCCAGTTAAGATGCTCATTGAACTTAAAGTCGACATAAGCCTGTTCGATATCTACAGAACCAGTGAGCTTGTCGTCATCATCGACTGCAATGCCGCCATGTTCGAATTCAATCTCAGCATTAAAAATAATGTTATCGGTGATTTGGTAAGTCGGAAGTAAGACGATGCGGCCAGCATCGAATCCATCTTTCCACCCGCCCCGCGCCTCCTGCCCGCCAAACTTCAACTCGCCATATGCACCAAGGCTAAGAACGGCGTTGCTGCGATAACCGAGACCGAAGAGTGGGGTTTTCGTGGGCTCATTCTCGACGAAAGTGGTGTCACCCTCGGGCGCGCTCTTGCCTGATTCCGTCGCACTCGCGGTGACGCGCGTATGCTTCTCAGCGGACGCCGGCGAACCGCTCTTTTCGTAACGGGAAAGCTTTTTCTCTAGCTTATCCACCTTAGCCGCGAGCGCCTGCACTTGCTTCAATAGTTCTTCATTACTCGGGGCCGCATTGAAAGAGGCGCCCTGGGACTGACTACCTATAAGACACAGGGCAAGAACCAAGGCAAGCGTCACAAATAGCTGCTTCATCTTGCCCGCAGGTTAACTCATCGCGCTCCCTGCTTGCTATCGGCAGCTTGTGATTTTTTAGCGGTGAATTGCAGCTGCTGCTAGAAGCCTTGACAGGGTTTCCTTAGAAGAACGGCTAAGATCCATTCAGACACATTTGGAGCAAGGATGGATTGAGGCATCCGTCCGCGCTATGACAAGGCGCTGAAAACGAGACCAAGTTGCGAAATGCGAGCCTTAACAGGCTAACAAAGCGCCCAAGCAGAATGATGCAGTCGGTGGCTTCTTCGCGACCCAAGAAGGAAGTATCTTACTCTTCGTTCTTTTTGTCGTTAGGCGTAGACTTGCGGGCTTCCTTGGACGGCTTGGAATCGGCCTCGGTCCCGGCTTCGGTCTTTGGTGATTTCTTACCTTTCTTTGCCTTCTTGTCAGCGGGCGCTTCCTCTATTACTTCGGGGGCGTCAACCCACTCGAGGAAGGCGAGTGGGGCGGAATCGCTCTTCCGCCGACCGAGTTTGATGATGCGGGTGTAACCGCCGTTGCGGCTCGCGCTGCGCGGAGCAATGTCGTCAAAAAGCTTTTTCACCGCATCTTTCTGCCGCAACACGGAGAGAGCGGTACGGCGGGCGTGGAGCGAGGCTTTCTTGCCTAACGTTACCATTTTTTCTGCCAGCGGTCGGACGGCTTTTGCTTTCGCAAGCGTAGTCTTGATTCGCTGGTGCTCGATCAGGCTGCAAACCTGATTAGCCAGGAGCGCCTTTCGGTGCTCCGCGGTGCGTCCCAATTTGACGGTTTTTTTCTGGTGCCTCATGGCAGTTTCTCCCGGCTCTGCTTTCTTGCCTTAACGATTACTCTGCGTCCACCCCGTTGCTGCCATCAACGGCAATCGGGATGTCGATCATCCCCGGGTCAAATTTCTGACCCAGACCTAACCCAAGTTGTTGCAGTTTGTCCTTGATTTCGTTGAGCGATTTCTTGCCGAAGTTTCGATACTTCAGCATCTCGGCCTCGGTCTTTTGTGCGAGCTGACCGACGGTAGTGATGTTGGCATTGTTCAGGCAGTTGGCCGCGCGTACGCTCAACTCGATCTCGTTCACGCTCATGTTGAGCAGCTTCTTCAGTTTGACATTTTCCTCGCTCACCCCGGCTGGTGTTTCGTCGAACTCGATCACGTCCTCATTGAAGTTGACGAAGACGTCAAGGTGATGGCGCAGAATCGCTGAGGCTTGGAGGAGGGCGTCGTCTGGGGTTAAACGGCCGTCTGTCCAGAGCTCGAGGATAAGCTTGTCGTAATCGGTGCGCTGACCGACACGGGTGTTCTCGACTGCGTATTTCACCCGGGTGACCGGCGAGAAAATGGAATCTATTGGAATGAGTCCGATCGGCTGATCAGGCCGCTTATTCTCATCGCCGGTGGCAAAACCGCGACCAACGCGGACGTCGAGTTCAGCTTCGAACTTGTGTTTGCGATCGAGGGTGCAGATGACTTGCTTTGGATTCAGGATTTCGTAACCCTGCACAAGCTGAATGTCTCCGGCGGTGACTTCCCCTTCCTTATTGACGTTGAGGGAAAGCTTACGCGCCTCGTGATCGGAAGCCTTGAATTTGATGCGTTTGAGGTTGAGGACGATGTCGGTGACATCCTCGACCACGCCGGGGAGTGTGCCGAACTCATGCTGCGCGCCGTTGATCTTAACGGCGGTTATGGCAGCACCTTCGAGCGAGGAAAGAAGCACGCGGCGGAGCGAATTTCCCACCGTGTGTCCGTAGCCGGCTTCAAAGGGCTCGGCGACAAATCTGGCGTAGGTATCAGTGGCTGACGCCTCGTCTTTGACGAGGGTCTTAGGCATTTCGAAACGACCGTAACGAACTGGCATAACGACTAACTTTGATTTTCGACTGGCGATCCTCGATTACCAGGCGGTGATGACCATTGCCCAGTCGAAAATCGGAAACTCGAAAATCTGAATTCTCCAAAACACGCCGGGTTCCCCCTGGCGAGTATGGTCGCACGTTCAGCAACGGCGGCCCAGGGACCAACGGCGCAAGTTCTAAAACTCGCAGCGGAGCGTGGAATGAACACGATCCGGCAGATTTTGCAAGTGCGCTCTGCAACTCGAAAAATGCTTTCCACTTTCGACGTCAGCGGAGTCGAGGATCGAGCGTGAAATCACCTATGTCGTGGATCCGGAGCTTTCTGAAGTCGGGATGTTTTGGATTGAAGAGATAAGTGCGTTCGAGCAGCACGAGCACGCTCGGTAATGCCAGCGCGACGGAACGGCCGGACTTGACCCACTCGTCTCCGATCTTCTTCGAAATCGCAGTAGGCGGCTGGAGGTTCCAGCCTTTGGGCAGCTCCTTGAGCTCGATCCGGGTGATTAGCGAATCGTCAAGAGTGACGCGGAAAGCGCGAAACGGTGCAGCAATCGCGACGGGCTGGACGTGGACGAGAATCTCGAGCGCCGCGAGGGCAAGGTTTTCACTGCAATAGACCACCGGCACGCCAGCCGAATTCCAGCGTCCTTCAAAAATGCGCGCTCCCTCGCCGGAAAATGCTGTCGCGGCGTGCCTTTGCCTAACGAGTCGCCAGGCGACGACGGCGGACATTAAGAATACACGCCGTACTCAATCCGGCCCAACAAATTCTCCACTTCCCGTGCGCCAATTTCGGTTCGAGCAAATTCCACCGGCACCGCGTTGTTTAGACCGATCTGCTTGTGGGTGAGCCAATCGCGCGCGTTCGCAGGGTCGCCGAAAACCTCCTCCGACTTTTCCAGCAGTCGCTGATATCGGACGAGCTTTTCCGATTCTTCCTTATCGAGCCTGCCCTGAATCTTGCGCCGGTGCAGGGTCGCTCGTGACATTCCGAGAACGCCGGCAATTTTCTCCAGCGGAACGTCGAGCGCTTTCTGTAAATTGCGCACCGCGCGAAAGCTTAAACCCGCTTCAATGCGCTCGATCTGCCTGTGCACTGTCGCCGTGGCAGATGAAAGCGGCAGAGTCGCGGCCGAAACCTTTGTGCTCATCTGATACAGTTTAATGTATCATTTGAGAAAAACAACCCTTCCGACCCCGAGCGAACGGGCGATTTTGTCTTCGACCGCTCGGTGCGTTCATTGACACGGCACGATGAGGGCAACTAGGACGAAGCTTTCAGTGCCACGCGCAGATCGTGCACGAAGAGTTTGTGTTTGCGTTCACGCGATTCCTCGTCGGGCTGCCGGAGCAGCGAGGACGGATGCACCGTCACGACAACCCGCGGCGCGAGCTTGGATTGTAAGACTTTCCCACGCTCGCTCGTAACGCGGAAGCGCGGTCCAAAAAGAGCTTGGCCCGCGGTCGAACCGAGGCAAACAAGTACACCTGGTCTAACGATGCGCAATTCCGCCTCCAGCCACGGCCGACATGCAGCGATATCGCGCGAGTTGGGCTTTTGATGAATGCGCCGTTTGCCGCGCGGCTCCCATTTGAAGTGCTTGACCGTATTTGTGACGTAGACCGCGTCGCGATCAATCCCCGCATCCTCGAGCGCTCGATTCAAGATCTGACCCGCCAGCCCGACGAATGGCTTCCCTGCCAGGTCCTCCTGATCGCCGGGTTGTTCGCCAAGCAACATGAGCGCCGATCCTTTCCGGCCTTCGCCGAATACGGTTTGGGTCGCATGTTTGTAAAGCGGGCAGGCGGTGCAATGGGCCGCAGCTTCGCGCAATTTCGGTAGGCTGGAAGTATTGGGGACAGGTGCCGGACGCCACGTGTCGCCATGGTCGTCGACTTTGTTCGCCGCACTTTTTTTTATCATCGTCTCGCCGTATGCTGGCGCTTCGCGTTGCAGGCTTAAGATGGCTCGGACTCCGGCAGGTTGCGCCACTACTTGTTCGGAATCTCGGCCTGCATCGGGTGCACTTTTACGCGGACTGGGTTGAAAATGTTCCAGTAACCGGTGGCCTTTCTATGGGCTTAGGCCGGATGTTCGATGCGCTCGACCCGGCTACTGGCAGAGCTGGTGCCCAACAATTCTACGAGAAACGCCAGGTACCCTTTCGTGATGTGGGCGCGGCTGGCGTAATCTGGATTTTGCATGAGCAGGCGCTGCAACTTGCGCAAGTTATAGAACGGCACAGAAGGATAAAGATGGTGACCGATGTGCACATGAATGTAATTGGGCGCGATCATCAGTCGCTCGAAAAGATTCGCCTCAATATGTCGGGTCATCCTTAGCAAGTCTTCGTGATGATCCTCGATGCCGCCGAAATGTTCGGCCACGCCGCGAACATAAATGATCCAAAGGAAGTAGGTAAAGAGGGGCACGATCCAATAGATGATCAACCCGAGCCAGAAATGAAAAACGATGCTCACGATTACGACCGCGAGGTAAAACGCGAGTCGCAATAGCTTGAGCTTAGGCGGTATTTCACGACCCCGATTTACTTCACTTAGCTGTTTAATCGCGTAGTAGCCGACCCAATATTTCAGCGTGATGAAGACCATATCGAGCCCAGATTTCGGATAGTGAAATAGCTCCGTTTGCTTGCGCTGCCAGTCAGGGTCATCAGGGTCGTTAACGTGGCGATGATGCGCGAAATGAGTCTGACGAAATGCGTTCATCGTCACCAAAATCGGCCATGCGGTGAAGACTTCGCCGATCCAGTCATTCCACTTGTGATTGTTGAGCAGGCGGTAATGCACGGCTTCGTGCATCATAACGGCGAGTCCATTTTGCCGCGCGCCAATCCACATGACGGTGAGGATGTACAGGAGCGGGTTACGATAAGTGCTGCAAAGCGAGATGGCGGCGGCGACGCCAATCCACTCAAGTGCAATCTGCGCAAGGCCGCGAGAGGATCGAATCTTCGATAGCGATTTGAGCGCGGCAGGATCAATGAAACCACGCAGTTTTTCCTGGTAAACATCGCCTGCCGCAGGAGAAAGACTGGCTTCCATTATCGACGATAATTTAGCGAGATTGGTTTTTCTCTCCAGAAATAATTCGTTATCGCCCAGACCTCTGGCTAACCACACCAACCCGAATTCTCAGGGCAAAATTACCGCGGCGGGCTCGTGTCGCCGAAGAAATTCCTCGGCCAGCGCGCGGTAAGCTCTCGCCCCAATCCCGTTATGCTCATGTTCCAGAATGCATTTTCCAAAGCTGGGAGCTTCGCTCAGGCGTACGCTGCGTGGGACCACTGTCTGGTAAACGCGCCCGCCGAAATGTTCTCGCACTTCCGCCACGACCTGCGCGCTGAGATTCGTCCGCGCATCAAACATGGTCATCAGGATACCGCCCAACTGGAGTTCAGAATTAGCTCCAGAGGCACGCACCTGTTCGATTAGCCGAACGACTTTTACCAAACCTTCGAGGGCGAAATACTCGCATTGAATCGGAGTGAGAAGTTCGTCTGCGGCAGCGAGGGCGTTGCTCATAAGAATGCCTAACGACGGCGGGCAATCGAGGAAGATGAAATCAAACGTATCGTCGTCACGCAGAATACGAAGCGCTTGTGCGAGGCGCGTCAGATGGTCGTCCATCCGCGCAATTTCCACTTCCGCGCCAGCAAGATCGATATCGGCGGGAATGATGAAAAGCTGATCGAGCCGCGTGGGCAGAATCTTTTCGGTGACAAGATCCTGGCCTAACAACGCCCCATACAAGCTTTGGCCTTCTAAACCTTGGAGCCCGAAGGAACTGGTGGCATTACCTTGGGGATCGAGGTCGATTAAGAGTACGCGCTCTTTTTTCTCTGCAAGCGCAGCGGAGAGATTTACCGCGGTGGTCGTCTTCCCAACACCGCCCTTTTGATTTGCGATGGCGATGATTTTCATCGGGGAACGATGAGGGTGCGGATTTCGAAGGTGCGACGTCCATCTTTTTCCTTCCAGAGCAAGTGCTCCGGATCGGGCAGCATCTCAGTTATTTCCAATTCGCCCGCTTTGGTCAGCCAGCGATGAAAAACCTCCAGAAAAAGATAACTCTCGAAATCGATGAAGACGGGTTTCGTATCCTTGTCGCGGCCTTCGCCGCCGCTGCGTCGTAACGTTTTTTCGGTCGGCCTAATATAGACATAGCGCGGCAGGTCGCGCGCCGCGCGCAAACGCTCGACCGCTACCACAAGATCGCGAGAAATGCCGGTAAAGTCGCCGCCGCCGAGTTCCTCGAAAGCTACTGTCCAGGCACGGCGCTGCACAATGATCTTCCCGCACCGAAGCCGCGGGGTATGCGCGCCTAACGAAAAGTTGAAAGGGTGAAAACCAAGGGGGATGACCCAGGAGCGGGTGAAAGAGCCGAGGTATTCGCCAGACACTCGATGGCGCAAACCGACATCTTTCGTTTCTTCGTCCACGAACACCTCCGCTTCGGAAGGTGGAACTGTCCACCAACCCGGACTCCCCCGCTGCGGCATGACGAAACAAGTGAGGTCAGGAAGCACCTCATAAAATTGCGTCGCGGTCGTCGCTGTGAAGTCCGTGGCATAGAAACCAAAGTGCAAATTGGGTCGACCGCGAACTGTCGCCCGAATGGCTGCGGAAAGAGCCGCCTTATCGGGACAGGACCAAAGGAAGCCATGATGAATAAGCGCAACGGCTGGATGAAGTTCCGCCAGAATCCACTCATAATCGCCGCGATCTACCGCTTCAGTCGAGCTGGCCGATAACTGGAGATCCGCAGACGGGTAGGTATATTCGTCAAACTTCGGAAACGTGAAATTACGCCTAACGAACTGGCAGTCAATGGCCGCTAGTTGCACCTCCGCTTCGTTTTCGCGTCCGTGCATCATGATGCAAAACGCCTCCTTTACTTCTCGAAAAGCAAGATGACCAAGGGCAACCAGCCCTGGACCGATAAGTGACATTTTGGATTCCGCACAATGCCTCATGAAAGCGGGCAGCGGTGCCGCGCCATTCTCGAGCGGCATCTGCTCGAGTAAGCTGCGAAGACCAGCGGAAATTCGGCTAGCGACAAACGCATAGTTATCGCGCCATAAATCGATCCATGGCGCGGCGTCGCGCGTGACTTCAGCCAAAAGATGTTCGCCGATGGAGATATGGCATTCCCGAAAACATTCTTCGCCAATCGGATTGGTCGCGGTGTAAAGGAAACGCGTCGACTCCTTGTGCGCGCCAAGCTGGCGGAGTCGTTCGCTGGCCTCGGACATGATGGCGATTCGAGCTAAAGTATCCTCGGTGGCGGCGAACCGAACTGGCAACGCGCTTATCGACTTCAGTCGTTCCAGCCAACGCGTGCGCGCAGTTTCGTCGCGCCACTTCTCGACATCGGAAACTAGAATGTCGAAAGCGTGCGGCTCGATTGCCGGTACCTCCATTTCCCAACGCAACAAACCGCGCTCTTGCAGGGAGTGAAGCATTTCAAAAGAGACGCCTAACGAATGTGCGGGAGTTAGACCATCGCACCTCTCAAGAACGGCGAACGTTTCCGGATCGAGTGACAGAGATTCCCGCGTCTCGGTGAAAATATAATTTTGTCCTTCAATACGTCCATTTGGGTGCAAACGCGGCGCGATTTCAGGCTGGGTTTCCGGATCTGCATTGATCGCGGCGGCGGCACCGTAAGCAGTCCAACGCTCGAGGAATGCTTCGCGCCTCGTAATGCCTGGTAATAAATTGAGTTTTATCCTTTTCGTGCCTGCCTCGATCGATCCCCACGTTTGAGGCCCAAACTCGCTCAGCGTATCGTTCTTCGCACAGACTCGCTGCAGATAGAGAACAAGGTGACGCTCGCGTGCGCGTAGGCTTTTCTTTCGCGGCGGCAGCGGTTTATTCGAAGTAACCGAAAGCAACTCACGAAGTCCGGTGGCAGAAAAAACAAAGTAGCGGGGTAAAGAGCATGCCGCCGCGTCCCACAATGTTTGCCGTGTCGCATTAAGCTCCTTCGACAGGGTCCGACCGAGAGCTTCGTCGGCCGCGGCGAAACGCTTCGCGCTCTGCCAGCAATCAGTAAACACGCAAGGCACTGGAGCGTTTGGCGGCGGCATTGCACTGTGTCGGATCACTTTACGCCAGGCGCGAAATTGTTCCTTTGAAAGATTATGCCGACGCAAAGACAGGACTTTCTCCACATCAGATTTGGTTTTCGAATAGTCCGCTTCGGCCTCGATGAAATCGCGGGCAAGATTCGCCGTATTTCTAGTCGCAAATTCTTCCAAAGTCTCAAAGGGCACACCGGCCATTCGAATCAAGAAAATGGGTGCAATCCTATAATCGGCCTCTGCCACGCCTGAAGAAAACAGATGTGCCACGCGAGGCAACGAATAATGCCCGGAGCGGAGGATCGGCAGCGTTCGTTAGGCGATACGGTGAGGCAACAATTTTAGTGGTTAGGCGATCGCGTGCCTAACGAACGCGGTCTGCGACGCGATCGAACAGTCAATTGCTCAACAGCGGCAGACGAATCGTGATGATCGTGCCGACATCGGGTGTGCTGTCGACTTTTATCGAGCCGCTGTGGTCTTCCACGACTTTTTTGGTGATGTAGAGCCCAAGTCCAGTACCGCTCTTTCCTTGCTTGGTCGTAAAGTAGGGATCGAAGATTTTGCTGATTTGCTCGGGCCTGATGCCGTGGCCGGTATCAGCTATGCGGACGTCGACGTAGAAATCTTTCCGAATGCAACCCACTTTTACGATTCCTTTACGGTCAGCCGAAGCTTGAATCGCGTTGATAATGACGTTCTGAATGGCGCGAGTGATTTGTATCGGATCGCCGGTCAGAGAGCAGGCGTCCGCCGTCACGTCACACTTCAAGTCGACGCTATTCTCCTTCGCCATCGCACCCACGCTAGCGACCACTTCCCGTACGATTTCGGAAACGGAAATCACCGTGTGTGGCGAGGCACCAGCGCTGCCGTAGCTTTGCCACATTGTGAGAAGATCGCGGCAAAGACGAACGTTTTGTTCAATAATTTCTAATTCCTTGTTTGAGCCGGCCGCACTCGAGTTATCTGAGTTTTCAGATTCTTCCAGTTTCTTGGCGAGAAGCTGCACATAGCCCCAAACTATCGTTAGGGGATTTCCGATGTCGTGTACAAATTCGGCCGAAGCCTGACCGAGGGAAGCAAGACGCTCCTTTTGCGCAAGCTCTTGGAGGAGACGGTTATTCAGCTCCTTGATTTCACTTGCAGCGCTCTCGCTATTGCGATGCAGCCGCGTGCGTTCGACGTTGCGGCCAATTACTTCGCGCATTTCCCGGGCATCAAATGGCTTGCTGATATAATCGTTTGCGCCCAGCCGGAGCGCCTCCTTGGCCGTCTCAAGTGCGCCAAAGCCGGTTAGCATGATGACTGAAAGATTTGGATCGAGTTGGCGAATGCGACGCAAGCCTTCGATTCCGGTCATTCCCGGCATACGAATATCCATGACAATGGCGTCGGGCTTTTTCTCAGTGACGAGTCGAAGGCCAGTCTCGACCGAGTCAGCCGTGTGAACTTGATAATTAGGCTTGAGCAACATGCGAAGGCTTTCGCGGGGGCCCATTTCGTCGTCAATAACGAGGACCTGCGGGAGATCGGCGTTGGCAATCATTGCTCCCATCGCATGAAGCTAGGGACGTACCTTCGAAGAAAAAATCTGCAAAGTGGTTTAAGGGCCTCCTGCTTCGGAGGCGATGCTTGTGTAGTTTTTGTGGAAAGGCAAGTGCGAAATTGTGGAGAACCCGAAGTTTATAGGCAAACACAGAATCTCGAGAAATCTGATAGCCCTATGCGAGCTTTTACTTACAATGCCGCGCAGCGGAGAGAAAAGGGATGGGAAGACGTAATCGGGTGGTTTTAACGGGGATGGGGGTCTTGGCTCCCAATGGCACAGGGTTAAAGGCGTTTTGGCGCTCGCTCGTGGGAGGCGAAAGTGGGATTGGGCCAATCACCCTGTTTGATGCCACGGGATACAAAACTCGAATCGCCGGTGAAGTGAAAGGATTCGATCCCTTGGACTATATGCCGGCGCAATGGAAGCCGAAGCGGATGGCCCGGCATACACAGCTCGCTTACGCCGCGACTCAGATGGCCTTGCATAACGCCAACTTCGATCCCAAGACCAAAAATGGCCGGGCGGTGCTGCCAGTTTGCATCGGCGTGAGCACAAGCGCGCTGGACGTCATAGAACGTGGCTTTCACGAATTGCAGGAGCGTGGTCCTCGACGAGTCAATTCCGGCGTCGTGAGTAATTGTCAACCACAGGCCGCGGCACATCTTATTGCCAAAAAGCTAGGTATCGAAACACAAGCGACGACCATTTCCTCGGCTTGTTCTTCGGGAATCGATGCGATCGCGATGGCGGTTGCGCGCATTCGACGCGGCGAGGTTGAGATCGCTCTCGCCGGCGGAGCCGATGCGCCGATAACTCCCCTAACGATGGCCTCGTTTGCCTCCGCGGGATTGAGTTCTTTCGCTAACTCCGATCCGAAGCATGCCAGTCGGCCCTACGACCAGGCGAGCGATTCAGGCGTTATTTCGGAAGGGGCCGGCGTCGTGGTTGTCGAAAGTCTTGAACACGCCTTGTCTCGTGGTGCGCGGATTTTTCTCGAAATTTCTGGTTATGCAACGCAGATGGATCACGATCCCAATGATCCATTCATAGGCTTGGAAAATACAATGCGGATCTCGTTGGCCAACGCCTGCCGGCGGCCGCACGAAATCGACTATATTTGCGCGTACGGCCCGGGTCATCCCCTGCTGGACGCGGCCGAAGTCCGGATGATTCGGCGAGTCTTTGGCGATCACGCCGACCGCGTGCCAATCAGTTCGATCAAGGGCGTGACAGGGAATCCACTCGCGGCCAGCGGCCCCTTCCAACTAGCCGCCTGCGCTCTTGCGTTTCAGAACGGCATGATCCCGCCAACCGCAAACCACGAGACACCCTTGGCTGGCTGCGAGTTAGATTTTGTTCCGTGCAAGGCCCGAAAAGCGCTACTGAATTGCGCCTTGATCAATGTACGCGGTTTGGGCGGTGGCAACAGCAGCATGGTTGTCGAGCGCTACACGCCAGAGTGAGAGAGAATGAGCAGAACCGTGACGCTGCGCAATGAGTAGCACCACTATTCCCACTCTCGCGGCGCTCGTCTTGCAAATCACTTTGGGAATCGCCGTATTCTTGGCTAACCGCCACCGGCTAGCAAATCAGTGCTTTCTCATCCTCTCTTTAACAATTTCAGGATGGTTAAGCGGTCTGTTTCTAGCTTTTGTAGCCAACACCCCTCAGACCGCGGAGTTTGCAATCCGGCAGGTTTCGGTTTCCGCCGTTTTATACCTATTTGCGCTTAATCTTTTGCGACTCTCGGTGCGGCGACAAATGCGCGCTTGGGTGGATCTGCTACGAAACTCACGACTATGGGTCTTTGTTACTGCGGCGATCATTGTTCTCTGCCAAACGCACGTGTTTCTGCAACACGCGGTGATATCTGCGACCGCTGGATTACCTGCGAAGCCAGTGTATGGACCAGCGATCTCGATTTACGCTTCATATTTCATAGCCGCACTTTTGGCCTTGCTTATTAGCTATTGGCGTGATTTACGGAAAACTAGCGGCGGAGAGCACGCCGAGCTTTCTTTTATCCTGATCGGCGGTATCGCCGGGGTTCTCTTTGCGCTTGCCCTGGCCTTGGTACTTGATAACCTGATAGGCCAGTCTCGGGCGCTCCTGTTTGCGCCGTTCCGCGTCGTTGTTTTCAGCCTTGTTATTGGCTACGGCATCGCGACTCGAAAAATACTTGAGGTTGGTTTTTTCATGCGACGGGCGATTGCCTACCTACTGCTCGCAGCTTATTTGGTCGCGCTCTATGTGCTCATCTGGTGGCTGAGCCAGGCCGTATTCACTCCGATCCTGGGAGCCGACGGCAGAGGCGTCGCCCATATAATTGCTGCGCTCGTGATTGCCTTTGCCATGGCGCCTGCGCGCGGGGTTTCGCAAACCCTTGCCGATCGGTTGTTCGTCGGCACGCGGCGTTTGGATTTTCAAGCGACCATGAATCAAGCCGCCGCAATCCTGCGTTCGGTCACAACTCTGGCGGATTTGCTCGAGCGGTTTGGCCTAACGATCGGCCAAGCTGTTGATACTGATCGTGTTTTTCTGCTCCTTCCCGAACAGGAATTTTATGCACAACGCTTCCCGGCCGTGCCCGCAGGCGTAGGCATGACGCGTCTAGAACTACATAGCGATCAAGCAATCATCGCGCATCTCGAGCGCATTCAGGAACCGATCGTTCTCGACGAACTGCACCGAGTTCGCTCGACTCCGGAACTGGAACGGGTGCGCCGACAGTTGAAGTCGTTGGACGTTGCGGTGGCGATGGGAATTTTTGCCCGCGAACAACTCGCTGGCGTGATGCTTCTCGGACCGCGAAGGTCGGGCCGCATCTATGGGACAGTCGAGCAAAGTGCGCTTCTTGTGCTTTGCGGGCAGCTCGCGGTCGCAATCGAAAATGCGCAGCTGTTCACCGAAGTGCAGAACGCTAAGATTTATAATGAAACTCTTCTGCAAAATCTGACTACCGGAGTCATAGCAGCGGACAGCAGCGGTATCATCACCGTCTTCAATCACGAGGTCGAACAGCTCACCGGTCTTACCGCGGCGGAGTTGCTCGGTCGTAAGATTAGCAATCTGCCGGAAGGTCTTAAGGGCGTCATCGGGGAAACGTTAGGCACGGGGGAGCGGCAGGAAGACCGTGAGGTCATCCTGCGCGCTGGCGACAAGAGTACGATCATGCGCGCAAGCAGTTCGCTTTTCCACGGACAAGACGGCGAAGCGCTCGGTGCGCTCCTAGTCCTGACTGACCTGACGACCCTCAAACGCCTCGAAAGGCAAATTCGACGCAGCGATCGTCTCGCCAGTCTCGGCACCCTTTCCGCAGGCATGGCGCACGAGATAAAAAATCCGCTCGTCTCGATAAAAACCTTCGCCCAACTGTTGCCGGAGCGTTACCAAGACTCCGATTTTCGCGAGACATTCTTCTCACTCATCGGCCACGAGGTTGATCGCATCGATTCGTTGGTTAACCAACTTCTCCGTTTTGCCAGGCCCGCAAAACCGCTGCTCAAGCCGATGCACGTTCATGAAGTGCTTGAAAAAGCATTGCTTCTCGTGGGCCATCGTTTGTATCAGAAAGACATTAAATTAACTCGTTCCTGGCAGGCGAACGTGGATACTATCCGGGCAGACGCGGATCAAATTGAACAAGTCTTTCTCAACTTTTTCATCAACGCTCTCGACGCCATGAAGCCCGGAGGCTCGCTCAGGGTCTCAACCGAAATCGGCACGACCGAGACCTGGCCGACCGCTTTATTGGCCGACCCAGACGACGTCCGCGAGATCCTGCGCGTCTCGGTAGAAGATAACGGGACTGGGATCAAACCGGAAGATGTACCGCATGTTTTCGATCCGTTTTTCACGACGAAGGATTACGGAACAGGGCTTGGTCTATCTGTGGTTCACGGCATCGTACAGGAACATGGCGGACAGATCGAAGTCGAGAGCGAGTTGAGTCGCGGAACGAATTTCCACATCCTGCTTCCCCTAGTTCGCTTCGAGGAAGAGGTTGCGGCAGCATGATTTTTCCCGCGGCCTGCATTCTTTATACGCAGGACCTCGATTCGTTAGGGGCTGCCGATTGTAGAACGGACCGTCTTCGATCACAATGGTCGGGTCGATATCGACTCTAACTCACAGGGCACTTCGGTTAGCGTGCTCCTTCCCGCCGCAGAAAATGGCGAGTAAGTGTGCTCTGACAAGCTTGCGATTTCCGATTTGGAAAGTGTCGCGAGCACCATAAGTTACTGATGCCCGGCAAGATTTAGCAAATCGCAATCAGGAGCCCGTTATGATCGTTACGACTAAACAACTTTACAGGGTTGCCTACGGAAAGTTCGCCGTTGGCGCCTATAACGTGAACAACATGGAACAGATCCTTGGCCTGTTCCGCGGCAACATGCAGAGCAAGGCGCCTTTCATTATTCAGCTTTCGAAGGGTGCACGAAAATACGCTGATAAACGGATGCTCGAGGCGCTCATTCGCACCGCGGACAATATGTTTTCCGAAGCCATTTTCGCTGTCCACCTGGATCATGGTGACGAAGAGACTTGCTACGATTGTATCGACTCGGGCTTTTACAGCTCAGTCATGATCGACGCCAGTCATGAATCTTTCGCGAATAACGTTGCGATCACCAAACGCGTCGTCGATCGAGCGCACGCGAAAGGAATTAGTGTTGAAGCCGAACTCGGCATGCTTGGCGGCGTCGAGGAAGACATCAAAGTCGACGAAAAACATGCCTGCCTCACCGATCCGCAGGAAGCGATAGAATTCGTTAGGCAAACGGGCTGCGACTCTTTGGCCGCGGCCATCGGCACCAGCCACGGCGCTTACAAGTTCAAAGGCACACAAGGTCTGCACTTCGATGTGATCAAGGAAATTCAACAGCGCATTCCCGGCACGCCAATCGTTATGCACGGCAGCTCCAGTGTGCCGAAAGAGGAAGTCGAACGAATCAACGCTGCTGGCGGCAAACTCGATCCCTCCGCGTGTGGCGTGGACGAGAATGAATATCTGCCGGCCGCCAAGCTCGGCGTGACCAAGGTTAATATCGACACTGACGGCCGCCTGGTTTGGACGCGGGTGCATCGCGAGTACTTCCGCGATCATCCCGACCAATTCGATTTTCGCCCGCCAGGAAAAATTTTTGTCGATGAATACGCAAACTTCATCGCCCACAAAAACGAAAAGCTCGGCTCGTCCAACCAGTTGGATGCCGTCCGAGCCACGCTCTGAGCAACAGACTTATCCCGGCAACTAGTCGGCGGTAAGAGAGCGGCCAGCCGTCGCTTGTTGAGGGAATATTGCATCAATTAGCTAACTCCCTAAGCAGACATCCCTATACCAGACTAGGAGATTTCTGTACGACCTAATTTGCCGAAGCAAATACGATTTAGCTTGCCGTTGCTTGCTAAGAAAGATAAAAACAGCCCGCCAATAGCGGCAGAGCAAATGAACGCAGACCCTTCACGACAGGCTCTAGAGTGCCGTTTTCGCATCCGAACGCCCCAATGACATCACAGATTCAGACTTTCTCAGAGCCCGTACCTGGTACTGCACCTGCTAACCCTAACCGCGATTGACGCAGGCTATGATCATTGACTCAAAACCCCTGCGGACTGCCGCCGCCCGGCTTGTCTGGACGCTCCTTCTGGGGCTGTTTTTTCTTCCCCGCACATCTCCGCGCCCAAGAAGCCGTCCGACCTTCCCTGGCTGGCGCAGAGGCCGCCGACGCACGCCGACAATCAATTGACCAAATTCCCTACAATCTTCTCGCTGGTCCAGTTCGGTTCCGTTTCAGCATCACGACGGGAATCGAGTACAACGACAATATTAACCTCGCCGAGACGCATAAGCAGGATGACGTTATCATTCGTCCGCAGTTCAACATCGACGCTATCTGGCCCGTCACCCAGCTCAATACTCTGCGGCTCGATCTCGGCATAGGTTACGCCTTTTATCTCAATCATCCCAGCGACAACACCAATGACGTCATCATTTCACCTGGTTCACAGCTCGCCTTCGACATTTTTATCCAGGACTTCCGGATCAATCTTCATGACCGCTTTTCCCTGCAACAGGATCCGACCGCAGAGCTGCAACTTAGCAACGTGGTCGACTACGGTCGTTTCGAGAACACCGCCGGCATCACCGTTCTTTGGGATTTAAACAAGGCCGTCCTCACCTTCGGCTACGACCACTACACCTATATCTCTACTACAGATACATTTGATTACCTTAATCGAAATGCCGAGGAACTAAGTTTCAGCGCCTACTTTGCCCTTACTTCGACGATCGGCGCCGGCTTGGAGATGGCTGCAGTTTATAACTACTATGACCAGGATTTTTTGAACGACTCGGTCAGCTACAGCGTCGGTCCTTTCATTGAGGCGCAGATCAGTAATTATCTCAGGGTTCGCGCCGCGATCGGCTACCAATTCATTGATTTCGACCATAACGGTGGCGTGAACGACATGAACAACGCCAGCGATTGGTACGGCAATATCGAAATCTCGCATCGCATCAACGCCGCTATTAGTCAGACCCTCTCTGCGGGTCATGAATCTCAACTCGGCATTGACGCGAACTATCTTATTCTCAACTACGTTCGTCATACAGTCAGCTGGGCGATCATTAATCGCGTCCTGCTTTCAACCGAGCTCTTTTATGAAGAAGGCGATGACTCCGGCGGCATTCTCGCCGAGCACATCCAACGCTACGGCGGAGCCATCACCGCCGGTTATCAAATCACACCCCACGTGACTCTTGGCCTCCGGTATCAATACGTTCAGAAACAATCCGACCTGCCTGACCGCGATTATCAGCAAAACCGCGTTGCGATCGACGCCACCTACAGTTTCTAAAGGGAGCCATGCAACCATGAAGCGATTTCTTCTTTTATGCAGCTTCTCCACCTGTCTCCTCATAGTGGACTCCAAGGCCTCCGCCCAGGAGGCCAGTCCGGCTCCCAATAACATTCCCCGCGCCGGCGCCGTTGAACCCGCCGCTATCTCCGGCACGGCCAGCAGCACCGTTATGCGGACAAATTCGATGGCCGTGCTGGATGACAAGAAAAAGCTCGGCCCTGATGACTATGTAAGCTTCCGCGTCGTCGAGGATCGCGATAACCAGTCTCAACTCCTGCGCGTCAACGATACCGGCGAATTAGAAGTGCCCTACATTGGCCTTGTCCCGGCCCAGGGTAAGACCTGCCGCGACCTGGCTTATAACATTAAGTCGGCCTTAGAGAAGGAATACTACTATCACGCGACCGTTATTCTCGCCGTAGATAAAGTGAGCGAGAAAGCCAGAGGCAAAGTTTATGTCTACGGTGCCGTCAAAAGCCAGGGACCACAGGAGATTCCAAGCGACGAGACCTACACGGTCAGCAAGGCGATCATTCGCGCCGGCGGCTTTGGTGACTTCGCCGACAAACGTAAGGTCAAACTCACCCACAAGGACGGCCGCGATCTCGTGGTCGATCTGAAAAGAGTCATCGAACAGGGCCATACAGAGGACGACGTGGTCGTTCAGCCCGATGACCAAATCTACGTCCCGCAACGGCTGGTTAATTTCTAATTTATGGATCATCCCGTTGCCGATCGCACTTCGCCCGCCTCAATCACGACTTCGATCGTGACCCGGCTGCATCGCTATAAGGCGCTTCTCATCCGCCGCTGGTGGATTCCTCTGCTTACGACCTGCCTCGGACTCTTTGTGGGAGCCTGGATGATTTTTCAAGCGCCGAACGCCTATCTCTCGACCAGTAAGATGATGGTCGCGGGAAAATTGAATCTCGCCCAAAACGCCGTCTACAGCGAAGACACAAATAACTTTTACGGCACCCAGATTCAACTCATGCAGAGTGACGAGGTGCGCCGCGGTGCGGAGTCAGTGGTGCGAGCCACCCATCCAGAACTGGCCCCGGTCAAAGTCAATATCACTGTAACTCAGCGGCCGCGCACTTCCATTTTTGAGCTCGAAGCCACTGGTACCTCGCCAGATTATACTCAGGCTTTCCTGAATGCCGTGATGCATAAGTATCTCGACGTAAAAAAGGGCATGCGGGCAGATGAAGGAAGTCATGTAACAACTGCGATTACTGAACAACTTGTGCAGGTCGAGAAGGACTTGCGCAATGGCGAAGACGAAATGCTCGAGTTTCAAAAGGACAACAACGTTGGCCTCCTGCAAGGTGAAGGTAACAGCGCCGCTACCTATCTAGTCAAACTCAACCAGCAATACGCCAGCCTCAAGACAGAGTATGACCTCCTTAGCCTGCTTGACCTGGATCAGAATCTCGACCGGCAGCAGAAGGCCATAAAACCCTCCGACAACGGAGCTAGTCCCGCACCGAGCGAGGAGGGAATGCCATTCGCCGATGTAGGACCGGAAGGCGAGTATCTGAAAGCCAAGCAGGAGGTCCAGCTACTCAAAGCTGAACGCGACACTCTTTCCAAAGACTTACGTCCAAAGCACCCCAAGATTATAAAGCTAAACGACGAGATTTCCAAGCAGGAGAAGCTGATTACACTTTATCGGCAGGACGCAGTCGAGAAACTCGAGACACGCCGGAAGTCGATCGGCAAGCAAATGGAAAACCTGAAGTCCAATATTGCCGAGTGGGAAAAGAAAGCCCTCGATCTTGGTCAGCGCCTCGCGCAGTTCAATCGCATCAAGGACAAGGTCGATCGCCAGAAAACACTTTACGATCGCCTCACCAATAGCCTGAAAGACGTCAACGTCTCCCAAGTCGTGGATGGTGGCGATCAGGTTGGCATTATGGAGAACGGCACGACGCCGGTTTCGGTTCGACCGGGACTGGTCCGAAGCCTTCTTGTTGGCTTTGGTTTCGGCCTTTTTGCTGGTCTGGTCGTTCTCATCCTGCTCGATCGAATCGACGACCGCATGGCGTCCTTTACCGAATTTCAGCATTACTTTAGCGAGAATATTCTCGGCCAGATTCCAAAGGAAAAGACCAAAGGCGCGGTCACTCTTCTGCAGCCGGATGATGCCCGGCACATCTTTGCCGAGTCTTATCGCAATGTGCGCTCATCAATTTTCTTCATGCCCTACGAAGGGCCACGTCCTAAGACCTTGCTTGTGACGAGCGCTGTGCCTAACGAAGGGAAATCTACGGTCTCGGCAAATCTTGCCATCACCATGGCTCTTTCGGGGGCAAAGACACTTCTTATTGACGGGGATCTTCGCCGCGGCGCTTTGCGCGAGGCTTTTGATATTCAGTCCAAGATAGGGTTCTCAGAAGTCTTAAAACAGGAGGTGAACTGGCGGGAGGTGGTCGTCCCCACTTCGCTGCCCAGCTTGTTTGTTCTTCCTCGTGGCAATACCATTTCGCAACCGAGTGAACACCTTCTACGCGAATCGACCGATGCTTTTCTAAAAGACATCTACAATCACTACGATTATATCATCATCGATACCTCGCCGGTGCTGGCGGCGGACGATACGACTAGTTTTGCGCCCAAGATCGACGCCACTCTCTTCGTCGTCCGCCTTTCCTATACGTCAGCGCGTCTGACGCGAAAGGCGCTTGAATTGCTCTATCATCGGCAGGTTAATGTTCCTGGAGTGATCTTGAACTATGTCGATACTTCGCTGCCCGAGTATTACTACTACCAATACGCGGAGTACTATAATACCCCGGGTGCGGAGGAAACTTCACCCTCGACGGTGGAGAAGCAGAGCCACCGCGTCTAGCTGCAGGCTAACTCGCCGATCAGTCGAGCTGCCAAAGGCTAGGAGACGGCTTGGTGCGACATGATCTCTTCACCGCCGGCCGACTCCGCAACTCCTTCCGCACGCATGGGGTTTAGTCGCACGCTTCGTGCCGCCCGACGGGTCGGTCAATTCGCCTCTGTGCAAATACTGGTCCAGTTGATCGGCTTTGCCACCGGGATTTTCCTCGTTAGGCAAATGAGACAAACGGAGTACGCCCTCTTTACCATTGCGAATACCATGCAGGGCACGCTCAATATCCTGGCTGATGTCGGCATTAGCATTGGAATGATATCTATTGGCGGACGCGTTTGGCAGGATAGTCATCGATTTGGAGAGTTAATTTCCACTGGTCTCCATCTCCGTCGTAGGTTCGGTTTGATCTCTATCCTTGGTGTAACTCCCATCCTTTACTTTATGCTGATCCGGAATGGCGCTTCGCTTTCCTATACCGTCCTTTTGGTCGGCGCAGTCCTCGCGGGGTTGTTCGCTCAGCTATCAGTGGGTGTTCTGGAAGTAGTCCCGCGATTGCGCGCTGATGTGCGTCAAATTCAAATCATCGATTTCTCAACTTCGACGGCGCGCCTCGTTATTCTACTTTCGCTCGGATTCATTTTCCTTAATGCTGGCCTTGCTGTCTTGGTAGGTGCTGGCGCGCTCCTCTTCCAATATCTGCTTCTCCGCCGCTATGCCGCGAATGTCATCGACCTTCAGGCAAAGGATAACCCAGAGGATCGCAAAGCGATCATGAGTCTGATTCGGAAGCAGGCACCAAACGCGATCTTCTTCTGTCTGCAAGGCCAAATAACCATCTTCCTGATCAGCTTCTTTGCTCGCCGGCCGGGTTCAATTGCCGAGGTCGGCGCGCTCGGGCGGCTGGGAATGATCTTTACCGTTCTCGGGAGCCTAATGGCAAATATATTTGCTCCGGCCTTTGCCCGCTGCCGCGAGCGCCGACGATTGATCTGGCTTTACTTTGCAATAGTTGGAGCCGTAACCAGCCTAAGTCTTCTCATTTACGCCGCAGCCGCCTTGTTGCCCAACGAGTTCCTTTTTGTGCTGGGGCCAAAGTATCTCACCTTCAACACGAACTTCTCCTCATGGTAGGTGGCGCGGTTCTCTTTCTCGTCGCAAGCACGATGTGGTCCCTTAACGCAGCCCGCGCCTGGATCGGCGGCTCCTGGCTTTGTATTCCCATGACCATCGCTACGCAGCTCGCCCTGATTCCATTCACCGATTTCTCGAGTGTAGGCGGTGTGCTCAAATTTAATCTGATTTGCGTAGCTCCGAGCCTGCTTCTGAATATAGGTCTAAGCTGGTTTGGCTTTCGATCTCTAAAGGAGCAGAATGCGATTGCCTAACATCGGCTACCATGCGGCCCGTTGGGAGGGTGGTTATCGGCGAAAAATCTATCAATCTCTTCTTCCCGCGATAGTGAGAAAACCGATCACGGTCTCGCGCCGGGTACTTTTTGCAGTCTTCTCTTACTCCGGCGAAGCCTCGCTTCCCGAACAGGCGCTTTCAATTCGATCGTTTCTTCGCTATGCTGGTCGTCCTAGGAGCTTTACTGTAGTTTCTGACGGATCATACACGTCAAACAGCGTCAAATTGCTGGAGAAAATCGATCCCAGCGTCGTGGTGCATCGCGCGGAGGGTTACTTACCTGTGGGCCTGCCGTCAAAGGTTGACCACTTTGTCAAAACTTATCCTCTCGGCAGACAGCTCGGTTTAATCATGTCGCTGCCACTGGATGCCGAGTCAGCTCTTTATGTTGACTCTGACGTTCTGTTCTTCCCCGGAGCGTCACATCTGGCCGCGGCCTTGGTCACTAATGGTGTTCCTGCCTTGTACCTGCCAGACTGTCGCGAAGACTCAGCCGATTTTCGCCTGTCTCGCGATCCCATCGAGAGACGCAACCCCGTTAATACAGGCCTGCTCTTCCTTTCTCGAAAACTCGATTGGTCTCTCGCGATCCAGCGATACCTTGAGCTCAAGGACGAACCAATATTCTTTACCAATCAGACCATGACTCACCTCGCTATGCATGCCAACGATGCCCGCGCGCTGGATCCTCGGGTATTTGTTCTGCAATTGGATGATCAGTTTGTCTATTCCGACCGCTACGCGGACCAGGACTTGATCCTACGACACTACGTCAATCCCGTGCGTCACAAGTTGTGGAACAGTATGTTGCGCTAATGTCAGAGGAGCCAACGAGTACCCGCCCTCATCGTTCGCTCCGGATTCTCATGGTGGTCGATCTGCCTTGGGACGGTCGTTTGGGAGCCTGTCGAGTCTTGATGGAGTTAGCCGACCAATGGCGTGCGCTAGGTCATAAAATCAGTCACTTCAGCCTTTCGGAGGCCTTTCCGGCAAGCCGGGCGTCTGGAGTGAGATTTGCCCTTCAGCAACTATTGTTCGCCCACAAGGTTGCCGCCTTTATCCGCACGAATAAAGACTCTTTTGATGTGATTGATGCTGCCATAGGCTGTGTTCCGTACTCGCGACAGGCGTTAGGTTTCAGGGGAATTATTGTCGCTCGTTCCGTTGGGCTATACCTACTCTATGAACGCTTCGAGCGAGTAACAATTCGTCGCTGGCCCCGCCAGTCACGAGGGACAACTGCAGGTCGGTTATTTTATGGCTTCGTTCATCGAAGCTTGATGCGAGCTTGTGATAGCTCTGTGCGAACAGCCGATGTCATTAATGTGCCAAATGAAAGCGAAGCGAGCTGCTTGTGCGAGAGCCTGGATTTGAAAGGCAGAATCATCGTCCAACCTTACGGACTCTCCGATTCATACAGGCACCTGCTGTCACAACAGGACCGATCGGCTGAGGAGCGTCTTGCCGAAAGACGAGTCTGTTTCATTGGAATGTGGAGTCCGCGAAAAGGGTCCTATGACTGGCCGCGGATCATCCGGGCTGTTCGCTCGCAAATCCCGGAGGTTCGTTTTCGCTTTCTGGGAACAATGACGGACGCCACGGCAGTGCGGAAAGACCTCGGTTCGGTTTCTGAGGAGAATCTTGAATTTGTTTCGCATTTCAAACGAGAGGATCTGCTATCATTGCTAGTGGATTGCACGGTCGGCGCCTTTCCAAGCTACGTCGAAGGTTTCGGACTGGCCGTGCTGGAGCAGCTCGCAGCCGGGTTGCCTACCGTCGCTTACGACGTTCCGGGTCCACGAGATATCCTTAAGAGCACGCTACCGGATCTTCTCGTTCCATGTGGTGACGCCGAAAAGTTTGCGGCTACATTGTGCCAGGTACTAGGCGCGTCCGCCATCGATTACGGGGTGCTCTCGAAGAAAAGTATTGAGGCGGCAACTCCATTTTCCTGGGAAACGATTGCCGTCGACACACTCGACGAATACCAGACGATGTTAGATTCTTCCGCCGTGATTCAAGCTAGACGGCAAGGCACTAGGCGCGGCTGAGCTATCAAGGCAAAGTCATGGATGATCGTAACGAGCAGAGAAGGGATTCCGAGACATCGCATTCCTTGCGGTCGGGAGAGAAGCGTAACAAGTCCTCGATCGTTTGCACACTTTCCGCGGGTGACTATCACTTTGGACTGGGAGCGCTGGTGAATTCGCTCTACGCTCGGGGGTTTCGCGGAGATATCTATATTGGGTTTCGCGGAGAGCTCCCTTTCTGGGCGGTTAAGTCGGCCCAGGCCGACAATAGTGGCTGGACCTACGCGATGAATGGGTGCCTTCTTCATTTTATTCCTCTGTCCACCACTGACTTTCTTAACAACCATAAGCCTGACTTCGTCCTCCAACTGATGGAAGTACATCTGTCCGGCAGCGCGAAGGTTCTTCTATTTCGATGCGGACGCGATTGTAAGGGCTTCGTGGAATTTCTTCGAACACTGGATCTCATGCGGCGTCGCCGTTTGCGAAGATATGAATGACTATTTGCCCAGCCATCATCCAGTTCGACAAGCATGGGCGAGGTATGCGGAGGGACACGGGTTAGAGATTACTCGCTCGCCAGATAAGTTCTACAACAGCGGATTTTTCGGTTTTCACCGTGAGCACGGCGAGTTTCTTAAGGCCTGGAAGATGCTGATTGACTATCGTGTGACCGAGGGCGCCAATCTGAACGCATTTGTGTTCTGCAAATCCGATTATCCCTACCTATGCAATGATCAGGACCTAATGAATCTGGCCCTGATGCTCGTTTCCGATCCGATCACCGCGGTCGGCGCCGAGGGAATGGGTTTTAAGTCGGGAAGCCACGTGATGTCCCACTCGGCTGGTGAGATCAAGAGCTGGCGCAAGCATTTTGTTTGGGAGGCGCTGAAAGGAAGGCCACCGTCCGGGGCTGATAAAGATTTCGTCCGATATGCGAGTAAACCTCTTAAGATCTATTCGACGCCGCGACTAACTATGAAGTGGTTAGGTTTAAGGATCGGCTCACTCATCGGCAGGTTCTATGCGCGCCGCAATGCCTGAGCGGAGATGGCGGTTCCAATGTTTCCAGTCGGAAGCCCTGCGATCCACGCGGCGGGTATTTTCAATCCGGTGAATAACTCGCACTCCATTGTGCAGATCGTGCCGTATCCCTTATCTCATCGGGGAGGAGTAAGCGACTACGCCAAAGTGCTGGCTAGGAGCCTGGCGGACGTGAACGGCCTAGGTACGGATTTCGTCACCGGTCTCGCTCTGAGTGAATCGACCTGGCGTCCTCCGCGCGCGGGTGCCGCCATCCTGCACTATGTAAACTATGGCTACCACCCGCGCGGAATACCCTTTTTGGCTTCCAAAAAGAGTCAGCGAGATGCGGCAGTCGCTCGGCGGTCCCTTAATAACTATTTTTCACGAACTCTACGCTTCGAGCGGCTGGCGTCGAAGCGCCTTTTGGCTGCAACCGTTGCAAAAACGTCTCGCTCGACTCCTGGCACAATCCTCAGTCGTTTGTGTCGTCAGCAGCAGTCTTCTCGCTAATCAGCTGCGCAAAGTTTTGCCCTCCGCTCCTGTTGTCGTTCGACCTGTGTTCTCAACCTTCGGCGAGCCGACACTTTCGGATGAACAGATTGCAAGTCGGGATCCTGAGCGTTGGGTCATCTGTGGAGGAACTCGGAGTTAATTCAACGCTCCCTTCGCTCTTTTCCCGGAGGCAAAGACTTGGTTGTCATAGGTGGAGACGAGCGAGAGGATATTCGGCGCCGCCTAAAAGATGACCGCTATTGGCCTACATCAAAGGTTGCGGCGCCGGCCTCTGAGCGTTTAGCTGCGTGCGCGTTTGGCTGGCTGGATTACTTTGTTCAGACCCATGTCGCGACCGAGGCTATCCTGAAATCAAACCGCCTTCGCTGCCTATTGTGCGCATGGTATTATCCCGGTCTTTCCTTCGGTGAACTCAAAGATATCCCTCGATGGCGACGTTATGCCCGGACCTTTTACACTCGCGACTCTTCCAACCGCGAGCGAGCGCCCTGCCATGGCACAGGCGATTTACAATTGGTATCGAAGGAACGCATCGTCTGCTGGCCTCGCCGCCGCGATTGCGAAAGTTATCCAGCCATGAGTGTCTCGCGGTTGCTGGTTGTTCACTGGAATCAGCCGGAAGCCTGCGCAAGAACCGTGCGCGCCTTTCTCGCCCAGAATGTGCCGCTCGAGATTACGGTGCTCGACAACGACTCCTCGGCGGAGCTATTTCAGCAACTGGAATTGATTCTCGATTCCGACGCTAATATCGTTAGGTTGGACAACAACAAGGGCTGGGGCGGCGCATTAAATGTCGCGCTACGTCACTGGCTCCACAGTGAGACAAGCTCCTTCTGCTTTATTAGTGCGCACGATGCGATGCCGGAATCCGATTGCTTGCCACTCCTCCTTCGGGCAGCAGAAAATGATGCGCGCATCGGCATTGCCTGCCCGCAGTATCCCGAGCCCATTATCACGCGGTTCTCACGCTGGCATGGCGTGCAACCGGAGAGGGTCTTGCCGCGAGAGCGAGGCGTTTCGCAGGAGATCGACGTTCCGCACGGCACACTTATGCTGGTCCGGCGGAAGTGTTTGCAAGAGATAGGAATTTTCGATCAACGTTACTTTGCCTATGGGGATGAGCATGAGCTAGGCGCGCGCGCCGTTCGAAATGGCTGGAAGGTAGTGATGGTTTGGGGAGCGATCGTAGTTAATCCAGTTACGTCCACGGAGATGCTGGCGCAGTTACCTGTTCGCGCGTAACTCGCTCTTTCTCGTCCGGGACTATTTTGGCCGACCGGCGGCGACTTTGCGCGCTCTGCTGATTCTGGCTAATACCCTGCGACTCACATTTCATCGGCATAATTCCTTTTCGGCTCGAGCGCGTTGGCGAGCAGTCCGGGACTATTTCGCCGGGCGCACCGGCCGACCGGCAATTTGAAGCTCCTAATATCATCTCATGCTTTCCCGCCCAGCATCGGCGGGATCGAAACGGTTAGCCTGTTGCTGGCAAGGAAGTTTACGCAGCAGGGAGACGAAATCATGGTCGTGACACAAACGCCAAATGAAGATTCGGAAGAGCTTGACTGGCCTGTCATTCGAAAGCCGTCGTTAGGCGCGCTCTTTCGTGCAATCCAGTGGTGCGACATTGTCTGGCAAAACAACCTAAGCCTGCGCACGCTGTGGCCTTGCTGGCTTCTGCATAAGCCGGTGGTTATCACTCACCAGGGTTCGTACTGCCGACGGCCTTCGGGCGTGGATTTGGTGCAGCGGATCAAACACGCCGTGGTTCAAGTTACGCCTAGCGTAGCGATTAGCAGGGCTGTCGCGAATTGCTTTCGCACGGCTTCAGTTGTCATCCCGAATCCCTATGATGCCGAAATGTTCAAAGAGTCGGCTTCGGAGGTCGATCGTTCCAATGGTCTCATCTTTCTTGGCCGGCTGGTGTCGGAAAAGGGGGTCGATCTCTTACTTGAAGCGCTCGCTCGTCTTCAAATCGCAGAACCTGGAGTGCGCCTGACGATTGTGGGCACTGGACCGGAACAACCCGCGCTCTTAGAGTTGACTGCGCGTCTTGGATTGCGTGAAAAAGTGACATTTCTCGGACCTAAGAGTGGCGCGGCCTTAGCGACACTCCTGCGTCAACATAAAATCCTTGTGATTCCTTCCCGCTATGACGAGCCATTCGGTGTCGTGGCCTTGGAGGGAATTGCGTGCGGCTGCGCGATCGTTGGATCGTACGGCGGCGGACTGCCGGAGGCGATTGGGCCATGCGGACTTACTTTTCCCAATGGAGACGTTGACGCTCTTACACACGCCCTGGGTCAGTTGCTGGCCAAGCCTAACGAACGAAGGCATCTTCTGGAAAACGCGCCGAGACACCTGGCCAGGTTTCATCCTGCGGTAATCGCCAAAGAGTATCGCCAGCTATTTCTTTCGAAACTCTCGTGATTCTTCTCTCGCATCCGACTGCCAACCAAAACGTGAGGCAAGCCGTTCTGGCCTTTGCGGAAGCGGGCTTATTGGATGAATTTTGGACCTGCATCAACTGGCGTGAAAAGAGTCCGCTCGACAGCTTGGCCTCACGATTTCCGCGCCTTTGTCGCGAGCTTCGTCGACGTTCGTTTGCCAGGGAGCTGCAGCCGTACATCCACACTGTCGGTTGGCGCGAATGGGGGAGACAATTCATCGGTCAGCTAGGTTGGCAACAGTGGTTTGGTGGCGAGAATAGTGTCTTCGGTATCGACGCGGTTTACCAATCGCTCGACCGGCGGGTAGCGAAACGCACCACGAATGGCCTAATGAGTAAGGCCGTATATGCGTACGACGATGGGGCCGTCGCTACCTTTCGCGCGGCGAAGGCTCGTGGGATTCTCTGCGTTTATGAACATCCGATTGTCCATTGGCGGACAGTAAGACGCTATCAAGAAGAGGAGGCGGAGCTGCATCCGGAATGGGTTGCGACGCTGGGTGCGTTGACCGACAGCGCCGAAAAGCTAGCGCGGAAAGATGAGGAGTTAGGGCTGGCTGACGCAGTTATTACGCCGGCATCGTTTGCCAAACAGAGCATCTTGGATGGGAAGATAGTGACTGCGCCAATTTATGTCTTGCCCTATGGAACAACTCCGTCGGACACGCCTGTGCGGCTCAGACCTTCTGCCGACAAACTGCGGGTGATTTTTGTGGGCGCGCTTACACAGGCGAAAGGGCTTGGTTACTTGCTGGATGCAGTGGAAAAATTGGGAGACCAAATTGAGTTTTCTCTTGTTGGCCGGAGAGTTAGCGCTGAAGTTCCCGTGCCTGCCATACTGGGAAAGTATCGTTGGATACCCTCTCTTCCCCACCACCAGTTACTGCAGGAAATGTCCGGGCATGATGTTCTGGTCTTGCCGTCGCTGCACGAAGGTTTTGGTTTGGTTCTGACAGAGGCCATGAGTCAGGGTTTGGTGGTGATCACCACTTCGCATACCGCCGGGCCGGACCTGATCAGCGATGGAACCGATGGGTTTATCATTCCAATTCGCTCGTCCGAGGCGATCGAGGAGAAGCTCATCCTCCTTAGCCGCGAGAAGGAGAGGCGGCGGGCCATGCAGGAAGCGGCGAGGCAGAAGGCGCTGACTTTTCAGTGGGAGAATTATCGGCGGCGCCTTGTTGAACTTGCACGAGAAGTGGTTGGTAAAAGCCTCAATTCATGAACGTCATCGCCTCAGGCAAGGTGCGTCCTTTTGCTCCCACAAAGGCACCAAAGATCGTCGACCACTCGGCGACGATCCGGCACATCCGGTGGCTCATCTGGTTTTATCTGTGGCTGCTGGTTTTCGAAGGCATCTTTCGTAAATGGGTTGTTCCCCAACTTTCGACACCGCTTTTGCTGGTTCGCGATCCGGTTGCTGTCGCGATTTATGTCCTGGCGTTTCGCGCCCGACTCATTCCACAAAACGTCTGGATTGTGACCTTGGAACTGATTGCCATCCTCTCGTGGGCAACAGGCATTATTGTGCTGCTGCCGTATTTCCCGATCAAAACCATCATTCTCGTTACTGGCTACGGGGTTCGTTGCAATTACTTGCACCTGCCACTGATCTTCGTCATTCCGATGGTCTTCACCCTTGGGGATGTAAAACGCGCCGGCTGGTGGACGATGATGGGAATGATTCCGATGAGTGTTCTCATGGCCGTGCAATTCGCCTCCTCTCCCGATTCCTTCATCAACAGCACCGCAGGAGTGGGCGAAGGAGTGCAACTCGGAGCCGGTAGCGGTCGCATTCGGCCACCAGGGACATTTTCATTTGTCTCCGGAGCCGTTTACTACCTGAGCTCGGTAGCGGCTTTCATGCTGCACGCCGTTCTGGGTAAACTGCCCTACCAGACCTGGCTCCTCGGCGGTGCTGGTGGGGCGTTGCTCGTTGGTATGGGGGTTTCCGGAAGTCGCGCTGCGGTTCTGGCGGTAGGAGTGGTAGCAGCATCGCTCGTGGTCATTTTGCTCGTCAGGCCGACGCTCGCGGGCAGACTCGGCCGCTACATTTTGTTTGGCGCAATTGTGTTTTGGCTGATCAGCTATCTGCCGGTTTTTAGAGAAGGTCTTGGCATTCTCTCCGATCGTTTCGCGGAAGGCGCCGACGCTGCTGAAAGCAGTGTGATTGGAGATCTGGTCGGCCGCACCTTTGGCGATTTTTTTGATGGTTTACGCGTGCTGACGCGAGCTCCTCTCGGCGGCTTCGGCCTTGGTGTGGGAACGAACGGTGGAGCGAATTTTCTTGTCGGACACGTTGAATTTCTCCTCGCAGAGAACGAGTGGTCGCGAATTATCCTGGAAAGCGGGCCAATTCTTGGCGGAGCGTTTTTGCTCTGGCGATGTGCGATCACCTTTCACGTCGGTCGTTTTTCACTGAGCCAGCTCCGCCGGGACAATCCACTGCCGCTCTTTCTCTTCAGTGCATCTTTTTTCGCTCTGCTCGAAGGTCCATTTGGACAGCCGACCACGCTCGGTTTTGCGGTCGCGCTGGCCGGACTCGCGCTTGCTGCCCGGGCACCTGAAGAGGAGGAACCGACGGGAAAAGACGACGAACGCGAGCGAGCGCCGGAGCGCCAACTTCGTCGGTCGGTTTATGCCGAGCGATTGCATGGCAGCTGGCGCCGTGACTCGCCTCTCACGCATGATCCTATTGATCGGTAATTATCCGGCCGATCAGCAGCAGAGCATGCAACGATTTGCCAACATGATGCTGCGTGGCCTGACGACCGCGGGCGTGCGTGCCGAGATCATCCAGCCGCAATCATATCTCGGACGGATGACGTTCGCCGGGCCTTTCGTCGCGAAATGGCTCGGTTACCTCGACAAGTTTCTCTTTTTCCCCTGGCGCTTAAAATGGTCGCTCGCACGGCGTTCGCCCGAGCTCGTGCACATCTGCGACCACTCCAACGCCATGTACGCCGCTCGGATCCAAGGCCGGCCTGTCGTGGTGAGTTGTCACGATCTGCTCGCAGTGCGGGGCGCACTCGGCGAAGTGCCCGATACGCCGGCTTCGGCGACCGGGAAATATTTGCAGCGTTGGATCTTGTCGAGCTTGCGCCGGGCAAGCGCGATTGCCTGCGCCTCGTCCGCCACTTTGCGAGATGCGCGACGACTCGTTAGGCAAAAAGCGGCCCGGCCGGAAATCCTGCTCATCTATCATGGAATCAACTATCCTTATCGCAAACAGGAACCAGAACGTGCACGCTCATTACTCTCGCAAATTCCTGAACTCGATCTCGAGCGGCCTTTCGTTCTCCACGTAGGATCCAACTTGCGCATGAAAAATCGCGAGGGTGCGCTTCGGATTCTGGCTCTGACGAAGGACAGCTGGAATGGCCAGTTGGTTTTCGCCGGACAGAAATTGACCCCGGAGTTGCGTTCGCTCGGCGAGGAACTTGGCCTGGTCGATCGGCTGGTCGAAGTAAATGGTCCCAGCAACGACCTGCTCGAAGCGCTCTACAGTTCAGCCTGCGCTCTGCTTTATCCATCTCGTTACGAAGGCTTCGGTTGGCCGATCATCGAAGCGCAAGCCTGCGGTTGTCCGGTCGTTTGCAGCGACCACGAACCCATGTCGGAAGTCGCGGGCGATGGAGCGTTGACCGCGCCAGTCGAGGACGAAGCGGCTTTCGCCCGCGCTCTCTTGAGTCTCTCCGATCCTGCGAAGCGCGCGCAGCTGAGCAAAAAGAGCCTGGAAAATGCCGAGCGTTTCCGCGCTGAAAAAATGATCGCGCAATACATCGAGCTGTATCGCTCACTCGGCGTGTCGGTATAGAGCCCAGTCATGTGCGGCATCGCAGCTCATTTCAGCTTTGGTGCGGCGGCTGCGCCACTCGATCTTAGCTGTCTCTTGCATCGCGGGCCGGATGCGCAGGGCGAATGGACTTCGCCTGATGGACAGATCTGGCTAGGCAACACTCGCTTGGCGATTCTCGATCTCTCGCCTAACGGTGCTCAGCCGATGACTGATCCTGGGACTGGGAACGTTATCGTGGTCAACGGCGAGATTTACAATCATCGCGAACTGCGGGCCGAGCTTGGCAATCGCGAATGGCGCAGCACCAGCGACACTGAAACGATTCTCGCCGGCTATGCACGTTGGGGACCGGAAATTGTCTCGCGTCTCAAAGGAATGTTCGCCCTCGCCATTTACGACCCGGCGCGGACGGAGCTCTTCATCGCGCGCGATCGTCTCGGCATCAAGCCACTCTATTACGCTCTTGATGAAGCTCATTTTCGCCTGGCCTCGGAGGTAAAAGTGCTTACCACTTTAGAGTCGGTGCCGACCCCGGCTTCAATTAGCGCCTACTTGCAGTGTGGTGCCTGTCCGGAGGGGGCGATCTTGTATCCGGAAATCCGGGTTTTACCCGCTGGGCATTGCCTGACAATCGGCTCTGAGGCGAAGCCCCGCCTCTCGCGCTATTGGCCGGCGCGACAGAGATTCACCTCTTCCGCGCAATCCGCGCCAGAAAAATTACGCGCACTTCTTGAAACTGCGGTCGAGGAACATCTTCTTTCCGACGTTCCGGTCGCGAGTTTCCTCAGCGGCGGAATCGATTCTTCGATCGTGACGGCGCTCGCCGCGCAGCGGCTCGAATCGCGTCTGCTCACCTTCACGGTCGGCTTCGATACGGCAGAATTCGATGAGAGTGCCATCGCTCTTCAGGTCGCACAGCGTTACGGAACTACCCATCGACGGCTCGAGCTGAATGAAGACGAAGTCATTCAGTCAGTGACCGAGGCGGTTGTTCATCTCGACCTTCCCTCGGTCGACGCGATCAATACCTATATCGTGTCTCGCGCGGTGGCTCAGGAGGGCGTGAAAGTGGCTCTGTCCGGCTTGGGCGGGGATGAACTTTTCGGTGGTTATCCGAGCTTCCGCGACGTGCCCCGCCTGAAATGGCTGGCGAAATTCCCGCGTGGTTTCCGCCGCCTTCTCGGCGGTGCGCGCCTGATGGACTTGCCTAACGATACCGATGCCGGCGTGCTAACCCGTTGGCGGCGGCGATTCTTTACCGATGAGATGCTGCAGCGGGCCGGGTTGCCTAACGATGGGCTTACCTTCGAATGTCCGGTCGAATTACCGGACGATTTTGCCCGAATCAGTTGGGCGGAGCTGACCGGATACATGCGCCACATGCTCCTGCGCGATTCCGATCAAATGAGTATGGCAGTCTCACTCGAATTACGCGTGCCGTTTCTCGATCATCAATTGGTCGAGTATTCACTCGGCCTCCCTGCCGCCGAGAAACAGCGCTACGGCCCGGTGAAAGGACTGCTCGTGCAAGCCTCTCGCGATTTGCTGCCACCGGCGGTCTATAAACGACCTAAGGCGGGTTTTGCTCTTCCCATGCAAAAGTGGATGAGCGGTCCGCTGGCGAACTTTGTCGATGAAGGCCTGCGCGAGCTGGTTATTCGCGGATTTTTGCCTGACGAGTTCGTCGCCAATGCACGGAAAGGTTTCCGTCAAGGCCGGCTGCACTGGACGCGGCTCTGGAGCATGGTCGTGCTTGGCCATTTCGTTGGGCGAAAGGAAGCCTCGCACCGATCGAATGAGAATCCTGCGCTGCATTCACTCGCTTGATCCGGCAATCGGCGGTCCGCTCGAGTCGGTCCGGCAATCTTCTCTCGTCCTCGAACAACGCGGGCACGAAGTCGAGGTCGTCTCGCTCGATGCCCCGAACGCCCGCGGCGTCCTGGAATTTCCCGGTGTCGCGCATGGTCTCGGGGGTGGAGGGAGCTACGGCTATACGCCGCGGCTCGTACCGTGGATGAAGGCGAACCGAGCCCGCTTCGCCGTCGTGATCGTGCACGGCATTTGGCAATACCACAGCTTTGGTGTCTGGCGCGCGCTCCACGGGACATCGACGCCTTATTTCGTCTTTCCGCACGGGATGCTCGATCCCTGGTTCAATCGCACTTATCCGCTCAAACATCTGAAAAAACTTCTCTACTGGCCGTGGGCAGAATACCGCGTCCTGCGCGATGCGGCCGCGGTTCTGTTTACCTCGGAGGAGGAACGCCAGTTGGCGCGCGAATCCTTCGCTCTCTATCGCTGCAACGAGGTGGTGGTGAATTACGGCACCGCACAACCGCAGATCGACCTGACAAATGCGCGTGAGGATTTCCTGAGTGCATTTCCCACGCTGCGCGGAAAACGGATTCTGCTTTTCCTCGGTCGACTGCACGAGAAGAAGGGATGCGACCTTTTGCTCGAGGCGTTTCGTGTCCAGTCCAAATCGAAGATGATGCATCTCGTTATGGCAGGACCCACCGCGCACGAAGATTACCTCGAGCGGCTGCAAAGTCTCGCTGCGGAATTGCCCGTCACCTTTTGCGGGATGTTGCGCGGCAACTTGAAGTGGGGCGCTTTCGCGGCGGCGGAGGCGTTTATCCTGCCCTCACATCAGGAAAATTTTGGCATCGCTGTGGTCGAAGCATTAGCCTGTGGACTGCCGGTTCTCATTTCGGACCGGGTCAACATTTGGCGCGAAATCGATGTGAGCGGAGCCGGGTATGTCGAGAGCGACACGCTTGCGGGAACGAGCCGTTTACTCGAACGCTGGTTTGCCGCGCCAACATCGGAGCGGGCGCTTATGCGCGAGAAGGCGCAGCGTTGTTTCATGGAGCGATTTGAGATTCATCGCGCGACCGATTCGTTACTCGAAGCGCTGCGTCAGCCGAAGACCAGGCTGCAGCCGGTTTCATACGATGTCTGACGCACTGCAGAGCGCCACGAGGAGAAAGACAAAGACATCGTGAAAATTACCATTGTCCTCGGCGCATTTTTCCCGGTGCCACCGATCATGGGCGGCGCGGTGGAAAAGGTCTGGTTTGCGCTTGGCCAGGAATTCGTTAGGCGCGGATGCGAAGTGTTGCAGATTTCTCGAGCTCATCCTGAGCTGACGGCGGAGGAGACCATCGAAGGAGTGCGGCACCTGCGGGTGCGGGGCTATTCGCAACCACGTTCCCTCGTTTGGTTGAAGTGGCTCGACCTGCTTTACTCCTGGCGGGTGCGTCGCGTTTTGCCGGTTTCCGATATCCTGGTGACGAACACATTTTGGCTGCCACTTCTCGTTAGGCAGAAAGATCGTGGTCGCCTATATGTGCATGTCGCGCGCGGACCGAAGGGGCAGATGCGTTGGTATGGCCACGCGTCGCGTTTGCAGGCCGTTTCGCGGGCAATAGCGGAGCAGATCATTGCCGAGGCGCCGCAACTTCAGTCGAAGGTGCGTGTAATTCCAAACGCGCTTCCTTTTCGCATCGAAGAAGTCGAAGATCGAAAGCGCGAACAAGTCATCCTGTATCTAGGTCGGGTTCATCCCGAGAAAGGGATCGAGTTGTTTCTGCGCTCGCTTGATCGCTTGCCGGCGCAATTATTAGCGGAGTGGAAAGTCAGGATAGTGGGACCGCACGAACCTCATCTTGGAGGAGGTGGCGAGGCATTTCTTCAGCGATTGCAAAAGCTCGGCCCAAGTAGTGACGCGCAAATAGAATGGTGCGGCAAAATCTTCGACCCGCAGCAGCTCACCGCTCAGTATCGATCGTCGTTGGTCTTTGTTTATCCCACGCTTGCGGAGACCGGCGAAGCGATGCCGGTCGCGCCTTTGGAAGCGATGGCCAATGGCTGCGTGCCACTTGTTTCGAAGCTGGATTGCTTCCGTGATTATGTTTCCGACGGCATGACTGGTTTTGTTTTCGATCACCGTGGGCCGGAACCCGAGAAAAATCTGGCCAAGCGGTTGACTGCCGTCTTGCAGCTCGGTCGGGAGCAAATTTTGAAAATCGGCCGAGCGGCGCGCCTGCAAGCGGGCGAGTTTGAGCTGGAAAAAGTCGCGCCGCGTTATCTGGACGATTTCGCAAGTTTGTTAAACAACGCCTAACGAATGGTCGAACCGCTCAAAACCGTCGACGCCGCCCAGACTTCACAATTCGACTCACCCTGGTCCGTGAAGGACCGCTTTCGTCGCATCCTCTGGGAATTTTGCTGGGCAATTTTCTGCGTCTGGACGCCGAAGCCGGCCAATGCTTGGCGGCTTTTTTGGTTGCGCGCCTTTGATGCCAGGATCTACGGCACGCCTTTTGTTCACCAGCGCGCGCGTGTTGCGATTCCCTGGAACCTAACGATGCACGATCGCGCTTGCCTCGGCGATCGGGCCAATGCTTATAGCCTTGGGGAAATCGAGATCGGATCGCGGGCGGTGGTGGCGCAGGAAGTTTACCTCAGCACCGGCACGCACAATTTTTCCGTTCCCACGATGCCGTTGACCGTGGCTAAGATCACGATTGGGGAGGACGCCTTTCTGGGCGCACGCGTGTTCGTCATGCCAGGGGTCAGTATTGGGGCGCGGGCCATTGTCGGTGCGTGTTCGGTGGTGACCCGCGATGTGCCCGAGGATACGATCGCCGCTGGCAATCCCTGTCGGCCGTTGAGGCCGCGGCTGTCGGGCGACTAACAATTTTCGATCCGGCGAAAACGTGCTGCCAACTGGGTGGCGAGCTTATTCGTTAGGCTTGGTGGCAGACGATTGGTCAGGTGTTCAATTCCGTCGACGAGTAACTTCGGCATTCGTCGGAGGAGAAATTCCATCTTCATATGTCCACTCGTGAGTGGATTGGTGAAGAGGAGGAGTTTTTCCAAAACGAGTCCGCTTTGCGGGGCGAGCCGTTCCACTTCCTCTGGATGAAGAAGAAAGATGTGGCCATCGGTATCTGGTTGAAACTGCACCGATTCATAGATCGCCGGATCGGAAGATTCGGTGAACTTCGGCAGCTTGTTCCGAAAGTAGGCTCCGTTAGGCGTAGTCATGATGACGTAACCGCCGGGACGCACCAGTTGTGTTGTGCTGGCCAGCAATTGGTCCGGATGAGCGGTGTGCTCGATGACTTCGGTAATGAGAACGCCGTCGAAGAGCTCCGCCGGTTTGAGATCGAATGCATTCCCCGGAACGAAATGAATCCTGCCGTATTCCTGCTTCATCCGCACGTAATCCGCCAGCTCACTTCGCATGTCGTTCCAGGTTACTTCGTAGCCAATCTCAGCCAGGGCGATGGAAAAATTTCCCTGCGCGGCGGCAATATCGAGAATGCGCGCGCCGGGCGGGAGGACTTCCGTCACGAGGCGAAAGGTGACCCGCCTTCGCCGCTCATAGGCATAGGCGTAGCCGCGGTTGCGGACTTGGCCGTAGACTTCTTCCAGGTCGTAACGAAATGAAGCTTTCCAGGAGGCTGGCCAATTTTTGTTGAGATCGACGCGCTTCACAGGATTGAAGTTGCCGGGCAGCGCGGCTACATGCCTGCAAGATCCAGACTAGCGGAAACTGAATTCTGCACGGCCAGATTATGCCTGCCGGAAAGTGTAGCAGAGCCACGTCAAGAGCGTGAAAAATATTTCTCCTGAATCATTCGAGCGCAAGTTTCGCGACTCGCTGCTGACAGAATCTTTACTAGGAAACGCGCATTCTTCGTGCTCAGATTTCTGAATTATCACGCCCGCAAGTCATAGCGCCTTTCCTCGTGGATAAACGCACCACACCCGTGCCGGTCTCTGTCATCGTGCCGATCAAGAACGAGGCTGTTAATTTGCCACGCTGTCTCTGTTCGATCGTGTGGGCGGATGAAATCTTCGTGGTCGATTCGCAGAGTAGCGATGGCTCGCAACGAATCGCGGAGGAATTTGGCGCGCGCGTCATTCAGTTCGAGTTTAATGGCACCTGGCCGAAGAAAAAAAACTGGGCACTGGAGAATTTACCCTTTCGTAACGAATGGGTTTTCATCCTGGATGCCGATGAAGTATTGCCTAACGAGGCGGAGCAGGAGTTTCGTCGCGCAATCGCGAACGCGGGAACGACAGCGGGTTATTGGATCAACCGCCGGTTCATGTTTATGGGGCGGTGGCTGCGGCACGCTTACTATCCAAATTGGAACCTGCGCCTGTTCCGGCATTCGTTAGGCCGTTACGAGAAGCTCACCGAGGCTGCGACCGCTAGCGGCGATAACGAAGTGCATGAGCACGTCATTGTGCAAGCGCCGACCAAGCGTTTGCGTTGTGAGATGGATCACTACGCCTTTCCTTCGGTCGAGGTTTTCGTCGAGAAGCACAATCGTTATTCGAACTGGGAAGCGCGCGTCGCTGCGTCGCAGCCTTACGCCCCGTCCGATTCCGGATTGCAAAGCACACGAGTTGCCCAGCGTCGGCGGCTCAAGCGACTTGCACAGCGACTACCATTTCGGCCATGGCTCCGCTTCCTTTATGTCTACCTTTGGCAACGTGGTTTCCTCGATGGGCGCGAAGGCTACTACTTCGCGAGGTTGCATGGCTACTACGAGTTTCTTTCCGTGGCCAAGACTTACGAGCTGCGCGAACGCATGAACGCGGGCAATCAGGGCAGGCCCGTCTAAAAGCGCCTTCTTCAAAACTCGGCGCTGCCTGGCGTGCGCGCGAACGGGATCACGTCGCGAATATTCGAGACTCCTGTCACGAACATGAGCATTCGCTCGAAGCCAAGTCCAAACCCGGCATGCGGCACGGTGCCATAGCGGCGGAGATCGAGATACCATTTGTAATCAGCGAGGTTCATATTGTGCTGACGCAGGTTTGCTTCCAAGACTTCGAGTCGCTCCTCGCGCTGACTGCCTCCGACAATTTCGCCGATGCCCGGAACGAGTAGATCCATCGCCGTAACCGTCTTGCCGTCATCGTTCAGCCGCATGTAGAACGGCTTAATCTCCTTCGGATAATTGAAAACGGTGATGGGCGATTTGAAGTGCTTCTCCGTTAGCCAGCGCTCGTGCTCCGATTGCAGGTTGAGCCCATATTCGACAGGGAATTGAAACTTCTCCCCGCTTTCGTGCAGCAGCTCGATGGCTTGCTGGTATGTGATACGCTGGAACGGTCGCTCGCTAACAAAGTCAAGTCGCGCGAGCAACTCCGTGTCGACAAACTTTGCGAAGAGCTCCAGCTCATCGCGGCAATTCTCGCGAATGTCGCGCACCAGACTTTTGACCAGTTCCTCGGCCAGATCCATATCGCATTGCAAATCGCAAAAGGCCATTTCCGGCTCGATCATCCAAAACTCGTTGGCGTGTCGTGAGGTGTTGGAATTCTCCGCGCGAAAGGTTGGACCGAAGGTATAAACCTTGGAGAGGGCGCAGGCGAAGGCTTCCGCTTCAAGCTGCCCGCTCACGGTAAGGTAGGTCGAGCGTCCGAAGAAGTCTTTCGAGTAGTCGATCTCACCATTTGGCTGGCGCGGCGGATCCTTCAAATCCAGACTCGTTAGGCGAAAAAGCTCGCCCGCGCCTTCGCAATCGCTGCCGGTGATGATCGGGGTATGGACGTAAACGAACCCACGCTCCTGGAAAAACTGATGAACAGCGAAAGCGAGTCGGCTGCGAACGCGAAAGACGGAACCGAAAAGATTCGAGCGTGGCCGAAGGTGCGCGATCTCGCGCAGGAATTCCGGGGTGTGTCCTTTTTTTTGCAGGGGATAGCCTTCGTCAGCGCCGCCTACAATTTCGATCGAGTCCGCCACCAACTCCCAGCTCTGTCCCTTTCCCTGCGAAGCGGTCAGAGCGCCATGGGCGCGAATCGATGATCCTGTCGTTAGGCGTTGCAGGGCGGAATAATTAGGCAACGTGTCTGGTGCGATGACCTGCAGGTTGCGCAGACCAGAGCCATCGTTCAGCTCAATGAAGGAAAAACCTTTTGCGTCGCGACGGGTCCGCACCCAGCCTTGGGCAAGCACGTCTTCGCGCGGGGTGGTGCTGTGCAGTAGTTCCTTGATCGTCGTGGCGGTGCCAGGCATGGCGAGAAGTTGCCGGACGCACGCAATCTGGCAAGACCTGTCCGTGGATCGTAGTGTTGCGGCCGCGGCGAACGGCCCGAGCACCTCTGTTTGAATCAAGAGCGACCGGCGCGGCGCATCTTTAGAATCTCGGCTATACAACTTACCATGTCGTCGAGCCGAAACGGATTTGCCAGAAACGTGTAACCACCGAGAAAACCAACCGATCCGATTTGCCCATTGGCTGTTAATTTCGTTAGGCAAAGCACTGGCACATTCTGCAGCGCGGTCTCGGCGTGAATCTGTTGCGCCACCTGATCAAGTTCGAGATGCTCCGGTTCGGCGTCGAGCAGGATGAGATCGGGCTGAAAATCGAGCGCCACCGCCAGCACCTCCGCGCCGTAGGTTTGCTGACGGATGAGATAGTGCGCACTGGATTGCAATGCTGAACTCACGATCGCGGTCAGATGCGGCTCGTGATCGATTAGTAGAATGCGTTTCGGCCGACTCATTGTGACTAGCGAATGCGATATTTAGCATCCGTTATGCCAGCGCCTCTGCGATCCACTGAGGGAAGTCCTCCTTTTTAATTGGTCCGGCTATGCTTAATTGCTCCTTCGCCCTTATGTCCAACCCGGTAAAGAAGCCCGCGTCCTCGGCGAACTTCGAGCAAGCCATGAAACGGCTGGAGGAAATCGTGGAGCAAATGGAGTCGGGCGATTTGCCGCTGGAAGAGCTGATCGTGCGTTACGAGGAAGGGATGAAACTGGTCAAGGTTTGCCAGGCGCAGCTTGCCTCGGCCGAGCAAAGGATCGAAATCATCACTCGCAACAGCGCCGGTAAACCGGTCGTGAAAGAATTTGAACTGGCTACCGCCAGCTCGGCGCCGCCACCCGAACCAAAAGGAGAAGTCAACGATGTCAGTCTCTTCTGAGGCACCTAACGAAACCAAGCGTGTGCTGGATGGCATCCGTTCGCCGGACGATATCAAAGCGCTGCCCGAGGAAGTCCTGCCGCAGCTTGCCCAGGAAGTGCGTGACACACTGATAGAGGTCTTGTCGAAAACCGGCGGTCATTTGGGTCCGAACCTTGGAGTGGTCGAGCTGACGATCGCGCTCCATCGCGTTTTCACTACGCCGAAGGACAAGTTTGTTTTCGACGTCAGCCACCAAGGCTACGTGCACAAGATGTTTACCGGCCGCCTCGATCGCATTCACACGATGCGTCAATACGGTGGGCTTAATGGTTTTCTCCTGCGCACCGAAAGCGAACACGACGCCTATGGCGCCGGCCACGCCGGCACCGCGCTTTCCGCTGGTCTCGGGATGGCGGTCGGGCGTGACCTGCGTGGTGGCGATGAAAACATCGTGGTCGTCGCGGGCGATGCCGCTTTCACCTGCGGTATCAGTTATGAGGCACTCAACAACGTCCGGGCGCAAACGAAGCGCTTTATCGTCGTCCTGAACGACAACGAATGGTCGATCGCGAAAAACGTCGGCGCGATCGCGGCTTACCTGAACAACATCGTGACCAACCCGACTTATGCGCACCTGCACGAAAAAGCCGGACGTTTCATCAAAGCCATCGCAGGCAGGAGCGCGTTGTATCTTGCACACAAGGTTGAGGAAGGCGTGAAGGGTTTGCTCGTGCCAAGCGTGATTTTCGAAGAGCTCGGGTTGCGTTACTACGGGCCGGTCGACGGTCACGATATCCCACTGCTCACGCGCACCTTTGAGTTTCTTAAAAGGCAGGACGAGCCGGTGCTGCTTCATATCCTAACGAAAAAGGGCAAAGGCTACGAACCCGCACTGGCCAAGCCAGACAAGTTCCACGGACTCGGCAAATACAAGATCGAGAGCGGCGAAACCGCGCCCGCGCCGACGCCGACGTACTCGGAGATTCTTGGTAAAACGTTAGGCAAATTCGCCGATACGAACCGCAAGATCGTCGCGATCACCGGCGCGATGCCGAGCGGCACCGGACTTGGTTTCTTCCAGGCGCAACATCCCGACCGCTACTACGACGTTGGCATCGCGGAAGAGCACGCCGCGCTTTTCGCCTGCGGTCTTGCCACCCAGGGACTGAAACCGTTCCTGACGATTTACTCGACCTTCATGCAGCGTGCTTACGACATGATCATTCACGACATCGCGTTGCAAAATTTGAATGTTGCCCTTTGCATGGATCGCGCCGGCTTGAGTGGCGATGACGGCCCGACGCACCACGGACTCTTCGATATCGGCTATTTGCGCCACATCCCAAACATCGTTCACATGCAGCCGAAAAATGAGGACGAATTTGTCGACATGCTCTGGACGATGGCGCATTACAACTCTGGTCCGATCGCCATTCGTTATCCGCGTGGCGCGGGCACGGGTGCAAAACCGAAACCGGAGCCGAGATTACTCGAGATCGGCAAGGCCGAGGTTGTCCAACATGGGAAAGACGTAGCCATCTTTGGCCTCGGCAACATGTTTGAGATGGCGCAGGAAGCTGGGCAAAAGCTCGAAGCCCATGGCATCTCCGTGGCGCTCATCAACCCGCGCTGGATCAAACCGCTAGATACCGGCACCCTGGAATTCTTTGCCCGCAGTGTGCAGGTGGTGTGTACGATCGAGGATCACGTCCTGCATAACGGTTTCGGTTGCGCCGTGATGGAGCATCTCCATTCACAGATGATCGGCACTCCGGTGGTGCGGATTGGCTGGCCCGACCAATTCATCGAACATGGCAACATTCCCGTCCTGCGAGCGAAGCATGGCCTAACGAGCGACGCGCTGGTGGAAAAGGTGCTGCCGCTCTTGCAACGACGGAAAGACCGCCCGCGATCCAGCGCCGCCTGAATCGAGGAACGCACGGCGTTTTTCATCGTCACGAAGAACAATCGTTGTTCAGGCTTTTGCCACGGGGCACCACTTGCGCCAGATATGAACTCTTGGGAATGGGCATGGCGATCATCGAAACCAACCGCCTAACGAAGGTCTATCGCACGTATCGGAAGGAGAGCGGGCTCCGGGGTTCGATCAAGGGACTCGTTAGGCGAAAATATCAGGAGACGCGCGCGGCGGATAACATCTCCTTCCAAATCGAGGAAGGTGAACTGGTCGGATTCCTCGGGCCCAATGGCGCCGGCAAAACCACCGTGCTCAAAATGCTCTCGGGTCTTCTCAATCCCACCTCGGGTGAGGCGCGCGTGCTCGGTTTTGTTCCGTGGGAACGGCGCGATGAGATGAAGCGCCAGTTCAGTCTTCTCATGGGACAGAAGAATGCGCTTTGGTGGGACCTGCCGGCGCAGGAATCGCTCGAATTAAATCGCGCCATCTACGGAATCGATCGCGACCGTTTCAAGAAGGTCGTTGGCGGACTGAGCGAACTGCTCGAGGTGCAGGACAAGATGAATGTCATGGTGCGCGAGCTTTCGTTAGGCGAACGCATGAAGATGGAGCTGATCTCCGCCCTGATTCACGAGCCGCGCATCCTCTTTCTCGACGAACCAACCATCGGCCTCGACGTCGTGAGCCAGAAACGCGTGCGCGAATTCCTCCGCCTCTACAACCGCGAACACCGCATCGTGACCATGCTCACGAGCCATTACATGCAGGACATTGAGGAGCTTTGCCAGCGCGTGATTGTCATCGATCACGGAAAGATCTTCTTCGATGGGGAATTGAGCGCGATCATCGATCGTTTCTCAGGACATAAGGTCGTTAGCCTCACTTTTGCTGAGAAGGAGCCGCGCGATTTTTCGAACATGGGTGAAGTAGTGGAAGAGACTCCACTCAGCGTGCAGCTCAAAGTTCCGCGCGCGAAGGTCACGGAAGTTTGCCGCCAGCTGCTGCGCAGTTGTTCCGTGACCGATATCAACGTGCAGGAGCTGCCGGTGGAAGACGTTATCCGCCAGCTTTTCGGGGAACGGAGCGAGGAACGTCGCGCCACCTCGGAGCCGCAATCCGCCTAACGAATAACGGGCACCTCCTACCAGGCGCGCTGCATCGATTCCTTCAACTCGTGCACGTAACTTGGATTGACTTCGAATTCCAACGCGGCCAAGTCCGCGGACGTAATCTGTTCGCGGTAAGGCCGGCTCTCGACATAACCAGCTCCGATTAAACCGTTGAGAATATCGGTCAGATCATCGGGCGGAATTTGTGCGTGCTCGCGGATTTGTGCGCCGGGAATAGCATCTGCAAAACCGACTGCTTTCATCACGGCGCGTTCGCGCCCGCTGAGCTTGATTCGACGCATTGCCCTAAACGGAGCAGGTCGTATACCTTGGGCGCACCCCGTGGACGCGCGCTCGGGAGGCGGTTGTAAATCGCCAGTGTTGGTTTACTCGACTTCGACGCAGGCTAGTGTCGCCTTCCAATGTCCATCTCCGAAGATCAGATCAAGGAAGCGCTCAGGACCGTAAAATATCCGGGCTTCAGCCGAGATATCGTCTCATTTGGTCTGGTGCGAGGGATCGACACACGCGACGGTGAGGTAGTCGTGCAACTCGCACTGGCCACGAACGATCCCGCGATTCCGCAGACGATCAAAAACGAAGCCGAGAACGCGCTCCGCCAACTCGAGGGCGTCCGTGAGGCAAAAGTGCGGATCGATATTCACGCTCCGCCTGTCGGCAGCGGGAGTGCGAGTGTTGGTGCGACCAGAATCGCAGGCATAAGACACATTGTTGCCATCGCGAGCGGCAAAGGCGGCGTCGGCAAATCGACGGTCGCGGCGAACCTGGCAGTCGCACTTCAACAAACGAGTGCCGCCGTTGGTTTATGCGATTGCGATATCTACGGCCCGAGCATTTCGCTCATGTTCGGTTCGCGCGAGCGTCCGATGGCGACGGAGGAAAACCGCATCATCCCGGTGGAGCAATACGGCCTTCGCCTGATGTCGATGGGCTTCCTGCTCGACGACACTTCGCCTGCGATCCTTCGCGGGCCAATGGTGACGCGGTACACGCAACAGTTTCTCCGCCAGGTCGAATGGGGCGAACTGGATTACCTTGTCCTCGATCTTCCGCCTGGCACGGGTGACATACAGCTCACCATCGTGCAAACGGTCGCGCTCTCCGGCGTAATCATCGTTACCACTCCGCAAGAAGTTGCGCTGATTGATGCGCGCAAGGCGTCCACCATGTTCGAGAAGGTGAATGTGCCTGTGCTCGGTTTGATCGAAAACATGAGCTATTTCGTCGCGCCTAACGATGGCCAGCGCTACGACATTTTCGGAAGTGGCGGTGGCGAACGCGAAGCGAAGCGGTTGCGTGTGCCATTGTTAGGCCAAATTCCCATCGACATCGCGACGCGCGAAGCGGGCGATCGCGGAATGCCGGTCACCGCGGAGGATCGCGAATCGCCGGTGAGCGTGGAATTTCGCCGGATCGCCGGGCGCTTGCGCGATGAGTTGCCCGCAAGGTAGAGCTTGCCTTTGCAGGGCCGCCTCGCCTTAAATATCCGGCGCCTTGGTTCGTCTAATGCTGAAGAACGAAAAAGGATTGACCGCTGCCATGAATGAAAACTCGACTTCGCCCGCCGATGACGACGGCGCCAGCGCCCATTTTTTAAGAAACTCCGTTCTCTACAAGGAGTTCCTGGCCGAGCGCGAGGAAATTTTGAAGCACAAATGGATCGAGAGCGAAAAAGCCGGGGCCGACATCGGATTTGAAAAAGCGCTGCTCGATTGGATTGTGAAGCATCGCTCCAATTGGCGCGAACGACGAATGCGCGAACACAGAATGGCCAAAGTGCCGGCCTGATTGCGCACCGTTCCTTTAAGGCGATCCCGTGAGGTCGCAAAGGATGAAGAAAAAAACGCCTAACGAAAGCAGCGCGGTCCGCATCTTCGATGCGGAGACGTTAGACCGTACGCTGCGGCGGATCGCACACGAGATTATCGAGCGTAATCGTGATCTCAGCTCGCTCATTCTGGCCGGAATTCCGGCACGCGGCGTGGAGCTGGCGCAGCGGATTGCGACCGAGATTAATGCGATCAAAAAAGTGTCGATCGACACTGGCGTGATCGACGTCGCGATGCACCGCGATGATCTCGGGAAGCGCGGCTCGTTGCCGGTCGTTAGGGCCTCGCAACTTCCACTTCCTTTAGAAGGAAAAACCGTCGTGATCGTGGATGACGTGCTCTTTACCGGCCGCACTTGTCGCGCAGCGCTCGATGCAATTAGTTCCTTTGGCCGGCCGGACTGCATTCAACTTGCCGTCTTGATCGATCGCGGGCACCGCGAACTACCTATTCGTCCGGATTTTGTCGGAAAGAATTTGCCAACCGCGCGAGGCGAACGTGTGCGCGTCCGGCTGAAAGAAACCAACGGCGAAGCCGATGCTGTCTGGCTGGAAAAAGAATGAACCGCGCGATTCCCGAGGACTCGAGGCTCCTCGTCCCAAGATAATGATGCACTGGACACGCAAGGATTTGCTAGGTCTGCGAGAGTTGTCGGCCGACGAAATCACGTTCGTCCTCGATACAGCCGATGCTTTCAAACAGGTGGGCACGCGCGAGGTGAAAAAGGTTCCGGCTCTGCAAGGCAAGACCTTGATCAATCTTTTCATCGAGCCGAGCACGCGCACACGAACTTCATTTGAACTCGCGGCCAAGCGCCTGAGCGCCGATATCGTCAACATCTCCGCCTCGGCTTCCAGCCTAACGAAGGGTGAAACGCTGAAGGATACGGCGCGTGTTTTGGAAGCGAATCATGCCGACATCATCGTCCTGCGTCACAGTTCGGCCGGGGCGCCGCAGTTTCTCGCCAGTCGCATTGGCGCGAGCGTGATCAACGCTGGCGACGGCGCCCACGAGCATCCGACGCAGGGACTGCTGGATTCCTACACCATCCGCGAGAAGAAGGGCACGATCGCCGGACTGCATGTTGCGATTCTCGGCGACATTCTTTTCAGCCGGGTGGCGCGCTCGAATATCTTTGCGCTTCTCAAGCTTGGCGCTCGCGTCACCCTAGTTGGACCAAGCACGCTGGTCCCGCGCGCTTTTGAGCAACTCGGTGTGACGGTCTCGCACGAGCTTGAAGAAGTCCTGCCGACGGCCGACGTCGTGAATCTGCTCCGCATCCAGCACGAGCGACAACGAAAGGAATATTTCCCGGGCTTGGGCGAATACATTCGTCTCTTTGGCCTAACGAAAGAGCGAGCGAGACTTCTAAAACCCGATTGTCTCATCATGCATCCGGGCCCAATCAATCGCGGGGTCGAGATTGATAGCGAATTGGCCGACGGCGAGCGGAGCGTGATTCTCGACCAGGTGACAAACGGTCTCGCGGTGCGAATGGCCGTGCTTTATCTCTGCGGCGGAGTGAGCTGATCATGAGAACGGTTCTTCGGAGCGGTCGGATCATCGACCCCGGCAACAATCGCGATGAAGTGGCCGATCTTTGGATTGCTGATGGCAAAATCGCCACCCCGGAAAGCGACGAAGCCGAAACGCAAATCGAAGAGATCGACGCGAGAGGACTGGTCATTAGTCCGGGTTTGATCGATATCCATGTTCATTTCCGCGAGCCGGGGTTCAGCTGGAAAGAGACGATCGAGTCCGGATCGCGCGCGGGCGCAGCGGGAGGATTCACGACCGTCGTTTGTATGCCGAACACTTCGCCGGCGGCGGATAGCCCGAGCACGATTGCGTGGATCACGGAGCGCGCTGCGAAAGTTGCTTGCATCAATGTTCTGCCGACAGGTGCGATTTCAAAAGATCTGGCGGGCGAAGAACTGGCGCCAATTGGTTCACTCGCGCAAGCCGGCGTGGTCGCGATTACGGACGACGGACATTGCGTGCAGAATAACGAGGTCATGCGACGCGCGGTTGAGTACGCGCGGATGGTCGGCCTGCCGGTGCTGGATCATTGCCAGGATTACAATCTCGTCGGCAACGGCGTGGTGCACGAAGGCTATTGGAGCACGTTGCTCGGATTGCCTGGCTGGCCGAGCGCTGGAGAAGAAGCGATGGTGGCGCGAGACGTATTACTCGCAGAATTCTGCGATCATTGGATTCATTGTCAGCACCTCAGCGCTGCGGGAAGCGTGCGGCTTCTGCGCGACGCACGGAGACGGGGAGTGAAGATCAGCGGCGAAGTGTGCCCGCATCACATCGCACTGACGGATGAGTCAATTCAGAATTTCGACACCAATTTCAAAATGAATCCGCCCTTGCGAACCCTGTATGACATTGATGCGTTGCTGGAAGGAATTTCCGACGGCACGATCGAGATTTTGGCAAGTGATCACGCACCCCATGCGGGATTCGAGAAGGAGGTAGAATTCGATCGCGCGCCATTCGGGATTGTCGGCTTGGAGACAGAGCTGGGATTGTTTCTCGATTTGCTGGTGCACAAACGAAAGGTAGTCGATCTGTCGCGCTTGATTGCGATGCTGACGGTGAATCCGGCGCGATTGTTAGGTCTGGAGGCCGGCACGCTGTCGGTCGGCGCGGCGGCGGATGTGACCCTGATCGATCCCGAAAGAGAATGGACGGTCGAGGCAAAGGCTTTTCAATCGCTTTCGCGCAACACTCCATTTGATGGCTGGACGCTGAAGGGCCGTGCGATTCGGACGATCGTTAGGGGGAAAACCGTCTGGCAGGTTTAGGCGGAAGGGTAGCCGCCGGAAATGTAGTCCCGCAGTTGCTCGAGGGTGGCGCTTTGCGAGGAGATGACCTCTTTCACAAGGTCGCCGATCGAAATCACGCCACGCAATGCGCCATCGCTCACGACTGGTAAATGCCGGATGCGTTTATCCGTCATGAAGCGGAGGCATTCTTCGACCGTCTCGCGCGGGTGCGTGGTGGTGAGATCGGTGGTCATGATTTCGCGCACGATCGTATTGCGCGAGGTCTTGCCGCGCAGCACGACCTTACGGGAGTAATCGCGCTCGGAAACAATGCCCGAGAGTTGCTCGTTCTCCATCACGAGCAGTGCGCCGATATTTTTTTCCGCCATGAGTTTGATGGCATCGTAAACAGAGGTGTCGGGATGCACAGACCAGATCTCGCCGCTTTTTTGGCAGAGGATTTTGTCGATCGTGCCGCTCACCTCCATGCCATCGAGAATAGTGTCCTCCTGAAAATCGTGCAAGGTGAACTCGTCGACCGGCATCATCGATCAGCAACGCCGACGCGCTCGCCAAACGAGATTCAGGGCGTGCGAAATTTCGCTGCGATCAAAGATTCGAGCTTTTCCACGAGGATGCGATCCGGCAACCGCTCGAGAACCTCATTGAGAAATCCGCCGACAAGTAAGTGGCGCGCGACCGGAGCAGGAATGCCGCGCGCGAGCAGATAAAACATCTCGTCCTCGTCAATTTGTCCCGAGGTCGCGCCGTGAGTGCATCTGACGTTGTCGGCGAGAATCTCAAGTCCCGGCATCGAGTTCGCCTCGGCGTCGTCGCTCAGCAGAAGGTTGCGCACCTTTTGGTAGGCATCGGTGAAATGCGCGTGCGGTTCGACTCGGATGAGTCCTCCGAAAGTGGTGCGGGCACGATCGCTCAGTGCGTTTTTGAAGAGAAGATCGCTCGCGGTATGCGGCGAGCCGTGATCCTGCAAGGTGCGCGCGTCGAATTCGCGACTGCCGTCCATCACCGCAACCGCCAGCATGTCGCTGCGGCTGCCTTCGCCGGCGAGGCGGCTGAGACTTTCCATGCGCGAATATTTGCCACCCAGCGCGAGGTGGAGATTTAACGCCCCGGCGTCACGGGCCACAGTCGTAGCATTAATCTGAATGCTCAGCGTTTTCTCGCTCCAATCCTGGGCGCAAATGTAGGTGACCTTTGCACCGGCGCCGACGATCAAATCGTTTACGCCGCAGGAGAAGCCGGGGCGGCCGCGATGCATAGAATGGAAATGTTCGAGTAGCGTGACCTTCGCCATCTCCTCCGCCACCACGAGCGTGTGTGGAAAAATGGCCGCGTTCTCAGCCTGCAACCAATGGAAAGTTTCTAGAGGCCACTCGATCTCAACGCCACGCGGCACATAGAGAAAGGTTCCAGACCTGACGAATGCTTCGTGCAGCGCGGCGAATTTCGCCGAGCCCAAGGCAGCTGGTTGGCTCATGAAATGCCGCCGGAACAACTCTTCGTGCTCGAGCATGGCACGTCCGAGCGGCTGAAAGATCACGCCAGCCTTGCGCAATTTTTCGGAGAAAATGCTGCGTTCCAGGAGGTAGTCATCGGCGAAGACAAGTCGACCCGCAGTTTCGTCAAGTCCGGTGGAACGATGAAGAATTTCGCGGGCATCCCCTTCAGAGACCGGCGAAGAAATTCGAAAAGGCGAAAGATCGAGCGCGGCAATATTCGAGAATCGCCAGGCTTGATCGGTCCGAGCGGGCATTGGCAGGCTTTGGAATTGCGTCCAGGCGGCGCCTTGTTGATCCGCGAACCACGCCGGCACTGTCTCGTCGCGCTGATCTCTGTGGCCGCTCAGAATGCCGTTGTTTTCCGGCTCACTGACGGTTTCTTCTTCGAGAACAGCTGAGGAATCGCTCATACGGCTTGAGACGCAAACGGCGGCCCCGAAGACCGCCGTTAACTGCGTCCGCTTTGCGGGGCGAAAACCTAGCCGACGGAGCCTTCCATCTCAAGCTCGATCAGGCGTTTCAGCTCGACGGAATACTCCATCGGGAATTGCCTGACGAGATCGTTGACGAATCCATTCACGCTCAGGCTCATGGCCTGCGCTTCGCTCAGCCCTCGCTGCTGCATGTAGAAGATCTGCTCGGCGCTCACCTGGCTGACGCTGGCTTCGTGCTGCACGGCGTTACCGGTGCCGCGAACGGTGATTGCGGGATAGGTATCGGTGCGGCTATTAGTGTTGATGAGAAGCGCGTCGCACTCGGTGTTGTTTTTGCAATTCTTGAGATGCTTTGGCACGTGCACGAGCCCGCGATAGGTGGCACGACCTTTGCCGATGCTGATGCTTTTCGAAATGATGTTGCTCGTCGTTTCGTCAGCGGCGTGAATCATTTTCGCGCCAGTGTCCTGATGCTGGCCGTCGCCGGCCAATGCGATCGAGATGACTTCACCGCGCGCTTTGCGTCCTTTCATGACAACGCCGGGATACTTCATCGTTAGGCGCGAGCCGATGTTGCAATCGATCCATTTTACCTCGGCGTTTTCGTGGGCGAGGCCGCGCTTGGTGACAAGGTTAAAGACGTTGTTCGACCAGTTTTGCACGGTGATGTACTGGATCTTCGCGCCCTTGAGCGCGACCAGTTCGACGACCGCACTGTGCAAAGTGGCCGTGTTGAATTTCGGTGCGGTGCAACCTTCCATATACATCACCTCCGAGCCTTCATCGGCGATGATGAGTGTGCGTTCGAATTGGCCGAAGTTCTCGGCGTTGATGCGGAAGTAGGCCTGGAGCGGGTGCTTCACTTTGACGCCGGGCGGGACGTAGATGAACGAGCCGCCGCTAAAGACTGCACTGTTGAGCGCGCTGAATTTGTTGTCGCCGGTCGGGATGACTTTGCCGAACCACTTTCGGAAAATCTCCGGATGATTCTTTAAGCCTTCGGTGCTGCCGACGAAGATAACGCCCTGTTCGCCGACCGCTTTCTTGATGTTGGAATAAACGGCTTCACTGTCGAACTGCGCTTCAACGCCAGCGAGAAACTTGCGTTCCTGTTCCGGAATGCCGAGGCGCTCGAATGTCCGTTTCACGTCTTCCGGCACTTCGTCCCAACTGCGTTTGGGCTGGATGCCATCGCTGAGGTAGTAGCGGATGTTGTCAAAAACGATGTTCTCCAAATCCTTGCTCGCCCAATGCGTGGGCATCGGTTTGCTGAAAAAAGTGCGCAACGCATTGAGACGAAACTCGCGCACCCATTCGGGATCCTGTTTGACGTCCGAAATGTAGTGGACGGTTTTTTCGCTCAAGCCTACGCCGGCGTCGTGCGTGTGAGTTTCGGGATAAGAGAAATCGCCCTTGTCGCGTTCGATATCGAGAGTGCTCGTTTCTTTAATCATACGTTTCCGTTCCGTTTTTGTTAGGCGAGCGCAGGCTCGTCGGCTTCCTCCTTTACCCAGTCGTAGCCTTTTTCTTCCAATTGCAGTGCAAGCTCCTTGTCGCCGCTGAGCTCGATGCGCCCGCGAACCATGACATGGACATGATCGGGCACGATGTAGTTCAAAAGGCGCTGATAATGCGTGATCAAAAGCACGCCCAGATTTGGTCCACGAAGTGAATTGACGCCGTGAGCGACGATCCTAAGCGCGTCAATGTCGAGCCCGCTGTCGGTCTCATCCAGCACGGCATAGGTCGGTTCGAGCATCGCGAGCTGCAAAATTTCGCAGCGTTTCTTCTCCCCGCCGGAGAAGCCTTCGTTAACGGAGCGCGAGGTGAAAGCGCGAGGAATTTCCAGCGCATCCATCTTTGCGTAGAGCTTCTCGTAGTAATCGGTCGCTTCGAGTTCTTCGCCTTCGGCCAAACGGCCCTGGATGGCGGCGCGCAAAAAATTCGCGATCGTGACGCCAGGGATTTCGCTGGGGTATTGGAATGCCATGAAGAGACCTTTGCGGGCGCGCTCGTCAGGCTCGAGCTCCAGGATGTTTTCGCCATCCATTGTCACGGAACCGGCGGTGACGGTGTAATCGGGATGCCCGGCGAGGACTTTGGCGAGGGTGCTTTTGCCAGAACCATTCGGACCCATGATGGCGTGGACTTCCCCCTTCGGCAGTGTGAGGCTGAGACCGCGGATGATCTCCTTCTCGCCGATCGAAACGTGCAAATCTTTAATGACCAACTGATCCATAAATCGCGAACCGGAAGATACCCCTGATTTGCCCTTTTTGCGAACGGGATCGGGCCGCGTTTAGTGCAGATGATTATGGGACGAGCGACGCGTGGGATTCGAGCATTTGTCCTCTGCGGCGGGCTTGGCACCCGTCTTCGATCCGTTTTAAGCGATCGGCCAAAGTCGATGGCGCTTGTAGCCGGTGTGCCTTTTTTGGAATTGCTCCTCCGCCAACTGCGAGCGCAGGGCGTGACGGAGGTTGTGCTCGGAACCGGCTACAAAGCCGAGCAGATTGAAAGTTATTTTGGCGACGGCGCGCGCGTCGAGCTTGCGATTCGATACTCGCGCGAGACCGAGCCGCTGGGGACGGGAGGCGCGCTTAAGCTCGCTGAGCCCTTGCTTGGTGATCCCGTTCTCGTAATTAACGGAGACAGCTATGCGGAGTTCGATCTTGCCAAGGCATCTGATCTCTTGCGGAGCAAAGATGCGGACCTCGTCATGGTTCTGCAGACAGTGCCGGAGGTGAATCGCTACGGGAGCGTGACCATTGACGGCTCCAATCGCATTATCGAGTTCGTGGAGAAGGGCAGTCGAACGGGCGAAGGATTGATCAATGCGGGCATTTATTTACTGCGAAAAAAAATCCTGGGTCAGCTTCCGCCAGGGAAGGCTATCTCACTCGAGCGCGAGGTATTTACCGAGTTATTGGCGGGAAAAGTTTTCGGGCTGAAGTCCGACGGCACCTTTATCGACATCGGCATTCCGACCGACCTTGCACGCGCGCAAACGCTCCTCGGGCCTCAGGCGCAAAAGTGATGGCTGATTTATTTGGCCGGCGTGAGTTCGGCCTGCAATCGACGACGATCGATTTTCCCGTTGTCGGTTCGCGGGAGCGAGTCGCGGAAGTCAACCTTCTCTGGCACCATGTAGTGAGGTAGTTTTTCCGCGCAGTGCTGTTTCAGCCTGGCGACGTCGAGCGCTTCTTTGTCGGCCAAAGTCACGACGGCATGAATGGTGTTGCCGATCGCATCGTCCGGGATTGGCAGGGCTACGGCTTCATCGACCGCAGGATGCGCCACCATGACAGCTTCAATCTCGCCCAGCTCCACACGATAGCCGCGGGTTTTTATCATGTGATCCTTCCGCCCGACAAAGAGGTAGTTGCCCTTTTCGTCGAGCGTCACCCAGTCGCCCGTGCAGTAAAGTTTTTCCTCGCGGCCGTCGGCGAAAGGATTGGAAATGAAACCAGCGGCGCTTGCCTCGGGCCGCCCGTAATAACCTTGCATGACAGTGGAGCCACGCGCATAGAGGAGGCCTTCTTCACCAGTCGTCACGACTCGTTTTCCATCGGCATTGATCGGAATGAGGTCGGTGTTGGCGCAAGCTTTTCCGATCGGAATCGAGGCGGTGTCATCTGACGCGATAGGCCCGACCTCATACCACGCGCAGACATTCGTCTCGGTCGGTCCATAGAGATTTGCGTAGCGCGGGTGAGGCAATTTTTGCAGAAGCGCGCGGAGGTGTTTGGTGGGAAAAACTTCTCCCGCGAAAAGCACGCAACGCAACGCGGACAAGTCGCGCTCTTCCAACTTTCCGCGCTGGTGGAGAAGGGTGAGAACCATGGGAACGGAATACCAGATGGTGATTTTTTGATCCTGGATAAAGGAGGAAAGCTGAAGTGGGAAAACGGAAAGTCCTTCCGGCACGAGCGAAATCGATGCGCCTGCCTTGATTGCGACGTAGATATCAAAGACCGAGAGATCGAAATTAAAAGGAGCGTGCTGCGAAAGCCGATCTTTCTCTGTGACGTTGAAGGTCTCGCACCCCCAATTCACGAATGTCAGCGCGTTGAGGTGCGAGAGCATGACGCCTTTTGGAACGCCGGTAGAGCCGGAGGTGAAAAGGATATAGGCGAGATCGTGATCGATCACCAGCACGCCTGGCTCGTTCTCCGGAAATTGTCCGAGGTCGTTCGCAAAAGTGAGCGCTGGAACTGAAGATGGGCTCTGCGGCGCCTGATCGACAAAAAAGATTGCATTTACCGGGCAGTCATCGTGAAAGGACGAACCCAGTTTCCGATAAAGCACGTCGCTGGTAATCAGGGCGCGAAAGCCGCACTGCCGCCCAATCTCCTGCAAACGCGCTCCGGGAGCATTTGCATCCACAGGGACGTAACAGGCACCGGTTTTCATGATTCCGAAAATCGCGGCGATTGCGGAAGGCGACTTGTGAAGGTAAACGCCGACGCGATCGCGCGGCGCCACGCCATGCGCGATGAGCGCGTGAGCAACGCGATTGCTGAGTCGCTCTAATTCCCCGTAAGTGAGCGCCTGATCCAGAAGGCGAACAGCTTCCGCGTCCGGCTGCCGCCGCGCGCTTTCCGTGAGCAGTTGATGTAAAAGATACGCCATGGTCGTTAAGGCCTGAGAGCTGGCTGGCGAAGCAATTGTGGCATGCTTATCACCGAGAGCAATTACCACGCGACCGAGCCAGAATCTTTACTGCAGCATGGGCCCGTCGACGGTTCGCGGCCGAAAACCTGCTTTCCGTTGAGGCATGGAAAAGCACGACCGCTGGACCTCGCGGATCCGGGCTCACATGCTTATTCGAAGCGTGCGGGTTGACAGTCAGGCGGAATCTTTATTAAGCTTTCAATAGATCGGTCGCGATTTTGCAGAAAGCTTCACCCGTGTGCGTCCGGCTGATTGTAAGGTAAGGAGCAGCTCACGTTTTGATCATTGTTTGGCAACCGAATGTTATTGCCATCTGATCGATCGACAGCGCTCGCGGCCCAAAATCTACAAAAATGATCCAGTCATAAGCGTAGTCTCGCCATCTCGAAGCAGAAGCTTTTCATGAAGAAACGACCAGCAATTATCATCGGAGGCGGTCCGGGAGGATCGGCCACCGCCCTTTATCTCATGCAGTCGGGAATAACGCCGCTCATTATCGAGCGCCAAAGCTTTCCGCGCTTCCATATTGGTGAATCGCTGAGCGGCGAATGCGGCAACGGCATTCGCAAACTTGATCTCGACAGCGAGCTGGCCGCACAAAATTATCCGGTCAAATACGGCGTGAATGTTTTCAATCCGCGCGGCGTTCCCTTTTGGGTGGAGGTGAAAAAGCGTTGTCCCGAGACAAACGAGATGCAGCCAAACTCGACTTGGTCGGTAACGCGCAGCAGCTTCGACAAGATTCTCCTCGATGCGGCGCGCGGGCGTGGCGCGGAATACATGGACTGCGACGCCGTCGCGCCGCTTCAGGAAAACGGGCGTGTGGTTGGTGTCCAAATCCGGACGAAGAGCGGAGCTTTGGATAAGCTTTATTGTGACATCCTAGTGGACTGCTCGGGTCAGGGAACTTTTCTCGCCAACCGGGGCGTGACGGGTCCCAAGGTAAAAGGTGGCTACGGCAACCAAATCGCCGTTTTTTCTCAGATCGAGGATATGGTGTTGGACACCGGCACCGAGCCATCAAAAGCCCTCGGCAACACACTGATCTTTTACAAAGAGCGTGATCACTGGGGCTGGACAATTCCCCTTAGTCCGCGGTTGATTAGCGTGGGCATCGTCGCCCCAGCCACTCACTTCAAAAAGCAAGGGATGGATAAGACGGAATATCTGCGCTCTGAAATCATGAGCTTGAACCCAGAGCTTACTCGTCGCGTGACGAGCACTTCCTTTGTCGAAGAGGTCCGCACGATCACCAGTTATTCCTATTCGATCTCTGACTATGCCGGTAAGGGCTTTATCTGCGTTGGTGATTCACACGAATTTACCGATCCGATTTTCTCTTTTGGCGTTTTCCTAGCGATGCGTGAAGGCGAATTCGCGGCCGAGGCTATCGTGAAACACCTCGGCGAAGAGGGTGGAAACAATGGTAATCCCTTCGCCGATTATATGGCCGTGACCAAAGAAGGCCAGGACGCGATCCGTGACGTCATCGATACCTTCTGGGAATACCCACTCGTTTTCACCCGGATGGCGTCCGGTCCGCATCAGGATGATATCACAGATCTCTTCGCCGGCAGAGTTTACGGGGAGATAGTCCGAAATAATCAGTCGCGAATTACGATGCGTCGCCTGCTGGCTAAGCGCCGCGGCGAATCGGTCCCGGCGACGGCGCTTACTTAATCGCGGCACATCGACAAACCCACGACGTCACAGCCGCGGGAGGAACAGCGGCAGCCAGGATAACGGAAGATAATTAGTTCTTACCAAATTTAGGCCTTATCAAATCCTTCTACCTTTGAGAAATGGACCAGCGCGCGATTATCTTCCTTCACATTCCCAAGACCGCCGGAACAACTCTCAACCGGATTATTGAATGGCAGTATAACCCCCTCTCAATCTTTACGATTGATCCCTACGGTATCCGCGCGACGGCGGAAAGGCTCCGGCAATTGCCGGAAGAACGCCGGCGACGTCTGCGTATGGTGCGGGGCCATTGCTATTACGGCCTGCACGCTTTGCTCCCGCAGGGCGCAACCTATCTGACCATGCTTCGCGATCCTGTTAAGCGCCTGCTTTCTTCTTACTTTTTTATTCAACGCCGGCCACTTCATCCTTTGCACCGCAAGGTGAAGGGAGAACAGTTAACGGTTCCGGAATTCCTTCGTCTAATTCCTCATCGCCAAAATCTGCAAACCGCTATGATTGCGGGAATCAAGGCCGATAAGTGCGAACCCAGAACTCTCGATCTCGCCAAGGAAAACCTGGTTAACTCCTTTAGTGTTGTAGGTATTAGCGAGCGTTTTGAAGAGAGTCTTGCCCTCGCCGCTCTCAGTTTCGACTGGCAGATTCCCTTTTATGAAAATCGCAAGGTGACAAAGACGCGCTCGCAGGTGGATCCAGCGGCAATCGAGTTAATCAAGGAACACAATCAAATGGATTTGGAGCTTTACCGTTTTGGTAACGAGCTATTCCAAGCTGCGGTTGATAAGAGAAGGGCCGAAGTCGAAGAAACAGTGAACACTCTGCGTACGCTTTCCCGGCCCAAACCGGTGGAAAACTGGTATAACTCCGCCATGAGCGCAGGACGATTTCTGTTAACCAAGGTTGCTTCCGCCGTATGATGCGCACGAGATATCATCGGAGCCTCACGGCGGGGCTTTCTATCCTTGCGGTAATCTTGATCGCCCGCCCCTTGTTTGCGGCGCCAGCAGGTAAGCCGATTCGGACCGGCCTATGGGTTATGCAGAAGCTACCGGTCAATCAACGGGACCGGGATGAACTCGATTCGCAGCTCCGTCAAAACCACAATCTAAGTGGAGTTTGTCTGCATATCCCCTGGGACCAGATCGAGAAGGTTTCTGATCGACCCAATTTCGAAGCCATCGACAAGACTGTCGCAATATTCCACCGCAACAGCGTGAAGTACCAGCTTTGTCTTAAGCCCGGAGCATTCACGCCGGACTTTGTTTTTTCCGACGGCGCCAAGGCTTTCGAAACCGAGGTGGGAAACCCTCATCGCGCGGACTTTGGTTCGAAAATCAGAGTACCTGTGCCCTGGGATTCAATTTATCAGAACGATTTTTCCCGGATAATTAAGCAGTTAGGCGATCGGTACAGGGACGATCCTTTGTGCGTAAGTGTTGTCTTAACCTGCGCCAACTTCATGAGTGCCGAAATGCATCTTCCTAAGGGTCGAGGTGAGATTGCACGCTGGCGTGCGCTTGGCGATTATGGTTCGGAGTTATTAGGCGTTTACAAAAAGTTCATCGACGTCTGGGGATCAGCTTTTCCGAGGCAGGAAATTTCACTTCATCTCTCCAAGGTCTTGGACCTTCCACCTTCGTTTCAAGAGCGAATCATTGACTATGGTCTATCGAGATATCCTGAACGCTTTTCCATCCAAAGCTGCCAGTTAACCGGGCGCAAGGAGGACAACGGGGTAATGACTTATGACCTGGTGCAGAAGTATCATGACCGGGTACACCACGGTTTTCAAAGTCTGGCTGCTTTGAATGGTCAAGATGGTCGCATGGGCTCGCCCGAAATGGCAGCGCTCAACCTCGTCCATGCCAATGCCGAATACTGGGAACTGTGGCATGGCGATGGGTTGAGTGCTAGTACTCTCGACTGAGGCAGCCAGGGCCTGGCAGGAGGCTGGGAATCTTGGATACGACGCTTATAAGAAAAAGCTAATCGCGGAAGGGAAATATCGAGAGCGCTGATGAGTCCACGTACATTAGAAACAGCAGTTATGCCGTCCGCTAAGCCGGGCGAGGTTTTGACCAAGTCGTTCTCGCGGAACCGGGAGGCCGTTATTTTTCTTCACGTGCCGAAGACCGCTGGGACCACTCTCAATCGTCTTATCGAATGGGAATACAAACTCCCGGAGATGTATTCAGTCGATCCGGTGCTCTTTGCGTGGTCCGCGGCGCATTTGCGCAACCTTCCCGAGAGTCGCTTGCGTCGAACCCGAATGTTCAAGGGACATATGCTCTTCGGGTTGCATGAGGTCCTTCCCCAGTCTTCCACTTACATAACCGTTTTACGCGATCCAATCGAACGTGTCCTATCGGCGTTCTTTTTTATGCGCACCTATAAGCTGCATCCTCTCTACTGGAAGTTTCGCCGGGAAAAATGGACCCTGGAAGAGTTTGTGCGGCGCTCCACGCGTGACAATGTGCAATGCAAGATCATCGCTGGAGCTGATTACCATTCGCCGTGTACCAGGAGATCCTGGAGAAAGCTATCGATCACCTCGATCGCTACTTTAGTGTCGTCGGTTTATCGGAGCGGTTCGAAGAAAGTCTGGCGCTAATGAAGCTGCGGTTTGGCTGGCAGCTTCGCTCTTATTCCAGCTTTAATGTGACTCGTTCTCGACCTAAGCAGGGGGATCTTTCCGGTCCCACACTAGAACTAATCCGCGAACGCAACCGGTTTGACGTAGCCCTTTACGAGCATGCCAGCCGTCTGTTTGTATCGGCGGTGAGCAAGCAGAGGGAAGACAGTATCCCGTATCGCAGCGGAGCTGAAATACGCCCGCAATCGTTCCCAGGGAACGATTGAAGCGACGCTTTCTGCCGTGCGCGCTGCTGCACGCAAGGCAGCCAATCGCGTTTACTCCGCGATCTAAGGCGATTGCGCGACAGTCGGAGCCGTTTGCGCTGCTTGGATAAGCATCACCTTCGCGCGATAACTCTCAAACTCGGTTTTTCCGTTCTTGTGAATGTAGTCCAGCACTGCCGGGCTATCTAGCTTCTCGAAGGAGGCGTAGGGTGCGAAAACAACCCAGACTCTTCCCGCGCGACTAACAACGTCTCTCAATTCAGTTACATTGCGAATTACAGCCAGGCCGCTGAACTTGTCGGCAAAGCGCGGCTCATCAAAAGTCTGATCGTAAGGAACCTTGGAACTGAAAAGAGTATCCAGGAAGTAGTTCCCATTCATGCCCGCATAGTAGTCAAAAACGTGCGGAATTCCCGGGAGAATGACGTCCCCGGCGCGGGCGTGATCCATCACGTAATGCGCCGCGCCCCGGTAATCGTAGCGATAAGTCCCCATGCGAGTCATCATTTCAGGCGCGTCTCCAGTGCTGGAAAGCAGATACTCCTTCATGACTAGACTCATTGCTCTGCACGAAGAGGAGAACGAGTAGACCGATGCCAGTGGCATGAGCCGCAAGGCGACCGATACCTGAGTCGCCCGCCTGATGGGTCGAGTGCGAGAACACGATCGTAAAGCATAATCGTTGCAGCTACGCCACCCATGATGACCAGTGGTTGGAAATAGTAACAATAACGTGGTGAAAGAGCAGCTAGGAAATTGGTGTGAAGGACGAAAAGCGTTGCCAGTGATACAATGACGTAGCGGAAGCCGAGATGCCTCCAGCAAAACGGCAGCCCGACGAGGATCATGAGGGTGAAGAAAACGTGATTCTCCGACAGGAGTAATTTGTCGACGTAGAACATCGGCTGATAACCAGGAGCGATCAAGAAGAGCGACGGTCCAGTTAGATTGGAAAGACCAGAACCGACCTGAAGGTAAGATGCGCCCGCGATCATTCGCGAACAATATTGCGCCACGACGACCGCACCCATAAAGAAGAGACACCGATACAGGTGAAACTGCTTTAGCCACCACCATTCACCCCAGCGAATGGCAAACAAGCCCAAGAACAACGCAGGAAGAATAAATCCCGTTCCTTCCCACGAAAGATACGACAAACAAAATGCGACGGCGGTTGCGGTTAGGAATTTTCGATGAAAAGGACGATGACGAATTGCCTCGTAAAAAAACCAAAAGGTTAGCATTGCCATGAGCTGACACTGGCTCAGATAGAACGCATTCTGTCCCCAGCGGATATTCAACGGGAGACAAGCGTAGATGAAGGCTGCGAATAGTCCAGTCCGCCAATCAAAGAGCCGTCGTGCTCATGAGACCGATAACGCCAATGCACATCGTCGCCATGAGGCAGGAAGGAAGCCGCATCGACCACTCAGAATAGCCAAAAATCTTGCCGGAGACGGCGAGTGGATAGGGCACAGCCTCGTAGGTAGTTATCCAACGGACCTGGCCAGCAAACATCGTGTATGGAAAACCGAGTTTAAAGACACCGTTGGACTTGGAGACCAATCCCATCTCGTCATGGTCAAAGGACATGTCTCCAAGATTGTGGTAGCGCAGACTAAATCCGAGGAAGAGGATAACCACTAGAATCAGGTAAGGCAGGAAGCGTGCGAAAGGTATCTCGAAGAGTTGAGGCAGACGCAGCCGGCTTGAGACAACTTCTCGCGCATGATTCTTGCGCAATTCCCAATTCGCTTTTTCCTTGGCCCTCTCCACTCTGGCCCGAGTCATAGCTGGCGTCCATGAGTCGACAAAGAGATGGGTGAGGCGAAGCAGAAGGAGAACCGCCAGAGCTCCTACCGTAATGACGGGACGAAAGGACCATTCGTCGGGGAAGCGGGGATCGAAGTTAGGCAACCACAGGAAGAGCAATGCTACCGCGACGGGACCGTGGAGGAGAGCGTCGCGAGACATGGCATTTGTCAGCGACTCCTTTCGCCAGCCGGCAACGAAGGCCGAGACGATCAACCAGATGGCAACAACCAAGCCAAGAGTCAAAAGAACGATCGTCCAGGATTTAACGAACGTCGCCAGCCCCGAGCGGTCGAGCGGGCGACCCAATTCTTGTGGAAGATAACCCCATGGGGCAGTCCCATCCTTTCCAATCTCAATTGGGTGCGGATTAGGACCGGTGTGCTCCACCTCGGGTTCTGCTCCCATCCACCATGCCGCACCGCTCGAAAACCTCTGCACATTTCCATCCGTCCCGACGGTAAAGCCGTTAGCGAACAGTGCCGCTGGGACAGAATCGCTTCGCACCGCGGCGACGATGCTATTGGAGCCTCGCTTAATCCAATAACTGATATCGTAGGCTGAAAGGGTGGCGAGCGTGAAAGGCGAGCCTTTCTACGGTGGCAGTGCCGCTTCCCCTTCGGCAACTTCTCCCGGGTTAGCGGTCGGTGTCGGTGTCGCTTCTGCAAGGTGGGGAAGCGTCTTGCTTCCCGCTACAGCAGTGCTGGCCACCGTAATGAGATTCCCATTCACAGCCAGGTCGAGAGCTCCGGACGACGATGCTACCTGGATCCATGTCTCCTGCTTGTCGTCCTCTGCTCGGATAGAGGTCGAGAAAACCGACTGTGGACTGGCATTTTCGGACATAATCCAATGCCCAATCGGCGGTAACTGAAGAAGACGCGGATTGACATCCACCCAACGAAGTGAGACGCGTTCGGTGTTTAACGGTGAAAGGCGCGCCTTAGGCCACAGCTCGTCCTCGACATAATGCGACTTCCAATCCTCCGAGCCCATGACTATACCCGTACGGTTAGCCGCTCTCCACGTTTCGTCCGAAAGAATCGTTTTGACCGCACCTCCTGACTCGGTGATTTGAGCGCGAAGGAGCATCTGAGCAGGCGCTGGATAAGAAGTGCGCGAGACGGAGACGGCGACCACATTCGTTCCGATATGCAGCGCATGCTTCATATCATAGATTCCGGTGATATAACTCTTTTCGGAGGTTACATCGCCGAGTGTGCGGCCGTTAACAAAAAGGCCGAAGTTATCCGAGCCTGCGATTTCTATCCATGCCTCCTCTGGCAAACTGGATAGATAGATCTCTTTGCGGAAGTAGCCCTCGGGCGCCTCTTTCTCTGGAGGCTCAATCCACTTGGCCGCGCCAAAGTCCAGTTGATACTGCCGATGTAACGGCTGGCCGTAAGTCCGCAGGAAGTAATAACCGAGCAGCAGACCGCAAACGATAACAAGAACCCACGACCAGCGTAGAGCTTGCGGCGTGAAGCTTTCTTCTCTTAACGTCCTTCGTTCCATTTCTATTTCCCTGCCAAACCTGTGAGTGCCCAATAATTCAGAATCGGATCAGAAGTAAGTGATAAGTTGTAATACTTACGCGCATTCGCGTCGTCTCCGAGTTTTGCATAGCAGTCTCCGACCATCGAATAAACATTGGCTACGGCAAAATTGTGGTCGCGAATGAGATCGATCAACCGGTTGGCGATTGCGATTCCAGTCTGGTAACGACCGATGTCATAGTAACCGCGGACGAGATAGGGCAGCGCGTAGATTTGGGTTGGATCTTCGGCAATCGCACGTTGCCAATTAGAGACCGCACTTCCCACTGCCCCGTCACGATACAAAGCAATGCCGTAGTTAATGCGAGTCAACGCCGCCTCACGCCGTGCCGTCTCCGCCAGGGCACCGCCAGCCTCGGCGGCCCTGCCGAATTCAAACATCGCCGGTTCAAACTCACTTGCGTCGCGAAATTCGATGGCCCGACTGATGTGCCGCTCCGGTGAATTAAAGTCTATCCCGGCCTGTTTCTGGAGCTGTCCGATGGTAGCGTAAAGTTCGATATCACCGGCATGCCAGCTATCCCAGCGCATGGCTCGTCGAAAATCCGCAATTGCGTCCTGATTATGCCCTTCGGTCTTGGCCAGGAGACCTGCGCTATAATAATGCTGCCCAATCGCCGGCGGGATAAGGAGAATAATAAGCGCTCCCAAGGGTAAACAAAGTAGAGTTAAAGCGGTTGACAGCTTCGCGGCGGGAAGTCTGGCAATGGCATAGCAGGCAATGAGGAGCGCTCCAATACCAAACAGAGACCAGCCAAGACGAAGGAAAGACCACGCACCCGATAGCCGGCCCCAAGCCGTGTAAAGAATAAGTCGCGTCGGAACTAATTCCGGCGTGCCGTAGTTTTGCAGCAGGTAATCCTTGGCAAACACATTCAGCTCTGGTGCAGCTTGTAACTCGTAGGAAAGTCGCCGAAGCATCGAAGGCTCGCGAAAGGCGATTTGGGCGGGTACGATCGCCCAGAGCATAAGCAGAACGGCGGCGCCGAGAGCTAAAAGGGAATACTTCTTCCGCCAAAAGGTAAGTGCTCCCGCAAGGACTATCACTCCGATTGCCCCAACAGAAAAAGGGCTGATATGCGCCGTAATGCCGGGATCGTGCAAGAGAGAGAATCTTAGTCCCGATAAATTATGGCTAAGCGGAAACTGCACCCACTTTAGGACGGACGAACCCACAACAAGGACGCTCCCAACAAGGAGAAGAAAGTAATTGCGCAAGAAATCGGCGATCCATTCCGCCCAACGAATCAGGCGCTCCCACCAGGAAACAAGACGTTTGGGAACCTTCACGGGTCGCGGCGAAGTTTCTTGGCCCAGGATTCAATGAAGGGAGAGATAAAGGCGACCCCTTCACGCGCTTGTTTGATCTCATCGGCAGAGAAAGTGCGCAGGGCGAGAAGAACTAAGACATAAACCACCATAGCCAGGACCGCGGCGCCCAGTTGCCAGACGATAGGTGAGTTCTTTGTCGTATAAAGGAGAAGGACCATCGCGATCCCGCCTAAGAGTGGCCGGAGAAAGACTTGATTAAAACTCAGGCGATAACCCATTTTGCTCAGCTGATAAATCCACAGGCCCACGACCACTACTTCCGAGCAAACAAAGGCTAAGGCTGGTCCGACGTAAACATTGCGCGGGATCAAAGCGATCAGAAGCCCAACGCGCAAGACCGAACCAATCAGCGTGCTGATAAAGAAGTTCTTTTGCTCATCCAGTGCGGCAAAGAGATATTGAAAAAGCGTCGAGACGAAAAATGGAATCAATCCCAGACCGAGCATTTGCATCGCGGGCAGCGCGGGCAGAAATCGTGCGCCAAGAGCCAGAGTGAGAAGTGGCTTAGCCCAGACAATGAAAAAGACAGCGAAAGGCACGCTAAGCAACATGAAGAATTTCACACTCTGGCGATAAACTTCGCCAAAGCGGGACGGTGAAAAATGCGCCGTGCGCGAGTAGAGCGGATAGAGGGGTAAAGAGAGAGTTTGCGGGATTTGGCGCATGGACCAACTCAAGCGATAAGGTCCGCCGAAAAGGCCGACGGTCTGCATGTTAGTCATGAGCCCGAGAATAAAGATGTCGATCTGCAAAGCTAATTGCCGCAGCATAACTCCTCCACCCATGGGAATTGCGGTGAAAAAGAGTTCCTTCCAAAGCGGCCAGTCGACGCGCAGTTTCACTTTGGTGTAAAGGCGCACGACCACAACGTGATAGAAACCCCACAAAGTGAGGTTGGAAATCAGGTGTGCGCAGACAAAGCCGAGCAGCCCAAACTTAAAGTGCAGCATGATCACAATGAAGATGAGGAGCAGCACCTTTTGCGCGATAAAGCCAAAGTAATTCAGCTCATTGTCTTCAAAGGCTCGTAAGACCGCGCTATAACCTGCGGCGTGAAATGTAGCCAGCGTCGCAAGGGTCATGAGAAGGATCGCGATCTGCAGGTCGCGGCCACCATGAGTAATGTGAGGCAGGAAAATGTCGATCACGCCGACGATGGCGAGCATAATGACTGAGAGGAACCAAATCAGCCCTTGCGCGGCGCCTGTGATCGACCCGGCACAGCTCGGATCCTTCGCGATTTCGCGAATCATCATTCTTGGCAGACCAGAGTCGGCCACCAGTTGGGCGATCATGGCAAAAGCCAGCACCCACTGGTACTCACCAAATTCGACGAGACTTACGCTGTGGTTACGCGCGATCGCGATGGTGGTGGCGAGATAGACTGCGCCACCGATAACTCCCGCTGCGATCCCAAGGACAGCGTTCTTAACGATCCGCTGCGATTGCTTCATTGAACCCACTTCCAAGCGCCGCCGGCAGCCTTTTGCAACTCAGAGTAAAGCTCAAGTCGACGAACTCTCTGACCTTCAAGATCGTCGCGCTTGGCAATAAAGTGCAATTCCTTTTCGACTGCCGTCAGCGGGGTGGAAATACCTTGTTGTTGTTGTGAGCTCGTGACCTGATAATCGCGATCCGCCTTGGCCACCTCGTCCTCAAGGGAAAGAATATTTTGACTCAAGACATAAATGCTCTGGTAAATAAGCAGGATCCCATAAGTCACATCGTTGGCCACGGCGCCCAGTTGAGCACGTTGCGCCTGAAACTTGGCTAATGCTCCGCGGGTAGTATGCATCTGCGCTCCAAAGTCGAAGATCGGAACGTTGACGTTGACGGTACCGGTGTAAGCCTCAGCGCCGTTGCTGCCAAAGTCGTCGATATGGACCGCCGAACCGTTGAGATTCACGGAGGGATAAAGCCGGTAACGTTCCAATAGGTAGTCTTGCCGAGCTTCATCGATCAACGCTTTTTGGGCTTGAACCTTGGGATGCTCATTTAGCCCGGGACCGAGTAACTCCTCGGCGCTAGGTGGTTCGGGAGGTTCAGGTAACTCACTGGAAAGATGGAGCTCGTCAGCTGAATCAAACCCCAAAGCCTTGGCCAGATCAATTCTGCCCGCCACGGCTTGCTGGCGAAGGATTTTGGAAAGAGTCTCCGCGCCGCTAAGCTGGCTGCGGGCGAGTTTAAGATCAATCGGCAGCGATAAGCCCTGCTTCTGCTGTTCCTCGGTGATATTGACTTCTCGGCGCAGAAGGTTGACGCGGCGTTCGGCATAACCGGAGCGATTAATGGCAGCAACCGTACTAATATAGGCGATGGTTATGCGTGAGATTACTTCTTCGCGGTGCACGCGGGTCGTCCAGGCGAGGTTTTTTCTGCGAGCTAACTTACTCGCCTCAGCCGGGGCGGTGTTCAAACCCATGATACTGCCATCGCGAAAAAGAGGATAAGAAAGCTGTGCGGAAGAAGTCTCGACCCAGCGCCGCTGACACTCTGGCTTTTTGTCGGGCGATCCGGGTTGGGAATAATTGCGATTCCACTTTCACCGACCACCCCGAACTTACTGGTAGGACTCCCAGCGAACCAGGTCGCGCCGTATTGTCCCTTAATCTGAGGCAGCATCTGGTCACGCTGAGCGCGAGCTTCTTCGGTAGCTTGCGCCACTTCCATGCGACTTGCCTCCAGCTCAGGGCTTTCGCCGAGGGCCAATGAGATACAATCGCGCAGAGTCAGGGCACGAGAAGTGTCGACAGTGCCTCTTTCCTCCGCCAGGACTTGGGAGGTGAAAACCAATAATGAGACCAGCCCGACGACGAAACTATTTCGCGAGCGACTTATCTGTAGTACGGACTTTATCATTATTATTTAGGTATAACTGACCGACGGTGACAACCTTCTCCCCTTCCTTCAACCCATCGCGAACTTCCGTCATGGCATCGACGATGACGCCTGGGCGAACCTTGCGCAGAGTGGCGTGCCCGCCATTATCCACGACGAAGACCGAGGCTTGTTCCCCGGAAGCATTCATGATTGCAATACTGGGAACCGCCAAGACATCCTTGGCTGAGCGGCGGATGCGGGCAAAACCGGAAAGTCCGGGCTTGAGGCGAAAGTCGCTGTTTTTTATTTCGATGTAAGTCGTGAAGGTACGAGTTATAGGATCGATGTTAGGATCTATCTTAACGACTTTACCTTGGAAGCGCTCACTGGGGAAAGCAGGAAAGCTGGCCTCCGCCGGCTGACCCAGATGAACGGAATGCATTTTTTCCTCAGTCATCTTGGCCGCGAAAAGAACGTTGGCCAGGGCGCCGATTTTCATCACCAACTGATCACGATGCGTGTTTTCACCTGGATTCACCAGGCGCTCGAGAACGATGGCGTCGAGCGAGGCAGCCATCTTGACGTGCTCGAGATCAAGTTCCGCCTGGCGCAGGTCGAGCGTCGCTTTAGCCAGGGCCTCCTTGGCGTCGGCCAGCGCCATTTCGCTCTTTTCTAACTCCAACGGAGTGCCCATATTTTTCTTCTCGAGCGCGGTGTAACGCTGCACCTGGTGGGTTTCATCCCTGATCTTAATATTGGCGGCATCAACGTATTGGCGGTTTGCTTCCAGCGTGGCCTGGATAAGGCGATCATCCCAGCGCACGAGGAGAGTTCCCTTTTTTACGATGTCTCCAATTTTGACCGGCACTTCCAAGACCTGTGCGGTAACCTGACTGGTAAGTTGCACGGTTTGCGCCTGCTCGATGGCGCCGCTGCCGCCGATCACTTCGTCCAGGTTCTGACGTCGCACCGGAACGGTTTCAACCGGTGTGGGGGCGTTGACCAGACGTGCGCGGGAAGGCGTCGTGTCGATGACATGGACGACAGTGGCAAAAACCAGTATCCCGAGGATAAGGCAAATGACAAAGAAGATAATCCAATGCGATCTCTTCATTTCGGAGGTCGAGCGAATGGCTAGGTTCGCCCGGTCCGGGCCGGCGTGGTTGATCCGCGCGTTCAGTTTTGGTTTCCATAGTTATGAGTGAGATTGAGCTGACGGCATCGAAGGTGTGGTGTTCTTAGGCGGCGGCCCGGAAGTTGTCGAGGCTAAATAATAAGGCTGAGCCGCAGAAACGGGTTCGTCCGGTGTGGCGGCTGGCACAGGTGAGAAGCCGAGAAGTTGGTCGTAAATGCGTTCGATCTTACGGCAGATCTGGCGCCAATCGAACTCGGCCAGAACAGTGGCGCGGGCCCTTGCGCCCATTTCCTCCGCCAGCTTTCGATCCTCCAACAGTTTGACGATACCTCGTCCTAAAGCCTCCACGTCATGGTTTGGAACGATGTAGGCATCGTGCAAGTGGCGAACACCTTTGGCACCGCCGGCAAAGGACACCACCGGTTTTCCGGCCAGCATGTAATTCAACAATTTCACAGGATGACCAGGGCATTCCGGGCGCGGCACAACTGTAACATCAGCCAGGGCGAGATAGCTGGGCAGATCTTCGAGCAAGTGGGGCGAAATCCAAATGACGGAAGAGGATATGCCAAGCTCATCTGCCAGTTTCCTGTACGCTCTTTCATGGGTCTCGGAGACTAATGGACTAACGACCAGAAGAAGAGCATCTGGTTTCTCGCGCAGAGCGACCGCAAAGGCCCGCAAAAGGTAATCGACACGCTGAAAGGCATTGAGCACACCAGTATACATAACTACCGGTCGACCGTTGAGTTGATATTTCTCGCGGAACTTTTCCGGCTGCGGGTTAGCGAACAGTTCCGGCTCGATTCCCGCAGGCACCATATCCACTTTCGTTGCCGAAACGCCGTTTTGAATGAACCAATCTTTTAACTCTGGTGACACGGCCGTGATATGATTCGGAAAGATTGGCGTAAACCAATCCAGAAAGTGGGCGAGCCCGTGCGCGAGCCAGGCGGGGCGGATAAAACGATAGCCGGCTAACTCATCGGTCATCAGGTTCACCGCGTTATAGAGGAGTGGGCGACCCGTCAGAAATTTCGCGGCGATCCCGACCAGCGCACCCTCGTAGTTATGGGCATGAATGATATCTATTCGCTCACGGCGAATAACCCGGAGCAGCAGCCGCAGAAGCTGAAAATCGAGCCCGAATTTTTCCGATGAAGGACCTACCTTGGCGTTTGTCTCCGGCCGAAAAGGCGCTGTGCGATGAACCTTTGCCCGGCGAACACGGATATCTTCCTGGCCAGTCGGATAGGTAACGATATGCACGTCGTGTCCCATGTCGGTAAGGGTATCCGACATTTCACGGATGCTCGCAGCCGAGCCATGATTAGCCGGGAATGGACAAGCCGCGACCATTGCTATGGCGTAGCGCTTCTTTCGTCTCCGCTTTTTATGGTCGTTAGTCACGGGGCAATTGTCGTCGGGGCCTTCTCTGTCACCGGCATAACAGGATTCTTGAGATAGGCGCTGGTGGCTTCTCGTGAGATAACTCGAGCCGGCACGCCCAAGACGGTGGCCCCACTTGGCACGTCAGTTAACACGACCGAATTAGCGCTCACGACGACATTGTCGCCAATCGTAACCGCGCCAACGACCTTGCAGCCAGCGCCGAAATAGCAGTTATTGCCGATGGTGGCGCGGCCGACTCCCCGCACGTTCATAATGCTGACTCCCTGGTTAAACGTGCAGCTATGTCCGATGCTATTCGCCAGAACAAGGATGCCGCAAAAGTTATGAATGACGAGGCCGGGTCCGATCTTGTTTTCCCGCGCAATATGGATGCCGGTAATCCACATGCATGCGACGTTAACGAAAAGGTAGAGAATGATCAGGATTTGCCGGATAACTGGAATTTTAACCGTGTAAGCCCAGGAGCCGAAGCGGTAGACGACAACTGCGAAGGTCCCGAATTCGAGGAAAGGCGTAATTCGTTTGCGGAAGAATGTCTGGTCTTCCGGTCGGACGCCGTAAGCGGTAGTCTTGCGGTGAAGATCAGCGCGAATGTTTTCAAACATAGGTTGCAATTGAGTCGTTAGTTACTCCACGTAGCCGAGAGCTTGCAGGCGCTCCTCGACCTTGGCCGATTCCTCTTCGGTGTAGCCGGTCGAACGATCGCCTCCCGTGACGCCAGAAGCGGCGCCGGAGCGGATGGGGTGTGTGGCAAGAAACTCAGGCCGGAATGCATCGACCAGGACGTGGCCATCCATATCTTCCGGAACTGCCACTCCAAGCGAGTGCAGGATAGTTGGAGCAATGTCGATGAGACGAGGTTTTTTAATTTCGGTGCCTGCTTGGAAGACCGGCGAGCGTGCAACTAGAATGCCGTCGAGGCGATGGGTGCCACCCCATTCGGAAACATCCGAAGGTTTGTGCTCGCGAATAACGAGTGCAGGTTTGTGGCTATCCTCGGGAAAACTGGGCTGGGTGGAAAAGAGACTGTTCTCGCTCCACCAATCGAGTATAAGGTCGGCGCCTTCGTTGGCGAAGGGGCCGTGAAAGACTTCATCGCGGCGATAAATCCGATTAATCACGGGCTTGCCCGAGCGCGGGTCCTTTAGCTCACCCAGTTTCGCAATGATCGTGCTGACGAGCGCATCGTAGTCTGCTGGTTCGACAATGCCCTGAGGTTTAACGCTCTTGAGATTGATCCAGATGCTCGGAGGTGAGGCAAGGACTTCACTGCAATAGGCCTTGGTCCGGCTCCAATCGATGCTGGTGAAGGCGGAGTAGGACATCTCACTTTGTTTGTGCAGCTTTGGGAAAAGCTCAGCGAGTTTGCTCTTCTGACGTGAGGTGAGCGTGGATCGCAAAGCGGCAAAGGTAGCACGCATGGCCTTCTTCCCAAGAGTGCGCAGGGGCGCGGCCGCATTTTTTTGATAACTTAGAAGGCCGAGCTGAGCGAGATAACGATTGAGAAAGATCGTCCGGTCCACGACTGGGCCTCCGCCGTGATCGGAGACGACGAAGACAGTGGTATCTGGCGGCAAACGATTGACGATATCTCCCGTAGCAGCGTCGAGTCGTTCATAAACTCTGCGCACTGCGTCGCCAAACTTGGGTTTCAGGTTCGGATCATGAATGAAATGATCCTTGTCCATGTGTTGCCAGAAGTAGTGCTGGACTGTGTCGATCGACATGAAGACAAACATCATCACGTCCTGGGGATGATTCTCCAGAAGGTAGAGCGCTGCCTTGCTCCATTGCAGGTCCATCTTTTCCATCTCGGCCAGGACCTGGTTGCGCCGCTCGTCGGTCGTCATTGCACCGAGGAAACGAAGATCGAGCTGAATTTCGCCAAGGTGTTCCAACAACTCCTGCTTCAGTTCGGGCGGATGAATGAAAGGGCTTTTCTCCGATGGCGTGTCCATACCGGAAATCTGAAAACCGTTCAGTTTCTCCGGTGGATAGGTGAACGGAATATTCATCGTTCCGACGGTGTAGCCGGCGTCATTGAGCAGCTTCCAGACGGTGGGCGAACGCCGAGAAGTCGCGTTGGCGTAATTCATCGCGTAGCCGCCGTGTTCGGTCTCGACAAAATGGAAGATCCCGTGTTTGCCGGGATTCTTGCCGGTCATGAATGAGGTCCAAGCCGGAGGGGTAATTGGCGGAAGAACCGACTGCAACGTTCCCGAGACACCAGCTTTCATGAGGCGCGCCAGATTCGGCAGGCTACCTTCTGCCATCCACGGCCGGATAAGCTTCCAAGTCGCGGAGTCCAAGCCGATGACAACTACCTTGGGTGCTTTCTTCATGTGGCGGGGAGGTTAGACGCCATGGTCGCTTCCGTAAAGCGAAGCTGGTCTGAGAGTTGCCCGGTGTTCATTTGTAAACTCGCCAGGTTTGCATTCCCACCGGATCGAAACGGAAGTCAGTCACCGAAGTGCCCAGTGAAAGTAGACGTTCCTTTACAATGTGGCGCCTGTTGAACGGACAATAGAGCAGGAGGTGGCCACCGCCACCAGCGCCAGTGATCTTGCCTCCGATCGCGCCGGCTTTGCGCGCTTCGTCGTAAAGCTCGTCGATCCGCGGCGTGGTGATCCCTTTGGCCATCTTCTTCTTTTGCATCCAACCTTCGTGAAGCATGTCGCCGAAGCGATCGAGATCGCTGGCCAGCAGTGCTTTTCTCATTTCGTAGGCGATTGCTTTCACCTGATCCATGGCGGCGAGCGGCTCAGCTTCTTTTCTCTCGGCACTCTGCATTTGGCTATCGATGATAGGCTGCGATTCGCGACTGCCGGTAAAACAAAGGAGGAGATTATATTCCAGCTCGTTAATGAGGTATTCGCTTAGCCGCAATGGCGTCACGACCACCTCGTCGCCGTGAAACTCCATGAAGTTGAAACCGCCAAAAGCCGCGGCCCATTGATCCTGGCGGCCACCTTTGATGCCCACATCGTTGCGCTCGATATCGTAGGCAAGTTTGGCCATACCGTTGGAAGTGATCGGCAAACCGAGTAACTCCCGAAAGAGGCCAATGAGCGCGACGGTAAAAGTGGACGAACTGCCAAGGCCGGAGCCGGGAGGTGCATCGGCGTGAACAAAAAGATCGAAACCCTCCGCGCGAAGCTTGTCGAGGTCGAAGCGCTTGAGGACGCCTTTTACGAGGTCCATTTGACCGTCAAACTGGAAATGATCCTCCTGCGTCCAATAGACAACGGTGCCGTAATCGAAGGAGCGAAAGCCGATGGAGGGCTCCGACTTTGGCACCAGGGTGCCGTAAACGTATCGCGTGATGGTCGCGTTCAAAACACAGCCGCCGTGTGTGTCAGCGTAGGGCGAGACGTCGGTGCCTCCACCGCCAAAACTCAAACGCAGAGGTGTGCGCGCACGCACCATTTTAATTTCGCTGAGGAAATTTTTGGGTAGCGGTTTCATCGTTAGGCCACAACTCACCGCTTAACCGGCAAGTGTTTTGCCCTCCATGTCCGCGGGAATTGGAAGACCGAAAATACGCAAAATTGTCGGTGCAACGTCGGTGATTTTCGCACCTTCGATTTGCTTGCCGGTGGAGTTACCGGCCGGGCGCCAGATGATCATCCCGTTCTCGGCGTGATTGGCTCCGTCCGGGCCAGTATCGTTCTCAAAGGTGTGGATTTTTCCTCCGCCAACGGTGCCTACTGAACGCCAGTAAAGGCCACCGAAGTAAACGATCAGATCAGGTGCCACGCCGCGCACCTCGCGATACAATTCTTCGGGCCGATAAACCTGCGTGCCGATGTCGCGACCGTTTTCATCGGGAATCGATTTCAAGCCCGCGATCAGTTCGTCGCGCACTTTCTCGTAATCTTCTGGTGCGATCGTGCCTTCCGGTTCGCGGCCGGCAACGTTAAGAAAAACGCGCGCGTAATAACCGCCGTCGCCCCAGGCTTTGGTATGCGCCCAGTCGATTCTCAGCTTGGAAAGCGGAAGCGCATTCGAAGGCTGCTCCTTGAGCGTCAGATAGCCGTTTTGCATCAACCATTCGTTAATGCAGATGCCGCCATCCATTCGTTTCGCGCCATGGTCGGATACAACAAACACGTCGGTCGTGGCGTCCGCGAATTTTAAGAGCTCGCCGATTTCACGATCGACTTCCTGGTAATAATCGTGGATCGCGTTCTCGAACTTGTTCCCAGGCTGGTAGAAGCGATGCGCCGGATCCATGTTATCCCACAGCGCGTGGTGAATGCGGTCGGTCCCCATCTCAACCATGATGAAATAGTCCCAGTCGTCTTTCGCGAGAAGATGGCGTGCGAGCTCGAAACGTTTGCGCGTCATCTCGTAAATGTCGGCCAGAATTTTTTCCTTATTGCCAGAGCGAAAGTCGCGGACATCGAGAATGTATTCACCGACGACGCGCTCGATTTCCTGTTTGAACTCAGGCGGGTAGGTGTAGTCGCAGGAGATGTCGGGGGTGAGGAAATCGGTCACCATCGTCCCGTTCAGGGGCTTTGGCGGGTAGGTGCCCGGAACTCCGATAACGATCGAACGTTTTCCTTCGCGCGAAAGTATTTCCCAGAGCCGATCTTCCTTGATCGCAAGCGAGTTGGCGATCGAATAACGATCGTAGGAATGATCGGCGCGATTCCGAAAACCGTAGACGCCGAGTCGGCCTGGACTCTTGGACGACATCATCACTGACCAAGCCGGGACGGTGATCGGCGGGTCGCAAGAGCGTAACGCGCCGCCGAGACCGTGTTGGTAGAGCGATTTCAGGTTCGGCAGATCGTCGAGCCAGCGGTCAAAAATCAATTCCGGCGCGGCGCAATCAAGTCCGATCACCATTACGCGTCGGCGGGACCCGTTGGACTGGGACGAAATCGGGTCGGTGACTTCAGAGGCGGTTGATCGCGAGAAAAGCTTCTTAAGCATGATTTGGGTCAGGCGGGCACTTTAGCAGATGCTGCGCCACTTCGTCCGCGACGAACGGACAGTATTTTCACTATACCCACTCTGGTTCCAGCCGGTTAGTTGTTTTGGTTTCTCTGCCAATCGTCGCATTCTCATTTTTCTCAGTTCGAGAACGGTTTCCCGATTCCTAAAGGCAGTTTCTTCTTGGAATTTTGCCTTTTGATCGACTCCAGAACCGGCGTCGTGGCCGGTTTCATTTCTGCCAGCCAAGCCGCACTCGTCAGGCTGTCAACGCCTCAATCAGCAAAACATTCGTCGCTGACTTCTCGCTCCGCGACCGAATCGACCGCGACTGCGGTCAGAACAGTTCTGTTTTTCGCAATGCGTCCGTAATCGGTTGGCGGATTGTAAGCGGGCGATTCGACCAGCAATTGGTCCGTCCGAAATAGTCCTGCCTGTTCGTGGCTCACTTTACGCAACTGGCCCCAGAGGCGGAAGAGCTCCTTGAACGCCTTGGCGATGACGCGGAGATTTGCGCCCGATGGCTTGCCGGCGCGGCGGGGATAGTGACTTACCTTCACTTCGTGAATGCGCATTCCGAAGCTGTTGGCCTGCGCAAGAATTTCGGTATTCACCATCGCGCCGACTGCGCGGATTTGAACCCGATGGAAGACGGAACGCTGGAAAATTTTGAAGGCACAATCGATATCGCGCACTTTCACGCCGAGGACCATCCGAACGAGCGTCTTCCATCCCCAGGCATTGATGAGGCGGTGCGGCGGGTCCTGGCGTTTTCCGCGATATCCGGTGACGATTTCGTAATGTTCGGCATACTCAAGAAGATGCTCGAGTTCCTGGAGATCGAACTGACCATCTGAGTCGGTGAAGAAAATGTAATCATACTGCGACGCGAGAATGCCGCTTTTGAGCGCAGCGCCATAACCACGGTTGACCATGTGGTGAATGGCCCGCACCTCGGGAAATTGCGCGGCCAGTTCATCGCAGATCGGCGTCGTCGCGTCTCTGCTTCCGTCATTGACCAGGATGATCTCCCAAGTCTGCGCCAGTTTGGGCAGCACCATGCGGGCTGCTTCCACCGTCTGGCGGATGTTGGCTTCTTCATTGAAAGCTGGAAAGATGACCGACAGCGTGACGGGGGCAGTCGACTGCCAGGTCTTGCTTTGTGTGCGGGCTTCTGCGCTCGATGCGTTGCTCATGAATTTTCGATGATAGGAGCTTTAAAGACTATGAACTTTTAGGTTTTCTGTATACAGAATTCTTATCGCCGTCGGAATGACAGCAGGCGGAAATGCCTCAAAGCCGGCGCCGAACGCGCCTCCCTTTAAGATGGAGCTAAGTCCCAAATGGTCGTCCGATCAAGTAACATTCAAGGTCCTTGTTTGTATTTGAATTTAGGGAATCGGTTGCGCGCCTGGTCGGCCAGATGTATCGGCTGCGCCAGCTCCCTGGAAATTTTTGGAGAATCGCCATGGGAGACATCACGCAACATTTAGACGAATCGATCCGCGCCGCCTGCAGCACCTTTGAATCGCTTCACGAGATGGCTGAGCCGATGGGGCGCGCCGTGGACGCGATGGTGGAATGTCTCTGCGCCGGTCGAAAGTTGCTCGTCTGCGGCAACGGCGGAAGCGCGGCCGACGGGGCGGACTTCTCGGCCGAGTTTGGCTGCCGCTTTGTCACCGACCGGCGGCCATATCCGGCGCTCAATCTTGCGCAGGGTGGCAGTCTCATGAGCGCAATCGGAAACGACTATGGCTACGATGAAGTCTTTGCCCGACAGGTTGCTGGGTTGGGCCAGAAGGGCGACGTGCTGGTCACAATTACAACCAGCGGCAATTCCAAAAACATCCTGCGCGCACTGGAAGAAGGAAAGGCTCGCGGTTTAACTACGACGGCATTGTTAGGACGGAACGGTGGCTCGGCCAAGGGCTTGGCGGAGATTGAGCTGCTCGTGCGAAGCGATTCGACCGCGCGCATTCAAGAAGCACACAAGTTCATCCTCCACGTGATTTGTGGACTGGTGGATGCGCGGTTGCCGAAGGCCTGAAGATCACTCTTTCGTTAGGCAAATTCGTTAATCTACAAGGAGGCTGCGAATTGTTTCGTCCAACCGGTCGAAATTGATCGGCTTCGTCAGATGCTCAGAAAAACCGGCGGCGCGCGCCTTCAAAATATCGTTCTCCATCCCAAAACCACTCATGGCGATCCCGCGCAGCTTGCTCTTGGCTCGCAGCTCCTGCATCAGTTCATAACCGCTCCGATCGGGCAAACCGATATCGCTGATTAAGAGATCAAACTTCTCGGCCTCCGCTTTTTCGAGAGCCTGATCAGCCGTGTGCGCGAGGGTAATCTGGTAACCGCGGCGCTCGAGCAGCATCTTCATTCCGATGCAAGTGTCGTGATGATCGTCCACCACGAGAAGATGGCCTTTGCGGGCAGCCCTTTTTCCTTGGCCGTCCCTGGGCAAAATCGCCGGTTTAACGGATTGCACCTCAGCTGGCGCAGGAACGGTATTGAGGACGACGCTAAAGGTCGAGCCTTGGCTCACGCCTGCGCTCGCGACTGTGATGGTTCCACCGTGCGCCTTCACCATCGCCTTTGAAATCGCCAGGCCGAGCCCAAGCCCGCCGAACTTTCTCGTAATTGAGCTTTGTCCCTGCTCAAAGGCGTTGAAAATTTTATCGATCTTGGCGGGCGCGATGCCAATGCCGGAGTCGATAACGCGAATCGCAATCTGGTCATCGCTGAGATTTTCCGTTTCGACCACGATCTTGCCGCCGTCAGAGGTGAACTTGACACCATTCTTGATCAGGTTCCAAAAGACCTGCTGCAATCGTGCCGGATCGCCGTTGACGTAATCTTGCTCGGCGTTCAGGCGAAACTCGAAGGCAAGACTCTTTTGCCGGATATCTTCGCGGCAAATCTCATAGGCGCGCCGCAAGGTTTCGTGGATAGACGTCACTTCAAAGCTGAGTTGCAGCTTGCCTTTTGCGATGCGCGTCACGTCCAGCAGGTCATCAATCAGCCGGGCCTCCAATTCGACGTTGCGCCGGATCACTTCGAGGGGCTGACGGAGGTCGGCGTTTTCTGGGGCGCGTGCTTCCAACTCGCCTACCATTGCGATGACAGGTGAAAGCGGGTTGCGCAGTTCGTGTGAGAGCAGCGCGAGAAACTGATCCTTGGCCGCGTTGGCCGAGATCAATTCCTGGCGGAGGCGCACATCACGCGTCTTGTCTTCCACGAGATAGAGAACGCCTTGCACGTTCTGCTTCGAATCCTGGAGGCGAAGCAGATTTACGTTCACAAAATTCGTTCCGCCGGATCGGTCCACCAGTGGCTGCTCGATGAGCTGGAAGGGCGTGCCAAATGCGAGAACCTTCTCGATCGCATCGGCCGGTGCGATGTTTACTTCCAGATAGGTCGCTTCGCGCACTTCTTTTTCCGGCGGCAGATTTCCGAAGCGCCGTGCCATTTGGCCAAAGGCTTCGTTTGCTTGCAAAAAACGTCGCGTCTCTGAATCAACCAGCGCGATGCCGCTCGGCATGTTGGCAAGAATCTTGTCGTTAAAGGTGACCTCGCGCTCGATGCGCGCCGCTGCTTCGCTCTGGCGGCGATAAAACTTGCCGGCCAGCCAGGCGATGATGCCGGTCCCGACAATGAGCCACGTTGCCAGCACGGTCATTTTTTCGAGCAAGTCGTGCACGGGCCGATAAGCGACAGCTTTGGGTTGCTTCACGATGGTCGTCCAGCCGGTCTCTTCCACGGGCGCTGAGGAATAGATCACGCCGTTCTCTTCGATGTGACCGCTTTTGTCCGCATGCATGCGCTTGATAAGAGATTGCATCTGCGGCGAGACCATCCCGGTGCTCGGTCTGAAATCATCGCCGAAAAGCGCGGTGCCGTTTTGGTCAACGATCTGACACTGCGCCTGATCCGCGAAATCGATGAGCGAGAGACGGCGCCCGATTCGTTCCACCAGGACAGAGACGCCCACAAAACCGATTGTGCGTCCGTCGGGTCCGTGCACCGAGCTGGTGATATCCGTCGCGATGCGGCCGTCGGAAGACCGCGAATGAACTGGAGAGACGTAAGCGTTCTTGGTCACAGTCCGGGCGCTCGCCAGCCAGCTCTTTGAAATGTCGTTATGCAGCGTCATAGTCGGATCGTCCGGCAACGAAGCGATCAGACGTCCATCCGCCGTGGTGAGAAACATCCCGTCAATGCGCGGATGGGAATAATATGTTTCCTGCAGCCATCCTTTCGCCGCGAGATCGGGATAACGCGCGCTGAAGATGTTCGCGACCGGCGGATACGTCTGGTAATAATCCACAATCGCCGAGGAGCGACCGAGGTCGTCGCCTACCAAGTGCGCGATCAGTTGCACAAAGGTCTGTCGGTCACGCAGGATTTTTGATTCCAGGGTGTTGCTCAAAATCGTGTAAGAGACCATGAGCATGAAAATCACCGGGACCCAGCCGGCGATCAGGATGCTGATAACGACGTTGAGACTTTGGAAACGTCCCCTTGGCCGACTCCGAAGTTTGTCTTGCTCTTGCACGATTTCGATCGGACTGCCCGCTCAGTCTTCGGCTGCTTTGTCCCCTGCGCAACCGGCGAATCGGGGTCCGCTGGCATTACCGTAGCGCCAACTGTTCCAGCCAGCGAGCCGTCGCCAGGACCAATACCCCTTCGCATGATAAAATCGAACGAACATGTTCGAATGCTCGCCTCGCGGGTTCGAATTCGCGGATTGGGGCCGCAACCAACTCGGTCCCGGGGTGCGTTTTCCTCGCACGGCGTGGCTGAGATTTTGATTTGACGCCATTCGCGTACGCGGCATCATGTCGCCTTCGTGCGCCTCGACGAGCGGCACCGCGTGGCATTCATATGGGAGCAAACCTAGTCGACGTGATCTGGACGTTTTGTTATCTCAGCGTCCTGCTGGGGCTTTCCGCCTACGGGATCCACCGCTATTTCATTATCTATCTCTTCCTGAAAAATCGAAAACGTGCTCCGCAGCCGCTGACTTACTTTGAGGCACTGCCGATCATCACGGTCCAGCTGCCGATCTTCAACGAGATTTATGTCGTCGAACGGCTCTTGAAAGCGGTGAGCGAGCTGGAGTATCCGCGCGAGCGATTGCAGATCCAGGTGCTTGACGATTCAACTGACGAGACGCGCGACCTAACGATTTCCTGCGTGCAACACCTTATTGCGCGTGGCTTCGATGTAGATCTCATTCACCGAACCGATCGGACCGGCTACAAGGCGGGCGCGCTCGAAGCCGGCTTGGCGACGGCCCGGGGAGAATTCGTTTGCATTCTCGATGCCGACTTCGTACCACCGCCCCAACTGCTCAACTCAACTGTGCATTTCTTCACCGATCCGAAAGTCGGAATGATCCAGACGCGCTGGGGCCATCTTAATCGCGGGTATTCATTGCTCACCCGGGTGCAGGCGATGTTTCTGGATGGTCACCTTCTCCTCGAACAAGTCGCGCGCAGCCGCAGCGGTCGCTTTTTCAACTTCAACGGCACGGCCGGCCTCTGGCGCAAAACCTGTATCGAACAATCTGGTGGCTGGCAGCATGACACGCTTACGGAAGATCTTGACCTCAGTTATCGCGCACAACTGGAAGGCTGGCGCTTTGTCTTCCTTAACGACGTCGTTACGCCGGCGGAGTTGCCTGTTGATATGAATGGGTTCAAATCACAGCAGCATCGCTGGACCAAAGGCTCCATCCAAACCTGCAAGAAACTGCTACCGCGGGTTTGGCGCAGCCGGTTGCCGCTGGCGATCAAGATCGAAGCCACCGGCCATCTTACTTCCAACTTCGCCTACCTCCTGCTCGCCTGTCTTTGCGTCCTGCTTCATCCATCCACAGGAGGACCGCAATCGAGCTGGATGCGCATGTTCCTGCTCGATGTTCCGATTTTCCTCGCCGCCTCACTTTCCGTTGCGGTCTTCTACATCTGCGCACAGCGCGAGTTGCATCCTCGCACTTGGATGCGCGAAATCCTTCTCTTGCCGGCCTTGATTGCGCTCGGGGTGGGGCTTTCCATCAACAATGCTCGCGCCGTGCTCGAGGCGGTCTTCAATCATCAGTCAGAATTTAAGCGCACCCCGAAGTATGGGATCGAAAAGAAATCGCAGAGCTGGCGATCCTGCCGTTACATGCCGCTCAAGTCGCTTCTCCCGCTCGTCGAGGTGGCGTTCGCGATTTACTTTAGCTACTTCGTCTGGTACGCGCTGAGTCACGGACAGTATTTCAGCTTGCCGTTTCTGCTTATGTTCCAAGGCGGATTTCTCTACGTCGCGCTTTGCTCGCTCGCCCAGTGGTGGCCGCGCTTTCATCTTTCCGATGCGCGCGAAATTGCATTTCCTGCGTGACAAAAGCGTTCTCATCCTGTAAACGACTCGCCAATGTTTTTCCGTAGTTGCTTTTTCGCGGCAGTTTTTCTCGTTTCTGCTGTCGTTAGTCAGGCTGGCGGCGGGGAAAACGGGCCTCTGGCTGCGCGCATCATCATCAGCGTTCGCGACCAGAAATTAATGGTGGTTGAGAATGGGCAGCGCGTCGGCGTTTATTCCATCTCCACCTCGAGATTCGGCATTGGCGATCGTTGGGGCAGCATGGCGACGCCGTTAGGCTGGCTTCAGGTCGCGCAGAAAATTGGTGACCATGCACCGACTGGCGCCGTCTTCCACAACCGCCGTTTCACCGGTGAAATTCTGCAACCGAATGTGCCTGGGCGCGATCCAATCGTCACGCGCATCATCTGGTTGCGTGGCCTTCAAAGGGAAAACGCGAACGCTTACAATCGGGGCATTTACATCCACGGCACGCCACAGGAAAAAGCGATAGGAAAACCAGCCAGCTACGGTTGTGTGCGCATGTGTTCGAAGGATGTGACTGAGGTTTACTCGCAGCTCCAGATCGGCCAGCTCGTCTGCATCACTCCCGATTCCCTGCCCAAGCTGCCGAAGTTCAACGGCAATCCGGGCCAGGCGGTCTTTACTGCTCAGGCGCCTAACGGGAAACCGACCGGTCCAGCAATAAGGGCAGTCGAGAAATCGAACCCCAAACAGAAGCGAGTCTCGACGTTGGTTGCTAGTTCCGGCCACAGCGCCTAACGAGCCGCGGCTTCTTCTCCCCGTTCGGCACCGCGGCAATTGCTTTGACCCCGCGCGGGCTGTTTCTATAGTGCAATCTCCTCCTGCGTACGATCGAAACGGAGAAATAACCTATGGCACTTACTGTTGGCAGCAAAGCACCCGATTTCACTCTTCCCACAAAAACGCCGGACGGCCCTCGGCCGATTCGCTTGAGCGAAAATTTTGGCAACAGGAATACGCTCCTGCTTTTTTTCCCAATGGCCTTTACCGGCACCTGCACTCAGGAAATGTGCGGGGTCGGCAACGGGCTGCGCGAATATGCCGATTTGAACTGCGAAGTTTACGGGATCAGCGGCGACAATCCTTTCGCGCAGGAAGCCTGGGCGCAGAAGGAGAAAATCAACGTCACGCTCCTGAGCGACTATGAACATAAGGTGACTAACGACTACGGGGTGACCTATGACTCATTTCTTCCGCAGTTGAATCTGGGTTTCGCTGGCGTGGCCAAACGCGCCGCTTTCCTCATCGATCGCGGCGGGATTGTTCAATATGCAGAAGTCCACGACGACGCGCGTGAGCTGCCCGATTTCGGTAAGATCAAAGCGAAACTGGCCGAGTTGAAATAATGCGTAACGAATTCAATACCCTCCGAAAGTTCGATGCCGGAAACGGCCGCGAAAGTCTCCTTCATTCCCTTCCCGCCCTTGAAGAGCAGGGCGTTGGTAAGCTCTCTCGTTTGCCCGTCAGCATCCGGATCGTGCTGGAATCGGTCTTGAGGAATTGCGATGGAAAAAAAGTTGGGCGGAGGGACGTGGAGACCCTCGCCAACTGGAACGCGAAGTCGCCCGCGAATGCCGAGATTCCGTTCGTTGTTGCGCGTATTGTCCTGCAGGATTTTACCGGTGTCCCGCTGGTGGTCGACCTCGCCGCCATGCGTAGCGCGGTAAGGCGCGTCGGTGGCGATCCAAAAATCATCGAGCCGCTTGTACCGGTTGATCTTGTAGTCGATCACTCCGTGCAGGTTGATTTTTTCGGGTCGGCGGCAGCGCTCCGGCTCAATCTCGAGATGGAATTCAAGCGCAACCGCGAGCGTTACCAATTCCTGAAATGGGGCCAGCAAGCCTTCAAGACCTTCGGTCTGGTTCCCCCAGGCATTGGCATTGTGCATCAGGTAAACCTCGAATACCTGGCGAAAGGCGTTCTGTCTCAACCCCTCGACGCCTCCGCTTCTCAACTCTTCTATCCTGACACGCTCGTTGGCACCGACTCCCACACGACGATGATTAACGGCCTCGGTGTCGTCGGCTGGGGTGTCGGTGGCATTGAAGCCGAAGCGGGCATGCTCGGCCAACCGGTTTACTTCCTCACGCCGGAAGTCGTCGGCGTGCACATGACTGGCGCTTTGCGCGAAGGGGTCACCGCGACTGATCTCGCGCTCCACATCACGCAAATGCTGCGCGCACAAAAAGTCGTCGGCAAGTTTGTCGAGTTCTACGGCGAAGGTGCGGCCTCGCTGCCGCTTCCCGATCGCGCTACGGTCGGCAACATGTCGCCTGAATACGGCGCAACCATGGGCTATTTTCCGGTCGACGCTGAGTCGGTCAATTATCTCCGCGCGACGGGCCGCCGCGAAGAGACTTGCGTCGCCTTTGAGAATTATTTCCGCGCGCAAAACATGTTCGGCATGCCGCGCAAAGGCGAAATTGATTACAGCGTCGACCTCGAGCTCGACTTGCGCGACGTGCAGCCAAGCGTTGCCGGACCGAAACGTCCACAGGACCGCATCAACCTGCCGGACCTCGGCGACGTCTTCCGCTCGCTTCTCGAGAAACCGGTTAAGGAAGGCGGCTACGGAAAATCGAACGGCGATCTGGGTCAGCAATATGTCGTCAGGCTAAATGGCAAAACGCCACACGAAGAGGAAATGCCTTCTACCGATCAGCGCGAACAAGGCATCGAGCCCGGCGATGAGCTCAACAAGCTGGAAATGATTTCCAATCGTCCAACGCCCGATCCCATAGACGAAATGCCCGCTCCACCTGACACCGTGCGCCATGAAGGTGAGAGTCGGATCGGCCACGGCAGCGTTCTCATTGCCGCGATCACCAGCTGCACCAACACGAGCAACCCAAGCGTGATGCTTGCTGCCGGCCTCCTGGCGAAGAAGGCGGTCGAGCGTGGCCTAACAATCGGCCCGGCGGTGAAAACCTCCCTCGCTCCCGGCTCGCGTGTTGTCTCTGACTATCTTGCCAAGACCGGACTGCAAGAATATCTCGACCAGCTTGGCTTTAACATTGTCGGCTACGGTTGCACCACCTGCATCGGCAACTCCGGACCTCTCCACCCGCGCATCGAGGAGGCAATTAACGAACACGATCTCGTCGCTGCTTCCGTTCTCTCCGGAAACCGCAACTTCGAAGCGCGCGTCCATCAAAACATCAAGGCCAATTTCCTTATGTCACCGCCACTTGTGGTCGCCTTCGCCCTTGCGGGACGAATCGATGTCAATTTGGACAGAGACCCGCTCGCAAAGGACAAGGAGGGCCGCGACGTTTATCTTAGAGAGCTCTGGCCGTCGTTAGGCGAGATCCGCGATTCCATGCAATCGGCGCTCACCCCGGAAGTTTTCCGCAAGCTCTACCGCGACTTCTCCGATCAAAATCCGAAGTGGAACGATATTTCCTCGAGCACCGGTGAAATTTATCAGTGGGACGAGAAGAGTGACTACATCCACGAGCCGCCATTCTTCGCCAATTTCTCGATGGTGGTCGGAAAGATCGAAAACATTCGGGAGGCGCGTTCGTTAGGCATTTTTGGCGATTCGGTCACAACCGATCACATCTCGCCGGCAGGCGCGATCAAACCGAAGTCGCCCGCCGGGCAATACCTTATCTCTCGAGGGATCGCGCCCGAAGACTTCAACAGCTATGGAAGCCGGCGCGGTAACGACCTTGTCATGACCCGCGGGACCTTCGCCAATGTCCGGATCAAGAACCTGATGGTACCTGGCACCGAGGGCGGCGTCACGATTCACCAACCGAGCGGAGAACAGATGTCGATCTTCGATGCCGCGACGAGGTATGCAGAGACGAAAACGCCCCTTGTGATTCTCGCAGGTACGGAATACGGCACGGGATCAAGTCGCGATTGGGCGGCAAAAGGTACGCGATTGTTAGGCGTGCGAGCAGTGGTGGCGGCCAGCTTTGAGCGCATTCATCGCTCGAATCTGGTCGGCATGGGTGTGCTGCCATTGCAATTTCTTGAGGGGACGAGCGTGCACTCGTTAGGTGTTGATGGCTCGGAAATGTACAGCATCACCGGTCTCTCCGATTCGATTCAGCCGGGGCAAAATCTGATTCTGGCGATCAAGCGCGCGAGTGGCGAGAAGCAGGAGGTGCCAGTAAAACTGCGCATCGATACGCCGATCGAAGTTGAGTATTACCGACACGGCGGAATCCTGCAGTTTGTCCTGGGCGAACTGCTCGGCGGCAAGCGAGACTAGGTCCCGGGCAGCCGACTGGCTTTTCTCCAGCGGGCCTGACACGCCTAACGAATTGACTTCGTTCTGCCGTAACCCGAGACGAACGAACCATCGGCGATAAAGGCAGAGCGAGGCTGTCCGGCGAGTGGCTTGCCAAATTGCTCACCGAAAAAAGTCGCAACGTTGGCTTGGAAGTCGAACTTGTCAGACGGCCAGACGTTGCGGTGGCGCGGAATCGGAAGGCCGAGCAGGTTCGAGGAGGCTCGGATCGAAAGCAAAGTTGCAGTGAGAAATAGTTTCAGCACTCGTTAGGCACGCTCAGCGCAGCATTTTGTCGAGAGTCGGATCCGGCTGTGCACCAAGCGCGAGCGCCTTCTCGTAATGGCGGCGAGCGAGCTCTTTTGCCGGCGGCTGTGAGGTGGAATAGACGACCGCAAGATTGAAATGGGCGTCGGCATAATCGGGATTATCGGCAACTGCTTCGAGCATTTCCTTCTCCGCCGCTTCCTGCCAGCCTTTCTGGCTTGCGGTAATGCCGAGATAATTGTGCGCCGTCGCACTCTTCGGATTGATAGCGAGCGATTTCGTCAGTTCGGAAAGCGCCTCGTCGAACTTGTTTTGCTGATAATAAACAATCCCGAGCGTGGTGTGAGTGAACTCGTCACGCGGCGCGAGGGCGAGTGTTTTTTTCAGCGTTAGTTCGGCAGCTTTGAGTTTGCCATTGCGGAAAAAGACAACGCCGAGATTTGAGAGCGCGTAAAGGTTGTTAGGATTCTTCGCCAAGATTTCCTGATACTGCTTTTCCGCTTCCCGGTAGTTGCCCTTGTCAAAGTTGCTCTTCGCTTCTTGGGCGAGAGGAAGAAGATCGGACGGAACGACGGGTTTGAAAGTTGTGATGACCTCGGGTCCGACAGTGTTGTCTCCGCCGCTGGCGACCGATTCAATCGAGCTCTTGTCGTTAGGAGGAGCCGCCTTCGCCTTAGCCGACGAATCGTTAATCGTGGTCGTTGCCGATTTGGCCATTGTCAGGCTGGCTTTCACTGTGCCCGGCTGCGAATCGGAGATTGTAACGACCGGCGTCTTGAGCAGCGCCAATTCCTCCGGGCTCAGCTTAGTGATTGGCTCGGCGAGCAAATGAATCTGCTGATCAAGCACGTCGGACTTGATCTTGAGCTTGTCGAACTCTGCCAGCATGAGTTTCTTTGCCTGCTCGCGTCGTGCTTCCTCCTGGCGTTCGCGCACCACGATTGCGCGCAGCATCTGATTTTCCTCAACGAGTCTCGCGCTTTCCTCGGGAGTCTCGCCGTTGAGTTTGGTTGCAGCGATTTGGCCGCTCGCTTCATCGAGCTGCGAGCGCAGACCGGCGATCGTTTTCTCCGAGTCCTGGTTCGCTTTTTGGCTGGTGATCAACTGGTCGCGCAACTTTTCCAACTCCTGCCGAGCAGCTTGCAGTTCCTGTTCCGTGCGAGGTTTATCGGCGCTGATCTGGCGAACGGTGTTTTCGGCGGTTGCGAGTTTCTTTTGCAACTCGCTATTCTCCGCCACCAGTGCCTGCATCCGCACCTGGGCGTCGCCCGTTTCCCTTAGTGCGCGCAAAGCATCATCGCGTTCAAGCCGGGCCGTGTCCCGCTGCTGAGCGAGGCTGGCAGCCTGCTGTCGGCTCTCGAGCAATTTGGTATTCGTGCTCGCGCTTTCCTTCTCGGCCGTGACACGCCCGGCTTCTGCGGTTTCGAGCGCTGTTTTCAAGAGTGCGATTTCGCTAGAAAGACCGGCGGTGGCTTGCTCGTCGCCGTTTCCCCCGGACTGAATCGCCTGCAGCGAGTTCTGCGCAGCAAGAAGCTGATCGCGCACTTCGCTTTCGACTTTTCGGGACCTGGCGACATCGCCTTTCGCTTGTTCCAGTTCCGCCGTCGCGGATTGCAGCCGGCCGACGAGCTCAAACTTCTCCTTTTGCGCCGCTGAGACTTGATCCTGCGATTTCTTTAGCTCGTTCTCGAGCGCGTTGACGCGGGCGCGCAGATCCTGGGTCGCGTTCTGGATAGCGGCCTGAAGATCTGCCGCCCTGGGGGGTGGCGGCGCGGTCTCGACTAACGGCCCGCTGGGCGCAGTCTTAGGCGCGACGCCAGTTCCATTTTCTTCCGGTGCCGGCTCGGCTGTCGCGGCGAGATCGCTTTGCGTCCCGAGTTTGCTTTGCACGCGAAGAATTGCCTCAGAGACTTTTCGCCCGCGATACTCGACGATCGCCGGCTGCCAATCGGCGTGGTTCTTTTTCAACTCCTCCAGGAGCGCACCAGCGAAACGAAATTTGGAAAGAGCTGGCTTGAATTGATTTTCCCGTTCCAGCTTTTCACCCAATTGAGCGGTCATATAAGCTTTGAGGAAAATCTCCGACGGATCGACGTCCTGATCCTGTGCCGGGGAGGACCTCGGCGGCAAGAAAAGCGCCGCGATCACGGCGAGGAGAAGCAAGCCGGTTTTGCTCATCGCGAAGAGCGCAGACAATAGCTGACCGGTTCTGGCGTTGCAACGCCGGGGCGTGCGACGCCGGGCTTTGTCTTTGCAATTGAACGTGGAAAACCTAAAGTCGAGCGCAACGGTGGCCATAGCTCAATGGTAGAGCCCCAGATTGTGGTTCTGGCTGTTGCGGGTTCGAGTCCCGTTGGCCACCCGGCCTGGCGCGCGCCGTCCGATTTCGTCAGGCAAACAGCCGGCGTAAAATGGATTAGCGGGCAGGCAACGAAGCTGGGGGTGGCTGCCGAATGGAAACGTCCAGTCGCTGGCGCGGCGAACTCAGGATCGTGATCGGTTTATCGAACTCGAGCCTGACGGCGCCTTCGCCCGACGTGCTGGCGGTTTGGCGATTGTTGCCGGGACTGGTCACCACTGTGACCAGCATCGCTTGATACACCAAGGTGATATGTTGGCTGTCGGTTTCCTTCAATTGCCCTTTGAAGCGCAAGGTGTGTTCCGGATCGCCGACCAAATCAAAGCTAATGGCGGATCGGGCGGTGACGATTTCGCCCTGCTGTTTGCTGTCTCCGGAAGAAAGCGTGAACCTGACCGTGTAGTTGCTTTTTAGCGGGATGTTTGCGCCGGGATCGACCGCGTTGTCTGGAGCGACTGGAGAATGCGCGACCGCGGAAGCCGCTACCAGGGTGGCGGCGAGGGAAGCCAGGCACACCGTGATGACTTTTGCGCGCTCCACTTTCACAAGTTACACGGCTCGCACCTGGATGGGAATCTCAACCTGCCGCGAGTTGCGCGCGCTCTTGTCCCGCCGAGCCTCGACTATCGATTAGAAATGCACCTGCCAAATAAGATTTGGAAACCATAAATACCGATATAGTTTCCAGCGTTTTAAGGATGCCAAAGCAAAGAGAAAATTTAACGTCACCACCTCCCCGGCGCCATTCGTCCGCTCCTTCACCCGCCACGCGTGCTCGCATCCTCAGCGCTGCCCGCGCCCATTTTTTTCGCCACGGCTTTCGCAACGTCACGATGGATGACCTCGCTGCCGAGCTGGGCGTGAGCAAAAAAACTCTCTACGCGCACTTCCCAAGCAAGGACGCTCTTCTCGCTGCGGTCCTCCAATCAAAATACGAATCGATTCGCCGTATTTTGCGGGAGGTCACTCGCCAGCGCTCGCAGCATTTTCCTGAAGCGCTCCACGCCCTCTCGCGCGGTGTACAGGGCGAGATGAGTGAATTGCAGCCTGCCTTTCTCCGCGACATGAGCAAGGCGCCCGAGATATTTCAGCGGCTCGAACAACGCCGTGCCAATCTCATTCGGGAGCACTTCGGCCAACTTTTTCGCCAGGGACAGCGTGATGGTCACGTCCGTACCGATATTCCGGTAGAGCTAATGATCGAAACCCTGCTCGGCGCGGTCCAGGCGATCATGAACCCCCAGAAGCTGGAGCAGCTGGAGCTGGCGCCACGAGACGTCTTTGTCGGATTGCTCGATCTTCTCCTGCATGGTGCGGTGGTGCGCAAATGAGGCACACGATGAAAGAGAAGTGCTACCGCGTCGTTACTCTGGTCGCGCTATCTTGCTTGCTTATCGCAGGATGCGAGAAACTGCCTAGCGACTTTGTTCAGGGCTATGTCGAAGGCGAGTTCGTCTATGTCAGCTCGCCGCTCGCTGGGACCGTGCAGAAACTTTTTGTTAGCCGGGGCGATCAGGTACAAGCAGGTCAGCTGCTCTTTGCGCTCGACGAGACGATGGAAAAGGCGGCGCGGGACCAGGCTCAGGCGGCACTCACCATGGCAGAAGCCGATTTCAAGCGAGAGGAGCAACTTTTCCGGCAGGGACCCGCCGCGGCGCAAGATTACGATCGCGCGCGTTCGACGCGCGATCAGGACCGCGAGCAGCTCGCGCAGACGCAATGGAATCTCGAACAAATGAAACAGGGCGCTCCGCAACCCGGTTTGGTTTTCGACACGCTCTTTCGCGAAGGCGAGTGGGTCGCGGCCGGTAAGCCGATCGTCATGTTGCTTCCGCCGCCTAACATTAAAGTCCGCGCTTTCGTTCCCGAGACCCAAGTCGGCCCGCTGCGCGTGGGGCAGGAGGCGCGGGTCATGGTCGACGGCGTGAGTGAGCCGTTTCCTGGGAAAATCAGCTACATCTCACAACGCGCGGAGTACACCCCGCCGGTGATCTTCAGCCGCGAGAGCCGGTCGAAGCTGGTTTTTCTCGTCGAGATTCATTTCCTTCCCGCGAGCGCGGCAAAATTGCATCCCGGTCAACCGGTCGATGTTGAATTCGTTAGGCAATGAGAAATGGGGAGCAGGCAATCGACGTCCGAGGGATGACCAAGCAGTTCGGCCATCGCACGGTCGTCGATCATGTTGATCTTCGGGTGCATACCGGAGAGATCTATGGCTTTCTTGGCCCTAACGGCAGCGGCAAGACGACTTTCCTCCGCATGCTCTGCGGTTTGCTTCGGGCCGACGATGGTAGCGGTCAGGTCCTCGGAAACGATGTGATTCGCGAGAGCGAAGCGATCAAACGCAAAGTCGGCTACATGACACAGCGCTTTAGCTTCTGGGAAGACCTTAGCATCAAGGAGAACCTCGATTTCGTGGCGCGGATGTACGAGATGAAAAATCGTCGGGCCGCCGTTCGGCAAACGATTGCGGAACTCGGTCTGGAGGGTCGACAGGATCAACTTGCCGGTCAGCTTTCGGGCGGCTGGAAACAGCGACTCGCGCTCGCCGCCTGCCTCATTCATCAACCGAAGCTGCTCCTTCTCGATGAGCCCACTGCGGGTGTCGACCCGAAAGCGCGTCGTGATTTTTGGGAACAAATTCATGCGCTTGCTTCCGGCGGCCTAACGTTTTTCATCACCACCCATTACATGGACGAAGCCGAGCGCTGCCATCGGCTGGCTTACATTTCTTATGGCAGATTGCTTGCCGATGGTACGGTCGGGGAGGTTATCGCGCAGGTTGGACTAACGACATGGTCAGTGACCGGCCCAGACCTGCCGAAGCTGACCGAGCAGCTGCGTCATCAACCGGGCGTGCAGCAGGCGGTCGCCTTCGGCAGCGCTCTCCACGTGAGCAGCAACGATGCCGAGAAGTTGGAGCGCGCGATCGCACAGTTTCGTCGTCCGCCGTACGACTGGCGCCAGATTCCCTCCGGCTTGGAGGACGCCTTCATCAGCCTGATGCAGGAATCGACTGACAATTTTTTGCGATGAGTTTCTCGTTTCAACGTTTGCGCGGAATCATGGTGAAGGAATTCATCCAGATGCGGCGCGACCGGCTTACCTTTGCCATGATGTTCGGCATTCCCCTCATCCAGCTGATCCTCTTTGGCTATGCGATCAATTCGGACCCGCGCCATCTTCCCGCCGCAGTTCTTCTCGCCGATCAGGGCCCGCAAGGACGCACCATCCTGGCGGCAATGAAAAACAGCACTTACTTCGATTTCGTCAGGCAAGTGAAAACCGAAGCGGAAGGACACGAGCTGCTCGCCCGTGGGAAAGTGCAGTTCGTGATTAACATTCCGCAAAATTTCAGTCGCGATCTGCTCCGTGGCGATCGTCCGGCGATTCTGGTTGAAGCCGACGCGACCGACCCGGCTGCGACCGGCAACGCAATCGGTTCGTTGGGCACGCTCCTCAACACTGCGCTGCAGAACGATCTCAAAGGCCCGCTGGCATCGCTCAATCCAACGGATGGCCCGATCGACCTTCGCGTTCACGCGCTCTACAACCCCGAAATCGTGACGCAGTACAACATCGTTCCCGGCCTCATGGGCACCATTCTCACCATGACGATGATCATGATTACCGGCCTTGCCATCACCCGCGAGCGGGAACGTGGCACGATGGAAAACCTGCTCTCGATGCCCACGCGTCCGAGCGAAGTGCTGATCGGCAAGATTATTCCCTATATCATGGTGGGCTACGTCCAGGCGGGCGTAATCCTGGGCACCGCCTATTTTCTCTTTCACGTTCCGATGCAGGGCAGCATTCTCCTGCTTTTGCTTGTCGCCCTCATCTTCATCGCAGCCAATCTCGCGATGGGAATCACTTTCTCCACCGTCGCCAAGAACCAGCTTCAGGCGATGCAGATGACCTTTTTCGTCTTTCTCCCCTCGATTCTGCTTTCGGGTTTTATGTTTCCCTTCCGCGGGATGCCGCAGTGGGCGCAATACATCGGCGAGATTTTCCCACTCACCCATTTTCTGCGCATCATCCGCGGCATTTTACTCAAGGGGAACACGGCTAACGATATCCTGCTCCAGCTCTGGCCGATTGCCCTCTTCGCGGTCATCGCTCTGGCGATCGGCATCAAGCGCTACCGACAGACGTTGGATTGAGCGCGTGACAACCTGCATTGAATTCGCTCTGGCGTGAGATGCTGCTCGATTCGAATCTGCCTGATGCAGGAAGGACAAGCGGCAGGCGAAGGAAAATGTGTTATTTGTCAGCCGCTCTCACTAAAGTTGAAGCAAGCAAACAGGACCTCCCGGAATGTCTAACCTTGCCCTCGCTGCCGCACTAAAGAAGTACTTCGGCTACGATGCCTTTCGACCGCTGCAGGAGGCGATTGTGCGCGACGCGCTCGCGGGCCGCGATGTCTTTGTCCTCATGCCGACCGGCGGCGGGAAGTCGCTCTGTTTTCAGTTGCCCGCGCTCTTGCGTGATGGCCTAACGATCGTCGTATCGCCACTCATCTCGCTCATGAAGGATCAGGTCGATGCGCTACAGGCGAGCGGAATCGCGGCCACGTTTTTGAATTCTGCCCTCGGCGCAACGGAAGCGCGAGGACGTTTGCGCGGAATTCACAACGGCGCTTATCAACTGCTCTACGTCGCGCCGGAGCGGCTCATGCTCGAATCATTCATCGAGAAACTGCCAGGCTGGAATATCGCTCAGATCGCAATCGACGAAGCGCATTGCATCAGCGAATGGGGTCACGATTTTCGGCCGGAGTACCGCGCGCTTTCCAAGCTGAGGAAGCTTTTGCCTCATGTTCCGATGATGGCCCTGACCGCGACCGCCACCGAGCGAGTGCGCGACGATGTCGTTAGGCAATTAGAATTGCACCAGCCGCGCTGCTATGTGGCGAGTTTCGATCGGCCCAATCTCACATACCGCGTGATGCCGAAGGTTGCGGCCTACGATCAATTGCTCGAATTCCTCGAAGATCGGCCTAACGACAGCGGCATCGTTTATTGTGCGACACGCAAGTCGGCTGATTCGATAGCCGCGCGGTTGAACTCGGACGGGATCACGGCCAAACCGTATCATGCGGGCCTGGAGGCGGGGGAGCGCGGCCAGCACCAGGAGATGTTTTTGCGCGATGACGTTCGGGTGGTGAGCGCGACGATCGCCTTCGGGATGGGAATCAATAAGTCAAACGTGCGTTTTGTCGTGCATTATGACCTGCCCAAGAACATCGAGAGCTATTATCAGGAAACTGGTCGCGCCGGCCGCGACGGATTGCCGAGCGATTGCGTACTGCTTTTCAATCCCGGCGATGTGGTGAAGCAGACCCGTTTCATCGACGAAAAGAGCGAGAGCGAAGCGCGCATCGCCCGCGAGCAGTTGCGCCAAATGGTTCATTACGCCGAGACGCGAGAATGCCGCCGCGCCGTGCTCCTGCGCTACTTCGACGAAAAACGGCCTAACGAGCCATGCGACGGCTGCGACAACTGTCTTGCTCCGCCTGAAACCTTCGATGGCACGATTGCCGCGCAAAAGTTTCTCTCCTGTGTCTTGCGCGTACAGCAGAAGAGCGGTTTTGCCTTTGGACTGAATCACATTGTCGAAGTGCTGACCGGCGCAAATACGGAGATGATCCGGCAACGCGGGCATAACGAACTCACCACCTACGGCATCGGAAAAGAGATAAGCCGCAATGCCTGGCAGGCGATCGGGCGCGAGATTTTGCGACTGGGTTTTCTCGAAGTGGCGCCGGGCAAATTCGCCACCATTCAGGTCACTCTCTCTGGTCGTGAAGCGTTGCGGTCGCGCCGCGCGATTACGCTCACCAAGCACCGCGAAAAACCGGAGCCACGCGCAAGATCGCGCGGCGGAGAGATCAAGTGCAACGAAACGCTTTTCGCAAAGCTACGCGCGCTCCGCCGCACATTGGCCGACGAACGCAACGTTCCGGCCTACGTCATTTTTTCCGATGTCGCTCTGCGCGAAATGGCGCGGCAATATCCGACCACCCGGCCGCAGTTCCGGCGCATCCCGGGGGTGGGCGAACAGAAGCTAAAGGATTTCGCCGAGCCTTTTCTGGCCACGATTGCGGAGTATCTGCAAAACAATCCGCGTTAGTCGCTCGTTCCGCCTAACGAATCGTGACATGCACGCCCGGCAGTACCTTGTTTCCGAGGTCGAGCGCGTCCCAATTGGAAAGGCGAATGCAACCGTGGCTCGTGGTTCGGCCGATTGTCTCGGGCACATCCGTGCCGTGAATTCCGCTGCCTTTGTGGCTCAGCTCCATCCACAGAATGCCGACGGGATTATTAGGTCCGGCCGGCAGCTGGTAAAAATTGCCGCTACGTTCGCCGTGGTGGAGCATGGCCTCGTCCCAGCGGAAAGTCGGCATCCAGGAAAATCCCTTCACAAACCATTCTCCGATCGGAGCCGGCAGTGATTTGGAACCGGGTGTGATCGGATAACTCCCGATCAGTTTCCCATCTTGTTTTAAGTCCATGATTTTCTCCCGCACGGAAACGAACAGGCCGTAGCGTTCCTTCTCAGGTTTCTTGTCTTCCGTCGGAATCGAATTCGTCTTCTCAGCCGACGCCGTCCTGGCTTTGAGATCGATCGCTTCCTGCAGATCAAAGGGTTTGGCAACGTTAGGCACTTTCACCTCGTCGCCAGGCTTGGCCTTATTCCAGTCATAGCCCGGATTAAGCTGGCGCAGGAAATCACCCTTGGCATGAAACTTTTCGCCTACCAGCTCGAGAAAATCCTTATAGGGCAGGCTCTTCTGCCTGGCTTGCTGCGCGTGGCTTTCGGGAATCGAGCCGACGAGCTTTTGGTCGTTAGGCGACAGCGTGTAACTGGTGAGGAGCGGTTGCGATGGGTCGAAAGGCAGATCAAATTTTGGCGGCGGCTGGTCGCCAAATCGCTTGCCGCTTTGTCCCTCCGCTTCTTCATAACGTGCCAGCGCCTTGCGCATGAATTCGCCCCAGCGGCCGTCGATCACGCCCGGCTTGAAGTTTGAGCCATCGAGAAAAAGCTGCGCGCGCAGGACATCGTCGTTAGGCTTTGATGTGGATTTGCCCGCCGCCGCGAGCGCAGTCACGCCAGGCAATGCGAGGCAAAGACTTACTCCTGCGAGATAGAGATATCGGCTGGGCCAGTGACTGCTGCTCGACCCGAAAAGTAATCCCATATCAATCCCTCTCTCCACAAAAATTCGCAGGCGACACGCCGAATGGACGGCTCGGCGATTGAATCTTTCTCGCTCGGCAACGACTTGCATCCTGCATCGGATGCTCCGCGTCTTGACCCTTTCGCCGATTCGACTCATCCTCGCTCCCGTCGCTCGGCGCACACCATCGAATATGCAAAAGGAACTCACCGTTCGCGGACTCATCATCGGCATCCTCATCACGCTGGTTTTCACCGCGGCGAACGTTTACTTCGGGCTCAAAGCCGGTCTCACTTTTTCAACTTCGATTCCGGCGGCAGTGATCTCGATGGCGATCCTGCGCGGTTTCCGTGACGCGACAGTGCAGGAAAACAACATCGTGCAGACGGTGGCTTCGGCTGCGGGCACGCTCTCGTCGATCATCTTCGTTTTACCAGGTTTGATCATGATCGGCTGGTGGACCGGTTTTCCTTTTTGGATCTCATTTCTGATCTGCGCCCTCGGAGGAATTCTTGGTGTGATGTATTCCATCCCTCTGCGCCGGGCACTCGTCACCAACTCCGATTTGCCGTATCCGGAAGGTGTCGCTTGTGCGGAAGTCCTCAAAGTAGGCAGCACTGGCGACAAGGAGCATGCGGCCGATGTTGAACATGGCCGCTCCGGTCTGCTCGCAGTCTTGTGGGGATCAATCGTGTCGGCGGTGTTTGCAGTCATTGTCGCGACGCAAGTTTTCGCGTCGGATGTCGCACAGACCTTCCGCTTCGGGAAGCGCGCCGCCGTGAGTGGTTATGATTTCTCGCTCTCCTTCGCCTTGCTCGCGATCGGCCACTTGTGCGGCATTGCGGTTGGAGTTGCGATGCTCATCGGCGCATTGATCGGCTGGGGCTGGGGCGTGCCGCATTATTCGCAAATGGCCTCAGATTTAGTGAGCTCAGGGGCCCAGGTTCCCAAAGCCGTCGTCGATGCACTTGGCGCCGGACAAGTATCGAGAATCGCAACGGTGACGTGGAGTAACTATGTTCGTTTCGTCGGCGCAGGTGCAATCGGCGTCTCTGCAATCTGGACATTGTTGAAGTTGATCCAGCCGGTCATCAGTGGATTGGCCGGTGCGATGGCGGCAAACCGTGCCCGCAAAGCCGGGAAAGCAGACACGCTGCCGATCACCGAGCGCGATATTCCAATCGGGATTGTCGGTTTGGTCACGCTCATTTGCATGGTTCCGATTGGCTGGGTCCTGGGGGTTTTTGCGAACCAGAGCGGACTCGGTGCACATCTGCCGACGCTGGTTATTGGCGGTGTCGTTTACGTGGTCTTGATGAGTTTTTTTGTCTCCGCGGTTTGCGGCTACATGGCCGGCCTAATTGGCTCTTCTAATAGTCCGCTTTCCGGCATTGGCATTCTTGTAGTGATCGGGGCCGCGTTGCTTCTCAAACCGTACGCCTCACCGGAAATTGGCAAGGCATTGACGGCATTTGCGTTGTTTACCACGGCGGTAATTTTCAACGTCGCAGCAATTGCCAATAACAATCTGCAAGACCTTAAGACAGGTCAGTTGGTGGGTGCGACGCCATGGAAACAACAGGTTGCCCTGATCATCGGCGTAATCGCAGGGGCGTTCGTGATACCTCCAGTGCTCGACCTCGTGAATCAAGCCTACGGGTTTGTCGGCGCACCCGGTTCGGAACTACGTCCTAATCCTCTGCCCGCACCTCAAGCCGGGTTGATTTCCTCGTTAGGCCAGGGTGTCCTGGCACGAAACATCGACTGGAATCTGATTCTGACCGGCGCGCTGATCGGCGTCGCGGTGATCGTGCTGAATGAGATTCTCGGCCGCACCACCAAGCGCTTCAGTGTTCCACCGCTCGCGGTCGGCCTTGGCATTTACCTGCCAACTCAAAGCACGTTGATGATCGTGGTAGGTACGATCGTGGGTTATATCTTCGAACGCCGCGCAAACCGCACGCCGAGGCCTGAAGCGACGAAGCAACTTGGCGTCCTGCTCGCGTCCGGCCTGATCGTGGGCGAGAGCACCATTGGCGTCGTGATCTCCGCGATCGTTGTCTTTTCCGGCGTAGCTGCTCCGCTTGCGCTCGTCGGCGCCGGCTTTGAAACAGCCGCCATTATCGTTGGTGGCCTTGCCTTCGCCATCACCGCCTTTGTCCTTTATCGCTGGGTCATTCGCATGGGGAGCGCACGATCCGTATGAGCCGACGCTGGAATCTTCCACTTTGGCTGGGATTCGTCTTCGTCCTTGGCGGAGCGTCCAGCTACGGATACTTGATGCAATTCCCAATCACGCGCGATTTCCCGTGGCTCAACTTTCTGTTAATCGGCATCGGTCTCGCGCTGCTCGCAGTTGGATTGTTCCGTGCCTTTGGAAATCCCAGGCTTTACCGCGGGAAGGTTGCTGGATCGATTCTGGCGGTGATCAGCGTTTGTTTGGTCGCTTTCTTCAGCTACGTCATTTTCTACGTCCTGCACCAGGTGCCTGCTTCAGCTCAGGCGCCGCGCATCGGTGAAAAAGCGCCGGATTTCACGTTGCCTGACCAAAACGGCAGGCAAATCGCGCTGGCCAATCTGGTTTCGGGAAACGGCGTAGTCTTGATTTTCTATCGGGGGCATTGGTGACCGCTGTGTAACTCCGAGTTGCGGAGTTTTCAGAAACGGCTTGGCGATTTCACCGCACGTGGCGTGAAGGTGGTGGCGATCAGTGTCGATGCGGTCGAGACCAATCATCGTCATGCGCAGCGGATGAATTACACCTTCCCACTCTTGTCGGATGTGGGTGCGGCGACGATCCGCCGCTATGATCTGCTGCATCCGCATGCCGGACCCAACCAGGAAGACATTTCGCGCCCGGCGGAGTTTTACGTTGATCGAAACGGGGTCGTTCGTTGGGTGAACCTGACCGACAACATCGCTGTTCGCGCGCGGCCGGAGCAGGCGTTGACGGCAATCGATTCATCTCGACACGGCGGGCTTTAGCCGTATCTCGAGCGATGCGATTTCCGGTGAGGCCATGAAAGACGACACCCCGATCGCAATCGACCCGCGCAATCCGCCTAACGAAATGCCGGACATCGTCGGTGCGAGACCCGAGAATCCGATCCTCGCCAGCTTCCGCCCGTTTATTCCACCAAATGCGCGGATGCGCGAGTTCACGCCGATTCCGATCATACTCGGCACCTTGCTCGGGATCGTCTTCGGCGCCTCGTCGCTTTATCTCGTCCTCAAGGTCGGCATCACAGTCAGCGCGTCGATACCGGTTGCGGTGCTTTCGATCACCTTTTTTCGTTTTTTTTCCTGGATTTCGAAGAACAAGATTCGCGAAGCCACGATTCTCGAGAACAACATCGTCCAGACCGCCGGCTCGGCCGGCGAATCGATTGCGTTCGGCCTCGGCGTAACGATGCCCGCGATCATGATCCTCGGCTTCGATCTCGAGATCACGCGCGTGATGCTGGTCGCAATTCTCGGTGGGTTGTTAGGCATCCTGATGATGATCCCGACGCGACGCGCGCTCATCGTTCATCAACATGGATATCTGAAATACCCGGAAGGCACTGCCTGCGCGGAAGTCTTAAAAGCCGGGGCCTCGGCCGAATCGCGCGAAGCCGCGCACTCAGACGAGCGCGCCACGGTCGCCGCAGAGCAAGCAGTCGGTGGCGGCAAGATCATCATCGGTGGCTTCATCATCGGTTTCATTTATTACGGGGCACTCGAAATCCTCAAAGCAATGAAGGAAATCCCCGAGAAGGTTTTCGGGAAACCATTCGACGGCGCTTCGATCTCTATTGAGAACAATCCCGCCTTGCTCGGTGTCGGCTACATCATCGGGCCGCGGATCGCTGGATTGATGATGGGTGGAGGTGTCTTGTCGTACCTGGTTTTGATCCCCGCGATTAAATATTTCGGTTCGTTAGTCGCCGGGCCAGTGTCCCCGGAGACCGCTCACACAATCGCCGACATGAGCGTGGACCAAATTCAACATGGCTACATTCTTTATATCGGCGCGGGCGCAGTCGCCGCCGGTGGGGTCATCAGCCTTGTCCGTTCGCTGCCATTGATCTGGCACGGCATAAAAGGCGGACTTGCCGACCTGCGTGACGCGCGCGCGGAAAAGGCGACGGCCGCGCGTACGGATCAGGATCTCTCGATGAAATGGGTGATCGGCGGAATCATCTTGCTGCTTGTTCTGATCATGCTCGCGCCGCAACTCAACCTGCGCTTCAACTTGTTAGGCGCGCTCCTCATCATCGGGATCGGATTTCTTTTCACCACGGTCTCATCGCGGCTCACGGGCGAAGTTGGTTCTTCTTCTTGTCCAACCTCCGGCATCACGGTCGCCACGCTCTTGCTCACTTGTCTCTGCTTTCTGCTCGTTGGCTGGACTGCGCCGCCCTACTTTGTCACCGCGCTCTCGATCGGCGGCATTGTCTGCATCGCATCCTCAAACGGCGGCACGACGTCGCAGGATCTGAAGACAGGATTCCTGGTCGGCTCAACCCCGAAGTATCAGCAAATTGCGATTCTCATCGGCACACTTGCGTCGTGCATCGTGATTGGGCCAATCCTGATGAAGTTCAACGAGTCCGCCACGGTTTACGTCCCGGTTGCGGGCAACAAGGATTTCACCTTCGCCTCTGCGTATCACGTCAGCCGCGCCGATTTCGAAAAGGATGCAAGTGGCAACCCGAAGCGCGAGCGAATCGCCGGCGCGCAAGCCGGCAGCGATACGCGCGAATATTTTGTTTATCACAAGACCTCACCCGCAAACGCACCCGCGGGGCGCTACCTGGTGAACGAAGCGGGTAGGCCGGTCTATCTCGTCGACCCGGGCATCAACGGGATTTACGACAAGCGTCCCGATGGCTCACACGTGCAGAAGTTCTCCGCACCAAAAGCCACGTTGATGTCCTACATCATCAAGGGAATTCTGAGTGGTGAATTGCCGTGGGGACTTGTGTTGCTCGGCGTTTTCATTTCGATCGTGCTCGAGCTTTCCGGAATTCCTTCGCTTGCGTTTGCCGTCGGCGTTTATCTTCCCATCTCCACCTCCGCGCCAGTTTGGGTCGGCGGTCTCATCCGCGGGCTGGTGGACAATTACACGCGTCGCAAACATGCCGGCGCGAACTTCACCGAAGATCAGCTCGTCGCAGAAGGCGACAAGAGCAACGGAGTGCTTCTGTCATCCGGCTACATCGCGGGCGGGACGCTGGCCGGAGTTGTTTTCGCCTTCATGAACATTCCCTTGAAAGAGAAGCTCGATGCGATCGAGACCTGGGCGAACGCGCACAATCCATTCTTTAACGGTCCGCATGCTGATCTGCTCGCGCTGTTCCCGTTTGTGATTCTCTGCATCCTGCTCTATCTCGTCGGGCGCGAAGTTCTCCTTGCACCCGAAAAAACCACCCCTAACGAATCAACTCGTTAGGCGTTTGTCCATCTGGGCCCGGAAGGGCTCAGCAATTTTGCCTTTGTCGGGCGGGGGACGATTCTCCGGGATGCGCAAAGTAAACCTGAACGACATCGCGGCGGACGAACGCAAATCACCCAAGGGGAAGTTCCACAAATTTGTGAAAGACATCTCGATCGCACTTGGCCGCGAGAAGGAGTCGCTCGATCTGGCAAAGCGTCATCCCTTCGATTTGGCGCAGGTGCGAATTCCTGCGGGCAAGAGTTATTGCCCTTACCACGGACATGGAGCCGAGACAGAGTTATATCTGGTCGTGTCGGGACGTGGGCTGGTGCGCCATCACTCCGGCACGACCGAGGTGCGATCGGGCGACGCATTCATCTTTCAACCTGGCGAGGCACACCAAGTCTCCGCGCCTAACGACGAGGACTTCGTCTATTTAGTCGTCGCCGATAATCCACGCGGCGATACCTGTTACTATCCCGACAGCGGCAAGTGGGTCGTCTACAAGGAAGGCCCTGAGGAGGCCATCGCCAAGGGTGAAGAAGCCGATTATTACGAAGGCGAAGAATAGCCGCCAGGGAAAGCCGGTCGCGTTGCCGCTCTCGGGTAACGATGTTAAAAGACGAAGATGAGCCGGTTGCGTTCCTTCGCCAGCGGATTGCTGTTCGTCATCGCGCTGTTCGCGGTGCCAAGCTCGCCCGGGCAAGTCTTTCAAGGTCGTCGGTTGGTCGAAGCAAGACTCGTTGCCGACACCGAGTCGATCGTGCCGGGTCAGCCTTTCACGGTCGGATTACTCCTCAAGATGGCCCGCGGCTGGCACACCTATTGGCAGTTTGCGGGTGATGCCGGCATCCCGACGGAGGTAAAATGGAATCTTCCGGCTGGGTGGAAAGCTGGACCGATCCAATGGCCCATTCCGCTCAAGCTCGATGAGCCGGGCGACATTCAAATCTTCGGTTATCACGACGAGGTGCTGCTCATGATGCAGCTCATGCCGTCGGACAAAATCGCGGGTTCCTCTGTGCATCTCGCGGCGGCCGCGAATTGGTTGGTGTGCGAAAAGATCTGCATTCCCGGCAACGCGGACGTGCTGCTCGATCTTCCTGTTGGGACAAAGAGCATTCCCGCAAACGCCGATCTCTTCGCCAAATATCGCGCCCGTCTTCCACAGCCATTGCCAACCAGTGCGCAAAGCCTCCTGCAGTGGAAGCGCGAAGCGAAGGATTTTCGCCTGGCGATCGCCGACAAAAGTCTCTCCCGGCAACCTTCGGTCGATTTTTTCCCGTTGCCAGACAGCTCGACCATTCTCGGGCACGTGCGCCGGGAGCAGTCCAGCGATGGATCGCTGGCTTTCATCGTTCCCTTTGACGCTGCGCCGCCGAGCGTGCAATCGCTCAATGGAATTCTGGTCGCGAGCGACCGTGCCTTTTCGTTAGGCCAAACTTCGTCTTCCGCGGCGAGCACGTCACAAGTGGCCAGCAAGACGACGCCCGCGACGAATGGGTTAATTATTTGGCTGGCCTTTGGTTTTCTCGGCGGGCTCATTCTCAATCTGATGCCGTGCGTCCTGCCGGTAATCTCGCTCAAGATTTTCGGTTTTATCCAGCACGCCGGGCACGATCGGAGGCGCATCTTCGGAAACGGCCTCGCCTTCACGGCCGGGATTTTTGTTTGGTTTCTTGGATTGGCCCTGGTGCTGATCGGGCTCAAGGCGGCCGGTCACGAGATCTCCTGGGCGATGCAGTTCACGAACTCGTGGTTCGTGATTGGGATGAGCGCGGTGGTGCTCGTTTTCGCGCTCAATCTTTTCGGTGTTTTCGAAATCACGCTGCCGGCCAGCGCCACAACCGGAGTGCTTGGTTGGACGGCGCGGGAAGGTTATGCCGGCTCGTTTTTCCAGGGTGTTTTTGCCACAGTGCTCGCGACGCCATGCACCGCACCGTATCTCGGTACGGCGCTTGGTTTCGCCTTCTCCCAATCGGGCGGCATCATTCTCCTCATGTTTGCCGCTATTGCTCTCGGAATGAGTGCGCCCTATCTCCTCCTCGCCGCCCAGCCAGCCTGGCTTCGGGTGGTCCCGCGTCCCGGCCCCTGGATGGTGCGCGTCAAACAATTCATGGGCTTTCTCCTTCTCGCCACGCTCCTCTTTTTGCTTTGGGTGATCGGCGTCGCGCGTGGGATCGACGCCGCTATTTGGGTGAGTGCGTTTCTTCTCGCGCTTAGCGTCGCCTGCTGGATGCTCGGTTCGTTTTCCTTGCCAACCGTCTCCGGCGCACAGCGCGCTCTTGTCCGCATACTCATGATCGTGCTCGTGCTCGGCAGCGGGTATTATTTTCTTGGCGAAAAGTTTCGTGCCAGCCAAACCGCCGCTTCCAATCCGACGACCGGCGATTGGGTCGCCTTCAGCCCTGAGCGTGTCCAGTCCGAGCTTGCACAGGGCCGAACCGTCTTCGTCGATTTTACCGCGGCCTGGTGCATCACCTGCAAATTCAACGAAGCGTCCGTCCTCGAGAGCGCGGCGGTGAAAAATGCTTTTCAACGTTACGGTGTCGTGAAAATGAAAGCTGATTGGACCAACGCGGATCCGGTGATCACAAAAACCTTGAAACAATTCGGGCGTGTCGGTGTCCCTTTATACGTGTTGTACCCAGCGAGTACTCCTGAGAAGCCGATCGTCCTTCCGGAGTTGCTCACTCAGTCACTTGTCCTCGACCACCTGCAATCCGCCGTTCCGAAAGTGGCGGCTGCTCCATAAGCTTATGAAAACAAAACTACTCGTCCTCACTCTGACACTCGTCTCCACCGGCGCGCTCTTTGCCGCCGAGTCTCCCAAAATCGGCGCGGGTGCGCCGAGCTTCAGCCTGCCCGGCGCCGACGGTAAAACGCATTCGTTAGGCGATTTCAAAGGCAAATACGTTGTTTTGGAGTGGTTCAATCCGGGATGTCCGTTCGTGCAGAAGCATTACAAGAGTGACAACATGCAGACGCTTCAGCAGCAATTTACCGGCAAAGGCGTCGTCTGGCTGACAATCGATTCTTCCGCGCCCGGCGCGGAGGGTTCTCTCACCGCGGAGGAAGCGAAAAAGCGGATGAGCGAGTGGAACATGCATCCGACTGCGTTCTTGCTCGATCCGACCGGCAAGGTCGGCCATGAGTATCACGCCACCAATACACCGCACATGTTTGTCATCAATCCGACCGGCAATGTGATCTATGAAGGCGCAATCGACAGCAAGGCGAGCACTAACCCGAGCGATATCAAAGACTCAACAAATTACGTCGCGGCGGCTTTGAACGAAGCAATGACTGGGAAACCGGTTTCGACTGCTCAAACCAAAGCCTACGGCTGCTCAGTCAAATACGCCGATTGATTGACGATCGCGGGACCGACGAAAAATGCGGCGTCGTTAGGCGCGTTTCGCAAAAAGGCGGTTGGCAGCGCGGAGCAGGGGAAGCGGCGTCAGCCGGACGAGAAACATTCCCAGCTTCATCAGCAGGCCCGGAATAACGATTGCCTTGTTGCGCTCGATTGCATGCAGGGCGTCCGCCACCACTTGTTCGACCGGCACGCAAGCAATCTCGGGCTCATTGAGGATCGAGATCGATTCCTTTCGTCGCGCCACCGAGGTGAATTCGGTCTTTACCGGTCCCGGACAAAGTGCCGAAACGTGAATGCCGCTGCCATGCAGCTCGCCACGCAACGCTTCGGAAAAGCTCGTCACGTAAGCTTTCGTCGCAGCGTAGACAGCGAAATTCGGAATTGGCAGGAAGCTGGCGGAAGAACTCACGTTCAAGATCGCGCCCCGCCCGCGTGCGATCATTTGCGGCAGCAAAGCGCGCGTCAATCGCGTCAGTGCCACCATGTTGACCTGCAAGATTTGTTCCACCTTTTCCGGATCAGAAGACGCAAATGCGCCCAGATCGCCCAAGCCCGCGTTGTTGATTAGTAAGTCCGGGTGAAAACCTTGCCGTTCAATCCAGCCTAACAAACTCTCGACTTCATCGCGTCGGGCAAGATCGGTCCTATGAATTTCGATTTGCAACTTCGGGTGGTGCGCCTGGAGTTCATCGCGCAACTCGTGCAAACGCTCCTCGCGCCGCGCCACCAGGAGGAGAATGGCGGCACGATCCGCCAGCTGGCAGGCAAACTCACGGCCGATTCCGGCGGACGCTCCAGTGATCAGTGCAGTGCAATTCTCCAGCCACATCACAGTCCGCTTTTCGTTAGGATGGGTTCGAGCACCCGCCAGACGTTCTCAGCCACGATCTTATGTCCTGCAGCGGTGGGATGAATTTGATCGGCCTGATTCAACTCTGCATGCCCGCCAACACCCTCGAGCAGAAACGGAACGAGAACGGCGTTGTTGGCAAGCGCGACCGCGGGAAAGGCATCGCGAAATGCACCGGCATAGGGGCCACCGAGATTCGGCGGCATCCGCATTCCCGCGATCACGATCTTCACCGCGGGATTTTTGGCTTTCACCTTGTCGATGATTGCCTGGAGATTGGCTTTCATCTGCGCAACTGGCAGGCCGCGCAGCCCGTCATTCGCACCGAGCGCCAGTACGAGGATGTCGACCTTCTTTTGCAAGACCCAATCGAGTCTCGCCAGGCCACCGGCGGTGGTGTCGCCGCTCACGCCGGCGTTGATCACTTCATAAGGCAGATTCTTCTCGCGAATCCTTTCCTCGATCAGTGCCGGGAATGCCTGGTTGGGTTCGACGCCCAGACCGGCGGTGAGGCTGTCGCCGAGGAAAAGAATCGTCCCGCCAAGAGCCGCCGGTGCGAGCAGGAGAAAGGCGAAAAGAGGAATTTGTCGCAGTAAATTCCTCATGCGCGACGAATCCTCATCGCGTAAGCAAGACGCGCCGCCTGCTATCGTCAATGAACCCACTCCCAATTCTCAACGTTCAGCACCTGACGAAAAGCTACGTCACGGGCGCCGGGCGGCTGACTGTCTTGCACGACGTTTCCTTCACGCTGGCGCAGGCGACGACCTGCTCCATTCTTGGACCCTCCGGCAGCGGGAAAACGACGCTGCTTGGGCTGGCCGCCGGGCTCGACCTACCGACCTCCGGATCGGTCCTGCTCAACGGCGTCTCGTTAGGGGAAATTAGCGAAGATGAACGCGCTCGGCTGCGCAATGAACTGGTTGGATTTGTCTTTCAGAATTTCCAGCTCATCCCGACTCTGACTGCGCTGGAAAATGTGACGGTGCCGATGGAGTTGCGCGGCGATCGCAGCGCACGGCAGCTTGGGCAGGAATTGTTAAGCCGGGTGGGACTCGGAGCGCGGAGCGAGCATTATCCGGCGCAACTTTCCGGCGGCGAACAACAGCGTGTCGCCCTGGCCCGCGCCTTCATCAATCGGCCCAGGATTCTTTTCGCCGACGAACCGACCGGCAACCTGGACGCAGAAACGAGCGAAAAAATAATAGAAGTCATGCTGGAATTGAATCGGGATGCCGGAACCGCCCTTGTCCTCGTGACCCACGATGCAGAAGTCGCGCGCCTGACAGAAAGAACGATCCGCCTCCGCAACGGCGAGATGATGGAATGATGACGAGGCCGTTGCCTAACGAAAATCCCGGGCCCTGCGGTCGTCGCTCATGAAAAGCGTGGCCTTTTCTTTCCGGATGGCGTGGCGCGACAGCCGCTCGAGCCGGCGACGGCTCTTGCTCTTCTCCATTTCGATCTCGTTCGGCGTGGCGGCTCTGATCGTGATTGCCCTCTTCCGGGCCAATCTTTCCCAGGCAATCGACGACCAGGCGCGGGCGCTGCTTGGGGCGGATCTGGTGGTGGAAAGTTCGCGTCCTTTCACCGTCGCCCAAGAAAGAATATTGCGTTCGTTAGGCGGGACGCAGGCGCGCGAGGTGCGGTTACGCACCATGGTGTTTTTTCCGAGCCACGGCGGGACTCGACTTGCTTATGTTCGTGCGCTCGGGGGCGAGTTTCCGTTTTACGGCAAAATGGAAACGTCGCCCCCGGCCGCAAGCAATTCCTTTCGCAAGGGTGGCGAAGCAGTGCCGGAAGAGAGTTTGCTCTTTCAGTTCGGCGGCAAAGCGGGCGATCGGATCACAATCGGCGAGGCCGTTTTCACCATTGCAGGAGCCCTGGTCAAGATGCCGGGCGAAGCTTCGCCTGCGGCCAGCTTCGCGCCCCGGGTTTATATCGCTCTGCAAGATCTGGCGAAGACGCAGCTCATCAAGCCGGGAAGTCTGGCGCGTTATCTCGTTTTCGTGAAGTTCCCGCCGAACGTTGACGTCTCGGCGGAGGTGAAGCGATTCACGCCGAGTCTTGAGCAAGCGAGTTTGGAATATGACACGGTCGCGAAGCGGAAGAAGGATCTCGGCGAAGCGCTGGACAATCTTTATCGCTTTCTCAATCTCGTCGGATTCATCTCGCTCCTGCTCGGCGCAGTGGGTGTGGCGAGTGCGATCCAGGCGCATCTGCGAGAGAAGTCGCGCACCGCTGCCATTCTGCGTTGTCTCGGCGCGCCCGGCCGAACAACCGTCGCGGTTTATCTGTTGCAGGCGATGGCGATGGGCCTGACGGGCGCGCTGGTCGGCGGCGTTCTTGGCCTAACGATTCATGGCATTCTGCCAGGGGTGCTGCAAACATTCATCCCGTTTCCACTTCCGCGCTCGATTGTCTGGACGCCGGTCTTCAGCGGGATGGTGATCGGTCTGGCGGTCTGCCTTCTCTTTGCTCTGCCGCCGTTACTTCGATTCCGGCGGGTGTCGCCGTTGCTCACTCTGCGCGCGGCGGTGGAGCAGAACGTCTCGCTGCGACGCGACTATTTCGTCTGGCTCACCTATCTCGTGATTGCGATTAGCCTGACGGCCTTGGCGATTGCCGAAGCGGAAACATGGACCGATGGTTTATGGGTCGCCTTCGGCCTGGGTTTGGCCGTCACAATTCTCGCAGGCGTGGCCAAAATGCTGATGCTCCTGGTGCATCGATTGTTGCCTCGCGGTTGGAGCTTTGTCCTGCGCCAGGGACTGGCCAATCTTTATCGACCTCACAATCGAACCCTGCTGCTCACGCTCTCGTTAGGCCTGGGTGTTTTTCTCCTCCTCACCATCTATCTCACCCGCGACGTCCTGCTGGCCCAGTTCCGTTCCATCGACGCGAACAATCAACCGAACATCTTCCTTTTCGATATCCAACCCGATCAAAAAGCCGGTGTAGCCGGTCTCGTTAGGCAACTGCATTTACCGATCATTCAGGAGGCGCCCATTGTGACCATGCGGTTGGTGGAAGTGAAGGGGCGAAAGGCTTCGGACATTTTAAAGGACCCGCATAACAAGGTGCCGGAATGGGAGCTGGAGCGCGAGTATCGCTCGACTTATCGCGCAGACCTGAGCGAGACAGAGAAGATCACTGGCGGAAAATGGATCGGACACTTTGCTTATCATCCCGGCGCCATGGTCCCAGTCTCCGTTGAAAAGGAGATTGCCCATGATCTTGGCCTAACGACTGGTGACAGCCTTGTTTTCGACGTCCAGGGCGTCGCCGTGAAGGCGCGTGTCGCGAGTTTGCGCGAAGTCGATTGGAAGCGGTTTCAAACGAATTTCTTTGTCGTCTTTCCGACCGGTGTTTTGGAAAATGCGCCCACCTTCAATGTGCTCGTCAGTCGCGTACCAACGCCAGCTGCCTCCGCCAAATTGCAGAATTCGGTTGTGACCAAATTTCCAAACGTCTCCGCATTGGATCTCAGCGCGGTTATTCAAACCGTTGACTCGATTCTGCGCAAAGTCGCGCTCGTCATCCGCATCATGTCGTTCTTCACCGTCGGGACCGGTTTGATCGTGCTCGGCAGGTACTATCTGGAGCGGACGCTATCAGCGGATGAAAGAGAGCGTGCTCCTGCGAACGTTAGGCGCGTCCCGCCGCCAAATCTGGCAGATTCTTGGTGCCGAGTATTTTTTCCTTGGCCTGCTCGCGAGTGTAACCGGAATCCTCCTCGCGCTGGCTGCCAGTTGGGCGCTGGCCCGGTTTGTTTTCAAACTCGATTATGCGCCGACTCTTTGGCCGCTCGGTCTGGCGGCGATACTTGTGATCTTGCTGACTGTTGGGATAGGACTGCTAACCAGTTACGGCATAGGTAGCACTCCGCCGCTGGCTATTCTGCGTGAGGAACTTTCCGATGCCGGGGGATGAACCTTCGCGAGCCGTCTTTTGCTCTTCCAGGAACAGCGTTACGGCCCTGGAATGTGCAGAGCCGCGCGCATGGCCGTTTCGTTCTGCTTTTGCCCTTCGCTCCAGGGGGCGGTGCGATCGACGAACCAGTGATGCGTGGCGACTGCGCGACCAATCCCGGTTTGGGCCGCACGGGCCGCGAGAGTTTCATACCAACGGTCGCCGAACTTTTCGTCGCTGTCCTTGACCCACAGTCCGGCCCAGACGATTTGCGGAGCGTCGCCTCTCCGGTTGATCTGAGCGCCTAACAAAATAATTCCGTTGAGAAGTTGGCGCGCCTCGGCCAAGGCGACTTCGACCCAAGGATTCGAGCTGCGCTGCCAGAGATAACCGCGTTGCGACAGCGACCCGGAAATGGTTGGCCCTTCGTGCGAGCAAGCCGCCAGGAGCAACGACAGCGTCGGCGTTGGTGCGACGGACATTGTCCAATGAATCAGCGAAGCGGTTCGTCAGGCAAACGTCTGCGCTGCATCGTTGCGGCCGGCGCGCGAAGCACAGCCATTTCGCTTTTCGTCAGGCTGCGCCAGCTTCCGCGCGGAAGTTCTCCGAGACGCAAATGACCAACTCGAGTGCGGACGAGTCGTTTTACGTCGTAGTCGATCTCGTAAAACATCCGCCGAATTTGTCGGTTTAAGCCTTGTTGCAACACGACACGAACTCGCTTCGGACCAACCTGTTGCACGTTCACCATCTTCGCGCGTTTACCATCGAGGAAAATACCGCGGCGCAGTTTATCAGCCAGCTTCGGATCCCAAGGCTTGTCGAGCGTGACTTCGTATTCCTTGTCGGTCTTGTAGCGCGGATGCGTGAGGCGTTGAGCGAGGTCGCCATCGCTCGTCAGCAGGAGCAAGCCCTCGCTCTGGGCGTCGAGCCGGCCCACGTTGAAGAGCCGCGAAAACTTTGGCGGGAGCAGATCGAAGATAGTGTCGCGCGCGTGTGGATCGCGCCTTGTGGAAACAAATCCCGCCGGCTTGTGCAGAAGAATCGTCAGGGTCTCCTTTGCCCTGACGAGTTTGTGATCAACCTTGATATGGTCGCGTTCCGAAACCTGCGTTCCGAAATTGGTGCACGGCTGACCGTTGACCGTGACGCGTCCCGCTGCGATCAGCTCATCGCAATGCCGGCGCGAGCCGAGACTCGCAGTGGCTAGAAACCGATTAAGGCGCACGGAAGTTGAGAGTCCTCAGGTAAGAGTTGAGAGACGAATTGAAGTCCCGGTCTCAACCATCTCCTGCAACTGCCAACTCTTAGACGTCCGGCTTGGTCTTGGGCAGACCGACCACCTTGCTCGTGTCTTTCCACTGACCACGCTTCTTGAGCAGCTCGACTCGTTCGAACCGCTTCAAGACATTGCGCTTTGCCGTGATGGTACTGGCGCCTTTGAGACTGCGATGCTGCGACATAATTCTGCTCCGGGTTGTGCTCCGAAAATGAGCGGGCAAGGTAGCCGGCCTCACGTCTTTTTCAAATGCATTGCCGATCGTCGTCTGCGTGCAGCGCCGCTGTCGTGAAATCCAAAGCCGGGAGGGAAGCTCAATTGCCTGACGACTAACGATCGTTGCCGAGTAATGCGACCGTCCCGCAAGAAGTGATTTCTTCTGCTTCATCGCCGCTTTTGTGCAGGAGCTGCTGCCAATAGGGCACACGGTTTTCCTCAACCAAAAGGTAGACTCGGTCGGGCCCGTTCCAGGCGTCGACGATCGTCCTTTGGTCGAGGAACATATGCTCGCGCTTTTCAAGAGCGGCGCCGAGCTCGGCAGCGGGATCCTGATTCACGAGATAAAACTTCCGATCGAGATAAAAGAGCAGGCTGCTCCCGACGTGGATCGATCCTTCGTAGATCACTTTGTCGTTAGGCGCGAGCCGATCATTGAGGTAGCGCGCCATGTCGGCGAGGGAGAAGTAAGGCGCCATGCGCGCGACGCCATCCATCATGCTGAAGCCGATCGGGATCATGGCTGCAGCCAGTGCGGTCAGGCCGAGCCGAGGGCGTTCGCGCCAGATGAACCAAAGCGCAATTCCTGAAAAAAGAACGAGCGACAGAGCCACCGCGATGAACATGGAACGAAACTCAAGCCAGGTGTCGACCGGAATGCTGGTGATTGTGCGCCACGCGGTCGAGCGTTCGGCGGTTGTTCCCCAATGCCCGTCGGCATGCTGGACCAACTCCGGTAGCCGCCAGGCAACGAGGCCGACGAAAAGACCAATTCCCAAGACAGAGATTCCGCCAACGATCTGAGTCCAGCGAGGCATGCGCTCCCAGGAGGTGGCAGCAAAGATGGCAAACGCGCTCCACATGCTCATCGAGTAATAGTCCTGGCGCTGCCCGATGAAGAACAGCGGGATGAAATCCACGGCCATCCAGCAAAGTGGCAAGGCCTCTGCGAATTCGATTTCGCGTGGTCGCAAAACGCGGCGCCAGGCGAGAAGAACGCCCGGTAGGATGGCAAACGACCATGGAAAAAACCAGGCGAGGTGCAAGCTGAGAAAAGTGCGCCGCGAAACGTCATCGTAGGTGTGGCCGAGGTCGGGTCGGCCGACAAGATGAGTGAGCCAGTCTTGGAGAGTGAAGCGGCCGATGAAGCCGGGATGCTGCCATTCCCACCAAATGTGCCAGGGACCGGCAATGAGGAGGAAAATCAGAATTCCCTCCCAGCGCAAAAGTTTGCGAAAACGAACACGCGCTTCCCGATAAAAAAAGCCGAGGAGAAAAAGCGTCCCAGCCGGGTAAAGCAGGCCGTGCAAGCTTTTCGTCATGCAGGCAATCGCCGCGCAAATCCAAAAACCGACGAACCAGCCGCGCCGTCCGCGTTTTTTTTCATAGCCGCGAATCGCGCAATAAATCGCGCCCGCCACTAGGGCACTAAAGATTGGCTCAGGCATGACGATGCGGCTGAGGAGAAAAGTGCCGCACATGCACAGGTGTATGAGGCCGGCGAGAAAACCGCGCCACGGTCCTCCCAGCCGATCACCGATGAGAAAAGTGAGGGCAACGCCAAGACAGGTTGCGAGCCCAATGGGAAGTCTCGCCGCCGCGGTCGTCAGGCCAAAGACCTTCAGAGAAGCGGCAATCGTCCAGTAAAGCAGGATCGGTTTCTGCAGCCGCGGAATGCCGTCGTTTGTCGGGGTCAGCCAGTTTTGCGAGGCGAGCATCTCGCGCGCGGCGCCGGCATACTGACCCTCGGTCTCATTGTAGAGCGGACCCCAGCCGATCGTCCCGAGATGAACGAGCGCGGTCAGCGCAAGCAGGAAGAAAAAGAGCCCGCGCCGGATTGGTGGCGGCTCGAGCACACGCGGCGTGAGAAACACGTCGTCGAGACTAATGGCGGGATTACCGGGTGACATTGTCGTTGGGCTGTTTCTTCCAATGGAAAATTCCGTCGCCGAAAATTCAACCGACGATCGGAGCCGCTTGTGTCGTCCGATACCGATCCCATTCATCCGGTAGGCGCATCAACTTTGCCTCGGGCATTTGGATGAGAGCCAACATTTGCCGGCATTGTGCGATGAGGGTGTCATCCGCCGGGCGGCGAATCTCGAACCCGCACCAGAAGCGAACGCGTTCGAGCTGCTCCAGCCAGCCATCGATGCGCAGCCGGTCGCCCAGTTTCGCGGAACGCCGATAGTCAATCTCAGTCCGCACGACCACTGGATATCGCTGTGTCTCGGCCATTTCGACCAGTTTCATGCCGAGGTTTTCCGCGAGCAGAGTGCGCGCCATCTCGATGAATCGCAGGTAAGCGATGTTGTGCACAACCGCGCCGCAGTCCGTGTCGAAGAACATAACCTGAACTTCGATTTGGACCCTGGGAGCGGGTTGCGTGTTTTCGGAGGTCGACATTCGGATTTCGAAGTTTCCGGCCGCTACAGCCGGACGAGGTCGAGCAAGAACTGGCACCAGAGATAAATCATCCCGCGCCAGGAATACTTGATCTCGCCCGCAGCGGTTTGCATAAGGACACCGGCCTTGATGTTGTGCGCGATCTGGTCGCGCAGGTCGTTCTCGATTTCTTGCTGGATTTGATCTTCGTCCAGCGGAGTGACGACATCGGTCGCAACGCCATGATCAAGCAGGAATTGTTTGTGGCTTTGATAGAGCTGCCAGAATGATTGATCGGGCCGTTGCCGATTGATTCGAAACTGCGGCGTTAGCTTGAGACCGTAGGAAAGTGGGTAATTCCACGTCGTCCAAATCGTGCCATCCTGTGCGCGCGAGGAAATGCGCAGGTAGTAAAACGAGAGATCATGCTGCTCATTTAGGCAGATCGTGGCCTGGGCTCGATCTTCCTCCTTATAAAAAAGGCGAAAGAATTGCCGGTAATCTTCCCAGTCCCAACCGACGTCGCTGATCTGCGCAAAATGTTCGCTTTCGATCTGACTCGTGATCTCTTCGAGCGTAGGGAAAACATCGGAGGAGGGCGGACTTTTCGGGCGAAGCGCTTTTTCGCGCGGAAGACGCAAAGCGCGGATCCGGGTAAGGATTTCCAGCCAGGGAAGGAAGAGCCAGCTCAGCGCGCTGATCAATCCCAGCACCCAGCTACCTGTAATGTAGTAGATGGCGAGAAAGGACGCGGTGAGAATGCCGAGGGCGCCGACCTTTTGCGAGATGGAGGATTGATAGCTGCGCAGGGCGACGCTGAGCACCGCGACCCCCAGCGTAATGAATAGCCCGAATAACATTTACGGGACGATGTCGTGTTCGCGCAGAAATTTCTCCAGTTGCTCGGTATCGAAATTGGCCAGCACGTCATCGCCGGCGACAAGGGTCGGCACATAGGTCTGATCTGAGAGGGCATGCATCTCGGCAAACGCGGCGCGATCCTGGCCGACGTCGATCTCCGTGAACTTGTATCCGCGCTCGGTGAGATATTCCTTGGCGTCGATGCACCAGGAACACCATTCGCGGCTAAAGAGCTTCATCTCCGTCGACACCCGGGGGAATAAACCGTGAGAGGGAGAGGCGTCAATCGCCTTCCTGCTCATTCGTCATTCACGCTTGATCTTTAGCTATCAGAAAAACAGTCAAAAAAGAATCGATCGCTCCGCTCAGTAAACGATCTCCCAGATTCCATTCGGCTTCTTCGCCAAGGTAAGCCTTCTCGGATAAATTGTGGTCAGTGCCATGCCAGCACACATTTGAGTATCTTCGTCTTTCACCGCCGCAAAGGTTTTCTCGTCCAAGCCAAAGAGCGGTCCGCCTTTTTTCGTTACCATCACTTCAGGACCATTCGTGATCATAAAATTCAATTCACCCGCTTCGGGTGCCGTCACGCGTACACCCGCCTTGTAAACCGTTTCCAGGCATTGTGCCTTGCGCACGTCTTCTACCTTGAGGGATTCATTATCCTCCAACGCTTTGTAGAGCACGGAGAAGTCAGGCTTAAACCAGTCCGCGCGTGCCTTGAGCAGCGCCGCGATTTTTTGTTTGTCGTCTTCCGTCAGCGAGGTAATCGCGGGATAATGATGCCAAGGCAAATCGGGGGCAAAATCAGCGACGAACTCCCTTTCAAAGACCACCTTTCCTTTGACCGCCTTGCGATCGTCGACTCCTTCATTCGTCTGGTTGGTCGAGCGGATAGTGCCCGGCTCTTCTTCCTGGGAGGGCGCATCGGTAACTGAAGCCCAGCGTAACTGCGCGCGATAAGTCTTCTTATCCTCGTTCGGCGTAAACTCGATCCGGATCTTGTTCTTCCCTTTGCGCACGACTGGCCCAATCGAGCTCGTCGGAATCCAAACCGACGGCGGGACCTCATGTTGGTCGAAGACAACCGGCACTTCCTCTTCCTGCACCTCCTGGTCAACAAACGGTACGTTATTGATGAAGATCGCTGTTTGGCCCGCCACCGTCACTACCTTCTCACCCTTTGCTGGATCGCCGACAAATGGAGTGAACTTGAATTCCACGTTGATGATCGCTGCCGGTGCCAGCGACGCCGCCAGCAGGACGAGCGCGAAAGCGAGCTTGTGCATATCGTCTTTTTGCCGCAGCAATGAGCAGGAAACAATCCTATTTAGGGGATCTGCGTTTGGTTTCGGGCCGAGTGGTTTTCCCACGCCAAATGTGAACCGACATGATCACGGGTAGCGACAAACCCACCCAAAGATGGGCCGCGCTCGTCCATGCACGAAGGTGTTCGTCCCCGGCATAGTAAAGACCGTAACCGGTCACGCTAAGAAAGCTGAAGACACCAAACAAAGTAACGCCGGTGCGAAGGTTGCGACCCGCCCGCCAGGCAAACTTCATGTGCAACGGAAGCAATGTCCCAAGCAGAATCAGCACGAACATAGCCGCCGCGCCATGTGCTTTTAATAGCCAGGTCTCCGCGAGATTGGCGTCACCGAGTTCGTTAGGCGACAGGGCAAAATAATGCAGCCACGCCCAGGCCGCGCCGGTAGAAAATACGGTCGCGCTTACCGCATAAGCAAACCATTCATGCCGACGACTCAACCGGATGACGCTGCGGCGCATTAGTCTCGGACAAGCCAGTGCGGTGAAAAATTACGTTCGAGAAGAAAGGCGTCGGCCTTGTGACGTGCAAACAGTTCCGCCGCCTCCTCACGCAAAGAGAGTCCTATTTTCGTTAGGGCATCAGCGGTCAGACAATCCGGCGCGCCGACCGTGATGCTGATATTGTTCTCGATCCGTTTCCCGGTCCGACCATCGACAAGCACGGGCGCAAAATAGCTCGCCGAAGTAGCAAGGGCACGTTCGCGCAGTAAGAGCGTTGCCGCCGCGCGACCGGGATGGAGCGGATGCCTCACCTGGACCGCTTGCGTTCTTTCGCCGAAGATACGCAGATCTCCCCCGGCATTCACAATCCCCGCGAGCGCGCCTGCCTTCTTCATCATTTCGACGGCTTGATCGACGGCAAAGCCTTTGGCAATTCCGCCCAAGTCGATCGTTAGGGGACGGTGAAAGCGTACGCGCCCTTGCGCGTCTAACTCAATATCTCGCCAGCTTGTCTCCGCGCCAAGAGTTATGTCGAATGCACCCTTGCTATCCTCGGCAAACCGTTGTGCGGCGCGCAAGACGCTTTGCGTCCAGCGATGCACCCTCACCTTGCGCCGCGCTGCCTCGCGATTCAGCCTGCTTACTTCGCTCAATGGATCATGCCGATTCATCAAGCCGTGCACCTGGGCGACCGCGATGAAGCCTACCGCCACCGCCCGCTGGAGAGCGGTTTCACCCGAGGCCCGCGCGGCGATCTCGACAAAGGTCCCGAGCAGAGGCCGCGCTCGTCGTGTTTCAACCCAGGGCGACATTGTGCAAAGTCAGCAGGCGCCCAGGGCGTCGGTCAAAGCTTTCGCGATAATCCATGGTCTCAAGCCCGGTTTTGTTCCTTTGGTCGTTAGGTCGACCGAGTCGGTGATCCTTCATCTTTGCCCGTCCGCTTCCTACGCGCCAATCAGGATCGGTGAGGTGGATCTCATTCCACCATGCTAGCCGATTGTCGGCCGGCTCGCTGCCGGTCGGTTGCCAATTATTAGCGGCGGATTGCGACGCTAAACAAGCGAGGCTTTGTAAGCAGTCGCGTCCTTCAGGTTCTTTAACTCGTCCGCGTTTTCCACCTGGAGGACATAGATCCAGCCTTCGCCGTAAGGATCCGTGTTGACCAAAGCGGGATTCGATTCGAGCGCCTTGTTCACTTCCAGAACCGTGCCTTTAACTGGTGCGTAAATGTCGCTTGCCGCTTTAACGGATTCCACGACTGCGATCGTTCCACGCGCACTGTAAGAGACGCCGACTTTTGGCAGTTCGACATAGACGACGTCGGTTAACTCGGCTTGCGCGTGATCGGTGATGCCGACACGGATCTTATCGCCCTCGCGGCGAACCCATTCATGAGAGTCAGTATAAAGAAGGTCGTCTGGAATGTTCATGTCTTTTTGTAGAGCGGTTTCTTTTCAATCACGGCCGGAAACCTCTGGCCGCGAATTTCAACTTCGATTTCCTCGCCTGCCTTCGGAATGGGGACCGTTAGGTAAGCCATGCCGATCCCGTAATTCAAGCTCGGGGAAAGCGTGCCACTGGTCAGTTCGCCCGTTTCCTTGCCCTCACGGAAGACGCGGTAATGTGGTCGCGGCGGCGGACTTTTTCCCTGCATTTTGAAAGGCACAAGCCGACGCGTCGGGCCGTGTTCTTTCTCATGGAGCAATTTTTCGCGGCCGGTGAACTGTGGCTTGTTCAGGTCGACGAAAAAGCCGAGACCGGCTTCGATCGGATTGTGCTCCGGTGAAAGGTCGGAACCGTTAAGCGGATAACACATCTCGAGGCGGAGCGTGTCGCGTGCGCCGAGTCCGCAGGGGCGGATACCTAACGATTCGCCTTTCAACAGGATTTCATTCCAAACTCGGGGCGCGGCCTGCGCCGGAAAGAAAACCTCGATGCCGTCTTCGCCGGTATATCCGGTGCGCGCGACCAGCAGTTCGGTCGGGCCAAGTTGAAAAGGCGCAATTCGATTGCGCTCGGGCAGTTTCGCTTCCTCTCCGAAAAGTTTCGCAAACAGCTCGCCGATCGTAGGTCCCTGAACGGCCAAACCGGCGTAACGATCGCTTTGATCCTCGAGTTGGACCTGTTGTGTCTGGAGATGCGAGCGCAGCCATTCGTAGTCATCGGCGATGCGCGAAGCGTTCACGACAAGAAAGAACTTCTCTTCCTCAATTCGGTAAACAATCAGGTCATCGATGATGCCCGCCTCTTCATTCAGAAGAAATGTGTATTGGCCACCGCCCACGTCGAGCTTATCGAGATTGTTTGTGAGCATGGTATTAAGCCATTCACGCGCTCCTGGCCCGGTCGCAACCAGCTCGCCCATGTGAGAAATGTCGAAGATGCCAACGCCATTTCGCACCGCCAGATGCTCCTCGCGAATGCTGCTGTATTGGACCGGCATGAGCCAACCGCCGAAGGGAATGATTTTGCCGCCGAGCTTCACATGTTCGTCGTAAAGTGGGGTGCGTTTTTGCACGTCGCTCACGGCGGCCAGCCTAGATTGCCGAAAGCGAGTGTCAACGCTCCCGGTTCCTCCTTCGAGTCTTGCTCGAATCGTTGCTCGAAAGCACAAAGAGCGACACCGGATGATGCGTTGCGACCGGTTGAACTGCTCAAATGCTCCTCTACGGTGGTTCGCCCATGAGTTTTCTCGACAAGCTCGAACGCCGTCTTGGCTGGCTCGCTGTGCCCGGCCTCATCCGCATCGTGGTCGCCCTTACCGCGCTGGTGTATCTGCTCACCTTTCTCAATCCCAATTTCCTCTCCATCCTTGAGCTCGATCCCCGCGCCATCATGCGCGGCGAGGTCTGGCGCCTTGTCACCTACATCTTTATCCCGCGCGCCATCGGCCAGCCCGGTTCGCTCATGCAACCGTTCTGGCTTCTCGTCGCGCTCTGGTTTTTGCTCTTCATCGGCGACCGGCTCGAACAGGCCTGGGGAGCCTTCCGGCTCACCCTTTATTTTCTCGTCGGCATGATCGGCACCACGATCGCCGCTTTCCTTTTCGGCGCGCAATTCTCTAACACTATGCTCGCCTCCTCACTCTTCTTCGCCTTCGCCACCTTCTTCCCCGAGGAGATGATCTACCTCTTCTTTATCCTGCCGGTGAAAGTAAAGTGGATTGCCTGGTTTTCTGCCGTCCTCCTTCTCCTCGGCTTTATGACAAACGGCAATGCCTATCGCATGTCGCTGGTCATTGCCTTTGCCAACTATTTCCTTTTCTTCGGCCCAGAAATCGTCAGCTCGGTCCGTAATCGTCAGCAGGTGGTGAGTCGCCGCCGTCGCTTTGAAGAAAGCGCCAGCACCAATGATGAAGCGCTTCACCATTGTAAAACCTGCGGGGCCACCGAGCTGACCAATCCGAACCTTGAATTCCGGGTTGCGCGCGACGGCGAAGAATATTGCATGGCGCATCTACCGAACGCGAGCAAAGTCGGCGCCTGACGGATCCTGAAGCGTCGCTGTGGCTTGACCGTATCGCGGTGCCAAGGAAGTTTCGCCAATGGATCCGACACCCGCACCGCTCATCCCGCAGGATGGATGGCATTGCCTCCATCTTTTCTATCGGATCGAATATGGCCAGTGGCAATTGCTCAACTCGGACGAGCAGCGCGCCGCTAAAATCGCGCTCTCGACCCTCGTCCAGGAAATCCGGGCTCTGGAGTCAACTCAGCTCCTTACCCTCAGCGTGGTAACCCCGAAAGCCGATCTCGGTTTCATGCTTATCACACCCGATCTTCACGCCGCTAATCGAATCGAGAAACAGCTCACACTGTCGTTAGGCGCGGACATTCTCCAGCCGGTTTATAGTTATCTTTCCCTGACTGAAGAGAGCGAATACACCACGAACGATGAGCAGTTCGCCGTCACCCTCGAGACGGAGCAACAGCTGACGCGCGAGACGCCCGAGTTTGAGAAAGCCATCAGCGACTTCCGCGAGCGGATGAAAAAATACCGGCACGAACGGGTCTACCCGACGCTGCCCGACTGGCCGGTCTTCTGTTTTTACAATATGACGAAAAGGCGCGGCGAAGAACGCAACTGGTATTCGCTGTCCTACGAAGATCGCCGTCGTCTCATGAGTGGTCATGCGCGTGTCGGCCGGCAATATGCCGGCAAGGTGAAGCAACTCATTACCGGCTCAACCGGACTCGACGACGCCGAGTGGGGCGTGACGCTTTTCGCCCACGACACCTTCCAGATTAAGTCGATCGTTTACCAGATGCGCTTTGACGAAGTGAGTGCGGCCTACGCCGACTTTGGTGAATTTTACCTTGGCATTCAGTTGCCTCTCGACGAACTGTTTCGCCGCTTGCAGTTGTGAGCGGCGCGCATGTTTCTGGTCGAGTTGGCCTAACAATCGAGCAAGAGCGGGAATTGCAGAGGGATGGGTGACAGAGCGGTCTATTGTGCACGCCTGGAAAGCGTGTGTGCCCAAAAGGCACCCGGGGTTCGAATCCCCGCCCATCCGCCAGGCAAGTTGCCTAACGTCTGCTCAAAATCTGAGACGTCTGGCGAATCTTAAGAATACTGTTTGCCGGTAAGACTCCACGAAAGTTGCTTCCTGGATAAATAATGCAGTCTCGTCCTATGACCGAACCAGGATTGATCACTGCATTGCAGCCGATCTCGGTCCGGTCGCCGATAATGGCGCCGAATTTGCGCAAGCCAGTGGCGATCATTCCGTCAGTTGCCATGACGGAGATTTCCGCGTGATCGAGTTTCACGTTCGAGAGGATGACGCCGGCGCCGAGATGCGCTTTGTAGCCGAGAATCGAATCACCGACGTAACTGAAATGCGGGATCTGCGCCTCATCAAAGAGGATGCAGTTCTTGAATTCGCAGGAATTGCCCATCACCACCCCGTTGCCGACGATGACATTCTCCCGCACGTAACAGCCGGCGCGCAGATGGCAGTTTTCGCCGATCCAGGCCGGGCCTTTCAACACTGCCCCCTGTTCGACAATCGTTCCGCTGCCGATAAAGACGGCGTCGCTGATGTAGGGCTTGCCGACCAGCTCGCCCATGATGGCGGGCTGGAGCCGGAACTGGAGATAACTCGGAATCTGCTTGAGTGCGTCCCAGACGTATTTGCCGTTTTCGAAAAGCTTGGAGTGCGCCGTGTGTTCTAGTTCGAAGAAGTCGGCGGCGTGAAACATTTTGTTAGGCGCAAATCGCTCCGCGTTTGTTAATCACTGGCCCGGCGGGTGAGGACTTGCCCCCCCTTCGTGTCGCGCACTTCCCAGCCGGCCGCCTGAATTGCATCGCGCAATTCATCACTTTTTTGCCAATTCTTGGCAAGCCGCGCCTGCACCCGGGCGTCGGCCAGGGCGGCAATCTCTGTGGGCGGCCCTTCCTTCTGTCCCTCGAGCACCAGAACGCGATTGATTTTCTCCCACCAATTTAACCATGCCTGGGCGCGCGCCGATTCGACCCCGCCATCTAGCTCACGATTGCTTTCGCGAATTTGTTCGAACAAATATCCGAGCGCGGCCGAGATGTTGAGATCGTCATCCAACGCTTCGAAAAATTTATCGTTCGCAATCCCGTCAGCCTGACTTTCGCCGCTTGCGACTCCGCGCAAGCGTCGCCGCCACTCGTCAATCCGCATGAGTGCCTGGCGGGCTTCTTCCATTCCTTCCCAGGTAAAATTGAGCGGAGCACGATAATGCACCCGCATGAGAGCATAGCGAACTTCTCGGCCGCTGTATCCCTTCGCGAGCACGTCGCGCAGGGTGTAAAAATTGCCTAACGACTTCGACATCTTCTGCCCTTCGACCAGGAGATGCGCGCAATGCAGCCAATAGCGCACGAACTGTTTTCCGCTGCAGCCTTCCGATTGAGCGATCTCGGCTTCGTGATGCGGAAAGATGTTGTCGACTCCGCCGCAGTGGATGTCGATCTGTTCACCCAGCAGCGTCATGGCCATCGCGCTGCACTCAATATGCCATCCCGGCCGGCCACGGCCCCACGGACTTTCCCACCAAACGTCACCATCTTCTTCATCCCATGCTTTCCAGAGCGCGAAATCACCGACATGTTCCTTGTCGTATTCATCGCTCTTCACCCGGCCGGTGGAACGCAGCTCCGACAAATCGAAGTGCGCGAGATGCCCATAGTTCGGGAAACGATGAATCCGGAAGTAGACCGATTTGTCCTCCGCTTGGTAAGCCAGGTCGCGTGCGATTAATTTTTCGATCATGCCGATCATTGCCCCAACGAATCGTTCGTCCGTTGCGGCGGGATATCGATTGGCGTGCTGGATCTGAAGCGCATCGAGGTCCCGGAAAAACGCTTCCTTGAATGGCGCGGTGAATGCCTGCAGCGGCAGGTTAGCCTCGCGGCTGCCGCGAATAGTTTTGTCATCCACATCCGTCAGGTTCATGACGCGGTCGACGATGTAACCACGCGCTTCAAGGTGACGTTGGAGCAAGTCTTCGAAAATGTAGGCGCGAAAATTCCCGATGTGAGCGTGGCTGTAAACCGTCGGGCCACAGGTATACATCTTTACTTCCCGACCGCCCGGATCGAGCGGACGAAACTCCTCGATTTGGCGCGAGTAGGTGTTGAAGAAGCGAAGTGCCATCTAACTCTGAATTACATTCCCCACTGCCATTGCCACGATGCCTTCGCCCCGGCCGACCGCGCCCATGCCTTCATTCGTCGTCGCTTTAATCCCGACGCACGAAATGTCGATCCCGAGAGCGGTGGAGATTCTCTCCCGCATCGTTTCCAGATGCGGAGCGATCTTTGGCGCTTCTGCGATGAGTGTCGCGTCCACATTCACGATCCGGAAGTTTTTTTGCGTCACGATTTTGCCGACGCGACTCAAAATTCCGAGACTGCTGATGCCGCGAATGGATTCGTCGGTGTTTGGGAAATGATGTCCGATATCGTGTTCGCCGATCGCGCCTAACAATGCATCGGCAATCGCGTGCGAGAGGACGTCGGCGTCGGAATGTCCTTCCAATCCCCGCGGGTGCGGAATTTCCACCCCACCCAGGATTAGTTTTCGGCCTTCGCCAAACCGGTGCGCGTCGTAGCCAATTCCGGAACGAAACATTTCGTTAGGCTAGCGCAATTCCAACCGGCCGTTTGAGGCGATGATGCGAAACTTCTCCGGCATGTCCGTGCGGGCTTCCAACTCGACCTTCCCGCCCGCTGCTTGCACGAGGAGCGAGCCGGCTGCGATATCCCAAAGACTGATCCCCTGTTCGATATAGGCGTCGAGTCGACCACAGGCAATGTAAGCCATGTCGAGCGCGGCGCTGCCTAACATTCGGCATTTGCGCACGCGATGCACCATCCCCTGTAAGAGCGGCAGGCCGGCATCGATCGTCGCGCTCGTTTTCGCGAGCCCAATGGAAACAACCGCTTCCGCGAGTTGCGCGCGCTTGCTCACGTGGATGGCCCTTCCATTTAAGAGCGGCGTTCCGTCTTTTTCCACGCTCCACAGTTCGTTCCGCATCGGATCATAGATTACGCCGGCGATCACTTCGCGCTCGAACCGCAATGCGATCGAGACGCAAAAATGCGGAATGCCGTAGAAAAAATTTACCGTTCCATCAAGGGGATCGACCACCCATTGGTGTGGGCTCGATTGATCACCGACGATTCCTTCCTCACCGTAAAGCGCGTGGTCCGGGAACCGCTCGAGCAAAATTTTCGTGATCAGATTTTGCGCCAGGACGTCGACCTCCAGCTTGATGTCGTGTGCCGTCGTGGCGTTGACCGCAAGCGGTTTCTCGAAGCTCGCGCGCAGCAATTCACCCGCGGCGAGGGCCGCTTCGGTCGCGACAGAAAGAGGTTCGATCACGCGCCGAACGTAACCGATTCCGTCTCTGGGCCGCGAAGAATTTTTCGGGAAAAAAAATCGGGAGGAGAAAATGAATTCTCCTCCCGGGTTGAAGTTAAGGTGAGGAAGAACGGTTCAACACCGCTCTTCTGTGGATCCAGCGTTAGCGCCGTTTCTTCTTTGCGGCCATCTTCTTCTTGGCTGGTGCCTTTTTCTTGGCGGCCTTTTTCTTAGCTGGCATTAGGGAATCCCCCCTTTCAATCCGCAGAAGCGGTCTGTGAACATTGTGTGAATAACTTCACGTCTTCGAGTCACTAATCGTCACACTTTTTTTGTCAAACGTTTTTCGCGCGCATTCAAAATTATTTTCAACAACAGGCGCGCCAACTCGCTTTTTTTTGCGCGCGGAATTTTTTTTGGCGCATCGTTAGGCGAAAAAACGACGACTTCGTTTTCCTCCGCATCTATTCCGAGGTCGGTCCGGCTGACGTCGTTTGCCACCATCAGGTCGCAATTTTTCTCCCGCAGCTTGCGTTCGGCATTCGCTTCCAGCTCGTGCGTTTCGGCCGCGAAACCGACCACAAAACAATCGTTAGGCCTGTTCGTTAGGCTGGCCAGAATATCGCGCGTTGCCTCCAGCTCGAGGGAAAAGCGTCCACGGCGCTTGGGTAATTTTTGCCTCTCGTATTGCGCCGGTCTGTAATCGCAAACCGCCGCGCACATCACGAGCACATCGCATTGCCCGAGCTGTTTGGAAATGGCGGCAAACATTTCTTCGCCGGTCGTGACCGGCACCAATTCAGCGCCTGACGGCGCAGCCAATGCAACGGGTCCCGAGATGAGAACGACCTCATGCTTCTCTTCGAGGGCGGCCGCCGCGATGGAGTAACCCATCTTTCCCGAAGAGCGATTGCTCAGGTAACGCACCGGATCGAGCGGCTCGCGCGTCGGTCCGGCCGTGACGACGAATTTCACGCGATCAGATTTTCCCGGCTGGCGAGCAGGAACTCGGCGCGGAACGCGATTTCGTCCACTTTCCACAGGCGGCCGACGCCTTCGTAGCCGCAGGCCAGCATGCCCGCTTCCGGTCCAATGAACTCAACGCCACGCGCGCCTAACGTGGCCACGTTTTCCTTTGTCGCCGGGTGTTCCCACATTTTTCCATTCATCGCCGGGGCGATCAAAATCGGCGCGCGCGTGGCGAGCGCGATTGCGGCCAACGGATGACCGGCAAGACCATGCGCTAGTTCTGCGATGATGTGCGCGGTCGCGGGCGCGATGAGGAGAAGATTGGCGTGATCGGCGAGCGCGATATGGCCGGGGTGCCAGCTCTGTTTCTCGTCGTAGAAACTGGTTGTGACCGGATTCTTCGAAAGCGTTTGGAGCGTGAGCGGGGTGATGAACTCGGTCGCGTCTTTGGTCATGACGACCTGAACGTCGTGACCCTGTTTCACGAGCAGGCTGGCCAGCTCGGCCGACTTGTAGGCGGCGATCGAGCCGGTCACGCCGAGAACGACCGATCGTTTCTTTTTCTCCATTGTTGGTCGTTAGGTAATGATCAGTCGGCTGCTCAGGATGCGTTCCGCGCCCATGATCTGACGAAACTTTTGCAAATCCTCCTCCATCGAGCGGCTGATGATGGTGTAACGGTAATCGCGCCAGTGCTCCATTTCACGCGCCGCGGTTTGCAGACGCACTTCGATCTGGACCGCTGTTTCCGTCCCGCGTTTCGTGAGGCGACGTCGCAGCTCCTCAAGATCGGGTGGCATGATGAAGACGTCGGTCAGCGCTTGCCTAACGAATGCATCGTCGTAAGCGCGAATTGCAGCCGCGCCCTGTGTGTCGATATCGATCAGGACGTCGACTCCTTTTTGCAGGTTGCTCAGGATCGGGTCGCGCAGAGTCCCGTAGTATTTCCCGTGCACCTCCGCGTGTTCGAGAAATTCGCCCGCCTCTGCCCGTGCCAGGAAATCCTTTTCGGAAAGAAAGTGATAGTCTTCGCCGTTGATTTCGCCGGCCCGCGGCGTGCGCGTCGTGCACGAAACGGAGTAAACGAAGTCGGATGTTTGCCGAAGTGCGTCGCAAAGGGTGGTCTTGCCCGCTCCCGATGGAGCGGAGACGACAAAAAGAATCCCGTAACGTCCGAATTCCTTATTCAAGATTTTGCACTTGCTCGCGAATCTTCTCGACCTCCGATTTGCAGGCTACGACGTGACGCGAAATTTCAGCGTCGCCTGCTTTCGCGCCCAACGTATTCAACTCGCGCGAAATTTCCTGCGTAATAAATTCGAGCGTGCGGCCGACGGGCTCATTTTTGCGCAAGTGATGCGCAAATTGCGCGAGGTGACTCTCGAGTCGCGTAAGTTCTTCCGAAATGTCGGAGCGGTCGGCGAAAAGGGCGACTTCCTTAAGCAGGCGGTCGTCGTTAGGCGTGAGCTCGAGCCCGGCTTTCTCGATTCGATCCAGCAGCGTGGCGCGATATCTCTCCGCCACCGCAGGGTGCATCTTGCGCACGTCCTGCAGAGCCTTGCGCACGACTTTGAGGCGATGGATCAGGTCTTTCGCCAGGTGTTTTCCCTCGCGCTCACGCATTTTTACCAACTCATCGAGCGCAGCCGCGAGCGCCTTTTCCACGGCTGGCCAGGTGTCGTTAGGCGAGAAACCGTCGTCGGCGAACCTCAGCACGCCCGGTGCCTGCAAAATCATGGCGATGGTGATCTCGCCGCTCACGCCCAATTCCTTCTGCAGCTCGCGCATGCTCGCGTGATAAGAGCGGGCGAGCCCGGAATCGAACGCCAGATTGCGTGCCGCGTTTACGCCGCGGTCAAACGTAATGACAACATTGGTCCGTCCGCGCGCGAGACGATCGGCCACGGCCTGGCGGACGCGTGGCTCAAATGCGCTCAGCTCGCGCGGCAGATTGATGACAATGTCGCTTTGTCTCCGGTTTACGGAGTTGATTTCGACGTTGATCTTCGCGCCCTCGCGTTCGCTTTCGCCGCGACCATAACCGGTCATGCTTCTCATCGGGTTCCAGCTTGGAGAAATAGCGCGTGGAGGACAAATGGAAACGCGCGGTCACGGCGTCGGCTCGCTCAGCCTGTGGGTGGCGTCACGCAAAGGAATCCCGCGTTCATAGAATTTGAGATCGCTTCGCAGCAGTTCGGTCGTCGACGGCTGATCTCTCGCCTCGGCACGTTGAGCGCCTTCGACCGCGGTATCGACTGCGTCGTTGAAGTCATGTGTTTCGGCGTAGGCGGCCGCGAGAACGCGGTAGGTCGTGAAGGTGCCCTCGGCCGCGGCACGGGAAGCCCGACGCGCGAGCTGAAGCGCGGCCTTGCCATCGCGCACCGAATCTTCCGGAGCGGTCGCGAGAAGCCAGGCGAGGCTTAACTCCGCCGCCAGGCTATCAGGCGCAAGCCGAAGCACTTCGCGCCACTGCGCCACGGCCTCGGCAACTTGACCGTCCTCCAGAAGGCCGATCGCAAGATTGGCACGGATCGCGGCATTTTGCGGTTCGAACTCTAAAGCGATTTTCCATTCGCTGATAGCTTTACTCGTTAGGCCAGCTTTTCGCAGCGCGATCGCGAGATTGTTATGGATCTCGGCCTTCCGAGGATCGACCGCGAGCGCCGCGCGGAATTGGTTGATGGCCTCACCTGTCTTTCCTTCGTGCAACAGGGCGATTCCCAGGTTGTAATGCCCCCCGAGGTGATTGGGCTCCGAAGCGAGGGTCTGTCGCAAATTGGTGATGGCTTCGGCCGTTTTATTTTGGCCAAGCAAAGTGTTTCCCAGACTGTAGGCAGCGTCGGCGTCTCCCGGCTTGAGACGAAGCGCCTCCCGAAACTGCTCGATAGCTTCGTCGTCCGAGCCATTGCGATGCAAAGCTTTGCCCAGATTGCGACGACTCACGGCGTCGTTAGGCCGAAGCCGTATTACTTCGCGGAAGTAATGGATGGCTTCCGACAACTCACCTTTCAAGAAGAGCGCATTCGCCAGATTCGTTAATCCATTGGCGTCGCCAGGTCGGATACGAAGCGCGGCCCGATCGTGCAGAATCGCTTCGTCGAGTTGGCCTGCGCTCATCAAAGCAGTCCCAAGACCGCGTTCGGCGACGTCGTTCCCAGTTGTCACCGCCAGGGTATGTTGCCATAGGCGAATGGAGCTGGACCAGTAACCCACCTGACGTGAGGAAAGCAGGAGAAGGGCTATGAGCGTCGCGCCGCCACTAACACCCAGAATCAGTCTTTGCCTGGGAAGACCATCGGTCAGGTCACTTATCCCCCATGCCAGGACCAAACATAGACCAATTTGAGGAAGATAAGTATAGCGATCGGCGTGCGCCTGCCAGCCGACTTGCACTAGTCCGATAACCGGCACGAGCATGACCAAATACCAGAACCAACCTGTAATCAGGTAGGGCCACTTTCCCCCAAAGCGGAGGACGGCGACTGTCACGGTGATAATCCCGGCCAAAGCGGCTATTACGATCCAAATGCCGAGGGTGTCCTTTGGGTGCGGATAAAAAACAGCCAAGTGCTGGGGCCAGAACATCTGTCGGAGGTAAATCCAGACGGTGACCAAGCTGTTATCAATTCTCCAGCGCAATGGCCAGTCATGTGCGGCCTGTCGGGCCGGTCCTTGCGCAACTATCGTCGCGGCCGCGATCGCGCCGACCGGTAGCAGAAGCGGCATTTTCTCCAAAATAAGCCAACGCACTTTGGCGAGCGAGACTGGTTGGAACCTTCCAAGAGGCCAGTAGTCCAGGAGCAAAAGGAGAAACGGAAAGGTCACTAACATAGCTTTTGAGAGGAGGCCAAGAGTGAGACAAAGGACGACCAAGAGATAACGTCCAGGCGTCGGAGATTTCCTTGCGTAACGAACATAAGCCAACAACCCTAAAAAAAAGAAAACAGCGCTCAGGACATCCTTACGTTCTGAGATCCAAACGACCGACTCAGCGCGAAGAGGATGGATAGCAAAGACTGACGCGATAAAAGCACTGCGCCAAATCTTCCCCGTCATTGTGCGGAGAAGGAAAAAGAGAAGAAGAACGGCCACGCTGTGCAGAATAACGTTGACCAGGTGGTAGCCGTTGGCGTGAAGTCCTGACCATTGCGCGTCCAGCATGAGGGAAATCGAAGTGAGCGGGTGCCAGTTACCCACCAGCGGATGAGTGAAAGCCCTGATGAGTCCAGCTCTTGTCAGGCCGTGGTTGATCGACGGGTTCTGATAAACGTAAAAGCTATCATCGTAATTGAAGAAGCCGAACGTAACGACGCGGCCGAAGACGACCCAGGTCATAACGACCAATGCCAGGCAAATAGCCAGATTTACCCACTTCAAGCTCGTTCCTGACTTGACCTCTCGAATGTCGGCGGGAGCCGTTTCCTCAACAAGCTTCATGAGCGAAAGACTCGCGCCCGGGACCGAAAGGCGGTGAAGAGGCAGCCGATTCCGTAGCGTACGCTGGAAAGAAAGCCTATCGAAGAGGCTTCTCGGAAGTATTTCGTCGGACAAGTAATCTCACCGACTGGATAACCTCGCCGGATAACTTCTACGAGGAGTTGATTGTCGAAAAGAAAGTCATCCGAAAAGGTATCCAACGGTAACTCTTCGAGTAACGTCCCGGCAAAGGCGCGGTAACCGGTGTGGTATTCGGAGAGCTTTGCACCCAGGAGGAGATTTTCAACGAAAGTGAGAAAGCGATTTGAAATATATTTCCAGAGCGGCATGCCACCCCGCAAAGCGCCGCCACCGAGAATTCGTGAGCCAAGCACACAGGGATAGAGCTTGCTCGCAACCAAAGATGCCATGGCGGGAATGAGTGCCGGCGTGTATTGGTAATCGGGGTGAATCATGATGATGATGTCCGCGTGCGCGGCGAGAGCGAGGCGGTAACAAGTCTTTTGATTTGCACCGTAACCGCGATTCCGTGAGTGAACTTCGACTTGCACGTGCGGCAAAGTGCGCGCCATGACGGCGGTTTCATCCTTGCTTGCGTCATCGACCAGGATGACACGATCGACGATACCATGTGCCATCACTTCGTCATAAGTCTGGCGGAGAGTCCGGGCGGCGTTGTAAGCAGGCATGACAACGACGATCTTTTGACCTAGCAACATCCTACGAAACCGCGAATAAATCGGGCATCTCCATGGATAGCAACTTACTCAACGCGCGCCGATGAGGCGTTGGCAAAGGCAATCTGGGTAAAGCCGGCAATGGAAACCATTGATGATGGTCGTTAGGTAAAGCCGCCTCTCGCATCGCGAAAACGGCGAGAGTGATTCGATGATGGGTGAAAGGAAAATCGAGGCGTAAAAGAGGAGCTCGCTTCGGCAGGCGCGACAGGCGTGGAAGAATCCACATTCCGCGCCAGCGCTCGCGGGAGTGCTCGAGCAAAATATGGTTTCGCTCGCGGGTGAAGGCATGGGATTCGACCAAGTGAATGGTCCGCGGCGGCTTTTTCTTTCTCGGCAACAGGGCAGGATTTTCCGCCCGGCAGAATGAGCGCACGGGACAGCTGGAGCAAAGTGGACGACGGGGACGACATATGGTTGCACCCAAATCCATCAGCGCAGAGTTATGAAGTCGGGCCTTCTTAGGGGGCAATAATTCCTCCGCGGTGTGCCAAAGAAAATCACGCCCGGCGACAGTATCGATGGGGATCTCACTGTTCGTCAGGCGCGAAAGCACTCGGCCAATATTGGCTTCCACGATGGGCTGGGATTGGTCAAAGGCGAAGGTTGCGATGGCACCCGACGTGTAGCGACCGACTCCCGGCAGGCTTGCAAGCATTTCTCTTTCAGAAGGAATCTCGCCTGCAAAATCTCGCACTACCTGTTTTGCAGCAGCGTGAAGGTTACGCGCGCGGGTGTAGTAGCCCAACCCCTGCCAGGCCTTTAGCACATCCATTTCCCTGGCTCGTGCTAGGGTCGCCATATTCGGAAAACGCTTCAGCCATCGCTCAAAGTAGGGCAGGACGGTAGCGACCTGCGTTTGTTGCAGCATCATTTCCGAAACCAGAATCGCGTAAGGATCGCGCGTCCGACGCCAGGGAAGGTCGCGGCCTTCACTCGCGAACCAGCGCAAAAGGCGACGGCGGAACGTCTGTCTGTCTTGGCTGGATGCGAATGGATCAGGGAGTCGCAGCATGCGTTCGTCCATGATGCCACGAGTGGCGAAATCCCCAAACCGCGTCCGCCAGGATCATGAAATGCGCAGACGCCGATCACGGTCACGACTAGTAGATCAGTAAGAAAAGGCGAGCTGCCATCGCCGCAGTGTCAGGTTGGTGACGTCGCGCTATCTTGGCTCATGATCACAGATGCCCGGCGGCGGGAAATGGAAAAATTTCTTTACCGCCAAATTCCGCTGACTCGTGCGATGCGAGTGCGGGTGGAGGACGAAGATTTGCGGGGACTCATCCTTAGCGCTCCGCTCGAGGAGAATCATAACCACTTGGGGACGGCTTTCGGCGGCAGCCTCGCTGCGCTTATGATGCTCGCCGGTTATGTTTTCCTTTGGCTCGAACTCAACAACCGCGACGCCCACATTGTGATCAGCAAGAGCCGCATCAAGTTCCGCCGTCCGGTGAAAAACACGTTGCGTGCTGTTTGCGGCCGGCCCACAACCGAGGAGTTGGATAAATTTCGAGCGGATTTTGGCGCGGAAGGGAAGGCGAGAATTTCGCTTGAAGTGAGGATCGAGGAAAACGATCAGACCGCCGCTAACCTCGAAGGCATTTACGTCGCTCTCGCCTCAGTCGGCGCTCAAGGGTCAGGAGAAGACAACAAGGCTCGTTAGGCGCCGACCTCTACGATAACGCGCGGCCGATGAGGGACCGCCTAGTTTGCTTCGGCGAAAGCGCTCATCCCGCCGGCGACATTCTGGACATCGCGGTAGCCGCGTGCCTGAAGCAGACTGGAGACGATGGAGCTGCGATAACCGCTTCCACAAATGACAGCGATGGGTCGATCGTTAGGCAGATCGGGTATTTCCTTCGCGATCTTCGCCAGTGGCACGTGCCGCGCAGAGTCGATTTTCTCGCTGCGCCATTCCGCCGGACTACGAACATCGAGAAGGAATTGTCCGTCCCTGGCCAAACGTTCTTTCAACTCCCGCACGCTCGTTTGCGGCAGAGTCTGTCGTTCGCTTAACGAATTCGCCTTGACGTAACCAATGACGTTATCGAAGCCGATTCGACCGAGATCGAGCCGCGCTTTCTTTGCATCGTTAGGCGAACCGACCACGAGCGCGATCGCCTTTTCGCCCGGGACCACGAAACCAGTCCAGCTGGAAAATGATGCGCTGCCAATCCCGATATTTAGACTCCCGGGGAAATGGCCGGCGCCAAATTCCTCGGGGGATCGCAGGTCGAGGACGACGGCGCCGTTTTGCGTCGCCCGTTTCAGCTCATTCTCCGTCATTTCTTCGAGCGTCGGAAGAGCGCTGAACGGCTTGGCTCCTTTGAGATTCAGATCGACGTCGTAGGAAAAGTAGGCGGGCCGATCGGGCAAATTGTCGATCATTTGCCTAACGAAGTCAGCACGGTCCTTAATCTGCATCGCCCAGTTCAGGTTCCGCTCCTGGCCGACCAACGAAAAAGGCGCATCTGAAATCGCGCGGCCACAGAGCGATCCGGCGCCGTGTGCGGGATAAACCTTCACCTCGTCCGGCAAGGTGAGGATTTTCTGATGCAACGAGTCGTAGAGCCGGCCGGCCAGCGCGCTGGGATCTTCGTCGGCGTCACGCAGGTCTGGACGACCAACGTCATTCACAAACAGCAGATCGCCGGTAAAAATCAAAACCGGCTGTCCTTCTTGCCTAACGAGAAAAGAAAGACTGTCGGGGGAGTGACCTGGCGTCTCGAGCAGCTCGACCTCGAGCGAGCCGACCTTTACCCGATCGCCATCCTTTGCCGCCACGTGCTCGTAGCTGGCCGGCGCGAACCGGGAGACATAGACCTTTGCTCCGGTGCGATCGGCCAGTTCCCGAAAGCCGGAAGCGAAATCAGCGTGCGGATGACTGTTGAAGATTGCGACGATTTTGAATCCTTCGCGCTCCGCTTCGGCGAGATAATCATCAACGTCGCGTTTTGGGTCGACCACCGCGGCTTCGCCGTCGGTCCCGAAAAGGTAGGAGGCATGGGCAAGTCCTTCGACAAAGAAACGTTTTAGATGCATGGCGTCATGTAGTTTAGGTGGCCGCAATATAAAATTACTTTGAATGCTTTCACCTTCCAATCCCGGACTTGTTCTGCGCCAGGTTAGTTACGGAGAGCCGGACATTTTTTAGCGCGGCGGGCGGCGACAGTGTAGCCATAAATATGCGTGCCATGGTCCTGGAATCGCCGCGGCAGCGGCTGAAAGCAAAAGAGCTGCCACAGCCGGAACCGCAAATCGGCCAGCTACTCGTGCGCATTGGCGCCTGCGCCGTCTGCCGGACCGATCTGCACGTATTTGATGGCGAATTACCCATGCCAAAGCTGCCGCTCGTCCTCGGACATGAGATCGTCGGCCGAGTGGAAAAGGTGGGAGGCGAGGTGAGCGAGTTCACGACCGGACAACGCGTGGGAATTCCGTGGCTTGGCTGGACTTGTGGTCGATGCAGATTTTGCCTAACGAATCGCGAAAATCTTTGCGAGCAAGCGCGCTTTACCGGTTACACGATCGACGGGGGCTACGCCGAGTACACCCTGGCTGATGCGCGCTTCGCTTTTCCTTTGCCCGATTCTTATGGAGACGTGGCGGCCGCACCTCTCTTGTGTGCGGGATTAATCGGCTACCGTTGTCTGCGCAAAGCCGGCGACGCACATCGGCTGGGAATTTATGGTTTTGGGGCGGCGGGGCACATCGTTGCGCAAATCGCGCGGTACGAAGAGCGCGATGTGTTTGCTTTCACAACCCCGGGTGATGTTGCGGCGCAGAATTTCGCTCGCCGCCTGGGCGCGAAGTGGGCTGGTGGCTCGGATGAAACGCCGCCGGAAATCCTGGACGCCGCAATTATTTTTGCATCCGTCGGGCCGCTCGTGCCGGCGGCGCTGCGTGTGCTCGAACGCGGCGGAACGGTGGTCTGTGGCGGCATTCACATGAGTGACATTCCCTCCTTTCCCTACCGCGATCTCTGGCTCGAGCGAACAATCTGCTCGGTGGCGAATCTTACTCGGCGCGACGGGAGAGAATTTATTGCACTTGCTCCGCAGGTTCCGGTTCGAACCGAAACACAGACTTTCCCGCTCGAGCAGGCCAACGAAGCTCTAGACGCTTTGCGGAATGGTCGCCTAACGGGCGCAGCCGTTTTGGTGCCATAGGCTATTCGCCAAGAACGATCGTTAAAGGGGTAGTTTACCCTCTGGCTTACCCTCTGGCGACTTAACCAGTTTGGACGGATGGAGTGAAGCCTTCTCGTTAGGCATTTTCTTGGAAAGCTTCCGGCGGCGGACAGGTGCAGAAAAGGTTGCGATCGCCGTAGACGCTGTCGATCCGCGCCACCGCTGGCCAAAATTTCTGTTGGCGTGTCCAAGTCGCCGGGTAGGCGGCTTGCTCGCGAGAATAGGGACGGTCCCATTTGTCGGCGGTGACCTGCTCGGCGGTGTGAGGCGCATTTTTCAGCGGGTTGTTTTTTCGGTCGACTTCCCCGTTGCTGACAGCATCGATTTCGGCGCGGATTGCGATCATCGCGTCGCAAAAACGATCGAGCTCATGTGTCGGTTCGCTTTCTGTCGGCTCAATCATGACGGTGCCCGGCACCGGCCAGGAAACTGTGGGCGCATGAAATCCGTAATCCATCAAACGCTTGGCCACGTCTTCCACTTCGATGCCCGCGGCTTTGCATGGCCGCAGGTCGAGGATGCACTCATGCGCAACCAACCCGCGTTTCCCTTTGAACAAGACCGGGAAATATGGGTCGAGCCTTTTCGCGATGTAGTTGGCGTTGAGGATTGCAACTTTGGTGGCTTTCGTTAGGCCGGCAGCGCCCATCATGCGGATATACATCCAGGAGATGGTAAGAATGCTTGCGCTGCCGAACGGCGCAGCGGAGACCGGGCCTGGCGAATTACTCGTCGCCAAATGCCGACTGCCAATTTGCGGCATGGCCGGCAGGAATTTTGCAAGGTGCTGGGCAACGCCGATCGGACCGACACCCGGGCCACCGCCGCCATGCGGGATGCAAAAGGTCTTATGAAGGTTGAGATGGCAAACATCGGCGCCGATGTCGCCTGGACGGCACAAACCGACCTGTGCGTTCATGTTGGCGCCATCCATATAAACCTGGCCGCCGTGCTCGTGCACCAAGGCGCAAATCTCGCGAATGGTGGTTTCGAAAACGCCGTGCGTTGAGGGATAAGTCACCATCAAGGCGGCAAGATTTTCGGCATGTTCGTCGGCCTTCGCGCGGAGATCGACGAGGTCGATATCTCCATCCTCGAGGCACTGCACTGGAACGACGCGGAAGCCAGCCATAACGGCGCTCGCCGGATTGGTGCCATGAGCAGAAGTCGGAATAAGACAAACATTACGATGCTCTTCCCCGCGTGCGGCGTGATACTCCCGGATGGCGAGCAGGCCGGCGTATTCTCCCTGTGATCCGGCATTCGGTTGTAATGAAACGGCGGCGAAGCCCGTGATTTCTGCCAGCCAGCCCTCAAGCTGGCGACACATTTGGCGATAGCCCTCGGTCTGATGGTCTGGCGCAAACGGATGCATGCGCGCGAACTCCGGCCACGAAATGGGAAACATTTCCGCGGTCGCGTTGAGCTTCATGGTACATGAGCCCAATGGAATCATGGAGTGACAAAGCGAGAGATCGCGCGCCTCCAGCCTGCGGAGATAGCGCAGCATCTCCGTCTCGCTGTGGTGTGTGTTGAAGACAGGGTGAGTAAGAAAGTCTGATTTTCGATTTTCGATTCGCGACTCCCGGCACGCCGCAGTCGAGCCGGGCAAGACGAAGCGGTTTTCGCCAAAGATCGCGAGCAAGGTTTCGACGTCTTCTGATGTCGTCGTTTCATCGAGCGAAATGCCGATGCTGTGCTGATCGAAGATGCGCAGATTGCAATTGCGTTGCCCAGCGCGGCGGACGAGTTCCGGGCTGGAACGTGCGCCGAGCGTGACGCGGATAGTGTCAAAGAAATGATCGTGCGCCAGGCCGTAACCGAGTTTCTCGAGGCCGTCGGCCAGCTGGCAGGTGTGGTCGTGCACGCGGCGGGCGATGCGTCGCAGACCTTCCGGGCCATGATAAACGGCATACATCGAAGCCATGACTGCGAGAAGGACTTGGGCGGTGCAAATGTTACTCGTTGCCTTGTCGCGCCGGATGTGTTGCTCGCGCGTTTGCAGGGACAATCGATAGGCAGGACGGCCAGCGGCATCATGGGAAACGCCCACGAGGCGACCAGGAAGATGGCGTTTGTATTGGTCGCGCGTCGCCAGGTAGGCGGCATGCGGCCCACCGAAGCCTAACGGTACGCCGAAACGTTGCGTGCTGCCGATCGCGACATCCGCGCCCATTTCGCCCGGCGGACGTAACAGAGTAAGAGCGAGAGGATCGGCCGCGACGACCGCGAGCGCGCCGGTGTCGTGCGCGGCTTTGATAGTCGGCTCACAATCGACGATCGCTCCGTCGGTTGCCGGATATTGCAGGAGAACACCGAAGACCTTTTCGCCAAGAGGAAATTTTTCCGGATCGCTGACCACGACATGGATGCCCAACGGTTTCGCACGCGTCCGGACGACTTCGATGGTTTGCGGATGACAATTTTCCGCAATGAGAAACGTGTCGCGTCCTGCGGAAGCGACTGCGTGACAGAGTGACATGGCCTCGGCAGCGGCGGTAGCTTCGTCGAGAAGGGAAGCGTTGGCGATATTGAGTGCCGTGAGATCCGTAATCATGGTCTGGAAGTTGAGGAGTGCTTCCAGGCGGCCCTGAGCGACCTCCGCCTGATACGGCGTGTACGCGGTGTACCATCCGGGATTCTCCAGGACATTGCGTTGGATGACCGGCGGCACGACGCAATCGGAGTAGCCGGCGCCGATGAAATTGCGCGCGACCTTGTTTTGCCGCGCCAATTCACGCAATTCGGCGAGCGCCTCCTGTTCTGATTTGCCGTCCGGCAAGTCGAGCGCATTTGTCAGGCGGATGTTCTTCGGGACGGTGGCGTCGATAAATTCGTCGAGGCTTTGAAAGCCGAGTGCTTCAAGCATGGAAGCGATTTCGTCGTCGTTAGGCCCGATGTGCCGGCTAACAAACCGGCTTAATTTTTCCGACGTTACCTGCTCTGTACTGGAAGATTTTTTGATGTGGGAAGGCGCGGACTTTGCCGGTGCCGCAGTCTCGACTGAATCCATTGTGAATCCTACGGGGGAACGAGAGCGATTCAAGATGCGGGCGCGGCTACGAGCTCACGAAGGAGAAAATCGTGACCCCTTTGCCATATACGGGCGCGAGTAATTCCTCCAGCTGCGGGCGAGCGTCCCGACCGGGCCGAGGCGAAGCCAATGATAAGGCTTTTTGACCGATTGCTCGGTGTCAGGATTCAACCGCCTGCATCCAAAACCTCGCGCACTTTACTGGCGAGCTGGTCCATCGTGAAAGGTTTGGCAAGGAAGGTCATTCCGGGCTCGACGCGATCCCGGGGATGCAGCGATTCCTCCAAGTATCCTGAGACATAGATCACTTTTGTGCCGGGGCTGGTGCGGCAAAGCCAATCGGCGAAGTTGCGGCCGCTGATCTCGGGGAGGACCATGTCGGTAAGCAAAAGGTCAATCTTTTTTCCCTGCCGGGTGATGAGACGTCGGGCATCGCCGCCATGCGCTGCTTCGATCACGTCGTATCCAAGTTTGCGCAGAATACGCACGGAAAGGTGGCGCACGCTGACTTCGTCTTCGAGGACAAGGATAATCTCGTTACCGGTGAGCCCTTTGCGTTGGCCCGGTTTGCGATAGGGCGCGGCGGGCGGTGGCGCGGCGCGCGGAAGGAGAATGTGAAAAGTAGTGCCGCGGTCCACCTCGCTCTCGGCCCGAATCTCGCCGCCACTTTGCCTAACGATGTCGTAGCTGGTTGCCAATCCCAGTCCGCTATTGTTGCTCGTCGACTTGGTGGTGAAAAACGGCTCGAAAAGGCGAGCCTTCACTTCGTCGGTCATCCCGGCGCCGGTATCGGTCACTGAGACGGAAACATATTCGCCGGCCGGCAAGTTCGCCCCGGGACTGGAGCTGCGCTTTTTCTCCGGCAGCCTAACGATAGCGGTCTCAATCGTTAGGCGACCGCCCTTCGGCATGGCGTCGCGCGCGTTCAGCGCCAAATTGAGGATGATCTGGATCAGTTGGCCGGCGTCGACTTTGATGTGCGCGCCTTCCTTCAAAAGATGAAAATGGCAGACGATGGAGATGTCTTCGCCCAGGAGTCGGAGGAGCGAACCCTCGAGACTACCGATGAGTGCGTTGATCTCCAGCACCGTCGGCTCCAGCGCCTGAGATTTGCTAAAGGTAAGTAACTGATTCGCCAGGCAACTGGCTCGGCCGGCCGCTGCGCGAATCTCACCGATTTGGCGGGCGACGGCGGCTTTCAACCCTTTCTCGGTGAGAATCAGCTCGCTGTAGCCGATGATAGTCGTGAGGAAATTATTAAAGTCATGCGCAACGCCGCCGGCGAGATGACCGAACGCTTCCATCCGCTGCGAGCGACAGGCCCGCGCCTGAAGTTGTTTGCGCGCAGTCACGTCCATCATCGGGCCGGCCAGTCGAACCGCTTCGCCGTCCGAATCGCGTACGATTAGCGCTCGCTCGAGAATGTGCAGGTACTCGCCTTTGGCATGCTGGAAGCGATATTCGCCCTGCCAGCGGTCCGCTGTTCCTTCAAGAGCAATGCACAGACTTTTCTGCAAACGCTCCAGATCGTCAGGATGAACCCGGTTCCACCAAAATGCGATCTCGCTCGTTTCGGCGGAAGGCGCGTAGCCAAAAAGTGTTTCCAGACCTTGCGGCCAGGCGAGTGCGCCGCTGCCTACATCCCAATCCCGAAATGCGTCACCCGTAGCCTGGGCAGAAATTTCAAAATAGTGCGCAGCATCTGAGGGAAAAATCTCGCGGGAAATACCGTCCGGTTCTTGTGCGTCGTTCTCATGGATTCTCTTCAGTCCTCAGTGCGTGAAATTTAAGGTTGCTGTTGCCATTCCGGTCACGGCCGCGGCCGCAGCCCTGAAAAAGCTAGATTTGTGCCCGCGTTGGCAGGCTCGCTGACGAATTTCGTTGCGTTTCGCTTAGAATAAAAAATTCCGCGCCCCGAGACCGCGGCCGACCGGATACCCCCGATGCCCTGGCGGCATTGCTCAAGTTGATTCCCGAAGGCCGGATCGGCGAACCGGAAGACATCGCGCGCGCAGCGGTCTGGCCCGCTTCGGATGCCTCGGATTACGTGACCGGCACAACCATTTTCGTTGATGGCGGGATGACGCTCTACCCTGGTTTCGCGACTGGTGGATAAGAAGATTGTCGGAACCGGTCTCACCGGTACAACATCTGGCGATGACTTTCGATTTGCAGCAACTCGCCGAGCTGTGCGGCGGCACGATCATGGGCGATGCCGGCCTAACGATCAGGGGCGCAGCCTCCCTTGCAGAAGCGACTCCGGACGAAATCACTTTTTATGGCGATCCGCGCTATCTCGCTGCCTTTCGCAAGACGCGCGCGGCGGCCGCTTTTGTTCCGGAAGATTTCGCGGAGCAGGTCGTTACGGGGCAGATCCGGGTGGCGAATCCCGCCAAGGCTTTCGAGCAGGTAGTGCTTCGGTTTGCGCCGCAGCCGATTGCCATCTCGCCCAGCCTGCATCCGTCCGCGCTGGTGGCAGACGGAGTGTCGTTAGGCAAAGATGTTTTTGTCGGTCCCTATGCGATCCTCGAACCCGGCGTTCGGATTGGCGCACGGACGCGGATCGCGGCTCACAGTTACATTGGTCACGAAACCACTATCGGCGACGATTGTGTTGTTTATCCGAATGTGACCATTCGCGAACGCTGCAAGCTCGCTGACCGCGTTATCGTGCACAGCGGCGTGGTCATCGGGTCAGATGGTTTCGGTTTCGAAATGCGCACGCGTGGCCACAAGAAAGTTCCACAGATTGGCATCGTGCAGATCGATGATGACGTTGAGATCGGCGCCAACACGACCATCGACCGAGCGCGCTTTGGCCGTACCTGGATTCAAGAGGGTGTGAAAATCGACAACCTGGTGCAGGTCGCGCACAACGTCGTGATTGGGAAACATTCGATCATCGTCGCGCAAGTCGGGATCGCTGGAAGCGTGCGCATCGGCTCAAGAGTCTTGATTGGCGGGCAAGCTGGAATCATTGGTCATATTGAGATTGATGATGAAACCATGATCGGAGCACAGACTGGCGTCTCGAAGAGTTTGCACGGCGGCACCTGGTGGGCGACGCCGTCGGTGCCCTTAAAGGAGTCGCTGGAACATCTCGCCTGGGTGCGCCGGCTGGGAAAACTATTCGAGCGGGTCCGAGCGCTCGAGAAAAAGATTGGGCAAAATCCGCGGGCCAAATAGTGCTGGCGTAGTTAGTCAGGAGTGGTCAGTCACTCATTGCCTAACGAGCGTTGGCCACTCAATCTGATCCGGGAGCCGCACAGCCAATCCGTCCGGGCTACGGCACCAGGAAGATTTTGCCCGAATAAGGATCCTTGACCTTTTGTCCTGGGCTATATCCAGTCACGTCCACATAACCACCATTCGGGTCGAATGGACTGAAGACATAGCCCGATTTGCCTGGGACAGGCTTTGCGTAGGGAAATTCGCTCGTCGCTGTCGCCTTGCTCGCAGTAGTGCGTGGCGTCGCGGTGGGATGTGATTCGGCAATGTGCGAAGCGGTTTCGCGCGTCACAACGTGCGGGGTTGCGGTCGGTTGAGCCAATTCCCGCGTCGGCGGCGGCTGCGACTGCTGTTGCTGTGTAGCCACGACGGTTCGCTGCGCTTGGACGGAAGGAGGCGGTGCCTTCACGGGAGGAGGCGCCGGATTGTACGATTGCGTCTGGGCCGTAGAGGTCTGCGGTGCGGGCGGATAATTTTGTTGAGCGGGAGAAGCAGCCTCCGTCGTTGTCGTGGTTGTCGTGGCGCTTTGGGGTTGATCTTCTTCATTCATCCCCAGCTCTCGTCGGATGTATTGATGTGGCGCATCGACCACCCGGAAGGTGGAAACGGCTGCGTTGTGCATGCTTTCGCACGAGGTCAGCGCACCAAGCGGTAGTAGCAAAGCTAAAAGGGATCGTTTCATAGTCTGGCGGATTTTGATGACTATGACGGATTCCGGTTTGAATACTTCATCTAACTGAAGGCGCGTCATAAACCGCCGGGCTGTATTGTCAACAGCAGCGAGGCTGAAAGGAAAGCTGTCCTTCGAAATCTTCGCCAGGCAAACGTCGGTCGAAATCCCTGCGCGTAATGCTTGAACTCACTCCTCAGGCAGCGTTGAGCCAGCCCGATGCCGTGCCTCTCATCTTCTGTTTCGGAAAAGGTATGACGCGTGCCAAAGCCAAATAGTCTGGTTGCTCTTAGCCCGGAGAGCCTAACCAGCACAAAATGGCGAGACGGGCCATCATGGGAAAAGATATTCATCGTAAATCAGCGCGCCAATTCTCACGAGATTGCGGTTCAGAGTTCCTTCTCGTGAGGGAGTCAGCTAGCGCTGCTGCGTCACCCACTGCGAGGCGTAACGCACCACCTCGCGAGCGCTGGCGACGCCCAGCTTTTCCCTAATGTTGGCGCGATGGGCTTCGACGGTCTTTTTGCTCAGGTGCAGTTCGCGCGCGATTTCGTGCATGTCGTGACCTTCACCGATGAGTTGAAATACTTCCAGCTCTCTATCGCTCAAACGCTCAACCGCGCTGCGCGCTTCGCCGCCGCCGTGAATATGGTCGAAGAGCATCCGTTTCGTCATGCTCGGGCTGATATAAATCTCACCCGCAATCACGCTCCGCACAGCCAGTAGAATCGAATCGAGCGCCTCCCGTTTCATGACATAGCCACGCGCGCCCGCCCGCAACGCCCGCTCAGCGTAAAGTGCTTCGTCATGCATCGAAACTACCAGCACGGGCAGCTCGGGGTGCTCGGCTTTCAGCGATTTGGTCAGTTCGATCCCGTCCGCCCCACCGCGTAGCCCCACATCCACGACCGCGAGATCGAAGCGCCGTATGCGGACAGCATCGAGTGCTTCGCCGCTGTTGCCGGCCTCGCCTTTTACCTGAAGATCAGCTTGCGAATCGAGCAACTGCATCATCCCTGTGCGAAAAAGCGGGTGATCGTCCACCAAAAGGATGGATCGCTTTCTTTCCTCGGCCTTTTTCGCAGCGGTGGTCTTCAAGTTCCCGGCTCAATTGGGAGCGGAATGTCCGTGCTTCGGGCGCCAAACGCTCCGTTCACAATCGCACCTTAGGCCCTGCGCTGGATGTGTGGAAATTAAGACCGCATTTTCCGCGGACCAATTATTCCACTGTGACGATGACCTTCCCGCGGGCGTGGCCTTTTTCCAGATAACGCATAGCTTCCGCAACCTGGTCTAGCTTAAAAGTTCGGTCGACTACCGGCCGCACCTTCCCGCTCTGCATGAGGTCGCTCAGCAGTGTAAGATCTTCCTTCTTCAGCTGCGCTAAGAACATAACAAACTGCTGACTTATAAAAGGTGAGAGCAGCAGGGCTTTGACCGGGCGCGTCATCGGCCCTACCCAACGTCCCTCGTTAGGTCCACCGCCGCCGATCAGGACGCAAATGCCTTCGGGCTTAAGGGCTGGCCTAAACCAGGACAATGGCTGAGTGCCGACAAGATCAAGAATGACGTCGTAGCGTCGACCGTTCCTGGTAAAATCCTCTTTTGTGTAATCAATGACATGATCTGCTCCGAGGGAGCGGACCAGCTCAAGATTGCGCGTGCTGCAAACGCCGGTGACCTCCGCGCCAAAAAATTTGGCGAGCTGCACGGCAAACGTCCCTACACCTCCGGATGCGCCGTTGATTAGCACGTGTTGGCCCGGCTGGACGTGGCCCTTGTCACGCAAACCCTGCAAGGCGGTGACGGCAGCGATCGGCACCGAAGCCGCCTGTTCGAAGCTGATGTTAGCTGGCTTGTGCACAATAGCTCGACTTGCTCGTGGACAGACATACTCGGCCAGGGCTCCGTCTCGTGCTCCAAAGACTTCATCACCCACCTTGAAATCCGTCACATCTTTACCCACCGCCTCCACCATACCTGCGAAATCCACGCCTAACCGTATGCTCTTGGGCTTGCGCAGCCCTGCCTGCAGTCGCAAGACATAAGGCGTGCCTTCCATCATATGCCAGTCGAGGGGATTAATGGAAGCAGCCCGAACGCGAACCAGGACCTGATCGGCAGCAGGGATCGGCTTTTCTATCTCTTCTACCTTAAGGACATCGGGTGAGCCATAGTCACAATAAGTGATTGCCTTCATGGGATTGTTAGGAGCAGCGGCGGAGCGACCGCAATCGTTATCCGATTTCCAGTAGGCAACAAAGATCGCTCCTACTCCGAATAACAGTACGACCAGAACCGCAGCCCCAGTCCATTTGATGATACGCTTTAGTTTCATAACTTCATGTTGAGTGGATCAGGCTGCCACCATGCTCGGCTGCGCCGAGTTTTCTAGTCGCACGCCCTTGATCAAGAGCCAGAGCATGATGGCGAGTTCCCCGAACAAAAGAGGCTGGGAATAGCCAAACATGGCTCCGTAGTAAGCGGGAAAAAACAAGGCCGTCACACTTAGACCTATATAGGCGAAACAGTTAATCATTAACCACGCGCCGAGAAACCACGGGATAACGTTGGAACGGTAGACAAGAAGTCCGAATGGAAAGAGCCATAAACCCCAAAAGAGTTCGTCGATGAATATCCCCTGGGAATGCAAACGAATGAACAGCATGCCCAGGGCGTCGCGCTGAGCCTTGCCAAAGACCGCAAGGAAATCCGCGCCGCGGAAAAGGGTAAGAGCAGCGATGTTGTTCAGAGTGTTAAGGAAAGCAACCGCAGCCGAGACGAGAACAAACGATACCATCAAGGCGGCCCACGTCTTATTCACTCCGCTGAGCAAACGATAGAGCGAAACTGCGAGGCAAACGAAAATCACCTGACCAAGCAGATCGCCAAAGATCGAAAGACGAAATAATGTTTCGTGCGCCAGGATGTTTGCGGAGGTGGCGTTGGCATTTCCGGAAACAATCAGCTTTCCGGGGACATAAAGCATGCTGAAAGGCGCGGTAAAGACCATCGACAGATAGACCGCGCCCGCGATCCGAGCCGCATTAACACTTGGCTTCATAAATGGCTCTTTCCTTTTGATAACTGAATGTAAATCAGAGCGGTCCTCGATAGCGACGCAGCCGGACAGCAATGGCGATAAAGGCGACGGCAAAAACTAATCCCATCCAAAGTCCTGGAGTGCTCAAATACCTTCCCGGGGTGAGCTGAGTAAGAGAGTGAATCGTTTCTTTGCCGTGAGGATCGAAGGCAAAGGCGCCAGGCGCAAAACCGATCAGTCGGTCCTCCACCATCTGAGCAAGGTAGGAGGTGTTGAACGTGACTTTCTCAAATACGCCGACGGCGAAAAACGGCAGGACTGCCCTGAGAAATGCTGCTCGCCGTGCCCAGCCTGAAACCAGCAGGAGCCAGCCGTAAATCGGCGCATGCCAGAGCGCAATCGCGGTTAGCCCGTAGAGTAGCACAACCATATTGAAGGGCAGCGAGAAATACTCAAATGTCGAGGCCGGACTAAGATGGTGAACCACCAATACAACGCTCGTCGCGGCTAACATCACTAGTTGCGTACAAACGATGGCAAGAAAGGCGATCGCCGGCAGGATCAGGAAAGGAATGCTCGCTTTGGCAAGAACGGCGGTTAGGTCTGACACTGGAAGTGACTTCCAAAAAAGAATACTGCGATCGCGGCGTTCGCCGTATAGCGCATCGAGACAGTAAAAAGCGCCCACGATGAAGATGGTTAATATCATCAACATCGCGACTACGTCGTAGGGCTCGGTAATGCGCGCGCGCTGAACAGCCGGGGCAAGTGAGAGGACGGCGCGCCTTCGCTGCGCCAGGCCATTCGTGCTGACCAGAAATCCAAACACCTGAACAGCCGCAACGATAAGTGGCGCCATGTAAATGGAGCGGTTTTCCCATATCTCACGACGAATCGACCAGAGGAGCGGCCGGGTGAGAGAGTGATTGGTTCTGGAACCCAAATGAGAACCAATCTGAACGGCGGCTTCAGTGCTCATCTATCCCCATTTCCTGCCTGAACGCCTTTGTCTCCCATCAGAGCTATAAATAGGTCGACAATGCTGGGCCTGCGCACTTCGCCCAGGACAGCAAGTCGATCGCGGTCCACGCCGTCGAAGAGTAAGACGCTTCGTCCAAAAACGGGACGCTCGTGAATTGGCTTGAACGCCTGAGCCGCAGCGAGGTTTTCCGGATTTACCAATACTTCGAGATAACGCGATTCGAATTCTTCCATGCTGGACTCGAACGCGATTCGTCCGCGGTCGATGAACATGAGATCGGTCAGCACATCCTGCACTTCTTCCACCTGATGAGTCGTGACCAGGATGGTGCGCGTATGATCGAAGTAGTCGTTCAGGAGTGACTCATAAAATTGCTTGCGATACAGGATGTCGAGCCCAAGGGTCGGCTCATCCAGCACCAATAACCGGGCGTCGATTGCCATCACAAGCGCGAGATGGAGTTGGGCTATCATGCCTTTCGATAACTCTCTCACTCTGCGCGAGAGTTTAATGGCGGTCCTGGCGAGAAAGCTCTCCGCGCGACCGCGGTCAAAGCGCGGATGAACGCCCGCGACATAATCGATCAATTGCGCGACGCGGATCCAGCGCGGCAGGACCGCGATATCGGCGATGAAGGAAACGTCCCGCATGAGAGCCTCGCGTTCGCGCCATGGGTCGCGGCCCAAAACCTTCAGCTGCCCCTCATAGGAGGTAAGGCCAAGAATTGCATTGAGGGCTGTGGTCTTACCGGCGCCATTGGGCCCGATGAGTCCCAGAATATGGCCTTCCTCCACGTGCAAGTCGATTCGATCCAGGGCGACGGTGGCGCCGAAAACCTTCCGCAGACCATGTCCTTCAATACAAGTCATGACCCGGACTTCCTCTTCAAGTTGTCATTCTTCGCCGCGGACCTTAATTCGTTAGGCTTAATTCCGAGCCGTTGGATGGTGGCGGCGATGCGCGGCCATTCTTCCTTAAGAAACTTTTGCCGCTCGCCCTTTAAGAGCAGATCGCGAGCGCCCGCTTTTACAAACATGCCAAGACCGCGTCTCTTTTCCACCAACTGCTCATCGGCCAGCTGCTGATATGCCTTCAGAACCGTTAACGGATTCACTCGATACTCCGCCGCAACACTCCGCACCGAGGGGAGAGAATCACCTTCTTTTAGCACGCCATCGAGGATCATATGAACACCGCGGTCACGCAGTTGGCGGTAAATTGGCTGGCTATTATTCCATTCACGATTCATCCGTCGCGACAGGGCGGCGCTGTTGGTGAGGCTGTCAAGTGGCCGCCAACCGGAACGCTGCTTTTCATTCTAGTGATATAGTTAACTACTACACCACCTCACTGGCAAGCTTTTTTTTATTTGTTTGTGGCCGCTACGACTCACGCCCGCCGGCCCGTCCGCATGATGCGGCATTTCGCAGGAGCGGACTGGGACTGCTCGAGCGCGTCATGCGTGGCCAATGCAGCGCGCGTTTTTCGAGGCAATCGGCCAATCGGTCAGGGACGGAGCCGATCGCCACGCTTGCGGTCCCGATTCACGAAGTACAGATATTTGGCGCTTTCCTCTTGAAATCTTTCGCCGGATAATCAGTGTCAGATTCGCATTTATGGACGCTTCTTCTTCCGTCGCTCACGATCCGCATCATCACGAAGACGCCCATCATGAACACCACGAGCTGGGGTTCTGGCGCCAATACGTCTTCTCGACCGACCACAAGGTGATCGGGATCCAGTACGGGATCAGCGGGCTTATTTTTCTCTTTTTCGGTTTCTGCCTCATGATGGTCATGCGCTGGCAGCTGGCTTTTCCCGGCACGCGGCTGCCGGTCGTCGGTACGATGCTGGAGAATATTTTCGGGCCCGGCGCGGTGACGAACGGCGTTATGACGCCGGAATTTTATAATTCGTTAGGCGCGATGCACGGCACGATCATGATCTTCCTTGGGATTGTGCCGATAGCGTTTGCCGCCTTCGGTAATTTCGTTGTTCCGCTCCAGATCGGCGCACCGGACATGACTTTCCCCAAGATCAACATGGCCAGTTACTGGGCATTTTTCGCTGGAGGATTGGTGATGTTGACGAGCTTTTTCGTGCCGGGCGGCGCGGCGAAGGGCGGATGGACTTCGTATACGCCTCTGGCCGATATCGTCGACAAGGGACCGACCTACCATCCAGTGTTCAACGGTCAGACGCTCTGGTTGATCGGTTTTATTCTGCTCATCACTTCGTCATTGTTGGGCGCGGTAAATTTCATCGCCACGATCATCCAGTTGCGGGCCAAAGGGATGACCTGGATGCGGCTGCCGTTTTTCGTTTGGGCGCAATTCGTGACCGCATTTCTCCTGTTGCTGGCCTTTCCGCCGCTCGAGTCGGCAATTGTGATGCAGCTGATGGATCGGCTCGCGGGAACGAGCTTCTTCCTTCCCAGCGGATTGATTGTGAATGGCGCGCAGATTTCGATTAGCGGCGGCGGAAGTCCGCTACTCTGGCAACATCTTTTCTGGTTTCTCGGACACCCGGAAGTTTACGTGCTCATTCTGCCGGGCATGGGAATCGTGGCGGAGATTATCGCCAATAACACGCGCAAGCCGCTCTGGGGTTATAAGTCATTAGTCCTTGCGGCGCTCGTGCTGGGATTTCTCTCCTTCATCGTCTGGGCGCATCACATGTGGCTCACGGGCATGGGCACGTCGGTAAGCGCGTTTTTCCAGACGACGACCATGATCATCTCGATTCCGTCAGTGATCATTCTGAGCGCATTTTTCATTTCACTCTGGGGGGGGGCGATTCGCTTTACCGTTCCCATGCTTTTTGCGACGGCGTTCCTGCCAATGTTTGGCATTGGTGGCCTGACAGGCATCCCGCTCGCCTTCAACAGCGCTGACCTATATCTGCACGACACCTACTACGTGATCGCGCACTTCCATTACATTGTCGCACCGGGAACGATCTTCGCCGTTTTCGCGGGCATCTACTATTGGTTCCCCAAAGCCACCGGCCGCAAAATGAACGATTTCTGGGGCAAGGTGCACTTTTGGCCTTCACTCATCTGCATGAACGCGATCTTTCTCCCGATGTTCCTGCAAGGCATGCTCGGCATGCACCGGCGATGGTATGATGGCGGCCAGGGGTGGAGTCTCGCCGCAGAAAAAGTGTGGGGCATGAGTGGCTTCCATTGGAACACGCCAATCTCGATTGCCGCCTGGGTGATGGGTCTGGCGCAAATCCCTTTCATCATCAATTTTTTCTGGAGCATCCGTTACGGCGAGAAAGTCGACGACAATCCATGGGAGGCGACCACTCTGGAATGGACTGCGCCCTCGCCGCCGCCGCACGGTAACTTCGTCATTCCACCGGTAGCTTATCGCGGGCCTTACGAGTACAGCCTGCCGGGACGGTCCAAGGACTTTACGATGCAGACAGAACCGGTGCAGCCGGGCGAACGGGCGACGCACGAACCTACAATGTCGTTTGGTCATTGATGGCGCCTAACGACTAAGCCTAACGAATTGCAGATGGAAATACCGTACACCGTTACCGCCCGACCCGACACTGGGCTTTGGAATGCCAAGATCGGCATCTGGCTTTTTCTCGCCTCGGAAGTGATGCTCTTTGGCGGCCTTTTCTCCGCCTATATTTTCCTCCGGCTTGATGCGGAGCCAGGTTTCTGGCCGCATGGTCTTCTCAACGTCCCCGTCGGCACGATGAACACGGCGATCCTCATCGCCTCGTCAGTCACGGTGGTTCTGGCCTGGGCGGCGCTCAAGATGCGCCAGTTCACCAAATACAAAATTTACATGGGGATCACGATCCTCTGCGGCGTCGTCTTTCTTGTGGTCAAACTGGCTTACGAATGGCCGCAAAAATACGAGCACTTTGGCGCCTTCATCAAGACGGACAAGTTGGAGAAATACGAAAAGTATCTCGGTAACAAGCATCTCCTTGCCGAAGGCCTTCCGCCGCGGGTCGAAATCACCGGACATCTGCACAACCCGGCGGCCCTGAAGGATCCGAACATCAAGGAATACGAAATCGGTCTCGATTCGATTTATACCGATCCGACGAACAAGGCGATGGACCGCCCGCATTTCCTCTTCGTCCCGCCGACAGACAAAGTCGCCACGATCGAGAAGGCGGACGTGGAACGAGGGACGATGTTTCTGCCCACTCACAGCACCTATTTTGCGAGTTATTTCACCATTACCGGCCTGCACGGCTTGCACGTCCTCGGAGGCGTGATCGTTTTCACCTATTTGTGGTTACCGGTCGGCTCCAAATTGTACCGGCAAAATCCTGAACACCTCGCAAATCGAGTTGAGGTTGCAGGGTTGTTCTGGCACTTTGTAGATCTCGTTTGGATCTTCGTTTTTCCGCTTTTTTACCTGCTCTGATTTGATGAATAATCCGCCAACCACCGAACCAGTCGAGCACGAGACAGAGCATTACGCGCCGCACAGCCACGACGTGAGTAAACACGTTCGCGGTTATCTCATGGTCGGTGGAACGCTACTCGTCTGCACGGCCCTCACCGTTTTTCTCTCCTACGTGGATTTCGGTTCGCAAAAGGCGAATGTCGCGGTCGCGATGGTGTTGGCGACATTCAAAGCTGGTCTGGTTGCGTATATTTTCATGCACCTGTCGGCGGAGAAAAAACTCATTTATCGGGTACTAATCTTCACCGGGATTTTCGTCCTCGGTCTCTTCTGGCTCACCTATCTGGCCTGGTACGATCCGGTGATTCATTAAATGTCGCTCAAAGGCTTCCACATCATCTTCATCGTTTTCTCGACGCTGCTCGCCTTCGCGTTGGGGATTTACTGCGTCTGGGTGAATCGGACTAACGACACTACCGCGTATACGCCGGGTGCGGTTTGTTCCTTTGCCGTCGCGGTCATACTCGTCATCTATGGGTGCTGGTTTTGGCGCAAGATGAAACGGCTCCGCCTCATCTGATGAAACGAAGATTGCTTTTGTGGTTTTTCGTTCTTCTCGCGTCGCCGGCTGGTCAAGCTCTTGCCTGTGCAACGTGCATGGCCGGGAAAGATTCCAAAACGACTGCGAACATGGCGGTCGCTATTTGGGTGATGATTGGTGCGGTCATGTCGGTTCTTGGCGGAGTGAGCGCTTTTGGCGTGCACCTCTGGCGTCACGCGAACGTGCCATTGCAACCGCACGAACAATTGATCGACGAGGACCTCGAGAAGTATGACTAGCCTGGCGCTGATCAACGAATTTCTTGGCCAGCCGCCTAACGTTTCTGAACACGGCTACCAGATTGATCACATCATTGAGTTCTGTCACTGGTTCATGGGCGCGCTCTTTGTCGGGTGGTCGGCCTATTTCATTTACGTTCTCATTCGCTTTCGTAAGAGCCGTCACCCGGTCGCAAATCACGAAGGCGTGACGAGCGGCATTTCGACGCACCTGGAATTTGCCGTCGTACTCATCGAAGGCGTGCTTCTCATCGGCTTCGCCATTCCACTCTGGTCGCAGCGCGTGAATGCGTTTCCTAACGACAAAAACGCGATCGTCGTGCATGCGATCGGTCAGCAGTTCAATTGGAATTTTCATCTTCCGGGTCCGGACGGCGTTTTCGGAAGACGCGATCTTTCGTTCGTCAGCAATTCGAATCCACTTGGCCTCGACTCCAGTGATCCTCATTCGAAGGACGATCTTGTCGTGCTGGGCGAGCTACACGTGCCGGTGAATCGCAATGTGGTGGTGGATCTTTCCTCCAAGGATGTGATTCATAACTTTGCGCTTCCGAATTTGCGCATCGCGCAGGATGCCATTCCGGGCGAAATCATTCCGATGTGGTTTAAGCCGATTAAGACCGGGAGCTACGACATCGTGTGCGGACAGCTTTGCGGACTCGGCCACTATGCGATGAAAGGCACTCTCGTGGTCGATACGCCGGCCGATTATCAGGCGTGGTTGAAAGAACGCGCCGAGCTGGCCGCACCGGCCGCGCCGCCTGCCTTGCAGCGTCCGCCGGGCGAGCCGCCGCCGGGTCCGACACCCGGTACCGTGCCGCCGCCGGGCGCTCCGAAAACCGAGAAGCCAGGCGGCGGATAAAGGGGTGGGCCGGCCTTGCGCCGGCATGAACCACGCACCGATGCGCACGCCCGTCGCTGATACGAATCCTTTCCTCCGTCGCTTTGCCTGGTTCACCGCCGGCGCAACCGTATTGCTTATTTGCAGCGGAGGCATGGTGACAAGCAAGAACGCCGGGCTCTCCGTGCCCGATTGGCCCACCACCTTCGGCTATAACATGTTCTTCTTCCCCTTCTCTAAATGGGTTGGCGGAATTTTCTTCGAACATACCCATCGCTTGATCGCCTCGGTCATAGGGTTGCTCACTGTTTTTCTGGCTGGCTGGCTTTGGCGTTCGGATGTGTCGGGCTGGGTGAAGACGCTCGGCTGGATTTCGTTAGGCGCAGTCGTTCTTCAGGGAATTCTCGGCGGCTTGCGCGTGACTTTGCTCAAGGATCAGATCGGAATTTTTCACGCCTGTCTCGCACAGGCTTTCCTGGGACTTCTGGTCGTGATAGCTCTCTCAATCTCTCCCATTTGGCGGCGGATGGTTCCGGCGCTCATGCCGGTGCGCGCTCTGGCAACGTTTGACCTGGTGATCACCTGTCTTATTTATGGCCAGCTCGCTCTTGGCGCGACCATGCGACACCAGCATCGCGATTTGGCAATCATCGATTTCCCGCTGGCCTATGGGCAGATCATTCCTGCCATTGGGCCCGCCACGATCGCGAAGATCAATCGGGCGCGCGACGCACAAGCGCTTTCGGACGTGACCGCGGGTCAAATCTGGCTGCAAATGGCGCATCGTTTTCTTGCGGCGATCATCGGCGTGGCCATCGCCACATTTTGGTTTCTCGTTAGGCGCAGCAAGGGTTTGCCGTCGTTTCTGCACAAGCTCGCCAATGCCTGGCTCGGATTAGTCATCCTCCAGATCGTGCTCGGCGGCTGGACCATTTTGAGCAACAAGGCAGCCGATATCGCGACCGCGCATGTCGCCGTCGGCGCGATGACATTCGCGACTGGCATTATGACTTCTGCCGTTCTGCTGCGTCTTCGTTTTCTCGTCCGGGACACGGGGTGGCGCGCGCAAGAGGTCAGTCCCGCTGCGGCTGGTGTCTCATGAGGGCTGTTGTGATCGAGTCACCTGCAAGGCCGATCGAGCGGGCCTGGACCATGGCCGATCTCGCCGAATTAGTGAAAGCTCGGCTGACACTTCTGGTCCTGATCACCACCGCAGTTGGTTTCTATCTTGGTTGGAGTGGACCGTTCAATCTCGTCCCTCTTTTTCATGTCGTTGTCGGCACTGCCCTGGCGGCAGCGAGCGCGGCTGCGCTAAATCAGTGGCGCGAATATCGCCTCGATTCGATCATGCTGCGCACGCGCATGCGGCCGATTCCGGCAGGCCGAATGTCGCCGCGCGATGGACTATTGATCGGCATTTTCCTCGGCGTAACTGGTTTGGCCTATCTTTGTGTGGCGGTAAATCTCTTAAGTGCCTTCCTCGCCGCGCTCACGATCGGGCTTTACATTTTTGCCTACACGCCCCTGAAACGAATCAGCACCACCAACACGCTGGTCGGCGCGATCCCCGGCGCGATTCCGCCCATGATCGGTTGGGCGGCCGCGCGCGGGACGCTCGACGCCGAAGCCTGGAGTCTTTTTGTCATCCTATTTGCCTGGCAGATGCCACACTTCTTCTCTCTCTCGTGGATGTATCGAGCCGATTACGCCCGCGCGGGCTTTCGCATGATGTCGAGCGATGACGAGGCAGGGCTGCGCAGTTCCAGTCAGAGTGTTCTTTTCTGCATTCTACTGTTGATCGTTGCCGGTATTCCCGCCTATCTCGGCCTAACGACAGTAGTTTACCTTCCGATCGCGCTCGCCTTGAGTGGATGGTTCGTTGTCATGGCGATGCGCTTTCATAACCTGCGCGAACCTCTCCGAGCCCGCTCTCTCTTTCTAACGTCCATTGCCTATCTACCTTTATTGCTCGGCGCCCTCGTCCTGACAAAGGCATGAATAGTGGCAGCTCCACTCTCGAGCCTGTTCGGGCGCCTCTCTCCTGGCGTGCTCTGCTCTGGAAGGCAACTCTTGTTCTTATTCCACTTTTAACCGCGGCTGGTATTTTCCTCTTTCGCCAGGTGGAAGTCGAGCGCCTCGCCAGCCATCAATTACAGAAGTATGGCGTGGTTCCGCCATTTCAACTTACCGATCAAAACGGGCAGTCCTTCGGCACCGAACAATTGCGCGGCAGAGTCTGGATCGCAGATTTCATCTATACAAACTGCCCCGGTCCCTGTCCGATGATCAGCAGCCGGATGAGCGAAACGCAAAAGCCGCTAAGGGACACCGATGTCATGTTAGTCTCCTTTAGCGTCGATCCGCAGCGTGATACGCCGGAAGTTCTGCGTGATTACGCTGCCAAGCTCAACGCCGCGCCAACGCGTTGGAAATTTCTTACCGGCGACAAAGAGGCCATCTACCGACTGGCGCAGTTTGGCTTTAAGCTCGCCGCAAGCGAAGGCGATGCCGGACCCATCCATAGCACCCGACTGGTCCTGATAGATCGCGCCGGAGCGATCCGCGGATACTACGACGCGACTGACGCCGACGGAATCACACGTCTCCTTGCAGACACTCACCACCTCTTGCAGCAGCAACCTCCCGCCAGGAACGGCTCTTAAAGGTTTTGCCAGGTATACAAGCTTCGCTGAAAGGCATCGCGCAACTGCCCGTAATCAGCTTCGAGAGCGGTAAGACGAAAGCTCATTGCTTCCGGTTTCCGATCAAGCACAAGAGAATAACAGACAAACTTTTGGCCAAAGAAGACATAGCTTATCTCGATGAGATACGTCTGTTTGCCGTCGATTTGGAGCTGATTCAGTTCGTCTGACATTATCTTCGCCTGTTGATTTCCTTGCGGGAGGGAAGCGATCGCTCTTTCGTGTAATTGCTTTCGTCCTTCTTCATCGAAAGAGAGACGCATCGCGGAAGGTAATTTGGCGATGACCGCCCTGGCCTGCGCCATTTTCGGCGGCTGCAACTCAAGGGAATCGCGTCCGCCCGAATACTTCCAGCCCTGCGGCGGTTGATAGATCGCCTTCTTGCTTGTGCCGTTGTCAAAAGTGAGCTGCCACATCTTTATGCCTTCGAGCTCGAATGGCTGCAATTGTGGCGAAAGGTCGAGCGATGAGTCTGCTCTCGCGGAGACAAGAAGGAGGACGAGAGCCGCTAAGACTAAGGCAGGCCTCAAGACGAATGGATTCATTGCGCTTCGAACCATCGTCCTTTGATATAACTGTAAACCGGCAGGCTTCCCGGAGGAGTGTAAACTTGCAGGTTAGTGTCGAAAAACCATTGCCGATTCGGCGGATTGTAGACATTGCCGCTGCCCCATTTGCCGATGGACTGAGCGCTTTTGTACAGTTCCACCATGGATCCGTAATAGGTGAACGACTTCCCGGTCCAATCCTCAAGGAAGCGCGGAAAGTTTTCTGCGCCACCGCTATAGTTGTTGTTTGCGCTCGGGACGATCCCGGAGACAATGGCGGTGTTGACTGTCGTATTACTCGCGGCCCTTGAGCCAAGAGTGGAGGATGAGTTAGAGTCGTTCCAGGAGTTCGAAAGGATGTTGACTGCGTCGGCTACCACCGCACAAGGCGCGCGCGTATAACCTGTCACCTGAGGCTGAGCGTAATTACCCGAGTTAGACGGAGGGTTGCTCCCCCCGGTGTTGTAGTCGCCCTGGATATAAACCGGGTTTTGACTCGCGACGGTGATTCCATTGCTTGGCATGATCGCGCCATTCTGTAATCGTATGCCGCGTTTTGGAGTGCCACCCGTGGTGCTCGCGCTCGTGTCGCTAACATAAATGATGTTGTTAAAGGGACCAAGGCTGCCGTTCTGAATCGCGGTGTTCACCGCTCCCATATCCAGCGTCGCGAGGCGCACTGACGCCCCTTCCCGGTTGTCCTGGATTGTCTGGTTAGTGGTGATGGCACTGCTGAATGTCGAGTAGATTGCGCCTGCATTGCCCGTGCTCCAAGGTCCCAGCACATTGTCATTCTGATCCTTGATCGTGACGGTATTGCTCGAATTGATCAAGATCTTTACTCCTGCCTGGTCGTAGTAGCGCTTTCCGGCCAAGGGATCTGTGTAACTTGCATTCGGCGGCTCGATTAGCTCATGATAGCTATCGTTATTGGGATTTCTATCCGCGGTGGAGAAGATACGAGTCGAGTCCAGCCCAAAAGGCTGATGAGCGACGTCAAACGCCGGAGGCAGATTGCTAGGATAGTTGGGAGAGGTGGGAGTCTCGGGCGCACTTCCGCCAGGAGCACGTGAGTCGCCCGGCTCAAAGCCAATCACCCAGTCGGTCCCATAAGTGACCTTGCTTTGAAAGGTAAGAAGATTGTGTCCGGTATAAAGTGTACCGTTACTATGCACCCAACCGGTAACATTCATCGCGGCGCCGGGATGGATCTCGAGGGGATCGACGTAGAAGATGGCCCAGTTCCACGGCGAAAGCTGCTGCTTTTGGAACACTCTCCTTACCTTTGTTGTAACATAACCGTCCAGCACCGGCAGGCTCACGTCGGCTTCACCCAGATAAGAATAAGTCGCGGTAACAGGGGATTGCCCGATTGCCGGGATGAGCAGCGCCGCGTCATCAATAGGATTCATCTGCGGGTCAACTGCGATGACCTGAAAGTTGGAAACGGTAGGCATTTGCCCGAGAACGTTGTTAATCGGAGCACGCTGAGCCGAGAAACCTTGCACTGTGGGGAACTGACTTTGGGTAGGCAATGGGATATTGGTAAAGGAGCTTGTGTGAAGGGATGCATCTGTATTACTGCGGCAAATCTCTCGCCAATATCCAAAGGCATGATCAAGTACGCCGTCCCCGATTCCGATCGCGGATTGCAAGCCCTCGCTTCTTTGAACCTGATGACGAACCATCGCGGTATACTCCATCGCGACAACGACCGTGACCGAGAGAGTGACAATGACAGACAGGACCACAATGAGAGCGGCCCCCTGCTTGGATGACTGTTGTGCGAGATTCATTGGTAGGTTGTCAAACGAGCTCGTGCTGGGACTTGTCCATTGAGAAGGATGTTTGCCGACTTGAAGCCCCGATTTGAGGTTTGGTTGTCAGCGGTCGAAAGATCGATCGCAGCCACAAAGCGATAATAAAGCGCGCCGGCCGGTGTTGTAGGAATCGAAAACGGAGTGGGGCTGGTGATATCCGTGCCAAGAACAGTGGTTGTTTGCTGATTGGATCCATGCCACTTGAGAGATCCGTGATCAACGGCGTAGAAACAGTGATTGGTGATGAAGCAGGGAATGTTGTAGTAAGTGGGCGCGCCGGTTCCTTGAATGGCCACCCCGATGGGAGCGGTTAGGGTAAGATTATACTGGGCCCCGCCCAGACCAGTTACGGCGGTGATATCCTGCTCAATCATGTGCGATTCGATGACCAGTCGTTGTCCGACGGCGGGAGCAGGATCGGCTGCGCTTGTCTGGATCTGCACAACAGTGGAGGTGGGATCCGCGTCGGCGGCGACCCGATAAGGTCCTCCGGACCATAGTTGAAATGAAATACCAGCGGCCGTTGTGCCGGAAACAGGGTTGTTAAGCGTGACACCGCTGGAATCGGCCAGAGCGGGCAGAGAAACAGCCGAGTGAAGGTTTTGCACCAATTGAAGCATCGCGACGCGGGCCTGCTCGTGCGCGGTGTTCACGGCAGAGTTCTTAGCGCCCAAAATCATCCCAACATTGAGCATCGAATAAATCGAAAGCCCGACGGCTCCAATCAAACCCATCGCAATACTGAGCTCCAGAATTGTGAGTCCGTGAGAAGCAGCTTTATTCGTTAGTCTCATATGTCTGAAACGCGAAGGGTGCTGCGATTGACCGAGTAGTTTCGGTTTCGATAGCTATAGTTAACGGTCACATCGGCTCGATAGAGCGGCACAGTCACGCCGTTGGTAACAAAACTCATGTCGGTCACGGTCGTGGTGAGCGTGCCGGCAACGATGGTGCCGGTGGTTGGCTCGCGGTAAATAGGCACGCTGTTGGTGACGTGCGCCCCGACGACAAGTTCGGGCGGAATTTGAGGAGTACCGTCGGAATTGGTCTTTTGAGGATTAAACGGGCCGTCAGAAAGGACGAGGTCGATTTGATTTTGCAGGACGGCGGCGGCTCCGGTGGCGTTACGCGCGACACTGGCGGCCTGGTTGAGGCAGGTCATCGCGCTGACAAAGGCAGTCATGGTGATCCCGATGAGAGCGATTGCGACGGCCGCTTCCGTGAGCGTAAAGGCGCGGTTAGAAAAAACGCTCGGCCGAGGAAAGCCTGTTTTCATCGTGACCTTTAAAAAGAGCAACCCGCATGCCGTCCGCTATAATTTCCATAAAACGGCAACGCGAGGATTGAACCCCTCTGCGAGAAGAAGATACTGCCGATCTGGAAAGCCAGACTGGCGACGCTGCTACGATTCTTGCCGCGGGTCCGCGACGGGATTCTCTTCCTCGGCCACGAGACGCAAGTAATCGCGATAATCGCCCTTTGGGCGCTGGTCGATCAGGCGTCGGATCTGGGCATGATCGATGAAACCGGCGCGCAACGCTATCTCCTCCAGGCAGGCCACTTTTAGACCCTGCCGGTGTTCGATGGTCGCGATGTAATTCGCAGCCTCGAGAAGACTTGTTTGAGTACCGGTATCGAGCCAGGCCATGCCGCGACCGAGCAGGCGGACGTGGAGCTTGTTGTGGCTCAGGTAAAGGAGATTGAGTTCTGTGATTTCCAGCTCGTCACGTCTCGACGGACGAAGGGCTTTGCAATGCTCGACGACCTGCCGGTCATAAACATAAAGTCCCGGAACGGCGTAGGGGCTTTTCGGCTTCTTCGGCTTCTCTTCGAGACTAACCGCGCGGCCGTCGGAGCCGAACTCGACCACACCATAACGCTCGGGGTCGCGCACCTGATACCCAAAGATACAGGCGCCACTTTCGAGCGTGAGAGCGTCGCGAAAGAAATCAAGATTCCCGTAAAAAATATTGTCGCCCAAGATGAGGGTTACGCCGCTGTCCCCAATGAATTTTTCACCGATCAAAAAAGCCTGCGCGATTCCTTTCGGTTCCGGTTGCTCGGCATATTCAAGACGCAGGCCGAGCTGGGAGCCGTCGCCGAAGAATTCTTGCAGCATCGGTAAATCCTTTGGCGTGGAGATGATGAGAATCTCGCGCACTCCCCCGAGCATGAGAGTGGCCAGCGGGTAGCAAATCATGGGTTTGTCGTAAACCGGCAATAGCTGTTTGCAGACGATCTGAGTTAGTGGGTAGAGCCGGGTGCCGGCGCCGCCCGCGAGGAGGATCGCTTTTTTCTTCATGCCCGCCGCGTCCACCCGATAAGTTGCTGAGACCACTCGTGCCAAAAATTCCGGCCGCCGATCCAATCGATCCGGGACTTGCGAGTACGGTCAAAAAGAAAGCCACTCCCGCGCTGCGTCAATAACTCGGGATCGTTGCTGCGCCCACCAATGCATTGATCGAGCGCTTCCATGAGGACGGATTCGCTCAGAATCGGGCGCGCTTCGATCGTTGCGCTAATCGTTAGGCCGAGAAACTTTTTTAGAAAGAGCGCGCAAAGCAGACTCCGCGAGCTGGTGGCGTGCACGTGAGTGATCTGGTGACGTTGGAGCAAGCGGCGCAAGGTCAGCGCGGCGCGAGCTTGTCCAAGAAAGAGATCGGAGGGTGGACGATGTTTTTGATTGGCGCGCATCGCTTCCAGCTCGCGTACAAGCGGCAGATTGGCCTGCCATTCGGCTTCCACCACCATGGCGTCAGGAAGATATTCGATGTTTGTCATCAGGTCGGCCATCGCCGGGGTGATTTCGGAGTCGAACGGCGGACGCAGAACGAAACAAACAGGCGCCACGCCGTTGCGCTGTAAAGCCCGGAGCTCGTCATCGAGGAACGGAAGATTTTCATCCGGCCAGCGATCGATGAGGTAAGCCGCCCGACTGGTCTCAGAGGTGGGCTCCTTGGGCGCCAATCTTGTTTGCGGTGCCGACAGACAACCGACCAAAAGTTCGTGAAAGGGTTCGATCGTTCGCGTGACGCTGAAATCCGTTTCCATGCGATGCCTCCCGGCCGCGCCCATACGCGCACGCAATTTGGGATCGCGCACCAGTTTGTCGAGTGCCTGGGCAAGTTCGTCCCAATCGTTAGGCGGAACAAGAAGACCCGTCAGACCATCCACGACCGATTCGGGAATCCCCGCCAGCCGGCTTGAGACGACCGGCTTCGCGCAAGCCATCGCTTCCATGATCACAGTTGGAAAAACATCGCTCGCGCCTTTCGCGTCGATCACGCTGGCGAGTGCGAAGATATCGCAGGCACGCACCTTGGCGTAAACTTCGTCCTGCGAAAGTGAACCGAAGAGCTCGATCCGTTTTTGCAGCTTCAACCGGGCAATCATCGTTTCAATCTTTTCCCGCAGCGGCCCGTCGCCCACGATCTGGCAGCGAAAATCGAAATTTCGTCGTTCGAGCTCCGCGCATGCTTCGAGCAAGACCTCAAATCCCTTAAAGGGTACCAGCCGTCCAACGCTTAAAATGGTGACTGGACCAGATGGACGTTCGCCGCGCCAGGGAATGGGCAGATTCGTAAGGTCGATTCCGTTGTAAACGCGATGAATCTTGTTGGCCGCTTCCGGACAACGCTTTGACAACAGGTCGCGGCTGTAGTCGGTCTCGACCGCGACGAACTCCGCCGCCACGCAGATCTCGCGTAACAATTCATCCTGCCCGAGGTCAGACATAAAATCCTGCCCGTGCGCCGTGATGCTGAACGGAATGCCGGACATCTCCTTAACGAAGAGCGCTGTGTGTGCGGCGCGGTTGGCAAAGTGGACGTGGAAATGCCGGATGGCGTTGCGCGCAAAGAGGTCGGCAAAATAGCTTGCGTTTCGCGCCCGCAACGCGGCTTTGAAGGCAGGTCCATAGCGCGCCTCATGGCGTTCGATCAAAGCTTGCGGCCATCTTCCCAAGTCCCGCATTTTTTTTTCCCAAAGGTGCAGGACCGGCGCAGGCGGCGCGTAATAGACCGGCGAGCGAAAACGTGAAAAATGCTGGTGACGCAAACTCGTGAGGGGCGGATGTACGGAGCCGACGAGCAGTTCGTGGCCGCGCCGTTCCAGCTCCAGCATCTCCATGTCGCAGAAGGTCTGCGAGACGACGGGATAACGAGAGTAAAGGTAGGCCAATTGCATTGCCAGCAGCAGGAACGACGGAGCGGTGATTAAGAGCAAGCAGGAAAAAGGCCCGCTTCCGAACGCTTTCTACGGAATTCGGATCCCAACCACCGCTTGCTCTCCTGTCTCAACTTCACGAGATGTCCCTGCCGGGATCCATCTCGTAATCGAGCGCGAGGCATTCCGTCGTCTTGGGTTTGATTACTTCCTCGACAAATTTGATGTAAATCGGGTCCTCCCGAAAGATCGCCTGCTTGTCCATCGACTCGAAATCGATCGCGATAAAAAATGGCCACTGAATTTTCGGATTGATGCGGCGGCCGCACTTGATGCTGAGCACTTCGTCGATTTTGAGCAGCTGCATGCGCGCTCGCATCATCATTTCTTCGGTCTCCTCCGGCGTGACACTCGGTTTAAGTTTGTAGAGTCCGATGTGGTGAACCATGAGGCGTTAGCTATTAGGCGGGAGCCGGGGATGGTGCAAGCACGAATCAGCAATGCTCCGGCCTGTTCTTTGGCCGAAGATGGTGCCGAAAAAATTTTGCTTCGTTAGACAAAACGAGCAGTTGGCGGCGTCTCAATCCTAAAAGACCGTGAAGAAGAAATGGCCAGTGTGCTTACCGAAGAGGATTGGAAAAGCTGTTTCACGCAGCTCGGGCCGGCATTGCTTCTTTTTGCCCGGCGCTGGACACATTCGCGCGTCGAAGCCGAGGATATCGTGCAGGAGGCGTTTATTCGGTTTTGGCGCCGCCAGCATTCGATCGAAAATCGCGCTCTTCTCTATGCCACGGTCAGGTCGACTGCGCTTGACCGCCTGCGACGCGATCAGCGGCGCGCACGACGCGAAGCCGCGGTGGCGCGCGACGGCGACACGCATTGCGAGCCCCAATTCACTGATTTGGACGAAAGCCAGCAGCTCCTGGCTGCGGCGGTGGAACGTTTGCCTAACGAACAACGGGAGGTCGTCATTTTGAAAATCTGGAACGAGCTGACTTTCGCCGAGATCGCGAGCGTGTTGGAAATTTCGCAAAACACGGCCGCCTCCCGGTACCGTTACGCCCTCGGCACTCTGCGCAAAACGTTGCAGCCGCATGAATGATTTTTCCGAGATCGAAGCTGAGCTAAAAAAGCTGCGGCCGGCGCCCATTTCGCAAGATCTATGCGCCCGAGTCGAACACGGGCTGGCATCAAACGTGTCGACTGCCGCCGTCTTGCCCCGTCCGAGGCGCCGCGGCAACCTTTGGTGGTCGTTAGGCTTGAGCCTTGCCGGCGCCAGCGCGCTCATCCTCCTCGGTCTCGCATTCTTCGAAGAAGCACCGCACCCCACCCCGCAACTGAACGTCGCGCATGACAGGTCCACGCCCGCCACGACCGCTCAGCCTAGGGACAATGGCTTTCGCCCCGCCGCCCTCACGCGCGTTGTTTATCAGCGACGTGACGAGGGTTTGATCTTCTCGCCTAACCAATCGGAGCAACCGCTCCGGCGGGTCCGCTACGACACCCGCGAGACGATGCAATGGCGCAATCCGCAAACTGGCGCCTCCTTGCGCGTCTCTTATCCGGCGGAGCAGGTCGTCCTCACGCCGGTTTCCTTTCAATGACACAACTGCCTTAACCTGCTTATGAAAAGAAATATTATCCTAACGAGTATTCTCACGGCGTTACTCCCGCTCGCCGCCTGGGCTCAATCGCCAACCGCCAGCGGCACCACTGCAATCCAGTCGATCCAGTCGGCTTCGCCGGCGCCACCTCTGGTTCCGCCAGGTCCAAATCATTTCCACGAACACGATAATGGACCAAAACAACCGGTCACGTTCCTTGGAGTTGAGACGTCGGAAGTGCCGCGCGTGCTTTCCGAACAAATGGGTTTGCCGGAAGGCTTCGGCGTGGTGGTCAATTACGTGGTTCCAAACAGCTCAGCCGCTAATGCTGGCCTGCAACGGAGCGACATCATCCGCCTGCTTAACGATCAGCAAATCGTCGGCCCGGTGCAGCTCGGCAGACTGGTGCGCAGCTTTCCCGAGGGCACTTCGATTGAACTTACCCTCATGCGCAAAGGCAAGGACATGAAAGTCAGCGTTAAGTTGAACAAGAAGGAAGTCTCTGCTCGTCACGACCACGCCTTCGAACAGCAGTGGAATTTCGATGACCTCGAGAACCTCGACGAATTCAAAGGACCCGACGAGACTACCGTGCGCGAAGCGGTTAGCGCTGCTGTCGAACAGGCTAAGGCGGAAGCGACGCGCGCAGGAGACGAAGCACGTCGCGCCGCGAGGCGTCTGCGAATTGTGACAGCTGACGACGGCAGCATGAAATCGACTCGGATCGACTTAGGCAATGCCACCATTACGCTTTCCGACGATCAGGGCGAGATGAGGATGGAAAGCAAAGACGGCCACAAAATCCTGACGGCCAAAGATGAAAAGGGAAATGTTCTCTTCAGCGGTCCGATCGATAGCAGCGAGCAACGAGCGAAGATTCCGTCCGGGGTGCGCGAGCGTTTCGAGAAAGTTGGAGCAGGATGACTTGCCTCCGGTCCCACCGGTTCCACCAGTGCCTCCCCAGCCGCCACAGCCGCCGGACTCCAATCGAGTCGACTCACCTGCGCGATTTCGGTACCGAGCAGGCCATCTTCCAACCCGCCGGGCGCACCGGCTGGCGGCGAAGCACCATTATCCTCTAGTCACTTGAATCTTGCGCGCAGGTGACGCACCGGATGCGCAGCTTTCTACCTTCGACGTTTCCGCAGCGCTTGCCGCAACAAAGACTGGTCGATTAACCCGATCGTTGAATTGATCGGCTGTTTGCGACCAACGCAGTCTGCTTCTAGAATCACCTGCGCCGGGCCCTGGCCGCGCGCGCCGATGCCCGAGCGAAAACCGTACGCACCTCCGCCCACTGCCGAAACGAGTCTACCTGCACGCGACCCCTACGCTGCTTTCCGCTTCCGCAGTTATGCGTTCTATGCCCTGGGAAATTTTATCGCCATTACCGGCCGGCAAATGCTCACGATCGCGATCGAATGGGAAGTCTACGCTCGCACGCATTCCGCCAGCGCCCTGGGTCTGGTCGGGCTCGTCGCCGCCGTGCCGATCGTGGTTCTTTCATTGCCAGCGGGTCATCTTGCGGATCGCTTCTCGCGCAGGTCGATAATTCTTCTTACCCAGGCTTTCAGCGCCGTCTGTTCGATCTGTCTCGCCGTCGTTTCCTGGCAACATCTCAACCTTCCGCGCCTAACGATTCTGCTGCGGACGAACGATTCACTTCGCCTGATCGCGAGCGCATTTGAGCGTCACGCTGCGTTTCATTTCGACGATCTGTCCCTGCCGCTGATTTATCTGCTGATGCTGCTTTCCGCCTCGATCCGAACCTTTGGCTGGGCGGCACGCAGCTCTTTTTTTCCCACGCTCGTGCCGCGCGAAACCTTCGCCAACGCGGTGACCTGGAACAGCAGCATCTTTCAAGTGAGTTGTGTCCTGGGTCCAGCGGCGGGCGGGCTCCTCATCGTTAGGCTGGGATTTCCTTTCATTTACTCGCTCGACGCCATCTGCGCCCTTGCTTTCTTCTTTCTCGTTTTGCCGATCGAGAAAATCCGCGAAGCGCCGCGGGTCGCTCTCGGTGCGTGGCAAAGTCTGGGGCAAGGCATCCGGTTTGTTCTCGGTCGGAAAATGATTCTGGCCACGATTACGCTCGATCTTTTCGCCGTCCTGCTCGGCGGCGCGACCGCATTGCTTCCGATTTTTGCCGACCAAATCCTGCACTGCGGGCCGATCGGTCTCGGCTGGATGCGCGCCGCGCCGGCGATCGGCGCGTTCGTCATGGCGGTGACAATCGCCTATCTGCCGCCCATGCGTCACGCGGGGCGCACGCTGCTTTGGTGTGTGAGCGGCTTCGGCGCAGCCACGATCGTCTTCGGCGCTTCGCGCTGGTTTTGGCTTTCGCTTCTCATGCTCTTTTTCACCGGAGTTTTCGACAGCGTGAGTGTAATCGTTAGGCAAACGCTCGTTCAATTATTGACTCCGGATGAAATGCGCGGTCGCGTCTCGGCCGTGAACAATATCTTCATCGGAACCTCGAATGAGTTCGGTGCCGTCGAGTCGGGTCTGACGGCGGCGCTCTTTGGCCCGGTCATTTCTGTTATTGCCGGCGGCATCGGCACGATCCTGGTCGTACTCGCCGTCGCCTGGAAATGGCCCGAGACCCGCAAGCTCGGCGCGCTCGACAAACACCTTGTCTGAGGACTCGTTAGGCATATTCGAAGGTCACGGATTTCGAAGCGAGACGGACGCAATGCACTTTCTCGTGATCCGGCTGGAAGTTCCTTTCTTTCGCACGATCCTGGTCGTTCCGTTCGCTCTTCGCCGGCGATTACCGTAGTCTCGTCGGGTTGTTGTGCCTGTAGCTCAACCGGATAGAGCTTCTGACTTCGGATCAGAAGGTTGGGGGTTCGAATCCCTCCAGGCACGCGGCCTAACGAACCCACCGCGAATTGGCTATTTCCCGCCCGGTGTTGCACACTGAATTCGGCAATGACCGTGCGTTTTTCTCTCCTCTTCGTAAGTCTTCTTCCGGTGATTTTCGTGGGCGCGCCCGCGCCGACCGGCTTTACCAAACCCGAGGCGCGTCTCACCGCGATCGTCGCGAACCAGCGATGCCTCACCAGCGACGATGTTTATGTGACCTACACCGCCTCGCTCGACCCTCCGGGGCAGGGGACCCTTTACCGCTGGGATTTTAATAACGACGGTCTCTTCGATACCGATTCGAATCCCGACCCGACGGCCCACACCGGCTATCCCAAGGGCGTGCTCATCACCGCCAGAGTGCAGGCGAGTAACGGGCAGCAGACCATGCAGGCGACAGTGCGATTTCGAACGATTCGCTGCGACTGACTCGCCTAACGATAAATGGCGTCAACCAGGCGGAGCGACTTTTCGTTAGGCAAGACCTGCTGCTCCATCTGGTTCATGACATAGGCAAAGGAGAGATTGCTCTCCGGATCGGCAAAAGCGTGACTGCCACCCGCGCCGGGATGGCCAAAAGCCAGCTGCGATGGGCCAAAGATGCGCCGCGCGCTGCCGGGTGGATCTTTCATGAAGCCGGCGGAAAAGGCGGTCGGGAACCCTAAAATCCGATCGGGACCGGCGACAAGCGTGGTCGTCATTTGCCTGAGTGTCTCGCCGGAAAAGAAGGACTGGCCATCAAGCTGGCCGTCATTAGCGAGGATGGCGTAAAATTTGCCTAACGATGATGCACTCCCGATTGCACCGAAGGAAACGAACGAGCGTGCTCGGTTTTCCGGGAGATTCATCGCGCTCACCGCCTGCAAGCCGCGCGGCGTGGTAAAAGTCTTGTGCTCGAGCGTGCCCGGGGTCGCGACCGCTCGATAGAAATCGTTAGGCGAGGAACTGGTTGCAAGTTTTGGCGCGTAGATCGTTGCCACTCGACTATTCAGTTCCGCCGGCAGGCCGATCCAAATATCGAGTCCGAGCGGATCGGCAAAAATCTCTCGCCAGTATTGGCTGATCGAACGCGACTCGATGCGGCGCATGAGTGCGTCAATGAGGAAGCCGAAGGTGCGCGCGTGATAGCCGTGACCGGTACCCGGTGGCCAAAGCGGTTTCTGATTTTCCAACGCGCTCACGACCGCTTCGAAATCGCTCACTTCAGCCGGTTGATCGAGTCCGCTCAAGCCCGCCTGATGAGAAATCAACTGCGCGAGAGTGATTTCGGATTTGCCGTTTTGCGCGAACTCCGGCCAGAAATCCGCCACGCGCCGCCCGAGTTCAATCTTTCTCTCCTGCAAGGCGTGTAAGAGACAGGCACTTCCGAGGCCCTTCGTGATCGACCAAAGAAGAACGAGCGTGTCGTTGGTCCAAGGCTTTTCGCGCCTCGCGTCGCGATAGCCTCCGCTTATCTCAAATACAGGCTGTTCGAGATGCCATATTGAGATTGCCGCGCCCAACTCGCCGCGGCGCGAAAAATTTTCAAGGAAAAGGGGCTCAATCCGCGCCGCTAATCCATCCGCGCGCAAACTCATGTGGCAACGTTGCCTAACGAGCGACTAATATTCCCGCACGTAAGGGTATTTGCTTTCGTTCCCGAGCTCGGGTGGAAATTCGCCGTAGCCGCGTTGAATCCAATCCGTGTCGCTCCGCAGCGCCGGACCGTAGCTTCCCTTGTAAAGCGGAAGCGGCCAGAGAATCGCCTCGTAGAATCCGACGCCGAATCGTGCGAAGGCGCGGTCCGCACCGCGAAGCAGGCCGTAGCTGGCAGCTGCGCTGTTTCCTTCCTGCTCATTCACTTTCGCGATTGTCGCCGGGACTTCTGACCAACCAAAGAAGATGTTGGAAAGGCCGCGCCCGAGTTTTCGCGCTGGTCCATACTTGGCCGCGGGTGGGTCCTGGATGTCGCCTAACGAACTTCCGGCAAAAGCCAGACTGAGTGCCAGGGCGAACAGCCATCTCATAGTTGTGGGAAACAATAGTTGGCCCGCCCCGCGAAAGCCAATCTCTGTTTCACGAGTTCGGTTTTTTCTTGGTCGCCAAAAATGAAGCAATCGTGGTGAGCGCCAAGACTGAAATGATAACGAGCAACGAGAGCCAGCTTGGCAAATGGGTCCAATATTCGGTCAGCATTTTTGCACCGACGAAGCAAAGGATGATCGCCAGCCCGAAGCGCAAATAAACGAAACGGGTCACAAGATTCGCGAGAAGGAAATAGAGCGAACGCAATCCGAGAATGGCGCAGATGTTCGAGGTGTAAACGATAAAGGTGTCACGCGTAATCGCGAGCACCGCGGGAATGGAATCGACTGCGAAGACGAGGTCCATCGTTTCGATGGCGATCACGACGAGCGCGAGCGGCGTGAGCATTCGCCGCCCGGCGACAAGCGCGACAAATTTCGGCCCGTGATAATCGTTCGTCACCGGCATCACGCGGCGAATGGCGCGGAGGGCGAAATTGTTGTCGAGTGAGATCTCCGGCACTTTTCCACCGAGCATTCGCACCCCCGTAATGACCAGAAACGCGCCAAAAACGTAGAGGACGAAATGAAAGCGCGATACAAGCGCGACTCCCAGGCCGATCATCGTCGCACGCATAAACAACGCCCCAAGAATTCCCCAGATCAACACGCGATGCTCGTACTGCGGCGGCACGCGAAAGTAGGCAAAGATAAGGCTAAAGACGAAAATGTTATCGACGCTCAGTGAGTATTCGATCAGATAGGCGGTGAAAAAGTCGATCGCCTGATCCGCTCCCTGCCGCCACCAAACGATGGCGTTAAAGCTCAGGGAGAGAACCACCCAAAGCAGACTCCGCCATATGGCGCTGCGCAGGCTGATCCGTTCCACGCCCCGATCGCTAAAGAGATCGAGAGTCAGCGCAGCCAAAACGCCAAGATGAAATGCGATCCAAAACCAAATGCTGACCGGCACGGGGCGCTAGGGTTCCACGGCTGCGCCGAGCGAGCAATGGGAAAGCGTCCAGTTTGCGCAGCTCCCCTCGCGCGTGCATCATACTCTTCCAAATTTATGGACGCTGAGCTGCAGAAGTTAGTTGACTCCGGGAAGCTAACGAGCGCTGGCGCCCAAACTCTCGAACGACTCAGGCCCGGCACATTTTGCCTGCACAAAAGCTGGGGCTTCGGCCGGGTAGCCGACTGGAATCTTCTTCTTAACCAGATCGTGATCGATTTCGAGAAGAAAAGGGCTCACCCGATGCAGCTGCAATACGCGGGTGACAATCTCACTCCCATTCCGCCGGAACATTTTCTCGCACAGAAGGCGGTCGACCTGCCCGCACTTAGGGTTCAACTGAAGGAAAACGCCACTGGGGTGGTGCGAAACATTCTTGAAAGTCTCGGCGGCAAAGCAACCCAGGCGCAGATCAGCACTTGGTTGTTAGGTGATGTCTTTAGCGAGCCGGAATTCAAGCGCTGGTGGGAAGCAACCAAAAAGCTGCTCAAGAAGGACGGCGGCGTTCTAATTCCGACGAAAAAGAGCGACCCGCTCGAGCTCCGCAGCGGACCGGTCGATCGAGCCCAGGAATTACTCAACTTTTTTGCCCAGGCGCGACAACCCAAGGAGCAAGCCGCGGCCGTGGATCAGATCATTAAACTGCACCACGAATTCAAGGAACCGGGAAGCCAGCTCCAACCGCTCGTGGCGGAACTTGAGCAAAGCGCACAGCGAAATCAAAAACTCAATCCCGGCATGGCTTTTGAGTTCGTCATCGCGCGCGACGATCTCCTGGAGCGCGAGCCAAAACTTCACGCCACCAAACCCGATCTGACCCTCCAGCGCCTGATTGCCGAGGAAGCAAAACGTCTCGACGCCATCCTGGCCAAGCTCCCTTCCGCAAAAGAGAAGCGCGCCCTGCAAGCGCTACCGGCGTCTCTAGGCGAATCCTGGCCAGGTCGCGTCTGGCAACTGATGATGGGGCACAATGCTCGTCTCGTCGCGCAGGCGCCAAGGCTCTTCGTGGAACATGGTAAACAGGAAGAGCTGCGGACCTTCCTTGATCGAAGCCTGCGCGAACATTCCGCCACCAGCGAAATTCTTTTCTGGCTTGGCAAAAATCGGGCGGAGTGGCGCGACCTGATTACGCCGGACCTGTTAGGCGCGATCCTCTCCGCGATCGAGCGTGATCAGCATAACGAAAGCAACAGTCGCAGCACTCGTCTGCGCGACCTGCTCCTCGATGATCGCCAACTCATTCCCGACATGTTCCAAGGTGCCGAGCCCGGCCTGGCGCGCGACGCCATGCGCCGACTTCTTCTCAGCCCGGTCTTCGATGAGTTGACCAAACGCTCGCTCCTCGCTCGCATTATCAAACTTTATCCCGAGTTACAGAGCATTCTCACCGGCGGGCAGCCGGAAGAAAAGAGTGACGCCCTGGTTGTTTCGTGGAGCAGCCTGCAAAAACGCAAGGCCGAGTTGGAAGAGCTGATCAACAAGAAAATCCCCGAAAACAGCAAGGAGATTGGAATCGCCCGTTCCTATGGCGACTTGCGCGAGAACTTCGAATTCAAAGCTGCCAAGGAAATGCAGGCTGTCCTCATGCGCCGCAAAGCGGAGCTGGAACGCGACCTTGATCGCGCCCGTGGCACTGCCTTCGAGAGTCCGGATATTTCCCAGGTTTCGATCGGCACTATCGTCACGCTGCGTGAGGCCAATACAGACAAAGGGGAGACTTACACGATTCTTGGTGCGTGGGACGGCGACCCGGAGCGCAGCATTCTTTCTTACCAGACGGCGATTGCCCAGGCATTGTTGGGTCACCGCCTCGGCGAGATTGTCGAGTTGAATACCGAAGAAGATACCGGCCGTTACGCGATTATCGCAATCGAAGCGGCGCCTATGGACGAAGTGCCGGCCGATCCCGGACTGCTGGAGACGGTCGGCCGGGCCTAAACGTCCCCCGACTCGCGAGAGCAAAATCCGCTCTCGAATCCGTCATGGGTTTCAGTAATCGGAACGGTGCCGCAGCTTCAGTGCTCGCCTAACCCGTCGAATCGCGCCTCGTCATTCAGCATGCGCTCGGCTTCATCGAAAATACGGCGCGCTTCTTCAGGGGAATTTCCCACTGCCGTGAGCCCGAGACGACCGCAGCTGCCCAAGGCGCTCATCATGTGAAAGACGATACCCGTCTGACGCCATTGGCCGAAATGCAGTCCGCTTCGGATCACAAGATCGAAAAGATCGTCCGGCGTATAGCCGCGATAGGCTGGCGATTCGAGATGGTCGCTCGCCACGAGAAATTTTTGCTGCCCATTAGGCGCGGTGAAAATCGCATTTTCGGGATCGTAAATCCCGCCGGTCAGAAATTGTAAGGTAAGAAACGGATGAGTCGTGCCTCCCTTGCGCAAGTTGATTTCGATCGCGTACGGATCCCACGACGCGCCGTCGCGCTCGCGAGTCACGACAAAATCGATTGCGAAACGTCCGATCACGCCCGCATCCCGCAGCAGTTCGCCTATCCTGGCCGCGTCTCTCGTGATCGAAGCCGCATAGGCCGGGTCGGCGGGAAAAATGCAGCCAAGATATTTTTGTCCACTCGGCCCGCCCAGCATCTGATCATGCGTCGAGAGCAATTCGAGCTTTCCTAACGGCGTCACGCGCAATTGAACACTCGGGCTGCGCACTTCCGCCGCGCCCACTCCGACCCGCTCCTCCACGACGCCACCGCGTTCGCGAAAGTTCCTCGCGTAATCATCAAAATGAATGCCGGCCTTCTCAAAGCCCATCGTCCGGACGCGCTCGCCGATCGCCGCCTCGGTTGGGTCAGCGAGATTCGTTAAGTCGACGAGCGCATTGCCTTCTCCGGAAACTCCTTCGTTTAACTTCACAATCGCCTGGCGCACTGAGGGTCGCTGCCCTTTCAGCCTAACGAGAGCGGAAATCGCTTCCTCAATGCTGCTGAGACCATCAAAGCCCATCGGGTGATTGATTCCCGCTCGCGCAAAAAGCTGACGGCAACCTGTCTTCGTTCCGAAGGGAAAATGACGCGGATCAGCTCCGTAAAGCGGAATCCCCAAACGCAGCGCGAGGTTCCGCTCGAGATAAGTTGTGTTGTAGCAAACCAGATGCGCGTGATCCTTCTCCTTGATGCCGGCGGCGATTCGCTCGAGCAGACGTGGACGCTCGAGCAGTTTCATGCTTAACGGTCGGGCCGTGTCGTCGTACGGCGAAAGAAGTGTGAGCCGCCGCATGGCATGGCTGCGGATTACGCCTGGCAAAAGCCCGAGATAATACTCGATCACGCTCGGATGAATTGCCTGTGAAGTTACGTAGATGAGATTCGCCCGCGGCTGAGCGAGGAGAAAAAGCAGAAAAAGAAATCGCTCTTCGTAGCCTTGGACCTCGAAACCTGAGACTGCCATTTCGAGCGAGATCGAAGGGACGACCACGATTGTTTGTTCGTCCTGATTGAAGCGCTCAATCGAGCTCCAAAGCGGCACCAGCTTTTTTTGCAGACGGCCAAAGTCGGCCGCAGCCTCCTCCGCGGTAACGTCAGGGGGGAGTCCAATGAGGTGTGGATCACTATGCATACGAAAAAGATTTGCGATTCTGCCGGGTCAACTGCGGCGTTGCGAGTAGAATTTCGATCTCTTCGTCTTGGACTTAAGGAACGCTTTTCGCGAGAGTGCCACACCCTTGAAGCCCAAAGCCCTAACGATTGGTCCAGTGACACTGGGCGGAAAAACGCCAGCCTTCATTCTCGGTCCGTGTGTGATCGAGTCGAATCAATTTGTAAGGCGAATGGCGCGCAAAATCTCTCAAATCTGTGCAGCCGAAGGTTTGCCATTCATCTTTAAGGCTTCCTATGACAAGGCGAACCGCACCTCGGTCCGTTCCTACCGCGGAATCGGCGTGCGCGAAGGCTGTGCATTGTTAGGCGAGATCGGGCGCGAGATCGGCATGCCGGTAACGACTGATGTTCATTCGCCAAACGATGCCGAGATCGCCGCCGAGTTTATCGATGTGTTGCAGATTCCGGCATTCCTTTGCCGCCAAACCGATCTCATCCGCGCCGCGGCCGAGACCGGGCGCGCGGTCAACGTAAAGAAGGGCCAGTTCCTGGCGCCGTGGGACGTGCGTAATATCGCGGAGAAACTCGACGCCTTTGGCGCGAAGAAATACTTTTTCACCGAGCGCGGCACGACCTTTGGCTACAATAACCTGGTGGCCGATATGCGTTCGCTCGCCTGGATTCGCGCCGCTGGTTATCGTGTCATTTTCGACGCGACACACTCTGTGCAACGCCCCGGCGGCGGGGGTGACGCCACCTCCGGTGATGCCATTCTGGCGCCGGTACTTGCCCGTGCGGCTGTCGCCGCCGGCTGCGACGGCATCTTTATGGAGGTGCACGAGAATCCGGCTCGTGCCTTCTCCGATGGTCCAAATCAGGTGCCGCTAAAGGATTTGCCGAAGCATCTGCGCATGTTAAAAAAGGTGCATGCTGCCGTCTCGTAGCGGCGCCCGCATCCTCCGCGGGGCCCGCTTAATTCTTCTTCTCTTGCTCGCGAGCAGCTGCGCAGTTTTTGCCGGGAGCAAGCATCGCAAGGCCACTCCCACTCCCGGTCCGAGCGAAACGCCCGAGCAACTTGGGCTAAAAAACATCCCACTCACGGTTGGCCACGAAGCGAAGGGATTGGTTCTGCCGAACTATGATTTGCAGGGGCACCTTCTTGGCCGATTCGCCGCCGCGACGGCAGCTCGGCTGGATGAAAATCATGTTCACTTTACCGATCTCAAAATGCAGACCTACGACGAGAAAGAGCAACCTGAGATGAAAGTCGACATGAGCGACGCGATTCTTAATCTCGACACGAAGGTGATCGAATCGAAATACCGCACCAAATTAAAGCGCGCCGACCTCGAGATTGCGGGTAATACCATGTCCTTCAACACCACCACCCATCAGGGAACGATGACCGGCCAGGTGCACATGACGATCTTCAACCAAAAAGAAATCGCGGGCGCGGCGCCGAAGAAATGAAAGCTAGCGCGACTCTGTTTTTCGTTATTCCGACTGCGATCTGTCTCGGTGCCCAGGAAACGCCGCGGCCTTCTCCCTCTCCTCATCCCGCGCCGCAGACTCATGCGGCAAAGAACGCTTCGCCCGGCCCGCTCGCCGCAACCGACGCCAACGGTCAGCCGATTACGACCGAGATTTACGCCGACGAAGCGACTTTCGATACTGAGAAGAGGCTTGGCGTCTTTACCGGCCACGTCCGCGTTTTCGATCCGCGTTTTAACATTCAATCCGACAAGCTCACGGTTTACATCCATAAGCAGGAGGGCGAAGGATTGGAGAAAGCAATCGCGGAAGGCCATGTCGGCGTCGTGCGGGAAAAGGCTGATCCCCAAGGCGGACCGACCACGAAAGCCATCGGACTTTCCGAGAAAGCAGTTTACACTTCTTCCAATGGCGACGTCGTCCTGACCGGCAGCCCTCGTGTGCAGCAGGGTCTCGACACGCATGTCGCCACCAGTCCTGATACCATCATGATTTTAAACCAGGAGGGGCATCTCCAAACACACGGCCCCAGCCGGACGGAGATCCGCCAGCAGAATTCGCCCACGCCTTTGCCGGGAGCTTCCCGCGCTGCCAAGCCGTCGCCTTCGCCGGCGAAGAAAAAGCGATGATTGCCTCCAGCGCGCCAGCACCAACCGCGGGACCGGTCGCGATGCCGACCTCATCGCCTAACGAACATGCGGAAGTCCTGCGCACCGATGACCTGGTTAAGATTTACGGCGGCCGTGCGGTCGTGAACGGGATCGCACTTCAGGTTGGTCAGGGTGAAATCGTCGGCCTTCTCGGCAAAAACGGTGCCGGTAAAACGACCAGCTTTTACATGATCGTCGGACTCGTTAGGCCAAACCAGGGCCGGGTCATTTTTTCCGGCACGGACGTGACCAATTATCCGATGTACAAACGCGCCCGGCTTGGGATGGGCTACCTGCCGCAGGAAGAATCCATCTTCCGCAAAATGACAGTGGAACAAAACATCCTCGCCATTCTCGAGACCCTGCCTTTAAGCAAATCTGAACGGCGGCACCGTTGCGATGAACTCCTGCATCAATTCGGTATTGAGCGAATCGCCAAAAATATCGCGCTGACCCTGAGTGGAGGCGAAAAACGGCGCCTGACAATTGCGCGCTCGCTCGTTACCAAACCGCAATTGCTTATGCTCGATGAGCCCTTTAGCGGTGTCGATCCAATCGCCGTCTACGATGTCCAACAACTCGTCGTCAACCTCCGCAAATCCGGCCTCGCCATTCTGATCACCGACCACAACGTGCGCGAGACGCTCTCGATCGTCGATCGCGCCTACCTCATCGATGAAGGTCGCGTGGTGAGCGAAGGAACAAAGGATTTCCTGATTAACGACCCCATCAGCCGTCAGCTTTACCTCGGCGAACGTTTTCAGATGTAAACGAAAGGAATCGCATGCAAACCGCCAACGCCAACCCCACCGTCAAAGTCACCGGTCGCCACCTTGCGATCACCGATGCGATTAACGAATACGCCACGCGGAAAGTGGAGGGCCTGCACCTCGATTATCCCAAGATCATCGAGGCGCACGTCATTCTCGGCGTGGAGAAATATCGGCACTGGGCCGAAGTCGTGCTCGTCTGTTCCAACCACATCACAATCGAAGCCTGCGAGGAAACGAACGATCTCTACGTCGCGATCGACGCGGTCATGGATAAGATCGCGCGCCAGATGCGCAAATATAAAACGCGTCTCCTCAAGCGGCATCGTCCACGCAAGGACGATTTTCGCCACATCGAAGAGCAAGTCCTGCATCCTGAGCCTGTAGAGGAAGACGAACACCACGAGCACACGGTGGTACGAACGGAGCGCTATCCAGTGAAGCCGATGTATGTCGATGAGGCAGTGTTGCAGCTTGAGATGTCTGCCCGGCAATTCCTCGTTTTCATGAACGCGCGCAACTCGCGCGTGAATGTCCTCTACCGGCGCAAGAGTGGCGACTTTGGCTTGATTGAGCCGTTGCTAGGCTAAGGCAAGTCCAATCCAATCTTGTCAATTGCCTCCTGACCTATTGGACAGTTAGGGTGAGATCATTGCCATCGCCACCCTCGTAGTTCACGAGATAACTGTTGTTACCGATCGCGACAGTTGAGCCGTCAGGGAGACTACTAAAAGTCCCGGAAATAGGCGTCACGGCAGTGTTGCTGATCAGAGTGAGAATAGTGCCGCTAACAAGGTGCTTATTTGCCACGCTGTGCAGCCGAGTCTAGCACCGTGAGTTATGGTGACTCCATTGGCAACTATCTGGTCGGCCGTGGCATTTCTCGTATAAATGGAGGGATTGAATAAGCTGCCGGGCTGGAAAGTAAGGACGCCTTGACTGGTGAAAGTCAGTGGCGCACTCGATCCAGCAGAAGGAGCGAGACTGGCCTTGCTATTGATTGTGAGAGGGCCCGTGACCAAACCGTTACCGGCGAGCGTGCCAGCAGCAACCGTGGTCGCGCCCGTGAAGGTGTTGACACTGTTGAGAGAGATAAACGCAATTTGGCGACCCGGGGTTCCAAGAAAAAAGCAGACGATAGATTCTTTTCTAGGGCGGGTGTGACTGTTTCACAATGCGACACGAGTGTTCGCATCTTAAACGCTTGGGAATCCCAGTCTGGTTGCCCGCCCCTTTGGCGACCGCTGAGGCACGAACGTTGCTTTAAGTAAGTCGGAGAAACAATTGCCGCCATGCTTACAATTTCTGTATTCCTTCTTGCCGCCGGTTTCGTGCTAACAAGTGTTTGGTGGGCGTGTCGCAATGAAGCGGCGCCGCTCCAGCCTAACGGATCTCAGGCACCTAACCTCGGATAAACCGGCAGGACTGAGTGTTCTAGGCCAGTTCCGAAACTCGGGAACTGTGGTTCCCACCGGAGTGCGCGTAATTTCCGGTTTGAAACTCGTTTGTTGCTCGCGCCTCGCTTCCGGTCACCGGCTGTTTCGGCCCGTGATGGCAATGGCCGGTTCAGCTTTGTCGCCAGCCAGTCATAACATTCGCGCTGGGTCATCGGCTTATTGTCACTCACGTTCACGATTCCCACTTCGTCAGGCAGAGTCGCAAGCAAAAACAGCGCCGTGGTAATGTCGTCGCGGTGGACCTGATTTAGGTAACGTTCGCCGCCATCCTCGAGCCGCGCTTCGTCGGAAAGAAATTTGCGCAGGAGCGCAGAACGTCCGGGTCCGTAAATACCGGCCAGACGCGCCACGCCGCCGCCTTTTTGCCTAACGAACTCTTCCGTCTCGCAAAGAATTTTTCCTGTCTCGTGGACCGGCTTGGCGGCGCTTTCTTCATCGACCCATTCGCCGCTGGTCTGCGCGTAAACCGATGTGCTGCTGCAAAAGATGAACCGAGACGGTGACAAAACTCCGAGCAAATTGCGCGCGCCCTCAAAATAAACACGACGGTACTTTTCCGCCCCGCCTCCCCTTGTACTCGCGCAATGAATCACCACCCCGAATTCACTAGCCGCCGCCCCGACTGTTTTTCGATCAGCGATGTCGACCGCGCGCATCCGGTAGCGTTGACTCGGAAATTGCACGGCCGATTCCAGCGAGCGCGTCCAGCCTTCAACGTCCCAGCCTGCGGCCTGAAAGAGATCCGCGGTTGCCGTGCCGACATAACCGCAGCCGGCAATCAGAACCCGCTTCATCCGGCCGCGACCGGCGCGATCTCGATCTCGTCGAATTCGTTAAGCTGAATTGTCCGCACCTGTTTCAGTCGGATCAATTCGAGGAGCGCGAGAAAAGTGACGACGACTTCGACGCGCGAAGCCATCCGCGCGAAGAGTTCGGAAAATTTGATCGGCTTGCCCTGCGCCATCGCTTGAAGGATGCGCTCGATCTTGTCCGAAACAGTAAAATTCTCGCCAAAAATTTCCTGCAAATCTTCGCGTGCTTCGAGGCGCTTGAGGACCTGTTGAAAGGCGTTGATAAGTTGAAAGATTCCTACCTCGCCTAGTGATAGCGGCGCGATTTCCGAGACAACGCTGTCGCCGACGCGGGCGAAAATCCGCTCCTGCTCCAACTCGCGGGTTTGCAACTGTGCAGCTGCTTCCTTGAATTTTTTGTATTCGATTAACTGGCGAATCAGATCCCATCGCGGATCGTCCTCTTCCACATCCTCCTCTGGTGGCTGTTGGTCGACCGGAAGCAGGCTCCGGCTCTTGAGATAAATCAAATTTGCCGCCATCACCACAAACTCGCCCGCGACATCGATGTTCAATTCTTTGAAGGCTTGGAGATATTCGAGGTATTGCTGAGTGATCCGCTCGAGCGAGATGTCGTAGATATCGATCTCGTCACGCTTGATCAGGTAGAGAAGGAGATCGAGCGGGCCTTCGAAAATCTCGAGTCGAACTTTGTATTCGGTCTCCATGAAACGCCGCGACTTTACCGGAGGTGGCGATGGTTGTCTCGCAGACGTTTTGTTCCCAAAATAATGCAGCCTTTGGACTTCGGCCTAACGAATCGGTGATCAATTGATTCGCTCTTGCGGACGTCTTCCAAGCGGAACCTAGTTGCAGCTGTCCTCAGATTCCATCCTGGATCGCCCCTGCGAAAGAGGCGCCGGTCGTCTACGACTTCGCTACGGCAGGTTGTAGACTTCGATAAGCCCGACTCCGGTACTGCTATTAGTTCCGCGAAGAATTGCCGTGTAGGCGCCACCCGGGAGGACTTGTAAAATCGCGGACTCCTGGTCATGAGCAGGCGCGAGTCCCGAGGCTTCGATCTCGGGTTGCTGTGAATCCTTCCAGTCGTCATTCGAGCCGATAAGGACGCCCTGCACGTCGTGTAATTCCAAGGCGGGATCGCTCAGTGCATTGGCAACACCAAGGTCGGCGAGAGTAGGTCCTAGTCCTCTTACCACGACCGTGCTTCTCTCTGCGGACCCGTCGAGAATGAAACCGCCGATCATTACTTTGTTGTAGGTCCCGACCAAACCGCGCGTGCTGATATTGCCCAGGTGAGACGACATAGACTGATTGAGGTCGTAAGCTTCCACCAGGGCGATTCCGGTGCCGCCGTTTTTGCCACTGACGGTAGCGGTATAGGCACCGGGGTCGAGGGTTGCGACAATGGCGGACTCCAGATTGTTAGTAGGCGCGAGCTGGCTATCGATGATTTCCTGTTCCTGAGTGTCGCGCCAGTTGTCGTTTGTAACTACGCTGCCATCCGGTTTATGTAGCTCGAGAACTGGATCCGCGAGCGGCGTGATAGTGCCATCAAGCTCGAGCGACGGACCAAGCGCGCGAAGGATGACGTTCTTTGATCCGGTGCCACTTACAACAAGTCCACCCACCAGGACGTCGTCGCCAGTGCCTACATCGCCTCGCGTCGAAATGTTGACCGACGGGGCCCCAGCCGTCCCTAACAACTGCTTTCCAAATGTAATGGTGGCGGAAAGGTTCAGGATATCTTTTTGGTAAACTTCCAGGTAATTGAGGCCATAAGTCACAGAACGGATAAGACAACTAGCAAGCACTGTGGCAGGCGCTTCGGGCACACCCCCGTTGTTGCGATAAGTGGAGTCGCCATAGCAAACAGCCAGCATCTGTCCGGCTACCTCTGGCCGACTGTTCCAAAGTGTGTTCCAGGCTGAGTCTGGAGAACCAGGAGCTGCTTCGTTAAGGTTAGAGACGAAGTTAATTTGTACGATTAAGCGCCCAGGCCACGATGCGCGAGCCGTCGCAATCGCCGTAGCTGCGACATAGGTAGCGGCGGGATCGAGGTTCTGACCGGACTTTGCTGGAACGTGACCATTCCCCTTAATTGCCAGAGTTATATACTGGTGGGGAAAGGCAGCCATGGTTGCGTCAATAATCTGTTTGCCTGCGTCCAGTAACTTGTCAGTGGTATAACCAGCGGCGAGCCAGTTTTGTATATCCTGCGGTGTGTGTGGGACGTTCCAATCTTCAGTCACCGCATTCGCAAAGCTCGCCGCTACCACTTTAATCGCGGGGTTGGCGGTGAAATGCGCACCCAACGCCGTAATCATCGCTTTCTTTTTTGCGAGATAGGTCGGATCCCAAAAAACCGGAATTGTTGTAGTAACACCATCGTCATCGAAGGTGAAGAAAGTGCCGCCGGCATTCTGAATGGCGGTTGTAACCCAGGCCGGTTTTCCCGACTGTGTGAGGATACGAAGCAGGACGACCTTGTTCGCCGCGGCCGCGCGCGCGACTTCTGAGTCGAGAAACGACCAGTCGAAGTTACCCTCGCTTGGCTCCAGTTCCGCCCAAGCCTGGCGGATGCTCATTCCGACTACGTCGGGATTTGCGAGGGCATTGTCACTTGCGACTTGGCCCGCGGCGGCGAGCGAAAAAACCCCACGCGGGATCTGCCCTTGAGTTCTGGTCGAGATGACGAGCCAGGCAAGAGGCAAAATAAGCAGGATGGCCTGTCTTGGCATCCATTGCCACAGAGGTGGTTGCAGTCTCACCTTCATCTGCTGTCGTACCGGGGCGCTCCTCCTTTGTTTCCAATAGACGAGAGGCCATATCCGATGAGCGCCAAGTAAGACCTTGGGCCGATGCCAACTTGGCCCAATGTCACAGCGAGAGGCCAGCTCGTGGTTGGCTTGGTTCCAAACGGAATCGTCAGCCACTGAGGTGTTTCGAGCTTCGTTCTGCGAGTTCAGATTGGTCTCGTAACATCAGGTTCTTTTCCGGCAAATGCTCCGGCCGCGCGTTGCAACGACGAAATTCGGGCAAAGCGCGTTGCCTTCTATGAGCGCTTCACCTGATTCCAGATTGCATCCATCGTGGGGAGGTCTGCCTCGCCAAGCTCTTGTCCCCGCTTTTCCAACTCGAGTTCCACTTCATGAAAACGTGCGATGAATTTTTCTGTCGCCGCGGCCAGCACCGTCTCCGCGTCGAGATTGTATTTTCGCACCAGATTCACCACCGCAAAAAGCAGATCGCCCATTTCATCAGCAATCGCCGCGGCATCGCCGGCGGCCATCGCTTCCTTTGCTTCCGCAAGCTCCTCATCAACTTTTGCCACCACGTCCTTCACTTCGCTCCAATCGAAACCGACCCGTGCGGCTCTGCTTTGCGCTTTTTGCGCCAGCATCAGGGCCGGTAATGCTCTCGTTAGGCCGCTGAGATATCCGTCGCCGCTCGATTTTTTTTCCGCCCGTTTGATCGCATCCCACTGCTTCAAGACGGCGTCGCTGTCGCGCGCTTCGCTCTCGCCAAAAACGTGTGGATGTCGCCTAACGAGTTTGTCGGCGACCTCCCGACTGACGTTTTCGATCGTAAAGCGGTCTTCTTCGCTCGCGATCTGCGCGTGCATCACGACCTGCAAAAGCAGATCGCCCAATTCCTCGCACAGGTTGGCATCGTCAGCCCTGCGGATGGCGTCGGCGACTTCATAGGCCTCCTCAAGCAAACCCGGGACTAACGAACTATGGGTTTGCTCGCGATCCCACGGGCAACCGCCGGGCGCGCGTAGCTGCGCCACGATCTCGCAAAGGCGGGAGAAGTCTTCGGCCTTCAAGAATCAAATTCGCCAGAGCGAGCGATGGCTGCCGAACTCTGAAATTTCTCCCGAGCTCTTCTTGCCAACGTATACCGTGATCACGATCACGGTGACAAGAGTGCCGGCAAAGATGAATGCGACAAACCACGGCGCGATGTGCCCGACGCGCAGCGCGCGATAGAAGGCGTCGAACGATTCAATAGGCTCGTTAGCGTGCAGGAAAAGCTTCATGATCCACGCAGCGATGATGAGCAGAAAAATGAAGACGTAATTCCGTTTCAGGCGCCGGCCGACTGCTTCGAGCATGCTGATCTTAAACGACGGCAGGATAAGATCTTCGCAGACCAGTTTTTTCCATTCGCCTTGCAGGAGATGATGATTTTCCATCACCATCGGAACGAGGAAATGTGCTTCGAGCATGCGGACCCGCGCCCGAAAAGCGTCGTAGAAACGATAACGCCGCGCTTCGATCCAGAGCATGATCCAAACAATGGCGAGGTTAAAAAAGAAGATGAGGTGCGGCACTCCGGCGTTGGAAAAAGCAATCGTGATGATCGCGGTCGTGCCGGTGACGGCCCAGTTTGTGGTCGTATCGAGCCGGGTGCGCCAGATCATGATCCGGCCGAGTTCGCCGCGATAAAAATGCGACATGGCATTGACGTAGCCCTGGTCGTAAAAGCTGCCATGCCCGGCCACGGCGGCGGTTTCTCCCGTTCCTTCGTTTTGGTTTGCCACTTGGGCGAATGATTCGACTTCAGCCCGTCGCGCGTCAATCATCATTCCATGATCTCGCCCTTACTCGATAGCCTGCTCGACCCAAACCACGTTGTACTCGATTTGCAAGGCAACACGGCGGCGGAAGCGATTTGGGAGGTCGTCGAATTGTTAGGCGTGCGCGGCGAATTGCGACAGCCAAAGGAATTCTTCGAAGCCGTTATGGAGCGGGAAATGAAAAGCTCAACGGTCGCAAACGGCGGCGTGGCGTTTCCGCATGCCCGGACGCAATTGGTCAATCAACTTTTGTTAGGTATCGGAAGGAGCAATCGTGGCGTCAGGTTTGCCAGCGAACCGGAGAAGACGGTCCACCTTCTTTTCGTCATCGCCGTTCCGCAGCAAATGGTGAACGATTATTTGATCTGTGTCGGTTCACTTGCACGACGGCTGAATGACGAAGCGACGCGCGAAGCGTTGCTCGAAGCTGCAACCCCGGCGGACTTTTTCCTGCGCTTGCGCGAGACTTGAATTTCTCACGCAGCAGACCTGCGGTCATTAGTCGCTACTCGTTAGGCGCGGCCCAGAGACGAAAGACGAGCCGCACGGCGGCCGGTTCGTTCACTTGGATTTGTTGAGCAGGCGCGCGCGCGCCCGGTCGAGTGCACGTCGTTCGCTCGCCGTCAGGCTGCCAATGCCCGATTTGGAGATCTTCTCCAGGACTGGATCGATCGAGTCGTATATGTCTTCCGGCTCCACCACGCGGCGGGAGGACGGCGGCGACACGACGCGGAGAACGCGTTTCGAGCGCCAGCGCGAGGTCCAATCGCTCAACCATTCGATTTGCGGTCCGGCGCCGTGGAAATGCACGAAGCCATAGGCCAGGCCAACGCTCAACCAGAGGACGAACATTTCGGACCAGCCGTGAAAGGCCATAAGCTGCAGGGTGTAGGCGGCGACGAAAATGAGTGCCCACCATTTCGCCATGATGCGCAGGAAAATTTCAACGTTAGGATAAATGGCGGCAAAGGCGATAAAGATGCCGAAGTGAATCGTCGCCGAGCCCACAATGCCGTTGCGTTGCCACAGGCCGAGAAGGGTGAGAAAAAGCGCCGGCACAAAAAGCAGCAGCGCATAAAGGAAAAGAAACGCTCGGCGTCCAATGAAGCGTTCCACTTCTCGCCCGAAGGCAAAAAGCATGTACATCTCCACAGCGAACCAGATCAAACCGGACGGTTGATGGACGAACGCGTAGGTGCCGATTTGCCATACGCGCCCTGCGTAAAGCACCTGTGCGCTATCGAAAGCCAGGATGTTTAGGACTGTGCCCTGTCCGAAAGCCATCAGCAGACAGGTCAGAATCATGCACGCCACATGCACAATCACGAGCAGAGTCGGGACGTGGACCGGGTAGCGTCCCATCCAGGCTACCGGTTGGTAGTCATCTGAGGTAGTGACACCAAACATAACGACATTAAACGGCTCGGGATTGAGAAGCGCAAGCTCGCGCGGGGCGGTCGGTCTCCGTTGGTGGCAATTTTTTCTTGGCCTCGCCGCCGAAGCGTTCACATTGAATCTTTTCCGCACTCGGAGTGCAGACCACGTCTATGCAAAATATCGCTCCTGCCATCTCAGCGCCCAGTGGCATGGGTGAAAACAAGCCGAGCAATCAGGCCGTCCTGGATTGGGTGCACGAGATCGAATCGCTAACCCAGCCGGCAAATATTTTCTGGTGCGACGGTTCGGAGACGGAAAATAATTTCCTCCTCGAGGAAGCGTGTCGTCAGGGCATTCTGATCAAGCTCAACCCGGAGAAACGGCCAGGTTGCTATCTCCATCGTTCCAATCCTAACGATGTCGCGCGCGTCGAACAGTTCACTCTCATCTGCACGCCAGGCAAAGAAGAAGCCGGACCAACGAACCACTGGGCGGAGCCGGCTGAGACCTACCGCAAATTGCACGAGATGCTAAAGGGCGCGATGCGCGAGCGGACGATGTTTGTTGTACCCTACGTCATGGGTCCGCCCGATTCGCCTCTGGCCAAAATCGGCTACGAAATTACCGACTCCATCTATGTCGTGCTGAGCATGCGCATCATGACGCGCATGGGCCGACCGGCCTCAGCAAAGTTAGGCAACGATCCGAAGGCGGAATTCAATCGCGGCGTCCATTCGCTTCTCGATGTGAATCCCGGGCGGCGCTGGATTTGTCATTTTCCGCAGGACAATGCCATCATCTCAGTTGGCTCCGGTTACGGTGGAAATGTGCTCCTGAGCAAGAAATGTCTCGCCCTTCGGATCGCCAGTTATCTCGCGAAGAAGCAAGGCTGGCTCGCCGAACACATGCTCATCCTCGGCGTCGAATCTCCCGAAGGCAAAAAGCATTATGTGGCGGCGGCTTTCCCAAGTGCCTGCGGCAAGACGAACTTCGCCATGCTCATCCCGCCTAAACATTTTGACGGCTGGAAAATCACAACCATCGGCGACGACATCGCCTGGATGGAAATTCGTGAGGACGGTCGGCTCTACGCGGTCAATCCGGAAAATGGCTATTTCGGCGTCGTGCCGGGCACGAGTTATAAATCCAATCCCAACGCCATGCGTTCGATCGAGAGCGACACGCTTTTCACGAACGTTGCCCTGACGAATGACCGCGACGTCTGGTGGGAAGGAAAGGATGGTGCCCCGCCGAGCGATGCCTCTGATTGGAAAGGTAATCCCTGGACGCCTGCTTCGAAGGAAAAAGCGGCGCACCCGAACAGCCGTTTTGCGACACCGATGCAGAACAATCCGGTGCTCGATCCAGAAGTCGAAGATCCAGCCGGTGTCCCGATCAGTGCGATCATTTTTGGCGGACGGCGCAGCGACACCATGCCGCTCGTTTTCCAGGCCCGCGATTGGAATCACGGCGTCTACATCGGCGCCACCATGGCCTCGGAAACAACTGCGGCTGCGACCGGTGCGGTCGGGCAGGTGCGGCGCGACCCAATGGCAATGCTGCCCTTCTGCGGTTACAATATCGGCGATTATTTTCGGCACTGGCTGGAGACGGGCAAACGCCTAACGAGTCCACCGCTCATCTTTCACGTCAACTGGTTCCGCAAAGACGCGAGCGACAAGTTCCTTTGGCCGGGTTTCGGCGACAACATGCGAGTCTTGAAATGGATCATCGATCGCTGCGAAGGCCGGAGCGGCGCCGAAGAACGCCCGATCGGTTGCCTCCCGCGAGCTGAGGATCTTGACCTGGAAGACCTGGAAGGCGTTTCGTCTGAACAGCTGAAGGAGTTGCTGGAGGTTAAGCCTAACGAATGGTCGAAGGAGTTGGTTGCACAGAAGGCGTTTTTCCAAAGCTTGCAGCCGAACGTGCCGTCAGAGCTGCTCGCCCAGGAGGGAGAAGTCGAGCGACGCTTCCGCTGAAAAGAAGCGCCACGTTTTTGGCTTAATGCGCTGTCGGCGGCGGAACGACCAGCTGCGCGAACGTGCGCAAAATGATTCCGCATTCGAGCGTGAGATTCCAATTCTCCAAATACTCGATGTCGCAGGCGACGCGGTTCTGAATGTCTTTGCTCGTCTGCGCTTCGCCGCGGTAACCGCGCACTTGTGCCAGGCCGGTGATGCCTGGTTTCACAACAGTCCGCACCTGATAATTCGCCATCAGCTGCGAAAATTGTTCGTTATGCTCGATCAGGTGCGGGCGCGGACCAACCACGCTCATTTCGCCGCGCAGCGCATTCCAGAATTGCGGCACCTCGTCGATGCTCAACTTTCGGAACCACCTGCCTAACGGATAAACGCGTTCGTCTTCCGCCGTCGCTTGTCGCGCGAGATCGGTGTTGCGCGCATGCATGGTCCGAAATTTCCAGATGTCGAACCGGCGGTTCTGAATCCCGGCGCGCTTCTGTTTATGAAAGAGCGGACCAGACGATTGCAGACGGTGCGCCAGCCAGACAATGACCGCGAGCGGCGGAAAGAGAATCAGCATGATTGGAATCGCGAAAACGTAATCAATAGTCCGCTTGATTCCGCGATTGAATGGGTTTTCCAGCGGCTCCTCGCGCAAGCCAAAGAAGCGAAAGCCGTCGTCATCGAAATGGGTCACCGGATGCCCGAGCTTTTCCTCGAGATCGCTCACGATCAGGAGGCGTACGCCAAGCTGATCGCAGGTGGCGATAAGGGTGCGGTTCTGCTCGTTGAATTGCGGAAACTCGAGCATCACGACCTGGGTCACGCCATGTTCCTCTATCGCCCTGCGGAAACGATCGAAACCGCCTAACACTGGAATTTTGTCTTCGGTGCAACCGACCGGTTCTTCGCAAATAATTCCAACCGTGCGCAGCCCAGTTTCTGCTTTGCCTCGCAGCCAAGAACGCAAGGCGTGGGCTTTTGCGGTTGAACCGACGAGCAGGGTTTTCTCTTCCCGCTGCAGGATGTGCCGCGCCAGAAATTCGGGCAGAAAATGATGTGAGAACAAGAGCGCGATGTAGAGCCAGGGCAGAAAATTGAAGAAGAAAAGGCGGGAGATGAAGGAGTCCTTGGTCGCGATGAGATAAAAAACGAGCGCACCCACGCTGGCGAAGGTTTGGCGTAAAGCGAGCCGATGCTGCCGCAGGAATTCGCTCTGCAAGAAATAACGCTTGGACCCTTCACGACTGAGTGATTCTCCGAGCAAACCAATGACGAGCGTCGCGCAATAAATGCTGTAGCGATTCCAGGTGAGCTGTGCGCCCTTGGAGTAAAAGGTCACCATCACCCAGACGCCAAACCAGAAGAGGCCGGCCACGATCAGGATCTGGCAGAGCAGAAAAACTCGGTATAGACCTTGCGTGCGCTGGGTGACCATGGCTGCCTAACTCACCGCGCGGCAAAGGGAACTTATTCGCCCTTGAAGGAAAAGACTGATTCGCTGCATTAGATAGCGCGAACTAGTAAGTCAAAGATTCCACCGCAATTCAAGCTTCCATGCAACCTTCCGAGTCGAATCCAGCGCGAACAACAGCCGCAAGGGAAAGCGCGTCCGCGGAGTGGGTCGTCGTTGCTTTACCGGCGATCCTGGTCCTGGCGGCTTTTCTTGGCGGGGCTACGCAACGTTGGAGCGAGGCGATCGTCGTTGGAGCTTTTGCGCTTCTGCTTCTTTTCCATCCGCCGCGCTTGTCGCTTGGGCGTGCCCTGAATCTTCTCGCGCTGCTCTTTCTCGCGCTGGCCGCGGTTGCGTTCTTGCCGATGCATTGGTTTAGCATTCCGCACTGGCGTATTGCCCTAACGAAAGACCTCGGCGTCGGGTTACCCGATACTGTTTCGGCGCAGCCATGGATGACTCTCGACAGTCTTTTTCTCCTCCTCGTGGGACTTTGCTGGATTTACTATGTCGCTTCGCTCGAAATGCATTTGCGCGAGGTGCGAGTGGCCACGCGTCTTTTCGCCGCCGGCATCATTGGGCTCGCCGCCTTGGGTCTTTTTCTCAACTTCCGTCACGAAGCGCTCCCATTCTGGCACAACGCACGCGGCTTTGGCCCATTCCCAAATCGCAATCAGACTGGCGACCTCTTTGGCATCTCGACGCTGGTCGTACTCGGTTGTTTGCAGGATGATTTCCGACGCGGACGCAAACGCTGGCTCCTTTGGCTCTTCGGTCTCGGAATTCTGATTGCGTCACTCATCCTCGCCTACTCGCGGGCCGGCATTTTGATTCTGGTGATTGGCTTCGGCGCCTGGCTGATTCGGTTTGTCTTTCGCAAAGCGTCGGGTGCGGGCGTCGCCATCGCCGCCTCGGTTCTTCTTCTTCTTTTCATCAGCCTGCTGCTCTTTGGTGGTGAAACGATCGAGCGTTTTCATCTCCGCCTCGGCAGCGAAGGTCCAGTCACTTCCGATTTTCGCTGGCTCATCTTTCGCGATACGCTCGACATGATCCGAGCTTCTCCCTGGTGCGGCGTGGGACTGGGAAATTTCGAAAGCGTTTTCGCACTCTTTCGCAATGTTGTCCGTGGGAACGGGCGCGCGCTTCATCCAGAAAGCGATTGGCTTTGGGTCTGGGCGGAAATGGGCTGGCCGGCGCTTTTGGTCCTTCTGGTCGCGGGAGCGCTTCTGGTTAAACGCGCCTTTCCGCTCCGCGAAGGAACGAATCAGCGGCTACGCTACACTGCGCTCGTCGGCGCCTTGCTTTTTATCCTGCACGGTTTCGTTGACGTCTCGGCGCATCGCCTGGCTTCCTTCCTCGTCGGCACATTTCTTCTTGGCCTCGCGCAATTTCGTCCGCTATCTCTGCGATCAAGCCGCTTCGCGCCGATCCTGTTTCGAATTGTCGGAGTTGTTTTGCTGCTCGTTAGCCTGACCTGGTTTTTTACGTGGCGGGATGCGCTCGCGCTGCCCGGTTTGGGCGGAGTTGAGAATGCCCGCGCGACAGCCATCATCGCCAGCCGCGGGTATCGTTTTCCCGAAGCGATTGCTGCGACCGACCGCGGCTTGCAATGGGCGCCGCTCGATTGGCAGCTCTATTTCCTCCGGGCGGGGGCGCGACTCGGCAAGCGCGAACCACTGGCCGATGTGGTAGCAGATTTTCGCCGAGCACGTTTCCTGGAGCCAAGCGCATATCAGCTGCCTTTCGAGGAAGGAAAAGTCTGGCTCGGATGGAAGCCCGCGCTCGCCATCACTGCCTGGCGTGAGGCGCTACAACGGCAGGGCGCGAAGGAAGCGGGGATTTATTCCTTGATGCTGGCTGAGGCCGAGCAGCGTGACGGCAAAACGCACGAGGCTTTGCGCAATATTGCCGTCGATCGACCCGACCTAACGATCAAATATCTCGAAGCCGCTACTTCCGCAGAGTTTGAAACCATGATCAAACTGGTGCTGGCAAGTGATCCATCGCTCGGGCGCTTTTCGGTCGCGGGGAAACAGCGACTCTTCGAGCTTTGGTCGGCCCACGATCCCCTCGATGAGCTATTGCGACAGATCCAATTGCATCCCGACTGGCTGGAGCTCGGCTGGCCGGGGGTAGCTCGTTATCATGTCGGGCAAAACGATTTCGCCCAGGCCTGGAAACTCGTTAGGCGTTTTGCCCAGCCGCCCGCCATGCCCCAGAGTGCCGACGGCGCTTCATTAGCCGATCTCGAGCAGCAACTCTACGCGCACCCTAACGATTTCGCGTCCGGGTATTTTCTTTACCGCGCCGAGATGAAGGTCGGCAAAGTGGACGACGCGCTTAACACGGCGCGACACTTCGATACGCAACCCGGGGCGCCGCCATATTTCTACTACCTCGAAGCAGAAGCCTGGGGCGCGAAGGAAAATTGGGAGCGGGCCTGGCAGTCGTGGCAGCGTTACCAAACGGCTTCTGGGCAACGGGACAAAAGCTAGGAAGGTTCAGAACCGATTCGGGAAAGATCTTGCCGTTCGTGGATCGCTGTGAAAGGATCGGGCTCGCCGTGAACGAGCACGTCTTCTTTCGCCGCTGGATTGCCGGAAGTTTGGCTGCGGCCTTCCTCCTCGCTCTTGGTTTGGCGGCTTCGCCGGAATGGCACGCGCGCTTTCACCCGGATGCTGATTCGCCCACCCATGAGTGCGCCGTTACTCTCATCGCCGCTGGCAAGGTCGAGCAGGCCAGCTCCCCGCCGCTCCTGGTCGCGCTGCCCTGCGTGCTGATTCTTGAAACCATCCCCGTTTTCGCCCTGGTTCGCTTGCCCGCGCCTTTCCTGAGCTCGGCGATTTTCGAACACGCGCCGCCGGCGCTCTCCTAGCGCGGTTATCCGCCCGGTTGTCGGGACGGTTCACTTCTTCCGGCGAAAATTCCGGCGCGATCTCCGCGCACGCTTTGGTCGTTAGGCAACCACCGCTCGTGGTCTGCCTGTAACTCGTTAGTCCAATCGTTAACCGGAGATTCTCTTTGAAAAAATTTATCGCCTTGTCTCTTGCGCTCTTTGCCAGCGCCAGTCTCGCGCCTGCTCAAATTGCAGTCGCTTCGCCAACCCCCACACCGTCCGGGACCGCTACCACCAGCAGCGCCACTGCCACCACTAGCCGCATCGTCGTTACCGGCGGCGAGATCGAACAGAGTTCTACCGACACCGTCCAGGCGGTCACGGTCCTTAATGAAGATCAGTTGAAACAACAGGCCTCGGCCAGTCTGGGTGACACTCTTGCCAGCCAGGCGGGAATAGCGGCGAGCGGCTTTGCGCCCGGCGCAAGCCGACCGATCATTCGCGGCCTGGCCGATAACCGTGTCCGTGTCTTAAACGACGGCACGGAAGTCTTCGATGTCTCGAATCTGAGCCCGGATCACGCGCCGAGCGTCAGTCCGCTCATCAGCCAGAGCATCGAAGTCGTTAGGGGACCGGCCACCATTCTCTACGGCTCGGGCGCGATCGGCGGCGTCGTCAATGTCGTCGATAACCGCATTCCCGTAGAGTTACCGCCGAATCCCTTCAGCGGTGAATTCGATGCCCGTTTCGATAGCGGTGATCTCGAGCGCAGTGTTGCCGGTCAACTCGATATTGCCCTAACGAGTCACTTTGTCCTTCATCTCGACAGCTCCTTTCTGCGCACTGACAGTCGCCGCATCCCAGGCTTCGCCCTCGATGAGCGAATTCGGAAGGAGCTGCCCCCGGAGCAGGCCGCGCTCGATGACTTCGGCGGCAACCCACATGGCGAAGTCCCGAACACCTATGTGAAAACCAAAGACTGGGCGATCGGTGGCTCCTATGTTTGGGACAAGGGTTATATCGGCGCATCGTTTAATCAGTTCCTTTCCGTTTATGGCATTCCCGATGATCCGGAAGTGGACGAGCCAGGCGTGATCCCGTCGCGGGTCCGGCTCGATGTGACGAAACGCCAGGGCAACCTGCGTAGCTCGATTGTCGATCCGTTCCCCGGCTTCAGTACACTGAATTTCAAGTTCGTTTACACCGATTACAAGCATCTCGAGATCGATGGCGACCAGGTTGGATCGACCTTTAAAACGAGTGGAATTGATTCACGTATCGAGCTCGTTCACCAGCCGGTTGGACTATTTCAAGGGTCGTTAGGCGGCCAATTCTTCTCCAAGGATCTCTCCATTCTGGGTGCGGATGCTTTCCTTCAACCAACCACCACGATTGCTGGTGCGGCCTTCCTTTTTGAAGAGGTGAAACTTGGGCCTGTGACGTTCCAGTTCGGCGGTCGCGTCGAGCATGACAATGTCAGCATTGACTCCAGCGATCCTGAGTTGACCTCGCTTACCTCACCGGACCAAAAGAACGAGGACTTCACTCCGCTGAGCGCGGCCGGCGGCGTAATCTATCACTTTCTCGATCATTGGGAGTTAGCAATGAACGCCACCTTCTCCCAGCGCGCGCCGACTGCGGAAGAACTTTTCGCGCGGGGCGGTCATGATGCCACTTTTCAGTTCATCATCGGCGATCCAAATCTCGGGGTCGAAACAAGCCGCGGCATTGACGTTAGTCTGCGCAAGAAGGCAGGTGTCGTGACCGGTTATATTAGTGGTTACTACACTTCCTTCTCTGACTTTATCGACTTCGCACCGACGGGTGATTTTGAGGACGGCCTGCGCGTCTTCGATTATACGCCGAAGAACGCCGAATTCTTCGGTGGCGAAGCGCAGGTCGATTTCCATCTTCTTCCCCTAACGATGACGCGGATCGCCGACCAAAGCGCGAATGACGCGAAGTCAGTCAAGAATGTCATCACCGGCGCTGGTAACGAAAGCGAGGCGAACCCAAACGATCTCTTCCTGCGCTTGCAATCCGATTACGTCCACGCTGAAGACACCGACGCGGACGAGCCGCTTCCGCGGATCACACCGTTTCGTTACAGCGCTTCGCTCAACTACATCAGTCCCACCTGGAGCGCGAGCATCGAAGGTCAGCGCGTCAACCGCCAATATCGCACCGCACCATTTGAGACTGAGACACCGGGGTACACCTTTCTCAACGCCAGCCTCAGCCGGCGTTTTCGCGTCGGCCCGACTTATGTCGATCTCTACCTGCGCGGGACCAACCTAACGAATGAAGAAGCGCGCGATCACCTTTCCTTCCTGAAAGAAGTGCTGCCCTTGGAAGGCCGAAGCGTCGTCGTCGGTCTGCGGACCACCTTCTAGACAGGTCATGGGAGATCGTGCTTGCAGAAGCCCGCCCTCTGCGGAGATTGGAGCCCGTGCGCCGACGCAGGGCTGAATATTCCTTTTCCTCGGGCCGAATCGGCCTCGGAGCGATTCTTCTTCTGACGATTCTCGCTGCGGCTCTGCTCAGCTCTTCGCCTCAGCTACACGAAAAGATTCATCCGGATTCTGCTACGGGCCATCAGTGCGCGGTCAGTCTTTTCGCCTCCGCACAGTGCGAAGCCACACCGTTGGTACCAATCCCGATTGCGCCTAACGATATTCCAAATTGCGCTCTGTTCGATTGTCCGGCGGTTCTCGCGCTCCCTCGTCTGCGTTTCTTTTCGCTCCTCGAACACGCCCCGCCGGCACTGGCCTAACGACTGGAAATCCGCCGCGTCCTGCCGCGGCCGGGGAACGCGCGCGTTTCGTGTTCTTTCGTTTCCAGCCTGCGCCAAACGCAATTCCTGGCCGGGAATGTTTCAATTCGTCGGCCCAGCCGTAGCCAAAATGGAAATGAAGCGTGAAAAAACTTTTGATTGTCGCCGGGCTTGTTTGCGGGCCGGTGCTTCTTCTTGGTCAAACGCCGACCCCGGCATCATCGCCTAACGATATTGAAGCCCTGCGCCAGCAAGTGCAGGCACTCACCGAAACGGTGAAGAATTTGCAACAACAAGTGAAGGATCAACAGGACGCGCTCGCGAAATTAAGCCCGGGCGCCGCCTCGCCCGCCCCCGCGACCACACCCGCCGCCGTTGCCGGCGCTTCGCCCGCATCAAGCGCCAGCCCCTCGCCTTTGTTCCCGACCACCGACGAATCGGTGGTCGCCGGCGCGCCGCAGCCGACGCCGATCCCGGGAACCGCTTCGCCGCCGCCCGCGCCTAACCAGGCATTCCCGACAACCGACGCTTCCGTCACATCCGCCACTCCGGAAACTACCTCCACCACAGGCGTGGGCGCTTCTCTCGCCGCACCGATGACCATCGTGGGCGGAGGGCGCAGCTACATGAATATTTCCTTCGATGGTCAGTTCGCTCTCGCCTATTCGAGCGATCGCGAGCTCGATCAGCTTGAAGTGGGCGACCACGATCCACAGCAACGCGGTTTCAACGCTCGCAACCTTGAGCTGGCTTTGGACGGTGCGGTCGATCCCTATTTCGAAGGTTTCGCCAACATTGTTTTCAAACTCGATAACCTTAACGAAACGCAGGTCGAAGTGGAAGAAGCCTTCATGCAAACGACCGACCTTCCCTGGGGTCTGCAACTGAAAGGTGGCCAATTCTTCTCCGCCTTTGGCCGCATTAACCCAACTCACCCTCATACCTGGGATTTTGCCGACGATCCGCTTGTGCATGGACTCTTCCTCGGCTCGGACGGTCTGCGCGGAGTGGGTGCTCAGCTTTCCTGGACGATGCCCGTCTCCTGGTATTCGCAGTTGCTCTTTGGGGTGCAGAATGGACGCGGCAACACAGGTTTCTCCTTCCGTAATCCCGGCGAGAACGGGATTTTCTTCGGGCGCGTTACGACGGATCGTGAAGCGCGCGGTTTGCAGGATTTCGTCTGGGTGCCGCGCTGGGAAAATTCAGTGGATCTTAGTCCCACGCAGACCGTTCTCTTCGGCGTCTCAGGTGCGTTTGGCTCCAATGACACTGGCGCGAACGCTCGGACCCAGATTTACGGCGCCGACCTACTCTACAAATGGAAATCACCACACGCGGAAGGCGGTTTCCCGTTCGTGAAATGGCAAACCGAAGCGATGTATCGCCGCTTCGAAGCCGGCCGCGGCGCCGACGACCTCTTTCCGGTGGCCGAGACCTTTCATGACTGGGGAATGTATTCTCAGGTTGTTTGGGGTTTTGAAAAAGGGTGGACCGCTGGAGTGCGCGGCGATTACGTCCACATGCAGGACTCTGCCTACACGGACGATCCGTTGCGGCAGAGCCGGGAGCGAATCGCCGGCGATCTAACCTGGTATCCGACCGAATTCTCCAAGATCCGCCTGCAATACAACCATGATTTCCTGGAGGCGGACGATTTCCTGTCCGCGCATCAGGCCGATTCACTTTTCCTGCAGTTCGAGTTCATCCTCGGAGCCCATGGCGCTCACAAGTTTTGAGTTTCTCCCGACAGCTCAAGTTTGCTAACGAATGAAAACAAATATCCTAACGAAAATCGCAATTGCGATTTTCCTGTGCCTAACGACGGCTCTGACTGTTCAGGCCAAGCTCAACGTTGTCGCCACATTGCCGGATTTCGGTTCCTTGGCACGCGAAGTGGGCGGCGACAACGTGGACGTAACCGTGCTCGCCAAACCGACTGAAGACCCTCACTTCGTCGACGCGCGTCCCAGCTTCGTCGTGAAACTGCGTGAAGCCGATGTCCTCATCGACGGTGGTGCGGAACTGGAGATTGGCTGGCTCCCGCCACTTCTGCAAAACGCACGGAACGCAAAAATCGCCGCCGGTCAGCCCGGGAGAGTCGAGGCTTCGGAGGGCATTCACCTCATGGAAGTGCCGGCCCAGCTAACGCGCGCCGCGGGCGACGTCCATGCTTTGGGCAACCCGCACTTTATGGTCGATCCGATCATCGCCAAAGCCGTCGCGGCCCACATCGCGCGCGCTCTCTCTGCGGTCGATCCGGCGCACGCCGCGCAATACCAGACCAACGAAAAGAATTTCGAGAACACGATCAACGCCAGGCTCCAGGAGTGGGGGACCAAACTCCTGCCATTTCGCGGACAAAGTCTGGTCGCTTATCACGATTCCTGGCCTTATTTCGCGCATCGCTTTGGTTTCAACATCAACATTTTCCTCGAGCCAAAGCCGGGCATCCCACCTTCGCCTTCTCACCTGGCAGAAGTGATCTCGGCGATGAAGGCGCAAAAGATTAAAGCCATTTTGGTGGAGCCATATCAAAACCGCAAAACTGCGGAGAAGGTCGCGCAGGAAACCGGCGCTCAGGTGATCGACTTCGCCCAGTTTCCCGGCGCGCTGCCCAGCACGGATACCTACGTAAAGCTGATCGACGTACTGGTAAATCACCTCGCCGCCGCTCTGAAATGAAAGCGGTCGATTCTTGCCCGGCGCTCGATGCTACACGATTCCGGCTTCACGCGTTACGAGAGTTATCACTATGTGGGAGATAATGTTTTGGCCGATTGCGGCCTGCGTCTTGTTGCCCTGGCTCCTGGTTTATCTCGGCCTGCATGTCGTTAGGCGCGGGATCATCTTCATCGATATCGCAATGGCGCAGATGGCGTCGTTAGGCATTTGTGTCGCGGTTTTGCTCCATCTCAACCTCGAAGGTTGGCCGGCATTTCTCATCGCTCTTGCCTTTACTCTGCTCGGCGCGGCCGTTTTCTCCCTGACCGGGAAACGCGCCAGTCAAATTCCGCAGGAAGCGATCATTGGTATTGCCTACGTGGTGGCCGCGGCGGCCGCTGTGCTTTTGCTCAGCCGCGCTGCAGAAGGCGACGAGGAGATCAAGAACATGCTGGTGGGCAATATTCTTCTCGTTAGTCCGGTAGACGTGTGGAAATGCTTCGCACTTTTTCTCTTTGTCGGACTGATGCATTTCGTCCTGCGCCGATCGCTTCTTCTGGTTTCATTCGATCGCGACGCCGCTTACGAAAAAGGGCTCCGGGTGCGCTGGTGGGATTTTCTCTTTTACGCGCTTTTCGGGCTCGTTGTGACCAGCTTCGTCCGCATTGCGGGCGTTCTTTTGGTTTTCAGCTACCTCATTGTGCCCGCGGTTTGTGGGATCAGCCTCGCGGCTTCGCTGGGAAGGCGCCTCCTGATCGGCTGGCTAATCGCGCTTTTCGGCGGAGTCGCAGGATTGCTTCTTTCCTACGAGGGCGACCTGCCCTCGGGAGCGGCGATTGTCTGTACCTTCGGCGTGATCTTAATCGTGGTGAGTGGGCTCGGGTCGTTGCGGCGTTCCAGGTAGCGCAAGGCTTCCCTCGGCCAACCGCACCGCTACGCAGCTTGCATAATCTTCCGTTTCACGCATAGGTTCTCCTCCCGCCTTCCAAAATCATGAAGCAGCGTCTCGCCATTCTTTTCCTGATTGGATTTTTTACCGCCGCCGCTCAGGCGCAACAGCGGGAATACATCGTTCTCGTTGGGGGTCCATCTCTCCGCGTTTGGGAGCAATACAAGGCGTATCCGCACGACCATTGGTGGGCGAATTTCGTTCATTCTGCGCGGGTGCGAACCGACCAGTTGCGTGCTGAGCTCGGTCCTGACGCGATGATCACCTGGCTGGTTTACAAGCCCGGTTATGTCGATCGCGGGAGGCAGGAAAAGCAGGACCTGATCGCCAACATCAACAGCGTGCGCGACAAGCTTCATCTCAACCTCGTTTACTTCAGTCACGGTGGTGACGTGATCGACTACTTGAACAACGGACAGCCGCGAGACCGTCTCAAAGTTGCTGGGTTTGAATACTTCGGGCACTCGAACAGAGCCTGTTTTCTCTTCGATTATAGCAACATTGTCGACAGCGCGTCGAAAGCCTGGATGCACGAATCGGAACTAAAGCGCATCGACCGCCATGACTTCACCCGCGACGCTTATGTCAAAAGCTGGGGTTGCCACACCGGCGAAAGTATGAGTAAGCTCTGGCGCGAAGCTACCGGGACAAATATGTGGGGAGCAATCGGTAAGACTGATTACTCGACCGGCGAGCTCCCGGCACTTTCGTCGTTCGGCGGCAAGTGGGTCTACTGACCCTTTAATCCAGCTCGGTGAGTCATGGGAGGGGCACAAAGGCCCCTTCCATACCTAATTAGTTATCAATTTGATACACCTCGACCAAGGCAACGCCCGTCGAGTTGTTTGCGCCCCGCACAATCGCTGTATACGAGTCGGCGTTAAGCGTGGCCAGGATGGCTGACTCAGCGGGATCGGTTGGCGGAAGGATTGCCATGATTTCCTGTGCTTGCGGGCCGTCCTGCCAGTTGTCGTTCGAAGTGATCAGGTTCCCATCCTTATCGTGCAATTCGAGAACTGGGTCAGCCAATACGCCGCTAACTCCCTGGCCAGCGAGAGACGGACCAATCGCCCGGATCAGGACTTCCTGGTTACTCCCGCCGAGGATAATGAAGCCGCCGATTAGGACACTGTCATCGGTGCCAACAAAACCTCTGGTAGAAATGTTTGCCAGGACTGACGTGCCAGCCGAGTTGAGGTCAAATACCTCGACTAATGCCACCCCGGTGGTGTTATTAACTCCGCGAACGATCGCGGTGTAGCTACCGGGGGCAAGGCTATCTCTCAGAATCGCCGACTCGGCGTCATTAGTTGGGGGCACACCGCTGTCGATGATTTCCTGTTTGTTGCCTGCGTTCATCCAGTTGTCATTCGTCACCACCGTCCCGTCCGGCAAATGCAACTCAAGGATTGGATCAGCCAGCGCTCCGGTTACTCCTTGATCAGTTAGCGAGGGACCAATCGCGCGGACAATCGCCTTTTTCGATCCAGATCCAGTGACGATAAAGCCACCGATCATAACGTTGTCCCCGGTCTGGACATCGCCACGGGTCGAGATATTAGCGAGGGTAGCCAAGACAGGGGTTGCCGATGGGTAGGCGACGAGTGGGCGAAGGGCTGGCACTTGGACTTGGTGATGGACTCGCAGTGGGCGAAGGGCTGGCGCTGGGTGAGGGGGTCGGAGTTGGTGTTGGTGTTGGAGCCGTCACGGTGATTATGCCAATCATTCCGCAACAGGCACCGTGCGGAGTGCAAAAGTAGGGAAAGGAGCCCGCGTTATTAAACGTAAATGAAAAGGTGTCGTTTATGTTATTGATGCGCGAGTCCCAGATTCCGTCGGGCGCACCCGGCGTCCCGGAGGTGCTGCTATGGCCACTAGAACCCCAGACCCACTGAACGGTATCACCTGCTTGGATGGTCAATGTGGCCGGGCTGAAAAACAAGTTTCCGCTCGGTCCAACTGTCACCATGAAAGTGGTTGCGTTCGCCGCCGCCCCGCACGCAAGCGAAAGCAGCGTGACCAATGAGGATGACTAAGATTGCGATTGCGCGAATATTTTCCCGTCCGGTTCTCTTTCGAAAACAAAAATTTCCTCTTCATGACAATGGTCCTTTTTCCAATGGTTATCGTATCTGCATTCGGCCAGTGCAACCGCTTGGCCGCCGCAAAAGAGTAACGGACTTGTTACTTTTTGGAGGGTTGCATCTGCCGGGGAACTTTTGTAATCCGTTGGCCATGTTTCAGCTATCATTTCGTGTTCGTAGAGCATCCGTCCTGCGGCGTTCGTTGGGGCTGTCTGTGCTGGCTGCCGCTGGCGTTTGTTTTTTGAGTTCTGCTAACTCAGAAGACCAAGGGGTTGATGTGAAATGGGTCGCGCCCGCCGCGCAGTCCCACAAGACCAACCCAGTTAAGGCCGAGTCCGCGTCCATCGCGTCCGGACAAAAGATTTACATGCAAAGGTGCGCGAAATGCCACGGCGAAACCGGCAGGGGTGATGGCCCGGATGCCATCGAGCTGAAACTGCATCCAGCCAAACTGACTGGCTCCGCCATTCACGCTGAGTCGGACGGCGCGCTTTATTGGAAAATTTCCGTGGGCAAAAAGGGTATGCCGGATTTTGCCAAGCGACTTTCACCGACCGATCGGTGGAATGTAGTTAATTACCTCAGGACACTGGGAGGAAGTTAGTTAGTTAGCCTTTCGCCTGACTCTGCGCCGAGAGTCATTCCGCGAACAACTTGTCGTCTTTCGCGCAAGCAAAGGATCTTACGAGCGTCCGGAGCGGGTTGCCGGGTCCTTCAACCGCGCCGGACGGAAACCCCTATAAGCCATCTCGTAAATAGCGGCACGCGCCTTCTCAGGCCCTCGGGGAGAGGATTGAGGTGAGGGGTTTCACAAGATACCCGCTCATTTCTGATTGTTTGTGAGATGACTCCCAAGGTAAGTCAAGGCTTGGCGTGCCTTAGAAGCGGAATTGCAGGCTGGAGAAGATGGAGTGTGCCTGGTAGTTATTGTGGCCGCCAAACGTCTCGTCGGTGTAATCGAAGTACGTGTAGGTTAACAGTAAACGCACCTGCTTGCTGAGTTGTCGCGTCAGCGTCGCCGAAGCGGAGTGCTCCGTGGCCCCCAATCCATAAGGCAAAGCCACGCCGGAGTTATTAAAGTAATCATTGGCGCGGTAAAAGGTGTAACTGGCGTGCAGGTCGGTCTTATCATTGATGATGTATCCGCCGCCGGCGGTGATCGTCCAATAGTCATTCCTGAAGGCGACCACGGTCGGACTGGTATTTGGAACCAAGTTAATGCTGCTTGCCGGAGTGTCGGTTTGACTCAGGACATAGGAAAAATCTGTCTGCAGATAAAGGCGCGCGAGTGGATTCCAGTTAATCGACTCCGTGATGACATGCTGCGTGGTCACACCGGTCTGCTCCACGCCGAGCGCAAAGCCATCAACCGCCCACCGGGAATCGATGCTCGTCCGCGTAAAGTCGTAGCGGGTAACGAGTGAGAGCGTGCCCAGCACACGTGGAATGTCCGGCCGAAAGGTGATGCGAACATTGACGTCATCCGTGTTCCAATCCTGTCCGATCAGGCGCTGGTCCTGGCTCCCAAAGAGGTCGTTATCGTAGCTCGCCATCTGGTGATAATACTGCGCCGATAAGTTCAATCGCGGGCGCGGATACCAGTTAGCTCCCACGGAGTATTTCTGGCCGATGAATTGCGTATCCTTATCGAGCGGTGTCAGGCTTTCATCCCGGGTCTGAAACTCATTCACGTGCCCATATTCCTCTTCCAGTTCCGCCTCAGCATAAAAGGTCCAGTCAGCCACGCCGGTATAACGCAGTTCCAGGTTCTGCGCGAAACGATCATAGTCTGATGATCTGGCTCCGGATGCGGGGGTCGGGGGTAGATAATGGAAGCCTCCTTCCGGATTGGCGGGCGTAAATGGTGGCAAGTTGAAGAAAGGTTCGACGGCAAGAAAACTCGAAAAACTATCCTGATCCTCATGAGTATAACGGAAAGCCGTCACCACACTGAGTTGCTTCGCCGGTAACCAAAATAGGTTGGCGTTGATCACATGCTCATCGACCTGAGCCGTGCCCGCCAGATTGAGGTAGGCATGATCGGATTGCCCGAGCGTTGGAATGACTTCTCCAAAAGGCGCATCGAATTCATTCCCAAAGATCCGCGTCCCGGAGAGGTCGTTTTGCGCCGTGGTATAGGAATAACCAGCGGTAAACCAAAGCGAATCTGAGAACCGGCTCTCTGTAATCGCGTGGCCGCTGAAGAGATCGACGTCATTCTGTTGATGCTGCGTAGCGAACCGTTGTCCACCCGGTAGAACCGGGGTCACCTGACCGGCACCTTGCCACGTATTTAAAGAGTCATCGTTCTTCGCGTGCTCGTAACGCATCCCGAGGAGCACGTCCGTATTGCCAAATGTCTTCGAGATATCAAGGGTAACGATGTCGCGGGTCTCATCGATATTTCGATAGGCTGGGGCGATGTTGCGAATCGCACCAGGTATTCCAGTCAGAGTGGTGTCACCCCAGTCGGTGGAATCTTTCTGGCCATCGCGAAACTCATGCGAATAGCGCAAGGTAATCTCCGGTAACTCCGGCATCCTTAGCCCGAGCTCCACCCAGACGTCACCGCGGTCGATATGCATTTCTGGAAATGCCGGGTTAAAGAACTGTCCGTTAGGTGGAAAGAATCCGCCGTTCCCGTCATACCAGCTGCGGAACTCATCGTAACCAAACTGAATATAACCAAGCTCCTGTTTGGAGAGAGTTAGTTGGAGCTTGTAATCATTCGTATCAAAAATCGCGTGACCATCGAGCACCAGCTGCGCGTCACTCCCAATCGCATGCTCGTAGTGAAGGTCCTGGATCCCACCGAAGACCTGGTCGCCCGGCAACCGGTGTTCCTGCTCAAACTGTGCGCGGTCACCATCGACAACGACTCCGCCAAACCCGAGTTCGATCCAGTTTTTTGGCTCCTCTGGTTGTTCTTCCGTTGCTGCAGTCGTGGTTGACTTACTGTCTGTGTCGTCAGTACCGAAGGCCGTGACCGTAGCAAGACAAAAACAGAGCGCGACTAACCCGACGAGATAAGCTCGAAAATCGGCGCAACGATTCATAAGCCTGCACTTAGTATCTGAGGAAAGGAGTCACATTCGAGCCATGTGGTTCCTCGTGACACCCGGCTGACCAGCAGGTCCCGCGCGGGAGGAAAAAGGTATGATCGACATTTCCGATCACGATCGAGCCGCTAACGGTTTGCTGTTGGAAATGACACTTCAGGCAAAGTGTCTGATTCCGCTCGTTCAACAGACGTTGGTTCAGTGAGCCATGCGGCGAATGACAAACAATGCAGCCTTCGCGCATCGCTTCGTGTTCATAAACAAATGGACCGCGCTGGGCGGTGTGACATTGAAGACAGGTGTCATTCTCGCTCAAGAATGCCTTGCCGCCGCCATGAACGTTCTGGGCCATGCTCGTGCCCCCGCCTTTCATCGCGCTGCCCTTGTGCGGTTCATGACAATCGGTGCAAGTCATCTTCCCTTCCAAGACCGGGTGGTGATGCGGCAACTGAAATTGCGCGCGGACATCGAGATGGCATTGGAAACAAGCCTGTGGCGAGCGCTTCGGATTGACGATCAGGTTCGCTGCGCCACCGTGCTGGGCATGGAGACTTCCGGGCCCGTGACAAGACTCACACCCGACGTTCATCGCGTTTGCTCCCGGCGCTTTTAGCCTCGCGTGCGTGGCGGTGCGGAAATCGCGCACGATTTCTTCGTGGCAATTGGCGCATTTCTCGGTCCCGATAAATTCCGCGCCGGGAACACCGGGCGGGGCGACGATCGTGCGATCGCTATCGAGCGTGCCGCAGGAGAGAAGCGTCACTGCGAGAACATACGCGCCGCCGACTGACCAAAGCAGTCGCAGCCGATGAGCGTAAATCCACCGAACCAATCTGTGGGGCCGCATCTGGGCAGGGTTTAAGGAAAAATGCCCGGCCGACAACCGATTTATCGTGACAGTCTTGTTACGCAATTTTTGGCGGCCGCAGTGTTACTGCCGATGAGCGGCAATTGCGTGCATAGCGACGGCCGCAGCTTAGCCTTGGACAGGATCAACTGAACTTACAGGATTATGTCTTTGGCGTTTGGATGGATCAGCCAAATCCTGTTAATCCTGTCCACTTTGCCTGCCTTCGGATTGCTTCACTCCCTCTTGCTGGCGGTAACAGACCATTCTTTGGCGGGAATAATCCGCGCGATACTCGGCTCGTAGTTCTCGCGAAGGAAGAACTTTCGCCTGCCCGATTTCGTTGGCATGGCAGCCGCCTTTCACTACGGTTCGGGCGTGGCGAAGCTCGACTTCGAGAAATTGGTCGAAGATTATTACATGCCGCTTTACCGCTTTGCCCTATCCCTCAGCCGCCAGGAATCGGATGCCGCCGACCTGACCCAGCAAACCTTTTTTCTCTGGGCCTCGAAGGGTCACCAGCTGCGTGATGCTTCCAAAGTGAAAACCTGGCTTTTTACTTCGCTTTATCGGGAATTCCTCGGACGCAAGCGGCAGCAGGACCGCTTCGTCGAATCGGAAACTGCTCCCGAAGTGATCGCCGCGCAGACAGTGCCGTCATCGGTCGTCGAAGAACTCGACAGCGAAATCGTGCAGCGCGCGCTCCTGGACTTGGAAGAGATTTATCGAGCGCCGCTGACCTTGTTTTATCTCCAGGCCCTTTCTTACAAGGAGATCGCCGAGATTGTCGAGATCCCGATCGGTACCGTCATGTCACGGATCTCGCGTGGCAAAGATCGGCTCCGCAAAGCTCTCGCGGATACCGTTCACCTCGCAGGCCAGAACCCGAAAGGAGACGCGCATGACTGAACTCGAAGCGCGCGCCGTTCTTCAGGTCTGTCGACCGGGCGAGATTGATCGCAGCGATTCGCAGATTGCCGAAGCGCTTCAGCTCGCGCAGCAAAATCCTGAGCTGACTCGCTGGTTCGATGAGGAACAGGCCTTTGATCGGGCGATGACCGCACAACTTGCAAACCTGCCGGCGCCGTTCGGTTTGAAAACGCGTATCCTGGCGCAAAGCAATCCGGCGCCCGCCGCTTCGCCGTGGTCGCGCTGGATCATCGCTCTTGCAGGAGCGGCTGCGCTCCTATTCCTACTGGCGCAAATCGCGGACACCTGGCGTCGCAGGCCATCGACGGCCGAGCTGGTTCCGCAATATGCGAGCGAAATGGTGAGCTTCATCAAGGTGAAGCCTTCGCTCGAGATGATGAGCGGCAACCTGGGAACAATAAACGGTTGGCTGGAAGAGCAAAACGCCGCGCCGGGGCAAGTCCCGCCGCGGCTGGCTGCGCTCGAACCGGTTGGGTGCCGCATTCTTTCCTTTCGAGGACACAAAGTGACACTCATCTGTTTCCGACGCGGCGATGGTCGGCTGGCACATCTTTTCGTGGTCGATCGCGCCGCTTTTCCAAGCGTGCAGCCGGGAATGGCTCCAGTCTTCAAAGGTGAAGGCGAATGGATGACGGCGACTTGGATGGAAAACGATCGCGTTTACATGCTCGCGACGGAGGGCGATCGCGAAACTACGGAACATTTTCTGCCGCGCGCCTGACGACTTCTTCGCTTCGAAGATAGACAGGCCACGACTTCACTCTGTCGCGTAACCCGGAGCTAGCTTCCGTCTTGACCATCCACGAACAAGTTGAGACCAACAACTTGTCTTGACCGAGGGCCAACAAGCGCCTCAGCCCTCACCCGCGCGATGGCTGGATCCAGCCATCGATCAGCTTTCGACCAGGCCGGCTACTGTGCCGGGCGGGTTTCGGAACCAGCCCGGGTCTTCGTAGCTCGTAATCCCCTCGCGCACTTTCAGAATGGTAAACATGCCGCCCATTCCGATAGGTCCGAACTGTCCGGTGCCGGTCATCATTGGAATAGTGTTACGCGGGCCATCCATCTCAGTCATCTCTGACATGCCATACATGCCTTTCTCGCCCATCGTCATATAACCCGGAACGAGCTTGGCCATCTTTGCTGCCGCCTTTTGCTGGTCGACGCCGATGAGATTGGGCAGTTGATGGCTCATCGCGTTCATCGCGTGGTGATTCTTGTGACAGTGAAGAGGCCAATCGCCAGGGTTGTCGGCAACGAATTCAACCGTGCGAGTAGTGCCCGGCGGAACGTTAATCGTGCTCTCAGGGATCCATGCTGTCTTTGGCACCGCACCTCCGTCAGTCCCTACCAGCCACCAGCGATGACCATGAAAATGAATCGGGTGACTATCCATGCTGAGATTCGCAAAGCTAACTCGAACTCTTTCGCCTAACTTTACTACCAGTGGGTCGGTTCCTGGCCAGACACGACTGTTAAGGGTAAAAATATTAAAGTCTGTCATGACGTTGGGGTCCGGTGTAAAACTTCCCGGCGAGATCGACCATTCCTGTAGGAAGATCAGGAAGTGGCGATTAACCGGCTCAGGATAACCATCTTTTGGATGAATGATAAAAAATCCTTCCATTCCCATCGCCATCTGCACCATTTCGTCCGAATGCGGATGATACATTTGGGCGCCGTGTTGTCTCAGCGTAAACTCGTAAAGGTAGGTCTCACCTGGTGAAATATGGCTTTGCGTCAGGCCACCGACACCGTCCATCCCGTTGGGGGTAATAATGCCGTGCCAGTGAACAGTTGTAGGTTCCGCTAACTTGTTTGTTACAAGAATACGAACGCGATCGCCTTCGATGGCTTCGAGCGTGGGACCCGGCGTCTGTCCATTGTAACCCCAGCAATTCACCACCATTCCAGGAGCAAACTCACGTTTCACCGGCTCGGCAACCAGGTGAAACTCCTTAACTCCGCCTTTCATCACCCAGGGTAAGGAAACTCCATTGGGCGTAACCACTGGATGATAGTTAGGAGTGTTGGCTGGTGCGGCGAAAAGCCGCCCGCTCCCAGCAAAACGTTGCGCTAAAGCCGAAGCGCCAAAGAACGCTGCGGTGCCGGAAAAGAACTTGCGTCGTGTAATCATAAATGTGCCTTCAAAGGCCGCTTCGACCCGTGAGGATCTTGCCGTCAAGATTGCCGCCGACGGCCCGTTCCAATTCTGTCCGCGCGATCCAGTAATCGCGCCAGGCTTCGATATAACTGCGCTCGACCGCGACCTGGTTTTGCTTCGCGAGCAAAAGGTCATAAGCACCTTTCAGCATGAAGTTATATTGCTGCAAGGTTAAACCAAGGGCCTTTTGCTGCGTTGGTAGAAGGTGATTCCCAATATAGGAACTAAGATTTCGCGCCGCGATTAACTGAGCATGCGCATCACGAACCTCAGAACGCACATTGATCGCCAGCGCTTCCAACCTGTCCCGCACCTGCCGATACTGCGCCGTCAATTTAGCGATCTCCCCCTGACCTTGGTTAAAAATAGGTAACTCCAGGTCAAGAGTAGGACCGGTTACCCGCTGTCCATCAGGCTGTCGCTCCGTGTCGACCCCAAGCTGGATCCTTGTCGGGAGATACTTTGTTCCAGTCCGCAACGCTAGTGCCTGTCCAATCAGATCCAACTGCATGCGGAGCGCGCGCAGATCCAGTCGTTGCGCGATGGCGCGCGATTCCAGTCCTTTAAGCGATATCTCGTGCTCGGGTAACTCAGGCAGCTGGGTGGACATTGTCCAATTGGTTTGCGCTCCCCAAAGACCGAGGAGTCGATTGAGCCGCTCCCGGTCGTGCCCAATTTGTAGCTCTGCCTGCATGACTTCGAGCTGCGATTGATCATGGCTGGCCTGCTGGTTCGCCAGCTCAAGATCGCCCACGTTTCCCGCATCGTGCAGCCGCTTGGTGAGCTCAACCGCAGCCTCACTCGCTTCGGAAATCGTTCGCAGGCGATCGACTAACTGCTGACGAGCTTGCGCGGTGTAAAAGACCGTCTTTACTTCCGCAGCCAGCTTCAGGACTTCCGCAGCGACGCGGGTTTCAGTCGCAGCCAGTTGGTCGGCGGCAATCCGCTTGCGCAAAGGGATCAGGATCAGCTGGAGAAAGTTCTGCGCGATCGAATATTCGACGTTCGTACCGGACGGTGGTCGATCCGGGAAGCGGACGCTGACAGCAAGACTGGGATTGCTCAGCGAGCCGGCCTCGACCCATTCGCCCTGCGCGATGCCGATGTCCTCGAACTCGCTTTGCAGGTCGCGATTGTTGAGCAGCGCGATTTGCACCGCACTTTCTGCCGTGAGCTTGCGATGCAAGAGTGAATCTATGAGCTGCCTCGCTCGCGCGTCCTCAGCTCCGCCGCGCATCCAATGAACCTCCCGGCCGATCCGCTTGCCTACGGCCGATTCGACTGGTTCGAAAGAAGCTGGCGGCGCAGCGCATCCTGCAAGGAGCGTTAGGGAGCTAAGAACGGCCAAATGTTTGAGCATTGATAGACTGAGATGATCTGAAACCAAAGCATCAAGGATCAACTCTCCGGTAACTTTGAAGAAGACCATCGTTCGTTTCGCAGCAAGAAAATACTTCTCGTCTTTTCTCCATCTGCCAAGGAGATTGGGCAAAGAAACGCCTCGAAAAGGTTGTGAAGACAAAGGCCGTTCTCATTTTCGCCGACGCGCTCCGACTCGACCTCGTTAAGCGCGGCTTACCCGTGAGTTTGCAATCACTTTTTCGCCTCCCCGCCCTCGGATCGGAAGACGGAGCCGATGTGCACCTTTTTACCTCGGCAGGACAAGAATCTCTTCCCGATGTTCACGTTCACGCGCAGCGCGGCGCCAGCTTTGCTGAACGACTGGAAAGGGCAACGCACGAAATTGCCGCCCTTGGTTACGAGCAGATTGTGATCGTCGGACGCGATTGCCCGCTGCTCGAAAATGCTGACATCAACCGCGCTTTTGCCGGCCTTAGTACCAACCAGCTCGTCCTCGGGCCGGATCATCGGGGTGGCTGTTATCTGATCGGGTTGCGCGCGAGTAATCGTTATCTATTGCGCGGCATTCGCTGGAAGCGAAACACGGATTGTCGTCAGCTCGTCGAGCGCGCGGGCGGGGACGTCCTTCTTCTTCCGATAAAGCAGGACGTCGATTCCTGGCGCGACCTTTCGCTCCTGGCTCGGTCCTCCCTCAAGTTGGGCCGCTTTCTGCGACTCTTTCTCGAACGCTTAGTCTCGTTAGGCCGAGACCGATTTGAAGTTCTCGTCGATCTGGCTCGCAAGGCCATTCGCGTGCGACAACAGATGCCGCCTCCGGCTCTGGCAAAGTAAGTTCCTCGCTTCCGCCGACTGGTCCATTTCCACGGATGGACGGAACCAACGGCAGCGTTCTCTCGCTGTCTTTCACGCCACCGCACAATTACCTGATTGATTTACATGTATATTCCAAGACCAGACGCCCTGGTCTTAACCCATTTTTCATGCTCGCCCTCCGCTTCCTTTGCTCACTTCAGTCAGGTCCGGGTTGGCGGCGGCGACAAGTCATGGAACGCGCTCCTGGTGGTGAGTCTTCCGACAACCTGATTTTTTGTGAGTGAAAACCGATACAGTCGCAACCTGGCCGCGATGAAGGATCACGAACAACCGCCGTTTCTTTCGCTCTCCTCTCTCGACGCGCTTTGGTTTCAAGTTGCCGGGACACTTTGCAACCTCCGCTGCAATCATTGCTTCATTTCCTGTGCGCCGGACAACTGGACACTGGGCATGATGACCTTCGCTCAGTTCAAGCCTTACCTGGACGATGCTGTCGCTCGCGGGGTAAGGGAATACTACTTTACGGGTGGCGAGCCTTTTATTAACCCGGAGATCTTCGAGATGCTGGAGGCGACGCTTGCGGTAGGGCCTGCCACAGTTCTGACCAACGCCACACGCTTTGACGAGAGCAAAGTAGCTATACTCGTTAGGCTGAACGCTGCCTCGGCGTATACGCTCGAGTTGCGGGTGAGCATCGACGGATTTTCTGCCGCAACAAATGATCCGATTCGCGGTCATGGCACTTTCGACCTTGCCATGTCCGGCGTTGGCCTCCTGGTCGCGGCCGGTTTTCTTCCCATCATCACCTCGGTGCGTTCATGGCCTATTGAGGCTGACGATCACTTCCTGCGCGAGTTCAAGACGCGTCTGGCCGAAGTGGGATATACGCGACCTCGGATGAAGCTTTTGCCTTCTCTCAAGATCGGGCAGGAAGCGATTCGCGATCATGGCTATGGCGAGCATGAATATGTGACCGAGCGCATGATGCAGGGCTATGACGAGAGCCAGCTGCTCTGTCACAGCAGCCGGGTGGTCAGCGAACGTGGCGTGCACGTTTGTCCCATCCTGGTCGATCAATCCGATGCCCGATTAGGTAAAACGCTGGCCGACGGCTTAAGAGGATACCGCCTTCGCCATCAGGCGTGTATCACCTGTTATCGATATGGCGCTCTCTGCTCGAACGCGGGTGGGCAGAGTCTGGAGAACAATCGCCTCATGCGCGTCGGCTCGGAAGCAAATCCGGCCGTGAGCAACGTGCCTAACGAATGAAGGACAAAAGGATAGCGATCATTGGCGCAGGTCCCGTAGGGCTGGAAGCGGCGCTCTTTGCACTGGAGCGTGGTTATGAGTTTACCGTTTACGAACGGGGCCGCGTAGCCGATGCGGTGCGACAGTGGGGACGTGTCCGCATGTTTTCCCCTTTTGGGATGAATACCTCTTCACGTGGGCTTGCGTGTTTGCAGGTTCGCGGCCGCAGACAGTCGCTCCCCGACGAACTGCTCACCGGGACGGAGTTTCGCGAGAGTTATCTCCTGCCCCTGAGCGAAATGGTCAGGCCTCAGCTGCGCGAAGGTTGTTTCGTGCAGGCGATCGGCCGCGCGCGCCGCTTGAAGGGAGATTTCATCGGCCAGCCGCAACGCGGCCTCGCCCCTTTTCGACTCCTGTTGCGAGATAAGGACGGCGAGCACGTTGAGCTGGCGGAGATTGTGCTCGATTGCAGCGGGACCTTTGCACAGCCAAATTCGTTGGGCGAAGGAATACCTCTGCCGGACGAACGGGAGTGTTCCGTGCATATCTCACGCGGATTAGAGATCCTTGGCGATGACAATTTGGACCGCCTCGTGGGTAAGCATGTCCTTGTCGTGGGGGCGGGACATTCGGCTGCGACCGTCATCCGCGATCTGGCAGCCCTGGATGGGACGAAGCTCTCTTGGATGGTTCGAAGCACACGAGCCATCCCGATTGTGGAGGTGCCTAACGATTCCTTGCCGGAGCGAGTATGCCTTACGAGAGCAGCGAACGAGCTCGTACAGAGCGGCCGGGTGCGGTTGCTAAGCGGTGCCTCGATCGAAGGGATCACTCCGGGCAGCGGCGGGGTCGAAGTGCGATGGAGCGATCCTGCGAGTAAAATCCATTCTCTCCTCGTCGATGAGATCGTCGCCGCGACCGGTTTTCGGCCGGACCTCGAGCTGACTCGCGAGTTACAGGTCCAGACTTGTTGGGCGACAGAAGGAACTTATCCACTCGCCGCATCTTTGTTAGGCGAAGCCGGAGCCGATTGCCTGGCAACACCTGTCTTCGGAGCCGAGACTTTGCTTCATCCTGAGCCCGGTTATTTCACCCTTGGGATGAAGAGTTACGGCCGGAGTTCGAACTTCCTTCTCCGAACGGGCTATGAGCAAGTCGTCTCAATCTTCGACTGGCTCGAGCGAAAAACGGAGACGCTCCCGCAATGAGAGAAACAATTGCATTTTTTGGCGGCGTTTATTCCAATCATCTCGCTCTGGCAGCGCTCCTGGAAGACGCTCCGCGGCACGGTGCCCGGCGCCTATACTGCCTGGGCGATCTGGGCGCGTTTGGTCCGCATCCCGACAAAGTCTTTCCTCTTTTGCGGGCGGCGAAGATCCCAATTGTCCAAGGTAATTACGATAACTCGCTCGGCCACGGGTTAACGGACTGCCGGTGCGGATACACGGACCCGAGGGATAACTACTTCGCCCGGCTCTCCTACGAATATACTTTTGAGAACACGGCAGCTGAGAACAAACTCTGGATGCGCGACTTGCCTAACGAGATAAGGCTCGAATGGAATCAACTCCGCGTCCTTCTCTGTCATGGCTCACCCAGGAAGATGAACGAATTCCTCTGGCAAACGACCACCTCCGTCGCTTTCCTGGAGCACCTTTGTGAGTCTTACCGCGCCGATGTGATTGTGGTTACGCATACCGGTTTGCATTGGCATCGCCGCCTTCCGAGTGGGCGCCATTTCATCAATTGCGGAGCAATTGGCCGACCGGCAAACGATGGACGGGCCAACGTTTGGTATGCGCTGCTGGGCATGGACGAAGAGGGCGAACCCAAAGTGGACTTTGTGCGTCTGGCCTACAATCACGCCCGGCTGGCTGCCGAAATGCGAGCGGAGCGGTTGCCGGAGGAATTTGTCGAGACGATCGAAACGGGTTGGTGGACAACATGTTTGGAAGTTCTCCCCATGAAGGAACGGGTGCGCGGACGATTCTGAGCGCCTAACGAATATAGGAGATGAAAAATGCAAAATCTAAATGCTGAAGCGGCGGTCCGAAAACGTTATGCGACCGGGGCCAGGGTGAAGGAGGCGAAGCTGTGCTGCCCGGTCGAATACAACTCGGATTACCTCAAGGTGATTCCCGAAGAGGTGATTGAGCGCGACTATGGTTGCGGCGATCCCACCCGTTACTTGCACGAGCGCGACACGGTTCTCGACCTGGGCAGCGGGACCGGGAAGATCTGTTTTATTGCAGCGCAGATCGTTGGTCCCAAGGGGAAGGTCATCGGAGTCGACATGACTGACGAGATGCTGGCAGTGGCGCGACGTAATTCCCCTATTGTCGCGCAACGAATCGGCTATGGGAATGTGGAGTTTCGCAAAGGTCGCATTCAGGACCTGGCGCTCGATTTGGAGAAGCTGGATGCGCAATTGGGAGAACATCCAATCACTGATGCAGCGTCTTATCTCCGCGCGGATGAGATGATGCAGGAGCTAAGGCTGAAGGAGCCTTTGGTCGCGACCGACTCCATCGATGTGGTTGTTTCTAACTGTGTCCTGAATCTGGTTGAGCCGAAATCGAAGCGACAGCTCTTCGAAGAGATCTTTCGCGTCCTGAAAAAGGGCGGGCGAGCGGTCATCTCCGATATCACCTCGGACGAGGAAGTGCCGGAACACTTACAGGATGACCCCGAGCTCTGGAGCGGATGTATCTCCGGTGCGCTAACAGAGGAAGGATTTCTGCGCGCCTTCACCGAGGCGGGCTTCTATGGGATTCAAATCTTAAGACGCGACGAGAAGCCATGGCAGACGGTTGAGGGAATCGAATTTCGTTCCCTGACGGTTGAGGCTTTTAAAGGAAAACAGGGTCCCTGTTTTGAGCGCAACCAGGCGGTTATCTATCGGGGCCCATTTCGTGAGGTCCTGGATGACGATAATCATCGCATGGAACGCGGCGTGCGCTATGCGGTTTGCGATAAGACTTACAATCTCTATCGCAAGGAGCCTTACCGGACCCTTTTCGAGTTTATCGATCCGCGAGAAGAAATCTCCATCGAGGAGGCGAAGCCCTTTGACTGCTCGCGCACGGCGCGCCGGCATCCGAAGGAAACCAAAGGTTATGACTATGTGGTAACGACTGAGGCGAGCACCTGCTGTGATGGAGGCGCTTGCTCCTGATCATTAGTTTTTAGACGCCCAACCGCGCAGCTCTGACGAATCTGTCCCGCACCTTTACCCCGAAGGTATCTTACTACCTAAGAACCGTCGTGACGGTTAGGTATTCGAGATCAAAGAAACCGGGTTGTGGGGCGGCGCGCGCCGTTTAGGGTGTCAATTCCCAGGTATCTCCTAAAGGCAGTTCGCTAGCCTGGCCGCCAAAGAGAATGATATGGCCAAGCGACTTGGCATATACCATGCCGGCGCCTTCACGCGCTGGAGGCGAGACGGTGGGGAGAAGTTGGTTCCAGTCCGATCCGGTCCAAGCCCAAGTACGATCCTGATCGATTCCCCCGTCGGCGCCGCCAAAAAGTACGACACTTCCCAGGTTAGGTTCATACGCGGCCGATGCGCCATAAACGGTGAGCGGTAAGGTAGACGGCGACTGCAGGGTCCAGGTCGTACCGTCATAAGTCCAGGTGTTGAGAGGATTGACATCGCCCAACCCTCCATAGAGCACGATCTGCTTGGCATCGTTATTCACGCCGACCGCGGCGATCGATCGGGCAGAGGGTACCTGTGACGGGTGCAGTTGGTGCCAATCTGATCCGCTCCACTGCCACATGGTGAGCTCGTAAAGATTGCCAGAGAACCCGCCGAACTCGTCAACCCGTCCATTAAGATCTGTAAAAACCATTGGACCGGTGACTGCTTTCGGCGCATGCGCAGGGGTAGCCTGCGTCCACGTTAAGGTCCTGCTATTCCAAAGCCAGGTATCACCAAGATCAGCGTGTCCGTCGTAACCGCCAAAGAGGACAATTTCGTGGTTGCGATGATCATAAGCCATTTGGGCATTGGTGCGTGCCGGCGGAGCGACGTTTACGTCAACCTTAGTCCAGGTCGTGCCGTCGAAAATCCACGTGTCGTCAAGGTAACCGCCATTCCCGAAGCCGCCAAATAGAACGACGATTCCGCCTGCCGAGTCGTAAGCCATGGCGGGATAGGAACGCGCCGGAGGCGAGTCAGACGGAGAAAGCTGCGTCCAGGTGAGAGCGGGTTCGGCGGCTATGATACTGGTGGTAGTGATGAGGGGTAGCAAAACCAAAAGAAATGAGAGTCGATTGAAGCGTATCATACGTGCCGTTGATTACACTTTGCGGAAGGGGCTTTGTCAACCGGTCGCGTTGGACATCAAATCGACAAAATAGGACGCGGCGACGCACTGTCTTGCGAAGCGAAGCGAGCTGGTTATCATCTCGCCATGGCAATGGAGTTTGCCGTCTCCGTCTGCGCACGGAGAGAACCGCATGAGCTGATGACTCCTACGGCTGCTTTGAATTGAGCCGGCACTTTTGGAGTCTTACTTATGCTCACATACTTCTGCATCATGCTCGGGGGCGCGCTTGGAACCGGCGCGCGCTTCTGGGCTTCGGGTTTCATTGCGGAAAGTTATGGCGAAGTCTTTCCGTTAGGCACATTATTCGTGAATGTGACCGGTTCCTTTGTGGTCGGCTTCTTCGCCGGGCTGGTCGATCCGCAAGGGCCTTTCATGGTCGGGCCGCGCCTGCGGCAGTTTGTTATGATAGGTGTCTGCGGCGGTTACACCACTTTCTCCTCCTTCAGCCTGCAGACCCTCGAGCTGGCGCGCGACGGAGACTGGTTGCGGGCCGGGCTTAATTCCGTCCTTTCCTTCACCTGCTGCCTGCTGGCGGTTTGGCTGGGCCGGGGTGCCGGGCTCTTGTTAGTGTCTCGTTAGCCAAAATCGTTATGCAACTTCCGGAAGATGCTCTGCTCCTGCGGATTTACCTCGGCGAGAGTGATCGCTGGCAGCACAAACCCCTCTACGAGGCCATCGTCCTGAAAGCGCGCGAACTGCATTTGGCTGGTGCAACGGTTCTGCGCGGGCCGATGGGCTTTGGCGCGACCAGCCGCCTTCATACCGCCAAGATCCTGCGCCTGTCGATGGATTTGCCGATAGTGATTGAAATTGTCGATTCGGAGGAAAAGGTGAAATCGCTCCTGCCTTTCCTTGAGGAAGTGATGGACGGTGGCTTGGTTACGATGGAGAAAATCAAGGTCATTCACTATCGTCACGGAGGAGAAAAGGCGGCCACCGAATGATGTGCGTTGCGCTTTTCGGCGTATTTTCACCCGGCGATAGTGACCGAACCTTGAGTACCAAAGCGAAAAAGATCGCCGTCCTCGGCGGCGGCTCGGCTGGATTTACCGCCGCCCGCATCGCGGCGCAAAACGGCGCGCGAGTTTTCTTTTTCATGGGTGACAATGCTGAGTACGCTTCGCTCTGCATCAACGCCGGCTGCATGCCATCAAAGGCACTCTTCGAGCCGATCGACGCCATGCACCACGCAAAGCTGCATGGCTGGTTGGAAGTGAAACCAAAACAACCTAACGAATACCTCGCGCAGATCGGACGCTGGAAGGATAAGGAGATCGCGGCCTTTCGCGCTTATCGACAAAAAGAAATCGACGATCTGGCGGGCGACCATTTTACGATTGTGCGCTCCGATGCACGTTTTGTGAGCGAGCACGAAGTAGTTAGCGAAGGCAAATGTTACAACTTCGATGCAGCAATCATTGCGACTGGTTCGATCACGCTCCCGCCGCCAATAGAAGGGCTCGATCCAACCTGGGATGGCATTTGGACGAGCGACGAGATTCTGCAAAATACGCGGGTCCCGAAGTCGCTCGCGGTCATCGGGAGCGGCGCGATCGGACTGGAGTTTTCGCTGCGTTATGCGCGTCTTGGCACCACGGTTACGCTCGTTTCACGGTCCGGAATCTTGCCGGAATTCCCGCGGCAATTCGGTGAGCGCCTTCGTCTGATTTACGAGAGCGAAGGCGTGCGTGTCCTGACTGGCGCACAAGTCGGGCGGCTAAGGCGAGAAGATTCCGGAGGATTCAAGCTTGATATCGAGGGACCGAGTCAGACCGAGCCGATCACGGCCGAGAAAATTCTTCTCGCCACCGGGCGGCGCCCCGCCGTGACGAGGCTCGGACTCGAGGCGGCTGGGATCACCCTTAACTCGCGCGGACGGCTGGAGGTTGGCGAAGACATGCGAGTAAGAGGCAAGCACCATATCTTCGCGGCCGGCGATGTCGCAGGGGTGCGCATGGTGGTGCATCATGCGCATATCGAAGCGGGTATCGCCGCCGATAATGCCTGCGAAAATGGCGAACGTCGCTGGACGAAGCGCTCCAACATCGAAGTCATCTTCTCCGATCCCGAGTTTGCCTTTGCCGGATGCACTCCGGAAGAAGCAGAACGGGACGGACACGAACTGGTGAGTGCCTCTGCGGAAAGTCGAGATATCGGAAAGCTGCATCTGGCCGGGGACGATTCTGGCTTTGGAGAGTTTTGGGCCGATCGAAAAACCTCGCGGCTGATTAGCGCCGGCTTACTTTGTAACGACGCGGCCAATCTGATTCATCTACCAGCCTACGCGATTGACCACGAGCATACCATCGATCAACTGGAAGATGCCGAATACTACCATCCAACCAAGATCGAGATCGTTTCCGAGATCGGCGATGCTTTGTGTCGCAAATTAGGCGGCCATCCTTTCGCCCGCGCCGAAGAGTAACCCGAGATTCCGTTACTCGTTAGGATAACTTCTTTTCTCTACGGAAGAGACTTTCCCTTGTGGGTTTTGACGTCGCCCGCGTCGTTGCGCTGGATGGCGCCGTTGGGAACGATATCCTGGCGGAAGTTCGCGCTCGTGATCGGCATGCCAATCTGAGCCTTGACGAGGTTGTCGTCGGGCTTATCGACCGCCCGGTTAGGATTTAACATCAGCGATCAGGAAGCCGAACGGCCGGTATTGTTACCGCTGCCACCGTTGACGTTGGAGACTTTGATACTCACGATCTGCGCGTTGGCGACACCGGTGAGCGGAACCCGCATTTCGTTACCGCTGAAGGTCGGTGTACCGGCTGTTGCGGTGCCGCTAACAATGGTAGCTGAACCTGAGGTGACTGCGGTGTTGAAGGTAAAGACCGCGATATAAGTGCCACCGGTATCCTGGTCCTCTACGCCAAAAGTGCCGGGGTAAGCGACATGTTGATTTGAAAGATGCTCGCAGTAGCATGAGTTATCCGGGAAAACGCACTGGTAAGAGCGCGCCTCATTAACCGGATAGCAGGAAGGGCATCCGGCGTTACCACCGGATGCCCTTGGAACTACTCTGAATACTTTCTTACTTAGACGATTACTGAAGCGTTATACTGATCGTATTTGAACAATTACTTGAGCCAGTTACACAGACTTGGTAGCTGAATGTCCCTGCCATGTTGACCTTATCGACGGCTGTTCCGCTATCTGGAACCGTTTCGACAACGACGCTATTTCGGAGGACGTCGATGGTTTTGGTACCGTCAGTTGGTCTCCATTGCAGTTTCACACGACGCGTGGTGCCCTTAGTTTGGCCCTTGCCCTTAAGCGTGATTGTCTGACTGGTGCTCGCCAACTTAAAGTTGCCGATACGGGTGCGCCAGTTAAACGATGAAGTCGAGTCGTAATACTCCTGGGTATACCAGAAGGTTTGGTCATCGACTGGATCGACGGTCATATCGCTGTAATCGCCCCAGCGATTGCTGGTGTCGGTCTGCGCGCCAGCACCATCCACGAGATGGGTTTCACCCAGGGTCATGGTGTTGATCGGATCCGTTGCCATGCGGCCGGTTACGCGGACCTGCGGGAAGAGCGATGAGCTAGAAGCGCTATAACCCAGAGCCATGTTACCCTGATTATCCATCGCGATGCTGCCCATCCAGCGCCAGGTGCTATCCGGCGAGAAGGTGCTCTCCTGGAACGTGCTAATTGGTCCGTTGGTTAGGCCACGCAGCTCAAACCAGCGGATACCGGCCGCGCCACTGGTGGCGCTAACGCTCCAGTTACCCACCATCGACTCGTGATCGCCGAAGTTACGGTAGGCGGCACGGAACATCAGGCGATCGCCGAGGCTGTCGAGCCAGTTAACCGAGCTTTGGCCCTGTTCAGGCACGCAGGCGCGGGTGGTCGGACACAGCTGAGTCCAGGCGGCCGCAGGCGAGCTCCCGAACAAGGTAAAGGTGGAGTTTGTCGGGATAGCAAAGTCTACATGGAAGTGATAGATGCGATACGTGTTGGTATCCGGTAAAAGCACAAACGGATTCGGTGCACCAGCAGGAGGCAGCGTGGAGCCGTCGAGATCGCCCGGCAGGATTGGCGGAAACGAGCTTCCCAAACTCGGGAAGGTTACCATCGTCGCCGTTAGACCAGCCAGCATTTTGGTGCGGTCGAAGGCGAAGACCTGAGGACCGAGATAGGCCGTGCCACTCGAGTTGAACAGGTTCATGCTCATGTAATAACCATCTGGCCAAACCGAAAGCTTCGGATAGTCGAAGAGGTTGCTGCTTCCGAGGTGAAAGTCATACCGGTTGTAGGTTCCGGTCGCATCATTCGTCGTGGAAACGGCGATACACTCATCGTGCAGACCGTTGGCAAATTGGCTGATGAGCCAGCGATTGGCGATCTGATCGTAGAGCATAACCGGGTCGCCTTCGCCCCCGGTCTGACACACGCCACCCATACCCGTCCAGACGGACTCGATGCTGGCCGGTCCAAAGATCGAAGCACCAGTCGTCTTATCAAAGACTTGATAACCTTCGTTGACGATCTGGACAAACTGAGTCTGACCAACTTCACCATTCGTATCAGGCGGTGCGCAATTGCAAATGACACCCGGGAACGGAATGCCGGCGAAATTCAGAATCGGAGTGATGCTCGTCGCTAGCTGGCGAAGCATTTGGCCCGGCTGAATGACCAGATCCGGCGCATCTTTGTGCAGACCGGTACTAATTTTCGGATTTTCCGCTGCCTCATGTTCCTGCATTCTTTCAGCAGGCCAAGGGTCGATATCTCGCATTGCGGGCGAGAGGTCGTGATAGACGTTCTGAATGACGATCGGTCTGGGACTTTTACTTCCTTGCGCACCTGCCGAAGAAGGAGATGAAACGCTTAATGCCATGAGCGTCAGGAAGACGGCCACAGAACTGAGCATGAATCCAATCAAGACGCGTAAATTAAAATAGGCGTCTCGGGAAGCTGACTTTTTTTGCATATGTATAGTGTATGTGTGTGAGTTAGAGTACGGTAATTTCCGTTTTTACCCTCTTTGAAGGCTAGCAAAGTGCTAAGTCGGGGTCACGGGGTTTCTTCTTACGATTTGGTCATATCGTTTGGCTTACACTTAGGCTATTACCTTTCCTGAAGGCTAACAAAGTGCTAAGCAATAAGACAGATGATTGTAACTATTGTGTAATCTCATCCCGTGCTCTGAGGGAGCGAGCCGGGCGAGCTAGCGTGCAGCAGGAATCGCGAGCAAGAGACCCGCGAGAAAGAAAGTGAGCGCTGCCGAAAACAGGCAAAACGGGCAGAACGCATGGAGAACGAACGCCTGCAAATAGAGTAAGTAGAGGGAAGTTAGCAGCATCAATCCGATGATCAGAGTTAGCGGACGCTTCACCCAAGGATAACCAAAAGCTGCCAAGACAGACAGGCTGAAGACCGTGAAGTAAGCCACCGCACCAAAACTAGCCGTGGGGACTCCTTTGATGCTCGCATACGAACTGCCGAGAACAATCGAACAACCGGCGAGCGATCCACAAACGGCATCGTCGCCGGTGAGATGAGCGATCGTGAGATACGTTGCATCCGCCAGGCCGAGGAGAGCGATCACCGCGAGGACGGAGTAAACAATCAACGCTGACCGCGACAGACCTTGGGTCGCGGCGAACTCTCCGACTTGTTTCCTTTTTTCCGTCACAATCAGGAACTTTTTTTCGTGGCGAGCGCCTGGTCGAGCGTCGCCTTTAGGGACTCCTTGGAGAAAGCCGTTCTGATTTGCACTCCGTTTACAAATAAAGTGGGCGTATTCTCAACTCCTCGCGCAGAACCCGCGTCTGCCTGAGCTTGGATTTGGGCGAGCAGCATAGGACTGACCCGGTCTGCTCGAAAACGAGCGACATCAAGACCGAGCGTTTGCGCATAGGTCTCGAAAAAAACGTTTACGTTGGTGGCACTGCTCCAGACGTTCTGATATTGGTAAAGCGCGTCGTGCATCTCCCAGAACTTTCCCTGCAATCCCGCAGCTTCCGCGGCAAGCGCCGCTTCTCTCGAATGTTTATGCATCGCGAGCGGAAACTCATAGTAGATCACGCAGAGACGGTTTCCGTATTCCTTCTCCAACTCGCTGATGACGGTGGAAGCATTTGCACAGGATGGGCATTGGAAATCGCCATAAATCTCCAGCTTCGCTGGCGCGTCGAGACGGCCGCGCACATGCCGGGTGCCGTCGTCCACGCTGGCTTCGTCCTTGGTGGCTGAAGCGGCGGCGAGGGGACTGGCACTGGCTGTCGTCGCATTTGCCGGATGGACCTTGTGTCGGTAAACCGCGGTCGCAATGCCCACCGTCGCGAGTCCAACAATCACGATGATCAGGAATGGAAGAATTCGTTTCATGAGCGCCCGGCCATCGTCTGCATTGGGGGCGCACTCTAGTCACTTCTCGGTGGCCTCAAAGTGAAAATTTCGCAAGAAATGCCTCAGCACTTCTCGTTAGGCGAGGAACATTTGCCGGGCAACTCTCCTCTGTCTGCGGGTTGTCGATGCGTTGCTTTTCCGAGGGCGAATGTTAGCGTCGCCGCTCCGCGATGAGTCAGAATTACAAGGACACCCTCAACCTTCCCAAAACCGACTTTCCAATGAAGGCCGGACTGATTACGCGCGAGCCAGAGCTTCTCAAAAAGTGGGAGCGAACGCGGCTTTACGAACAAATCCAGGAAGCGCGCGCGGGAGCCGAACTTTTTGTCCTGCACGACGGACCGCCTTTCGCCAACGGCGATGTGCATATGGGGACCGCGCTCAACAAGATCCTCAAGGATTTGGTGGTGAAATCGAAAGCGATGGCCGGCTATCGTGCGCCATACGTTCCAGGGTGGGATTGCCATGGACTACCGATCGAATACAAGGTGGTAAAAGAAAGCCGCGGGCTTTCGGCTCTCGAAGTGCGACAGCGTTCCGAGGCTTTCGCGAGGAAATTTGTCGATATCCAACGCGAACAATTCAAGCGCCTCGGCATTCTCGGCGACTGGGATCGTCCCTACCTGACGATGAGCCCGACTTATGAGGCGGAAATCCTGCGCGCCTTCTCCGTTTTCGTCGAGCAGGGCCTTGTCTACAAATCGCTCAAGCCGGTATTCTGGAGCACGGGTGCACAAACCGCCCTGGCCGAAGCCGAGGTTGAATACCAGGACCGCCAGGACACGGCGGCCTACGTAAAATTTCCCATTGTCACGGGTTCGTTAGGGGGAAAGGCAAGCATCGTAATCTGGACCACGACGCCCTGGACGCTCCCAGCCAACCTCGCGATCGCTATTGCCGAAAAGGAACGCTACGTCGCGCAAAGGTTTTCACGTGGCGATGACGTCGACACTTTCGTTCTCGCGCAAAGACTGGTAGCACCCTTTGTCGCCGCGACCGGGTGGCAACCGTCGGAGGAATCGCCGCCAACCTTTCTTGGGAGCAAACTGGAAGGGATTGGCGTGCAGCATCCTTTTCTCCCGCGCACGGCAATCGTTCTAGCCGCAGAGTTTGTCACCATGGATAGCGGGACCGGCGCGGTTCACATTGCGCCCGGTCACGGCGAGGACGACTACTCGTTAGGCCGAACCAACGGTCTTCCTATTCTCTCGCCGGTTGACGATCTCGGCCGCTTTACGGACGAGGCCGGCCTGCCCGAACTCAGCGGCAAATACGTCTTCGACGCCAACGCCGAGATTCTCAGGCTGTTACGCGAGCGCGGGATGCTCGTGGCGGAGGAGGCTTACCAGCATTCCTATCCCTACTGCTGGCGCTCGAAAACGCCGATCATTTTTCGCGCGGTCGAGCAGTTCTTCATTCGCATCGACGAACTGCGACAGAAAGCGCTCGACGCGATTACCAAGGTCGAGTGGATTCCTGCCTGGGGCGAAAACCGCATCGCTGGCACGGTAGCGTCGCGGCCTGATTGGGTGATTTCGCGGCAGCGAAGTTGGGGTGTGCCGCTGCCCGTTTTTTATTCCGGCGCCGGCGAAGCAATTCTCGACCCGGAATGGATTCGCAAGCTGGCTGATCTCGTGGCGAAACGCGGTTCTAACGTCTGGTTCGAGCTTGACGATACTGCCCTCGCAAAGGCCCTGGACCTTCCGGAGGGAACCCGCCACCGCAACGATACGATTGATGTTTGGATCGATAGCGGCCTCTCGCATTTGGCCGTTTGCGCGCAGCATCCAGAGCTGCGCGACCCAGCCGACATGTATCTCGAGGCAACCGATCAGCACCGCGGTTGGTTTCAATCGTCGCTCATGACGAGCGTCGCGCTTTACGACCGCGCGCCCTACAAGATCTGCGTGACGCACGGTTTCGTGGTCGACGTGGACGGAAAAAAAATCTCCAAATCGAGCACCTACAGCAAGCCGATGGACGCGGGTCATTTCGTCGGACGTCACGGAGCTGATCTCGTTAGGCTTTGGGTGAGCAGCATCAACTACACGGACGACGTGCCCTTCTCGGAGGAAATGTTTAACAGGCTGGGCGACACCTATCGCCGGATCCGCAATACGCTCCGGATTCTGTTAGGTAACCTGCACGATTTCGCGGCGACGGAAAGCAAAGCTGCGTCAGAGAACAGAACCATCGTCGATCACTGGATTCTCGACCGGCTTCAGGAAGTGATCGAAGAATGCCGCACAGCCTACGCGGCGTACGAATTTCACAAGGTCTATCACGCTCTTAATCAATACTGCGCCGTCGACCTGAGCAGCCTCTACATCGACATCACGAAGGATCGGCTGTATTGCGACGCGCCCAATTCACCGCGCCGCCGCGCCACGCAGGAGGCCATGCATCAAATCTTTGGCACGCTTTGCAAGTTGCTGGCGCCCATTCTCAGTTTTACGGCGGAAGAGGCGTGGGGATTTCTCCACAACCAGGAATCCATTCATCTCCAGCTTTTCCCCGAGCCGCAGGACAGCCTGCGCGACGCGGTCGTTCGGCAGCGAGTCGGGGAACTGATCCAGCTGCGCGGAGTGATCGGTCAGGCGATCGAGAAAGCGCGCCAGGAAAAATTGATCGGCAACGCACTTGAGGCCGCAGTCGTTCTTCGCTGCGATGAGCTTATCGCCAGCTCCATCGCGCACGAAGAACTGGAAGAATTTTTCATTCTGAGCGACCTGCGATTGGAGCCAGCGACGGAAGCCGGTGCCACGATAACGAAGTCGCCTAACGAAAAATGTGTTCGCTGCTGGCGCCATCGCGCGGCAGTCGGTAAAATCGCGGCGCATCCCGATCTCTGCGAGCGCTGCGCGGCGGTCATCGATGAACGAGCATGAGAATTTTTCTCTTTCTTACCCTCCCGCTCTACCTGCTGGACCAACTTACGAAGCATTTAGTGCTTCTGCGAATCACTCCGGATCGACCACGCGTGGTGATTCCCAACTTCTTTGAATTGGTCAATGTCACCAACACAGGTGCCGCCTTCGGAAACTTCAAGAATCACAACGGCTTTTTCGTCGTGCTTTCCTGCGTCGCATTAATTGTTGTGAGCTATCTTTTACTTCGGCCCGCTGCCCGCGACCCCTGGAATCGGACCGCGCTTGGACTGCTGTTGGCTGGCATCCTTGGCAATCTTACCGATCGCCTCCTGCATGGGCACGTGATCGACTTTCTCCTCTTCAATCTGCACATCCCGCGCGCGGATCCCTGGCCCGCCTTTAACGTCGCCGATTCCTGCATTTGCATCGCGGTCGTTTGCTTTCTCATCCATTCTTTTCGTGATTCGCGCGCGCGGTCGCTGTCGGTGGATTAGCCTAGCGAGTTAGCATTCTCCCCTCGGTCGAAGATTTTAACCTTGCAAAAAGGTAATCTTCCCGCTACACCGACCGACTCATTTATGAAGCTCATTCGCGCTGCCATCTCACTCGCCGCCGGCGTTTTTCTCGCCGCGGGTTCGCTCTTCGCTCAAACCCCCGCGCTCAACGGCGCCGGCATTTGGAGCGACGTAAACGAACAAGCAATGACTGGCGCGCGATCCCCGGGCCAGCAGACAAGCGCGCTGCGCACGGTCGTGCCGCAGATTTATCGGACCGTGAATCTCAACCGCACAGCCCTGGAGCAATTGCTCGCCAACGCTACACCTGAATTTAGTCTACCGATGGCGACAGGCGGCGTGGAGTTGCAGATCCCGATGCCGGGAGGCGAGTTCGCGCGCTTTCTTGTCCAGGAGTCGTCCATCATGTCACCAAAGTTGGCCGCGAAATTTCCGCAGTTCAAAACCTACGTCGGGCAAGGCGTCGAAGATCCGACCGCGACCCTGCGCATCGATCTTACGCCGCAGGGATTCCATGCCATGATTCTTTCGGCCAGCGGCGATGTTTACATCGACCCTTACTGGCGCGACAGCGACGCGACTTACGTTTCCTATTTCAAGCGCGACTTCCTGGCACCGGATAAGGGATTCCGCTGTCTGGTTAATGAGCAGTCTTCGCAGATCACGCCTTTTTCCGGACTGCAGTTGCAGCGTCCGACGGGCGCAACTCTGCGCACTTATCGTCTTGCTCTCGCCTGCACGGGTGAATACGCGGCCTATGTCTGTCAGCCTAACGCCGCCAGCCTCGCCGGCACGCTCGCGGCCATCATTACATCGATCAATCGTTGCAGCGCCGTTTATGAGCGCGAGTTCGCCATTCGTTTCATGCTCGTGGATGACGAAGACAAAATCATCTTCCTCGACCCCGCGACCGATCCTTTCACGAACAACAATCCCGGCGCGCTGCTCGGGCAGAATCAAACGACCTGCGACAATCTGATCGGTGCGGCGAATTACGACTTCGGCCACGTCTTCAGTACTGCAGGTGGCGGACTTTCTAACTTGGCCGTGATTTGTCGTAATGGCCTGAAGGCCTCTTCCGAAACCGGCACTTCTGCGCCCGTGGGCGATCCTTACGATATCGATTACGTCGTGCACGAAATGGGACATCAGTTCGGCGCCAACCATCCCTTTAACGGCACGAGCGGCTCCTGTGCGGGCGGCAATCGCAATGGTTCGACAGCTTACGAAGTAGGCAGCGGCACCACCATCATGGCTTACGCCGGCATCTGCTCACCGCAGGATCTCGCGCCGCATAGCGACGATTATTTCTACACCATCAACTACGACGAAGTGGACGCCTACACCGGCTCGGGCACAGGTGCCAGTTGCGCAATCACAACGCCGACTGGAAACACGCCACCGACGATTTCGCCGCTCAATACCTACACGATTCCGGCGCAAACTCCTTTCTCCCTCACCGCGAGCGCGAGCGATCCCGATGGCGACACACTCACTTATTGCTGGGAAGAATTCGACAAGGGTGCCGCGCAGGATCCGACCAAAGACCCGCGCGACAATGGCTCTTCGCCCATCTTTCGTTCTTTCCCGCCGACGACAAATCCGACCCGCGTCTTTCCCTCGCTCACCTACATTTTAAATAATCAAAACGTGCCGCCGGCGACCCTTTCGCCCGATCGCATCAGCGGCGAATTCCTCCCCACCACGGGCCGCACGATGGTCTACCGCGTCACTGTGCGCGACAATCGCGCCGGCGGCGGAGGATCCAACTACGCCGCGGCCACTGTGACTTCGGTCAGCAGCGCGGGACCCTTCGCAATCACTGCGCCTAATAGCGCCATGACGATCGCCGCCGGCTCGAATGTCGCCGTCAATTGGAATGTCGCGGGCACGAGCACCTCGCCGATCTCCTGCACGAACGTCAAAATTTCTCTTTCTACCGACGGCGGCAACACGTTCCCGACCGTCCTCGCGAACAGCGTGCCTAACAATGGCAGCGCGAACGTTGTCATCCCCAATAATGGCAGCGTCGCTACCACCCAGGGGCGAATTAGAGTCGAAGCCGTCGGCAACATCTTTTTCGATATCTCCGATGCCGACCTGACGATCGCGTCCACGACCAATTCGCCGCCCAGCCTAACGATTCTTCCGGACGGCATCACCGTCATGCGAGGCACGCTTCATTCGACGGTCGGCAACGTTGCCACCGTGAGCGATCCGGATGGCAACGGCCTCACTGCCGCCGTCTCGAATGTTCCTTTCGGCGCGCATCTCACCCCGAGAGTTTCCGGGAGTAATGTCGCGATCAGCGCCCTGGTTGATTGCCCGGTCGTGACCACGTTAACCACACGCACCTATCCGATCACTCTCACCGTGACGGACAGTTCTGGTGCGAGTACTTCCGGCATTTTTAATCTCGTGGTCCAGCCAAATCCCTCGCCGATCCTGGGCACTTATGCCGATGTCAAAGTTCGCGCACACAATGCGCACGGCACGACCAAACCCTCCACCCACACAGTCGACTCGAACAATAACCTCGCCGACCAGCCGTATTCCGTTATGCCATCCACCCTCCCAGGAGGCGGCCCGATCTCGATCGATCAACGGAACGGAAAAGTCACCGTGTTGACGACCGATTCGACGACGCCGGGAACGACCACGCCGGTTCGCGTTACGGTGCTCGACACCTGCGGTGCAGCCGCGGTGCAGTTCTTCGACGTCGTCGTCGGTCCTCGTTAGGCTAAAGCGTTAGGCAGGAAACATCTCCTTTGAGGGTGCGGTCCATGACCGGATCCCATTTTGGCCTTTGTCATCCGCGCCTTCGACATTCCCATGTGCCGCGCCAACTCGACAGTTGCGAGGCAAGGAGCGAGCATGCTCGCGTGAATCGTGCCCCGACCGGCCGACAGGACACGCCCATGCTCGCGACGGCGCGCACGCTCGTTGAGCGCCTGCGCGCCGCCGGACACATCGCCTATTTCGCGGGCGGTTGCGTCCGCGATCTCGTTAGGGAAAAAACGGCCAAGGACATCGATATCGCGACCGACGCGCGCCCGGAAGACGTACAGAAAATCTTCCGCCGCACCTATGCGGTCGGCGCGCATTTCGGCGTGATCGTGGTTCTGGAAGACGATTTTCAATTTGAGGTTGCGACCTTCCGTTCCGATGGCGCTTACCTCGATGGCCGGCATCCGGTCGACGTGCATTTTTCCTCGCCGGAAGAAGACGCCCGGCGGCGGGACTTCACCATCAACGGCATGTTTTACGATCCGTCTAACGACCAGATCATCGATTTCGTCGGCGGACGCGACGACCTGGCGGCAGGAATCGTTAGGGCGATCGGGGATCCGGCGCAACGATTCGCCGAAGATCGGCTGCGACTCCTGCGCGCCGTGCGCTTTGCCACCGTGCTCGCGTTCGAGATCGAATCCTTCACCTGGGACGCGATCGTTAGGCAGGCAGACACGATCAAGACCGTCAGCGCGGAAAGAACGCGCGACGAGCTGATGCGCATTTTTCTTTCGCCGCATCGCGCCCGCGGCTGGGACCTGCTCGACACCAGCGGACTGATGAAAGTCATTCTGCCTGAAGTCGACGCGCTCAAAGGCATCGAGCAACCGCCGCAATTTCATCCTGAAGGCGACGTCTTCAAGCATACGCGACTCATGCTTTCACTTTTGCCTGACGAAGTCTCAGGGCCGCTCGTCCTCAGCGTGCTCTTTCATGACATCGGAAAACCGCTCACCGCCAGCGTGGACGAGAATGGACGCATCCGTTTCAGCGGGCACGACAAGATTGGCGCAAGCATGACCGAAGCGCTCATGCAACGCCTGCGTTTTTCCCGAGCCGAGGTCGACGCCACCGTCGAAGCGGTCGAGCAACACATGGTCTTTAAAGACACGCCCAACATGCGAGTTGCGCGGCTGAAACGTTTTATGGCGCGACCCCATTTTTCAGATGAGCTGGAGCTGCATCGGGTCGATTGCCTCGGCAGCCACGGCATGCTGGACAATTATGATTACCTCGTTCGCAAGCAGGAGGAGTTTGCTAATGAACCCATCATTCCGCCACCACTTGTGAGGGGAGATGATCTCGTTGCGCTTGGGCTAAAGCCGGGGCCGATCTTTGGCCAAATTCTTGACGCGGTCGAGACCCGGCAGTTGGAAGGAACGCTGCGCGATCGCGACGAAGCAATCGCCTGGGTGAAGGCAGAATGGCTGAATCAAGAACCGTGAATCGAGATTCAAGTTCGACGGTGCGTCATTTTCGATTGACGCTCTAAGGGAATGAAAATCCTCATGATCAGCAGCGAAGGCTGGCCGCTGGCTCGTTCCGGTGCTCTCTCCGACGTGCTGGTGGCGCTCCCGCGCGAGTTGAAACGGCGCGGGCACGAGATCGCAGTCGCCATGCCTTATTACCGTGAGGTTCGCGAGAACAGGAAGCTTAAGACCAAACCGCTGGGCGTGAGCCTCGAGATCTCGTTAGGCGACAAATTCCTCGAGGCCGATCTTCTCGAAGGGCGCACCGCGGAAGATTTGCAGATTTTCTTCGTTCGCTGCGACGAGCTTTACGATCGGCCGGGAGTTTATCAGGAACGGGGCGAGCCCTATTCCGATAACGCCGCCCGTTTCATCTTCTTCAGCAAAGCCGCGGTCGAGATTGCGCGCCGGATGACGCCGACGCCGGAGATTCTGCATTGTCATGATTGGACGGCAGCGCTCGTTCCCGTGTTGGTCCGCGATCAGGGTTTACCCTTTGCGACCGTCTTATCGATTCATCATCTGGCCGACCAGGGAGACCTTGAGAGCTGGGATTTTTCCCTAACGAACTTGCCTGGACGCTATTTCAATCTGAGCGGCGTTGAATTTTTCGGCCGGCTGAATCTGCTTAAGGGCGGGATCCTGTTCGCCGACCGCGTTGTCGTTTCAAGCGCAGCTTACGCGCACCAGATCCAGGAGCCGTCGTTAGGCGAAGGTCTCGACGCCGTCCTGCGCGAGCACGCGGACAAACTCAACGGCATTCTAGGCGGCGCGGATTACAAACGCTGGAATGCGGCGACCGACAAATTGCTGCCCGCGCGCTACGACTCTGGGAATCTCGCGCCAAAGGCAAAGTGCAGGGCGGCCCTTCTCGCGCAGCTTAAGCTCGCGTCGTCACCGCGCGGACCCGTCTTCGGGATGGTCACGAGAGTGGTCGGCGCGAAAGGCTTCGACATTCTCATACCGGTACTGGATCGACTTCTAGCCGACGATGTTCGGCTGGTTATCATCGGAAGGGGCGATCCGGCATATGAAAGTGCGCTCGCCATCGCCGCGCGCCGGTATCGGGACCGATTCGCCTACCAGCACGATTACGATGAAACGCTCGCGCATTTGATTGAAGGCGGGAGCGACATCGCGCTCATTCCGTCGCGGGTTGAACCGGGCGCCTTCAGCGCCATGCACAGCTTGAAGTACGGGGTGCTGCCGATCGCACGCGCGCAACGGGGTGTTGAACAGATCATCGCCGATTGTGATCCATCCACCGACTCCGGTTACGGCTTTCTCTTTTACGAATACGGTAGCGAACCGCTCTGGGACGCGATCAAGCGCGCGAAGGAACTCTTCGCCGATCGCCCAACCTGGGAGCGTCTCATGCGCCGTGCTCTCGCGCTCGATTTCTCCTGGGCAGTAGCCGCCGAAAGCTACGAGGCGCTCTACAGCCAGGTGCTGGCGTTTTCACACGCTGCGGCCTAACGACCCTGTCAGGCTACTTGACGACGCCGATTTCGTCGCGGCGGTTTTTTGCCCAGGCAGCTTCGTCGTGTCCGGGATCGGCCGGCATTTCCGAACCGAAGCTGACGGTTTGAATGTTTTGCGCGCCAGCACCGAGCGCGATCAATGCCTCGCGGACCGATTCAGCTCGCCGCTCACCGAGCCCGCGGTTGTATTCGGGAGTGCCCCGTTCATCCGTGAAACCGGCGATGATTATCTGGGCTTTACCTTTCTGAAGGAAGCTCGCGATCTGCTGGATTTTACCATTCTCTGAGCTGCGAATGGTCTGGCTGTCGAAGTCAAAATAGATCGGTTGAAACTGGCTTCGATCGACATTGCTGCTCATGAACGAGGTGCCTTCCTGCCGCTCTGGTAATGGTGTCCCGGTTACATAATCGCCAGTGGCGCCGGCAGTCTGGCCCTTCTTGTTTGTGCAGCCGGCGAAGGCCGCGAGGAGAAGAAAGGCAACGAGGATGCTGAGATGCCTGATGAGAGTTGAGGAAGAGTTTGCTGAAATCATAGCCGGGCGCTGCGCAGCATAGCGGCCATGTTTCGGCACGCAACCCGGCTGGTTCGTGATACGAGGAGAATCGAACTCAGTTCGTGGCTTCGAGGTTAGCGAGTGATGCCGCGGGTCTCGCTAGCTGCATCGCGAGGTAGCGGCTGGAGCGAATACGTTAGGCGGCCTTTGTGCCGAAGCCGTGCAACAGTCGGTGAAAAAATCCGCCCTCGGCGTCTTCGTCGTCGACGATTTTGCCCGCACGCGCGACCAAAACCGGACACTCGGCGCGATTCAAAACGCCGCGAGTCAGGTCTCCCATGATGTAGTGACGCAATGGACCGCGAGCCTGCGAAGTGCCGGTCACAATCAGGTCATGGTTTCCTTCATTTGCCTCGATAAAAATCTGGTCGAGCGCGAGCCCGTGGCGAATGCGGATCTCCACCCGGATCCCCAACTTTTGCAGGCCTTCCTTTTGCCCGCGCAAATTGCGACCAAGCTCGGAGTCGGAAGTAAGAAGGCGCTCGATGTCTTCTTCCATCCTAACGAGATCGGCATATATCGCCGGCGGCTCCGCCATGACGTGCAGGAGTGTCACCATGCCGTTAACGCATTTGGCGATTTCGCCCGCGAGTTGCACGGCGTCGTCGATATATTTCTTCCCGCCGGTACAAACCAGGATGCGCTGGACCCGGTCGCAGGATCCAATCGCGACCAGGACAGGCGGTGGAACGGCTTTGATGACCTCGTAGGTTTTTTCCGGGCGAAAGTAGAGTCCGCCCTCGCCCTTGCGGCGCGCGCCAATAATCGCGACATCATATTCGTTCGCGGTTGTCTCCGCCAGAATCTGTCGAATCGGTTCGCCCGAACGAATCTCAATGCGTGGTGATGTGATCTGGTAACTGCGAAGCAACTTCGCTTCGCCTTCGAGCGCGGCGCGGAGTGGCCCTTCGTCATCTTCTTTCTCGGCGATTCCAAGCAACGTCACATCCCAATGACACGGACCGGCAATGAGGCCGCCAAGCCGAGTGGGATTGTCGGCTGGGTCAGTCCCGTCGCTGCAAATCAAGATGCGCATCGCTAAAGCTTATGGCCGGTAAGGAGGGTATAAGTAACAATTGCCACTCCCACCAAGGGGAGTGGAACAAACAGGAGCCGAATCTTCGGTCCGGCGAAATATTGGGTAAGGATGGCGCCGATTTGCGCCCCAATGGCCGCGCCCGTGTGCATGACCAATGCAACCAAGATATCGACATTCCCTTTAATGGCATGGCTAAAAGTGCCGTAGCTAGCGGAAATAATAATCTCAAATAAGTCGGTTCCTACCGCCAGATGCGTAGGGATGCCGAGAATATAAACCATCATCGGCATCCGAATGTAGCCTGCGCCGCCTCCGAGAAATCCGCTGAAGAGTCCGCCGATAAAGGAAACGACAATGATTACCCAGACGGAGATCGCTTTTACCCCGGAGGTCGGCAGCGAAACTACCGGCCAGAGCGGGATGCGATGCATCGCTCGGGTCAGGCCCTCAAAAGAGGATTCATCCTTGGCATGGCGACCTTTCTGTGCGGCACCTGTTTTAGCTCGGTTCTTCTTCTGAGAGCGGACGGTGCGCGAGCTTTCCCAGACCATGAAAAGGGAGATGCTCGAGTAAATGACAATGGAAACAATGCTCACGACAAAGTCGACATTCCCCTGTCGCTTCAAGTACTGAATCAGTTGCGCGCCGCATTCCGCGCCCACAATCGTCCCCGCTGCCATAATCAGGCCGAGCCGAAGGTCGACGTTGCCCAAGGCGCGATGACGCTTGGCCGCCACGACTGATTTGCCGACGATGTGGGCGAGGTCGGTGCCGACCGCGAAATTCCAGTGCATTCCGACCGCGCGTAACGCCGGTCCCGCGATAAAGCTGCCACCCACCCCGAAGAATCCGCCCAGAATACCGATGAGAAATCCGATCACGACCAGATAGACGGGACTGATGTCCGTCCCGGAGATCGGGAAATGCATGGCGAGAAGCGGAGTCATTCCGAACGACCGCGCAGGAGGCGGAAGAGAAAGGTCGTGACCCATTCGAGGACCACCGCCTGGCCGAGGATCAGTGTGAGGGCGACGAGGGCGTAGAGCCTGATATTTTCCTTACTTAGGTGCTCGAGCCAGGCAGATAGAAAATGCAGGACGAGGAAAAAGTAAGCGACAATCCCGATGGTATAGAGCCCCAGCTCGATGAGAAACGACACCAGCGTCCTGCGTGTTTCGGTTTTCATAAAAAGACAGGGCGCGTTTTGGATAAATCGAGCAAGTCAGTTTGGGCGAAGGAGACCTTGCTCGTCAATGAGGAAAATGATTGCGCGTGTGAGGAAATTCCCTACTTTCGAGCCCCCAACTGGACAATTAACTATGGCTGATGTCGCAAACAAATACGTTGAGAACGTAGAGGGTAAATTCTACGTCGATGACCAATGCATCGATTGTGATCTCTGCCGCGAGACTGCCCCCGCCAATTTCAAGCGCAACGACGACGGCGGCCACTCTTACGTCTATAAGCAACCCGAATCGCCCGAGGAAGAGGCGCTCTGTAACGAGGCCAAGGAAGGTTGCCCGGTCGAGGCGATCGGAAACGACGGCGCGTAGCAAGAATCGAGTGACTCGTGAATCGAGAATCGAAACCGATTCACGATCTCAAAATTGACGATTCGCCAACGACGCCGCCTGTCGCCCTAACGATCGCCGGATCCGATTGCAGCGCCGGGGCCGGCTTGCAGGCGGACCTAAAAACTTTCGGCGCGTTCGGCGTTTTCGGGTTAACGGCGGTGACCTGTGTGGTGGCAGAGATGCCTGGAAAGGTGTCGCAAATCGAGGGAATCAATCCGCGAAATGTGGGTGAGCAGATCGAGCTTTGCCTAACGAATTTTCCCGTTCGGGCGATCAAGACTGGGCTGTTGTTTTCCGCCGAGATTGTCGAAACGGTGGCGAACCTCCTCGACAAAAGAGCGAAAGGCATTCCGCTTGTGATCGATCCGGTAATGGTCGCGACAAGCGGCAATGCCTTGCTCCAACCGCAAGCCATCGAATCTTATCGGAGGCGGCTTTTTCCCAAGGCCACTCTCGTTACGCCGAACATGGCGGAAGCCGCCGCCTTGAGCGGTCGACCGGTGCGCGATCTCCATGAAATGCGCAGCGTGGGACGGGAATTGAGCGAAGAATTTGGCACGCGCGTTCTGCTAAAGGGCGGTCATCTTGGCGGCGAAAGCGCGATTGATTTGCTCTTCGATGGATCGGAAGTGAAGGAATTTGCGGCGCCGTTTGTCGCAGGTGTTTCCACGCATGGAACCGGCTGCACCTACTCGGCCGCAATCACCGCAGCGCTGGCCCGAGGCGATCTACTAGATGAAGCGATCCGGCACGGGAAGGACTTCGTTAGCCGCGCGATTGGCCGCTATTTTGTGTGGGAGAATTCGTTAGGCACAATCCACGCTCTCAACCATCTCTATCTCGGCGAGAGCTTGCGTGTTCGTTAGGGAAGGGTCTGCGAATCTCTCGTTTCCCAAATCCGCTCCGTTAAGGCCAGCAGTGCCGCGGCTGTTTCCGCCTGCTTTTTGCTTCGTCCGCTGCCTTCCCCGAGCACCTGATTCTCCCACACCACCCGCACAAAGAAAATTCGCTCGTGCTCCCGTCCCTGCTGCGAAATCAGCTCATAAACCGGGGCGCGGGGCGAGATCGCCTGGAGTAATTCCTGCAGCTGGCCCTTCGGATTCACCTCCAACGGTTCCTCATCCAGTCGCTCGAGATCGTCTCGCATTTCTTCCAGAATAAAGCGGCGAGCCGTCTCCAGCCCAGCATCGAGGTAGATGGCCCCGAGCAGTGCCTCGAAAGCGTCACCCAGGGTCGATGCGCGCTGTCGGCCGCCGCTCGCCTCCTCGCCGCGACCCATGAAAAGATGCCGGCCAAGATCGAGCGCCGCAGCGCGAACCTTGAGCGATTCCCGCGAGACGAGTCGCGAGCGCCGTGTGGTCAGGCGACCCTCGCCCGCTTCGCCATAGCGCGCGAAGAGATGCTCCGTAATGACCAATTGCAGGACTGCGTCGCCGAGAAATTCCAGACGCTGATTATCGAACTGCGCGCTCTGTTTTTCGTGTGTCACACTCGGATGGGTAAGCGCCTCCGTGAGCAGTCGCTGATTGCGGAACTGGTAACGAATGCGTTCCTCAAGCGGATGCAGCGACATGCTCTCTCAGGGGGCCCGGCCGGTTTGTTTCTCGTAAACCTCGATCGAAGTCACGAGATCAACGCCGCGTTGCAGAACTGGGTCGTGCAGCGAGGACTTTTCCCCGCTCCTGCCTCGCGTTTGTGCCGTTTCTATCTCAGGATTTGTCCCGGCGATAAGAGCGGCCTCATTCAAATGCGGTTGATCGGTTTCGAAGACAAACGTTGCCATACCTTTCGTTAGGCTCTGCTGAAAGATTTGCTGCTTTAAGTCCGGTGACAGATTTACGGCCAGGTCAGGTTTTAACCCATTGGGAATCCGTGGCTCGCCTTCCGCCAAAACTGCCTCCGCCGTCGCGATGCGCAGCACTTTTCCGCTCGGCAGCGATTGATCGGAATAATCGACCGCGCGTCCAGCCGTCCTCTCACCGACGACGATGGAGCCGTGGACCGTGCGCAGCACCGCCGCGAGCACTTCGTTCGCGCCGGCCGTATCTCCATCAACCAGCAGAATGATTAGACCCACGTAGAGTGGCGCTGTTTCCGAGACAAAATTCTTTGGCGCGCTCTGCGAAGGTCCTTGCAGCGAGAAGAGCGGTCGCCCCTTTGGCAAAAAACGGTTGGCAAATTCAGCCGCACCCTCGTAATCGCTCGTCTCGACGCTGCCGCGGAGGTCGAGAACGATGGCGTCGACCTTCTTTCCCGCCAATCCCCGCAACGTCGTATCGAGTTCCTGGAGTTGCGCCCGACTCAAATCGCCTGGTCGCAAATAGCCGATGTGCCCGCCGATGATCTCACGGTAGAATGGCGCCGGCGATGGCTTGGGCGACGTGCGACCGGGCAAAAGCATCACTCCGTTGCCAAACCGGTCGAGCAGGCCGGCAAGAGTCGCGCGCTTCAACTCCGTATCATTAAGCGCCGGCGGGTTAAGATAGTTTTCCCGGATAAGCGGAATTGCCCGATCCAGGTCCGCCGTCGTCAGGGTATCGATGAGCGGAGTTGGTGAAGGCGAGGGGGATTGGCCGTAAGCCCCGAGGCAAAAAAGAATCGTTAGGCTAGCGCTGAGGACCGGACGCTGCATCTGTCGGCTCGACCTTAGCTCCAACTGCGGCAAGAGCAATGTCGCGCCGGTAATGACAGCCTTCGAAATGAATCTTGCTCACTGCCGAGTAGGCCAAGTCGCGCGCGGCCGCCATCGTGTCCCCTAATGCTGTTACTGCGAGGACGCGCCCGCCATTCGTAACCACCGCGTCTTTTTCGCGCCGCGTTCCCGCGTGAAAGATTTGGACGTCCTTCATCTTGGCGCACTCTTCCAAGCCGGAGATTTCTTTCCCTTTCACCACATTGCCCGGATAACCGGCAGACGACATCACAACCGCGACAGCCGCCCGTGAATCGAGATCGATTGTAGTCTCGCCGATTCGTCCGTCGATCGTTGCTTCGAGTAATGGCAGGAGGTCGCCTTTCAAACGCGGCAGGATGACCTGCGTTTCTGGGTCGCCGAACCGGCAGTTGAATTCCAAAACGCGCGCGTTCTGCCGGTCGACCATCAGGCCGGGGAAAAGCAATCCGGAGAAGTGAACCTTTTCCTGCGCCAACGCATCCAGCAGCGGCCGCATGATTTTGTCCTCAAAGTCGCGTCCCAGCTGCGAGGTCCAAAGCGTTGCCGGACTGTACGCACCCATGCCGCCAGTGTTCGGACCCTCATCGCCGTCGTGCAGCCGCTTGTGATCGCAGGCTGTGCCGAGAACCTGAAACTGTTCGCCCGTGACGAAGACATGAAGCGAACATTCCCAACCTTCGAGAAATTCCTCGATCAAGAGCCGCGCCCCGGCATCGCCGAAACGCCCACGGTCAATCATATCGCTGATTGCTTCGTTGGCGCTCTGTACATCAGGCGCGATGATCACGCCTTTGCCTGCGGCAAGACCATCTGCCTTGATGACGATCGGGAAGTGCAACTTCTCCACAAAACGGCAGGCTTTGCGACTGTCGTCGAACACCCCCGCCATCGCGGTTGGAATACTCGCGCGGCGCATGATGTTTTTCGCGAAAACCTTCGAAGCCTCGAGCCGCGCAGCTGATCTTGTTGGACCAAAGATGCGATGACCCGCCTTTTGAAAATGATCAACTAATCCGAGGGCAAGCGGATCATCCGGACCAACGACGGTGAGGTCGATTCTCTTCTCCGTCGCAAAGTGAAGGAGGCCGTCGAAATCGTCCGCGCGGATCGGGACGTTCTCGCCCAGCTCTTCGGTGCCGGCATTTCCGGGCGCGCAGAAAATCGTCTCTACCTGCGACGATTGGCGAAGCTTCCAAACCAGCGCATGTTCGCGACCGCCACTCCCAATGACCAACAGCTTCATGGGCGCGGTCGCTGATCTTTAGCAATAGCCATACTTGCGGCGTCTACACGACCAGCAACTCGCACATCCGAAAGGGTGGCGGGTCCCGAGTTTCGGGAGACACGCAGGGGAGGAGGCTTAACAGCTTCTGTTTTTTTTCCAAGCAAAAAATCATCCGGCAGGGACCAGCCGTTTTGGATCGCGACAGGCTATGCGGAAGGTCACTCTCCATTTGCGCCTGCCCTCGATCTCCGCTAAAGAAAAAGTCATGCCTCCGCGGCGCGCCACAGGCCCTTCGGTCATGAATGCGCACTGTCTCTCGCGCGTCGTCCTCAGCCGCATCGCCGACAAATGGACGGCACTTATCATCCACGTGCTTGCCGCCGGCACGCGCCGCTATGCCGAGTTGCAACGTGAGGTCGGTGGCATTTCGCAAAAGATGCTCACGCAAACACTGCGCAGTCTGGAACGCGATGGCCTCGTTAGTCGCAAAGTGCATCCGGTTGTTCCACCGAAGGTGGAGTACGCACTCACACCGCTTGGGAGAACGCTGATCGAGCCGCTGCATGCCATTTGTCGCTGGTCGGAAAAACATCTTCCGCAACTGGAAGCGAATCGCGCCCGGGCGCGCGCTCTCGCTTCCGATGGTGCGATCGAGCCTCGTTAGGCAAACGCCTTCTCGCGCATGCACCACGCCGAACCTGTCGTGCTGTTGCTCGTGCTCGTGGCCGGGCTTGTCGTGCTCGCAAATAAATGGGCCATTCCGTATCCGGTGGTTCTCGTCCTTGGCGGACTGGGGCTTAGCTTTGTCCCGTTTCTTCCCATCATCCGACTCGATCCGGATCTCGTTCTTTTCTTCTTTCTCCCACCGCTGCTTTATCCGGCCGCACTCTTCGCTTCCTGGCGCGATTTCCGGCGCAATTTGCGAGCAATCCTCTTTCTCGCCATCGGGCTTGTTCTCGCCACGACTACGGTTGTTGCCTGGGTAGCGCATTCGTTCATTGTCGGCTTGCCTTGGGCAGCGGCCTTTGCGCTCGGCGCAATTGTTTCACCGCCTGATGCAATTGCGGCCGAAGCAATCTTGAAACGTCTGCGCGTCCCGGTGCGGATTCAGGCAATCCTGAGCGGTGAGAGCCTGATCAACGACGCGACCGCTCTTGTCGCCTATCAATTCGCGGTAGTCGCGATGGTGACCGGTCGCTTTTCGTTAGGCACCGCCAGCCTGCGTTTCGTCCTGGTTGGGGTGGGCGGCGTCGCGTTCGGCCTCCTCTTCGGCCTGATCATGCGCTCGGTGCAACGCAATCTCGACAACACACCAGTCCAAATCACTCTCTCACTCCTCACACCCTTTGCGGCATATCTTCTTGCTGAACGCCTTGCGGTTTCGGGCGTGCTCGCCACCGTCGCGGCTGGCGTTTACCTGGGTTGGCACTCGACCTCGTATTCCGTCAGTTTCCGTCTTCAGGCGCAGATCTTTTGGGAGATGGTCGCCTTTCTCCTCAACGGGTTCATCTTCATCATGCTCGGGCTGCAACTGCCCGGCATTCTGCATAATCTGAGTAACGAGCCGTTTTCTCGCCTAACGATCTACGGCTTGCTCGTCAGTGGCACGGTGGTGCTCGTGCGCATCGTTTGGGTTTTTCTCGCCACTTCTCTTTCGCGCGGGCTCAGCCCAACGATTCGCGGACGCTATCCTGCTCCGCCCTGGCAGCAAATCGTGCTCCTTGCCTGGGCAGGAATGCGTGGCGTCGTTTCGCTGGCCGCCGCATTCGCGCTTCCCCTTTTTCTCGCCAACGGCCAAGCTTTTCCCGGACGCAGCTACATCCTTTTTCTTACCTTCTGCGTGATTCTGACAACGCTCGTCGTTCAAGGACTCACTCTCCCACTGCTCATCCGAAAGCTTGGCATCCAAGATGATGGGCAGATCGACGAAGAGGAACGCCAGGCGCGTTTGCAGGCAAACGAAGCCGCAGTTGATTTCATCGAACAGAAAGCACTCGATGAAAAAATTGCCGAGGACGTGATGGAGCGGGTGCGGGCGGAATACTGCGATCGGATTGAGCAGTTGACCGTTTGTCGCGAGCAGGCTGGAAATCCGGGAGGCGTCATCAGCACGCCGGCCTATCAACGCCTGCAACACGCGGCGCTGCAGATGGAGCGTCGAACCATCATCTCGTTGCGTGATTCGCATGAGATCAACGACGACGCGCTCCGCCGCATCCAACGCGATCTCGATTTGGCCGAAGCCCGCCTGACCGGGACCTAACGACAGCACGTTCCGTCGATGCGCCCGGATTTACTTGCCATGCCCGGCCATCCTTATTTACTGATCGTGCCAACCTGATGACTACCGCTGAAAGTACTTTGCCAGGGCGATCGTTTGGCCGAACGATGCGGGCTGATGTTTGGTGGGCGCAGCCGCTGGCCGTGTTTCTCGGGCTGAGCGCGTTTATTGTTTATTCGACCTGGGCCGCTTTCCAGGGAACGAATTACTTCTTCGGCCCTTACCTTTCGCCTTTCTATTCGCCGGAGATTTTCGGTTCCTCACCCCACAGCTGGTTCGGGCCAAGACCAGCCTGGTGGCCGGCTTGGCTCATCTTTTCACCCGCCCTGCTCGTCCTCTGGGCTCCGGGTGGATTTCGGCTTACCTGTTATTATTATCGTGGCGCCTATTACAAGGCCTTCTGGGCCGATCCGCCCGCCTGCACTGTGGGTGAGCCGCGCAAGACTTATCTCGGCGAGCGCTCCTTTCCGCTCATCATGCAGAATGTGCACCGATATTTCCTCTACCTCGCACTTCTTTTCCTCTTCGTCTTACTGCACGACGTCTGGCGCGCGCTTTGGTTCTATAATCCATCCACCGAAACGAGTTCGTTAGGCATGGGCGTGGGAACCGTTGTCCTGGCAATCAACCTCGTCCTCCTCTGTGGCTACACCTTCGGTTGCCATTCATTGCGCCATTTGGTTGGCGGGTTTCTTGATCAATTCTCCAAATCCCCCGCCTCCTATCGCTGCTACGCTTGCGTCAGCTGCTTCAACCGTCGCCACATGCTCTGGGCTTGGATGAGCCTCTTCTGGGTAGCCTTCTCCGACATCTACGTGCGCTTTTGCTCGTTAGGCATTTGGCACGACTGGCGATTTTTCTAGATCGTCACCGGAGGCGCAAGCGGAGAGGCAGATTCTTGAATGAGGATGCAGACAACAATGAAAGTTAGGCGTTGCACAAAAGGCGTGAGAGCGCTTTAACCCATCAACGCTCTTACCGTTCGACGCACTACACGATGGCCGACTACGATACTTTTACCCATGACGTTCTGGTCATCGGCGCGGGTGGCGCCGGGTTGCGGGCGGCGATCGAGGCTTCGACGGCCGGAGTCAAAGTGGGCATGGTCTGCAAGTCATTGTTAGGCAAAGCGCACACGGTCATGGCTGAGGGCGGAATCGCGGCGGCGCTGGCCAACGTCGATGAGCGCGACAATTGGCAGGTCCACTTTGCCGACACGATGCGCGGCGGCCAATACGTCAACAATTGGCGCATGGCGGAGTTGCACGCGAAGGAAGCGCCGGCGCGGGTGCGCGAGCTCGAGGCGTGGGGCGCAGTCTTCGATCGCACGCAGGACGGACGCATCTTGCAGCGGAATTTCGGCGGTCACAAATATCCGCGCCTCGCGCACGTCGGCGATCGGACGGGTTTGGAAATGATTCGCACGTTGCAAGATCATGGCGTGCATCAGGGAATCGATGTTCACATGGAGCACACCGTCCTCGCTCTGCTCAAGAGCGGCGATCGCGTGATTGGCGCTTTCGGCTACGATCGCGAGCGCGGACGTTTCAAAATCTTTCGCGCCAAGGCGGTCGTCCTCGCTACCGGCGGGATCGGACGGGCTTTTAAGATCACGAGCAACAGTTGGGAATACACCGGCGACGGTCATTCGTTAGGCTACGAAGCCGGCGCGGAGTTAATCGACATGGAATTCATTCAGTTTCATCCCACGGGAATGGTCTGGCCGCCGAGTGTGCGCGGCATTCTCGTCACCGAAGGCGTCCGCGGCGAAGGCGGCGTCCTCAAGAACAAGGAAGGACGACGCTTCATGTTCGACGACATTCCCGAAAACTATCGAGCCCAGACGGCCGACAACGAAGCCGAAGGCTGGCGCTACTGCCAGGGCGACAAGAACGCGCGGCGCCCTCCCGAGCTGCTGACGCGCGATCACGTCGCGCGTTGCATCGTCCGGGAAATCAAAGCCGGTCGCGGCAGCCCACATGGCGGTGTCTTTCTGGATATCGCCTGGATCAAGGACAAGGTCGCGGGCGGCGCGGAGCACATCAAAAAGAAACTGCCCAGCATGTATCATCAGTTCAAACAACTGGCTGATATCGACATCACCGAAGAGCCAATGGAGGTAGGACCGACGACGCATTACGTCATGGGTGGGATCCGGGTCGATTCCGATTCGCAGATGTCGCGCGTCCCCGGCTTGTTCGCCTGCGGCGAATGCGCCGCGGGGATCAACGGTGCCAATCGGCTCGGCGGCAACTCGCTTTCGGATTTGTTGGTCTTTGGAAAACGCGCGGGCGAATTCGCGGCCAAATTCGCGCAGGAAAATTCGTTAGGCGAAGTCGATCAGCGACAGGTCGACGAGGCGGCGCGTCGCGCGCTGGCGCCGTTTGAGCGGGGCGCCAGCAGCGGTCACGGGCCATATCAGGTGCAACGCGATTTGCAGGAGGTGATGCAGGACAAAGTCGGCATCGTCAGGCGCGAGGACGAAATGCAGGAAGCATTGCAAGGCATCATCACACTCTGGGAGCGCGCAGAGAGCGTTGGCGTCGATGGCAACCGTGAATTCAATCCCGGCTGGCACACTGCGCTCGATTTGCGCAACCTGCTGACCGTTGCCGAAGCCGTCACTCGTGCGGCAATCGAGCGAAAGGAGAGTCGCGGCGCGCAATTTCGAGAAGATTATCCAGAGAAAAGCGCTGATTTTGCCAAGGTGAACACGATCGTCTGGAAGGACGACGCTGGCGAAATGCGGATTCGGCGCGAGCCGGTCTCACCAATGCGGGAAGATTTAAAACGCCTGATCGAGGAGATGGGATGAAAACCGCCACGTTCCGAATCTGGCGCGGCGACGCCAGCAGCGGTGAGTTCCGCGACTACACCGCCGAAGTCTCTGAAGGGATGGTGGTCCTCGATGCGGTCCATGAGATCCAGGCGACGCAGGCCAACGACCTCGCCTGTCGCTGGAATTGCAAGGCCGGCAAGTGCGGCTCCTGCTCGGCGGAAGTCAACGGCATGCCGCGGCTCATGTGCATGACGCGCCTCAATGATCTACCGCTCGACAAACCGGTCACGATCGAACCGATGAAAGCTTTCCCGCGGTTAAAGGATTTGATTAACGACGTCTCGTGGAATTTTGCAGTGAAAAAGCGGATCAAGAAATTCAAGCCTCGTCCCCCGGATGCACCGGATGGCACCTGGCGGATGCAACAGCAGGACATCGATCGCGTCCAGGAATTCCGCAAGTGTATCGAGTGTTTCCTTTGTCAGGACGTCTGTCATGTGCTGCGCGACCATCACAAGCACGATCAATTCATCGGCCCGCGGTTTTTTGTTTATGCTGCCGCGCTCGAGATGCATCCGCTCGACATCGAAGATCGCGTGACGGAATTGCGCGAGACTCAAGGGATCGGTTTTTGCAACATCACCAAGTGCTGCACCAAGGTTTGCCCGGAGGAAATCCAGATCACCGATAACGCGATCATTCCGTTGAAGGAACGAGTGGTCGATGAATACTATGATCCCTTTGGCTGGCTCTGGAAAAAGATTCGACAGCGGAACGAACGTGCGCCCGAGCCGCCTAACGCCTAACGAATGCACGAGCTGAAATCACTCTCCAGGGAGGCAATTCCCGCAGCGTTGGAAAAGGCGGAGCGCTATCGTCTCCTCAATGAACCGGCCGAGGCGGAAAGCATTTGTCTCGATATTCTGGCGACCGATCCGGAGAATCAGGCCGCGACGATCACCTTGCTGCTCGCGCTCACTGATCGCTTCAGCAAGGGCTATGGGGTGAGCGATACGCAGGCCAAACAGCTCCTCGCCAGGATCACCGGCGAATACGAACGCGCCTACTACGGCGGAATTCTGGCGGAGCGGCGGGCAAAGGCAAGACTCGCCCAGGGTCATCCAGGGGCCGCGCATCATGCCTACGATGAACTTTGTGAGGCGATGCGACAGTTCGAGATGGCCGAAAAAATCCGCCCGACCGGCAATGACGACGCGCTTTTGCGCTGGAACACCTGCGCGCGACTCATGGCAAAAAACAAACTGGCGGCCCTTGAAGAAGAGCGCAGCGAGCCAGTGCTGGAATAATTTTGCGGCCGGAGATGGTAAATCCGGAAGCTCGCTTTTGCCTGGCGAACGCTCGACTGCTTTCCAAAGCATTGGCGATGGTCATCGACTGCCGCTAGAAGGGCGACAGTGATTCAGCTCTCGTCGCCAAAGCCCGACGATCGCGATCCACGCGCGGTGCGCGCGATGTTTGATCGCGTTGCCCGCCGCTATGATTCGGCAAATCATGTTCTGAGCGGCGGGCTCGATTTCTGGTGGCGACATCGGGCCGCGCGAATCGTGAGGAACTGGCGGCCGCGCAAGGTGCTCGACCTCGCCACCGGCAGCGGGGACCTCGCTCTCGCGATCGCCAGGGCCTCACCAGAGGTGGAAGTTACCGCAGCTGATTTTTCGGCGGAAATGCTGGCAGTGGCGCGCGCCAAGGGCCTAACGAATACGGTGGTTGCCGATGCCCTTCATCTTCCCTTTCCGGAGAACAGTTTCGATGTTGTGAGCGTCGCTTTCGGTTTGCGCAATATGGCGGATTGGGGAGCAGCGCTGCGTGAAATGTCGCGCGTCTTGACTCCGGCTGGTCATCTTCTCGTACTCGATTTTTCGCTTCCCCGCGGCTTCTTGCGAGCGATCTATCGTGGCTATCTGCACCGCATCCTTCCGCGCATTGCTGCTGTCGTAACGGGCGAGAAAGACGCCTACAAATATCTCGGTGACTCGATCGAACAATTCCCGCAAGGCAGGACGATGTGCGGGCTTATCGAACGAAGCGGATTCGTTAGAGCCCAGGCGGCACCGTTATCCGCCGGGATCGTGACGATTTACCACGCGACAAAATAACGTTGCTGGTGATTACGGTGTCGCGCTCGAAGCGGGGCTTGCGGTTGCTGCAGGCGCCGACGCCGGCGAAGCGGCAGCCGCTTTTGTCAGCGGAAGTTTGAGCGCATTGAGATCAGGCTGGCTAATGACAAAGGTGCCTTCCCGCTCGTCCGTCTTCGCATACCACATGTCTTCCTGAGTCGCAGCGCCGACGGTCAGCTTGTGGATCGCTTTGTCGTCAGGCGAAGTTGTGAAGGTGAGGACGAGCAACGGTTTTTCGAATCCTTGCGCCGGAGTCACCGCGGCCGCCCAGCGGGCGGCGTGGAGGGAAGCCAGCGTGTTGAGGAGTGATTGCACGCTGACCGTATCAATCTCACCCTTGCCCGCTATCCATTTCCAACTCTTCCCACCATCGCGCTCGAGTGACTCCTCGCGATCGCTGACGCGCGAGACGCGATGGATTTGCTCCGGCTTAAATTTAAAGATCGCTAACTCCTGCCAGCGCAGGGGGTCGGTCCAAATCTTATCAACCAGATCGCGTTTTACCGCGACGACGAACGGTTCCTCGCCCACCCGTGCGTAAATTTCATTTCCTTCCACTTTGCCAAAAGCGAGGGTGAGAAACGGGTGCTCGCCCGCCGCGGTTTCGGCGGTGTTTTCCGAAGCGAAAGAGCTAAAGGTGAGTTGCAGTTGCGGGTGATCGAGACCGTACTTCGGCAGCTCGGTTGCAGTGTCGGCAACGAACCGGGTTAATTGTTCGTTGTTCAAAGTCTCGAGGAGACGGCGCACTTCGTCGCTGTTCGCCCGTTCGTTCCTGCGGCTGGCGATAGTCCAATCTTGACCCTTGCGCGCAAGAACGATCTTGGGCTGGCCGGTCCCTTCAATGTTGAGACGGTCAAGATTGTTGGTGTCGATCCGGACCAAATGGCGATCGCGTAACTCGTTAGGCTTGGTGTTAAGGATGTCTTCGGTTTTCTTCGCCAAAGCATAGACAGCGTTGCGCGGCAGGTAACGGACATAAACTGCGTCTTTGAGTTTCTCCGCCACGCTCCCGATTTGCAGGGTCCGTCCTTGCTTGTCATCCCCTCCGTAAAAGGTGATCGAGCCACGCGGCTCGGAGAGGCCATAAGCATGCAGATCACCTTTGTCGTCGGCCACAAATTCCTGAATACGCGCGTTCGTTACCTGCGCGAGAAGGTCATTGATCTTCTCGTCCGCCGCGCGTGCCTGGAGCGGTTTTACGATTCCCCAATGCTCATTCTTTTTCGCCAGTTCGATTTCGCCCGCGGAAGTTTTCAGAATCGCCCGTGTCACTTGTGCAGTCGTTAGGTCAGTAAGTTTGCGATCTCGAAAATCGTCCGGTTTCTTTGCGATATCCGTCCGCACAGCTTGTGAGGTAATAAGGACGTCCTTCGCATTGGCGAATCGGACATACATCTTGTTTTCAAGTGCGGCGTCCTTGCCGAAGAAGATTTCCGGCGGCCCATTTGGCTCGAGCAGGTGCAGCCGCAGTTTTGGCTGCACGAGACCGTATTCATTCAGGCGGCCTTTCTCTTTCGCCACTTCTATCGCCGGCACGACCGCATCTTTGCGCCAGGACTCGAGATCACTAATGAGATTATCGACCGTCGCGCTATCAGCCTGATCCTTTACCGGCTGAGCAAGACGCCATTTGCCCGCTTCGCGCCGCAACTCGATCCGATCGTCACCATTTTGAATCACGATGCCCTCCAGCTTCTCCCGATCGAAGTTGACAACATTTCCCGCCTCTCGCCGCGCTTGCTCGGTATTTGGCCCTTTGCTCTCGAAGAACTTGATCCAGACCCCAAGACCGATCGTGATAAGCAGAAGGATGAGTGTCGTCCGCGTCTTCATCCTTTGTTCGTTAGGCGCGCCGGCGCCACCAGATGAGCAGGCCAAGAACCGCCGGCACCAGCGGCATGAAAACAAGAATGATCCAACGCAGACTTCGCAGAGCCTTTTCGTCGAGCGTGAAGGTAAGCGGCTGCGGAACCTTGGGGGCGATACCGATCAACTGCTCTCGGCTAAGAAGCCAGTTGAGGCTGCCGGAGATGAAGTCCAGACCCTGCTGATCCTGAGTGAGCGCATTGTCCTGGATGAAGGTGGAATTCGCCGCGACCACGAGACGCGCGGAGCTGATTTGCACGCGCTCATCCGCGCTGCCGCCTTCTTCGATGGACGCGGCAATCGTCAGAGGATCACCTTTGTCCTTCGCCGGATCGAATTGCAGCAAGGCGTCGTCATTGGAATCGTAATCACGCTCGCCCCAATAACCTTTCTCAGCCTCGGCCAGCGGTGTGAGATGAATGTTGGCCGCAGCGACACGCTCCGAGTCGAGCGTGAGCGAACTGGTCGGTCCGAAAAACGGCGCCCGCACATCCCCCAGCATTTTCGTTATAGGACTGTTGTCCAGGAAGTGGGCCACGACATCCCGCACCCGCGCCACTTCTTCGATTCCGGTCTTGACCATCGCCATCAGTCGGTCGTCATCGACTTTCACCCCAAGCTCACCGAGGAATCCGAGCAGCTTGGGAGTCTTGGCCGCCGGGTCGACCAGGAATAAGATACGTCCGTCCTTTTTCCAAAAGTCACGCAACATCTTCATTTCTCGATCAGAGAAGTCGTACTGAGGGCCGGCGATCATAAGCACTTTGATGTCATCGGGAATCGCAGGGACTTCAAAGAGATTGAGCTCTTTGAACTGAATATTCTCGTTCTCGATGAAAGTCTTTAAGACGGAGATAGGACTTTGCCCGCTAAGTGGCGGCTCCTTATGCCCGACGAGATATCCGACGGAGTTCTTCTTTCCTTCCACCACGTCGATCATCGCGCCGGTGATAGCTTGCTCGCCTTTAAAAGCCGTGACCTGCGGCTGCTCGCCGGCGAGAGGATTTGGCTGACTCATTTCAGCCATCTCAGAAGCCTTCACCGTTTTGCTGCGGCCGTGATAATCGACAATCAAAACGCTCTCGTCAGTCACTACTTTGTACTTGTCGAACAGCTCCTTCGCTCTCGTCAGGTTGCGCTCGGGATCGACATACTCGACGTCGATCTTACCGTGTGAGGCATATTGGTATTCCGTCAAGAGACTCTGCACATCGCCGCTAATCGGATTCTGGGCACCAAAGAAGACCGTCACGCGCACCTTTCCCTTGATGCTGTCGAGGAAATGCTTCGTCTTTTCGGAAAGGGCGAACTTCTTATCACGCGAGTAATCCCAGCGCCGGTAATGTTCGTAGGCGAGATAGTTCACCATCGCCGCTAAAACGATAATGACCGCAACCTGCACGATGACGTTCAGGCCAATCTGAAGACGGTGAATACTCTTAGCTTTTTTAGGCGCGGACTCCTCAGCCATCGGTCATAGCCTCCATTTACGTGATTGGAACGCCTGATAAGTGAAGACAAGCATCACGACCGTCATGCTGAGATAGAGAACCATCGGCCGGGTGTCGATCTCGCCACGCGATAAGGTTCCCATCTGCTCGATGGCCGAGAAGTAGCCGAGCAGCTGGCGGGTGGTCGAACCAATGTCAAGAAGGATGAATGAGACCAAGCCAAGGAAGAAAAGCAAGGTAATGGCAGCAAAGGAAATAATAGCCGCGACGATCTGGTTGCGGGTCAGCACAGAAGCGAAACAACCAATCGAAAGATAGAACATCCCAAGAAGAAGGAGCATAAGGTAGCTTCCAAGATAAGCTCCGGTCGAGCTGCCGGCCGGCTGCCGGGTAATCGCTTGAAAAACGACAAAGTAGAGCAGTGTCGGAAGCCAAAGGATGACATAGAAAAAGAGAGCGCCGAAATACTTCGAGAGTACCACTTGCCAGTCGCGCACCGGGGCCGTCATGAGCGGCTCGATTGTCCCGAGCTTAAACTCTTCCGCGAAGAGCCGCATGGTGATGAGCGGGAAGATGAGGACAAAGGCGAACCAAAAGAAGACTGAATTAAAGAACGCCTCCTGTACGGAGTACTCCACCGCACGCTGGTTCATGAAGGATACTTGGAAGTAAAAGTCCACTCCGCTGACGAGGAGGAAAAAGACTAGGACGATGTATGCGATCGGCGAGTAAAAGTAGCTTCTAATCTCGCGAGAAAGAAGGGTGACGAACTTGCGCATCGTTAGACAAACGTCGAGATCCTACTCATCCGCATGCGTAATCTCGACGAAGACATCTTCCAAGGTTGCTTTTCGTTGCGATAGCTCTCGTACTATCCAGTGCCGGTCACTGGCGAGGCGAAAGACTTCCGGCCGCACATCTGTTCCTGCTTCAGTCCGCAAGGAAAAGACCTGCCAGTCTTCATCGGCCGTTAGACTAATGTCTTTCACTCCGGCGATCTTCTTCAGTTCTTCGAGACCGTTGTCATGGCCGGTTTTCGCTTCCAGTCGCACGCCGGTCGCAGTCCGCATCTGGTTCACGAGATTCTCCGGCGTATCGCAAGCTTCAATCTTCCCGCGGTTGATAATGATGATGCGGCTGCAGGTCATTTCTACTTCCGGCAGAATGTGAGTCGAAAGAAGGATGGTGTGTTGACGACCGAGGTTGCGAATTAGCTCTCGCACCTGTCGAATTTGATTGGGGTCGAGCCCGCTCGTCGGCTCGTCGAGGATTAACAGATCGGGCTCATGAACGAGCGCATCGGCCAGACCTACCCGCTGCCGATAACCCTTGGACAATGCGCCGATCAGCTTCTTCTCAACCTCTTTCAGGCCGCATAACTCTTTCACATCACCGATACGCTCGTTCATTCGGCGGCGCGGCACGCCTTTCAAAGCGGCGCGGTATTCCAGGTATTCGGTTACGCGCATGTCGTTATAGAGCGGCACGTTTTCGGGCATGTAGCCGAGATGGGCGCGAGCCTGGAGCGACTTCTCGAAAACGTCAAAGCCGGCAATGGAAGCGCGCCCGGAAGTCGGCGGCATGAAACTGGAAAGGATGCGCATCGTTGTGCTCTTGCCGGCACCGTTGGGCCCGAGGAAGCCCATGATTTCACCCTTGCCGACTTCGAAAGTCAGATCGTCGATCGCTGTCTGCCCGGCATAGCGTTTGGTAAGATTTTCGACCTTGATCATGCTGCAGTGAGTTCTTACTGACAACGCCAGGCGAAAAGCGTTGGCAAATTTTTCGGTAAAAATTTTTTCACCGCGCCTCGAGATTAACCGTCTCCACCCGTCGCCCTCGTCCGCTGCGCGGGATGACCCCGACCGCGAAATCGACACTCGAGCCCGTGTTTGCCTGGGCGAGCAAACGCTCGACATCTCTGACCGAATTCACGTCGTATTTCCCGATGCGATAAACGACCAGGCCTCGCTCAAATCCGACATCGTCAGCCGGACTACCGGGCTCAACCGCGCTCACCAGCACGCCTTTGCCGCGCGCGAAACCGAGTGCATCAGCGAGATCGTTAGTCAGGTCTTGCAGCTGCAGGCCAAACATGCGGTCGGCACGCGTCGAGCCGGAAGCTTCTTCGGAGGCACTGGCCCGCGGCGAAGGTCGCTTGTCCGCCACCTTTTTAAATTCATCCACCGTTTGCCTAACGACATCCGCCGGAATGGCAAAGCCCAGACCCTGCGTCGGAACGCCTTGCGGAGTGAAGGCCATTTTGGCCGAGCTGACTCCGACAAGTCGTCCGGAGAGATCGATTAGCGGACCACCACTGTTCCCGGGATTAATGGCGGCGTCAGTCTGCAGGAGGTCATGATAATCGATATTATCGATCGTGATATCGCGTTTTGCACCGCTAAGAACGCCACGGCTGATCGAGCTGCCATAACCGAGCGCATTACCTACGACGATGATGGTTTGGCCTAACAAATTCGGCGAAATGTCGTGCAGATTTATGTAGGGCAGCGGTTTGTCGCTATCGATCTTAATGAAGGCCAGATCCTTCTTCGGATCGCCAGCGATGTAACGCGCCTTGTAAGTCTTGTTGTCGTTCATGATGACTTCAATCTTGAGATCGGCCGCGCGCTCAACCACATGCTCGTTGGTTACGATGTAACCTGCGGGATCGACGATGAATCCCGAGCCAAGGCTTTGCAGCCGCTGGCGAATCTCACGCGGGCGAGAGCGATAAGTCCCAAAGAACTGCGCGGTGAAATCGTCAAACGGATCGCGCACTTCTCGCCTAACGATGCGTTCAGTGTTGATATTGACTACTGCGGGCAAAACCTTCGCCACCGCGAGAACCGCCGGCTCCGAGGCCGGATCGGGTGTGGGCGGCGGCTCCGGCACCTGAGCAAAAGCGATGGAGGTCAGAGCGACGAATACCAGCGCAACCAGCTTCTTCCCAGGAAAGCTTGTTTTGAAAGTGCCCCCCGCGGTTGCAATGCAATTCTCCTTGCGAGCCACCTTTTGCTTAGACTTCATCGGTTCCCTGTTGCCTAACGATTTCCCACTTCATGTGTCCACGTAACACTGGATGCGCCTCGGCCGGAGGCAACAGATCCAGCGCTGCGGTGAAATCGCTCGCGTCCCTGATGATTGATTCGAGAATTTTTTCCGACTGTCATTGTCGTGCTTTTTGGCCTTCGAACATCGAAGCCGGCCTCGGACTGTCAACTTGCCCGGCGACTAATCGCCGCGAGAGTACTTGCAGCATGCATCCATCGTTCGCCAGTCGTGCCAATCTCGATCTGATCGAGGAAAATTACCGCTGTTGGGAGAAGAATCCTGAATCGGTCGACACTGCCTGGCAGGCATTTTTTGAAGGTTTTGAGCTCGGAAACACGCCGCAACGGAATGGCACCTCGACCCCAACCGCTGTTCCCCCTGCGGCCTCCGAAACGTCACTCCAGACTCGCGTCGACGGTCTGGTTTGCGCGTATCGCACCCTCGGTCACACGATCGCCCGCGTGAATCCACTGGCCGAGACGCGGCCGCAAAATCCGCTCCTTAGCCTGCACGAGCTTGGCTTCAGCCAGCAGGATCTCGACCGGCGCGTCTCCTCTAATTTTTTTCTCAATGGCAAGACGATGACCCTGCGCGAGATGATCGAGCGCCTGGAGGAAATTTATGCCGACACCATTGGTACTGAATTTCAGCACATCCAGAATCCGCGCATTCGGAATTGGGTGCGCGATCGGATTGAGTCGTGGCCGGCGAAACACCACGCCTCGACGCAGGTCGAGATTGCCCTTTTGCGAGTGCTGCTCGAAGCAGAAGCGTTCGAGGTTTTCCTGCACACGCGTTACGTCGGGCAAAAGCGCTTTTCCCTTCAAGGTGCGGAGTCGCTCCTGGTGATTCTCGACACGATTCTGCGCCGCTGTCCCGTTAAAGGTATAGAGGAGATTTGCATGGGCATGGCCCATCGCGGCCGGCTCAATGTCCTCGCCAATTTCCTGCGGAAATCCCTCAATATCATCTTCACTGAGTTCAGCACGAACTACATTCCCGAGCTGGTGGCCGGTGATGGTGACGTGAAATATCACCTCGGCTATCGCACCGTCCGCAAACTTCCAGAGGGTGGCGAAGTGGAAATCCGCCTTGCGGCCAATCCGAGTCATCTCGAGGCGGTCGATCCCGTCGTGGAGGGAATCGCGCGCGCGCGGCAACGCATTCGCGGTGATACCGAGCACCGGCGGAAAGTTTTGCCGCTCCTCGTGCATGGTGATGCTGCCTTCGCCGGACAAGGCGTCGTCGCGGAGACGCTCAACATGTCACAGCTTGATGGTTACTGCACCGGCGGAACGGTGCACGTGGTGGTGAATAATCAGATCGGCTTTACCACTTTGCCGGAAGATGCGCGCTCTTCCATGTATGCGACCGATATTGCGAAGATGATCGAGGTTCCGATCTTCCACGTGAACGGCGACGATCCGGTCGCGGTCCGTTTTGTTACTGAAACGGCGCTCGATTTTCGGCAGGAATTTGGACGCGACGTTGTTATCGACATGTATTGCTACCGTCGCTACGGGCACAACGAAGGGGATGAGCCGCTTTTCACCCAACCCGATCTGTACGCCAGGATCGCGAAGCGTCCGTCGGTTGCACAGCTTTACAAAAAAGAGCTGCTCGAATCCAGTGTCCTGAGCGTGGAAGACGCAGCGTCGCTCGAAGCCGAATTTGAGTTGCGGCTCGACATGACGCTCGACGAGGTGAAGTCGATCGAAAAAGAGCGCGCCGAACGCAAAGATCGCTTCCGTGAATCGACCGCGGTTTTCCAGCCCAAGTACACCTGCGACACGACCCCGACCGCGATCACGCCCGAGATGTTGAAGCAGATCGTCGATGGCCTGACGAGAGTGCCGGAAAATTTCAATGTCCTGCCAAAGGTGAAACGGATCACGATCGATCGGCAGCGCGAGGTTTTTAGTGCTGGCGGCCCATATGACTGGGGTTTTGCCGAAGCGCTCGCCTTCGGTTCGCTCCTGCTCGAAGGCGTGCCGGTCCGGTTGTCGGGACAAGACAGTCGCCGCGGCACGTTTAGTCATCGCCACGCGTTGCTTTACGACGCGAAAACCGGCCAACCTTATTTGCCGTTGCTTCATCTCGCGCCGAATCAAGCGCGCATCTGCATCTACAACAGTCTGCTCTCGGAGGCCGCGGTGCTTGGATTCGATTACGGCTACTCTCTCGACTACCCAAAAATGCTCTGCCTCTGGGAAGCCCAGTTTGGCGATTTTGCCAATGGCGCGCAGACAATTATCGATCAATTCCTCGTCTCGGCAGAATCGAAATGGCAACGTCCCAGCGGCATCGTGCTGCTGCTGCCGCACGGCTACGAAGGCCAGGGACCGGAGCATTCCAGCGCCCGCCTCGAGCGTTTCCTCCAAGCCTGTGCGGAAGACAACATTCAAGTCTGCAACCTGACGACCGCCGGGCAATACTTTCACGTTCTGCGCCGGCAGATGAAGCGCGACTTCATCAAGCCCCTCATCATCATGACGCCAAAAAGTCTGCTCCGCTCCGAACAAGCCGCTTCACGCACGGAGGATTTTACGCGTGGCAATTTCTCGGAGATTTTGCCGGGACCGGAAACGGGGTCGCCGGACAAAGTCGATCGCATCATCCTGTGCTCGGGCAAAGTCTATTACGACCTGCTAAGCCATCGCCTTGAGCAAGGAATCGAAAATGCCGCGCTCGTCCGGCTGGAGCAGCTCTATCCATTGGCGGAGGAAAAGCTGCGCGCCATTCTCGAACCCTTCACAAAGGCAAAAAAGATCGTCTGGTGCCAGGAGGAATCGCAAAACATGGGCGCGTGGACCTATATCGAGCCGCGGTTACGGTCACTGTTAGGCCAGGAGATTCTCTACGCCGGCCGCAATGCCAGCGCGAGCCCGGCGGTCGGCGCCCTCGCCGTCCACAAACGCGAGCAGGCTTGCGTGATCAACGAAGCCTTTAGTGTCTAAGTTGGGTTCTTCCCACGGGCTCTCTTACACAGCGATCAATGACTTAGCTGCGCGGGCGCAGAATAAGGTCCCCTAACCAATAAGGATCTGCGACAGACTTATGGTAGGCTTCGAGCGCCTCCGGCGATGAATTCACTCGCAGATTACTATAGCTCTCGTCCTCGTTCTGCCAGCGCTCGTGCCAATACACTTCCGCCTTCACTCGAGGCAGGTTGTCCCGCATAATGGCGAAGGCTTCCCGAATCCACTTTGCTTTGTCGCCAGCCCGCGGAAACTCAGCTGTGGCCCATTCCGCGATCATGATTGGTTTGTGCGGATCAAGCCGCGCGATTTCCTGGTAAGGCCAGTCGACCAACGGCCAGAAATCGACCCATGGCTCGTCGTTAAACTGCTTTCCGTAGACACTCAGGCCCAGCCAGTCGACATAATCGGAGCCAGGGTAATATGCCGGAGCAAAGTTCCATGTATCCATGGGAAAGGAGTAGTTATTCGTTTGGAATAACCATTGGATATTGCCCGCGCCACGTTTACGGACTCGGTCTACGACATACCGATAGGCCTGCTTGAAGGTCTCGGGGCCTTCCCATTCCCGCGTCGCGTCTGTTTTCGTTCCTAACTTACGCCCAGCGCCATAATAGGTTCCCGACCAAGGAAACCAGTCGCCATTCATCTCATTGCAGAACGAGACGATCATCGGCTTCCCGAAAGTCCGTGCCTGATCGGCCCAGTCATCGATGTAACGATTCCACCGACCCTCGAGAATGGACTTAAGACTAAAGCGATCAGGACCCTTCCTCTGTTCATAAGGCCTGTCCCAAGGGGACCAAAAGACCAACGGAAGCGAGCCATGCCGCCAGATCAAGGCCAGGTTCGCCATCGGGAAACTCTGCTCTCCCCAAAAACTCGACGAAGCGATGATCGCCTGGTGCTTGCCGACGGTTTGTTCAAAACCCTCGATACCTTCGAGTGAGACCTGATCCTCCACGCCACCAAAGTCGATGAAGGCCCCGGTGTAGGCGCCATGGTCAGGGACAACTAATTGTGTTTCCTTGGACGAAGATTGGGTGAGCGACGGCGCATGTTTCTCACATCCAGCAGTCGTCACTAAGACGCAAAGACTAAGCCAGCTTAAGATCGGCCTCATTGCAGGCTACCGCGCAGAATGGTGAGAGAGTAAGGAGGGATACGATACGAAGGGGAAGCGGGGAGGGTTTGTCTTTCGGGTGGTTGCGAGCGGAGCGGGTGTCCATTCCGCCCGGAACTCTTCCATTCATATTGCTCCTGCGAGTAGGTTATTTGTTCCACCGTCCCGCCAAAGGATTGTAGCTTTCCCTGAAACGCCTCAAATTGGACATGTAGATCAACCCAAACTGAGAGGCCGTCGTTAACCAGCATGAGTGACAGCTGATTATCGGGTCGTGCCACGGCATAGGCTTGGAAAGCATGTGCCTCGTGGTTCATTTGTAACTTCACCGGCAGGATCTGATGCTTGCCGCCTGCTGGCGACATCCATTCCTGAGTCATCAGCTGGCAGGCATAATAAGTCGAAAGCCGCTGAATCGACGGAGTCTTGGAATCCATTTGCAACATCATCAAATTTCCCCAGGAGCAGCCCAGCTCATTCATGAGATAACCCGGCTCATAGCCGTATAGATAAGTGCGACTTCCTTTCAGACTCAGAAAAGTGCCCACCGTTTGCGCGGTGAAAAGAGCCCCATCCATTGTGACTTCTGGCTTGCCGGCGAAGACAGAGTATCCGTACTCCGTAAGATACCATGGGATGTCGGCCGGTACTCCATCACGTCGGAGGCTCGATATCATAGCTGTAAGGCGCGGTTCTACCTCCTTGAGGTTGCGCGACGTGCTTTCGCAGATCTCGTCAAAAGGGTAATACTCGAAGGAAACAAAATCGAGATCCTGATGCTCGCTTCGTATTCGTTGCAGGAAGCGATTCATCCACGAGCGATTGTGATTGGAATCTGGCCACGCCAGAAGCTGATCTTCAAAGCTCTGCAAACTTGGCCCCCCAAGCTTTAGCCGCTGACTCTGGCGTCGCAGGCGTTGAGCGGTTTGCAGATAGAGTGCGGCGTAGTCTTCAGGTGCAACCCATTGACCATCCGGTTCCTCGCCTAACTCTACTTCGTCGACGCTATAACCTCGTTGCAGGATATAGCTGACCTCCGCGGTGGAGTTATCCGGAGTATCATAAAGAAGTCCAACCGGGATCAGCGTGGGCTGCCCAGAGGTCAGCTTGCTCTGGAGGATGAAATCAAGCCCGGGTTGTTCGATTGAATAGTCGATGTCGCTGGCACGATGCCATGGATCAGTGGAAGAGGCGTAAGTGATGGTTTGACCGTCATGCGCCGCGACGTGACGGACTAGGTCGCGGAATTTGCCTCGCCTGGTTAGATTGCCGAGACCGATCTCGCGAATGGCAAATCCCAGGTAGTCGCGAATATCAGCTGACGGATCGAGAGCCGTGTGAGAACTGGCGGTTATAACCACGCGAACAAACTGCACCACCAAAGATTTGTCACTAAGTCTGGTTATTCGTTCGCCTCCGGTATTGTTGTTCACCTCTCCGGTTGGGAAAGGGATCCAGCGATCCTGCTGATCAGCGTGCAGGTGCATTGGGTCATCGCCGGGCCAATATTCAACTCGATACTTTTCCGCGTAAGGAGCAGCCCAGGCAATACGGATCGCAGTGATGGCCTTTGGTCGACCAAGATCGATCACAATCCATTGGGGGGATTCGGGCTTTCCTGTGAAGTGTGAATCGAGGTAAGGATTACTCTTCCAGTAGCTACCGCTATCTCCATCGGTTAATCGGGAATAACCGTCGTTGTTCGCCTGGTCAACGGTATTCCCCCGACGGGGTAACCGGTAGCCATAGGAAACTCCAATGAGTGGGCCGAGTGAATCATCGGAGGTCCAGTAACCACACGCCTTCTCTGGTTCGCTCCACTTACCTCTGGGATTCCAATGCCAGGTCTCGACTCCCAGTTCGGTGCGCAATCGATAAGTCAACGGGCGCAACCCCGCCGAAAGCATCAGCTCAATATGTGACGGGGAGAGCATGGTAGCACACTCCCCTTTTTCATGACCATCGACGCCTGCTCCCAAGGCGCGCGCGGGATCGACCGAGTTTAGTGGATGCAATGTGTCGACGATCGCGGTGCAGCTAAGAGAAGGCGAGTCATATGAATGATTTGCGGCCTGGACCGTCCCCCCTGAGAATAAGGCCAGGCCACTTAAAGCGAGTGCTAGCTCGCTGACTTTTGCGACCCTCACAGAGTAACTATACCCGAACAGGGACGGAGGCAGTCCGGTCCAGCTTTCCCCAGCCGACCCAGGCACCTTCAAGAGCGCGCAGGATCGCCTTCCAAATGACGTAACTCAGAAGCGGACGATAGATTAGTCTCATGGGAAGAATCCGCCACGCATGAATAAGGGGCTCGCGCTCGAGGGCGCAGGCGAGTGTGGCCAAAATCACGTCCATCGCCAGAAAGATACCCACGAAGGGAAGCACTGCCGACCAGGCGCCGAAAGGAAGCGACGCAAGCAGGAAAAGGTCGACCACCGGAGTTATGGCGATCAGAATAATCTGAAAGAACCAGACACTAGGCAGGCTAAACCAGCCGAGCGCGCGATAACGTAGGTTAAAGACCAGATCGCGATGCTTGCACAAACATTGTAACGTGCCGTAGGCCCAGCGAAAACGCTGGCGGGCAAGTGCGCGCAAGGTTTCGGGCGCCTCCGTCCATGCGATTGCCTCAGGGACATAAGCGATCCGCCCCTTACCACGATGGAGAGTGAGAGTCAGGTCAGTATCTTCGGCCAGGGTGTCAAGACTTAGTCCGCCGGCGCGCGCGATTGCGGAGCGGCGGATGGCGCTGATCGCGCCAGGCACAACGGTGATGCAGTTCCAGCGATTGTAAGCGCGACGATCGAGATTGAATCCGCAGGTGTATTCCAGTGCCTGGCAACGCGCGATGAAACTCCGCAGGTTACCGACTTTGGCGTGACCGGAAACAGCAACCACCGTGTCCTCTTCCATCGGTTTGATGAGGTGACGCAGAGTATCGCTTTGCAGGTGAGTATCGGCATCGAGGAAAACCACCAGTTCGTGGCGGACCAATGACAAGCCGCGCTGCAACGCTACGGCTTTGCCGCGATTATTTTGCTTAACCAGGCGAACACGTTTGTCGATTTGCATCAGCTTATCCACCTCAGCCGAGGTTTCATCGCGCGAGCCATCATCGACTACCACAACCTCCAGTTCGCCCGCATATTCGCTCGCCAGCACCGCGCGCAAGGTCGCCGCGATCACCTTTTCTTCATTGAAAGCAGCGATGAGGACACTAACCGGCGGTGTGAAGTTTTCATCGGATGCCGCCCGGCGGCGAAAGCGCGCCGCGAGATAAATGACGACCAACGTACGCACGACGATGAGCGCCGTAGCGACAATCATGAACGCCCAGAGGAATTCTTCGACGGCATGAAAAACGCGAAAGCCCGCGCTGCTGACCAGTCGTGGCAAGCGTTGCCCTTTGCCCACTGGAGGCATGACAGCATCGCGCGAGCTACCAATGAGCTGGCTTAGCGGCACGATCGTATCGCCGCGGACGCGCAACCAGTCGATGATCTGCGGCAGCGCCTCAATGGTTTGAGAGCGATCGCCGCCCGCATCGTGCAACAGGATGATACTGCCGTCGCGTCGCTGTTGTTTGATCCTCCGTAGAATAACATCCACGCCGGGTCGAGCCCAATCCTGAGGATCGATGTTTTCCAGGACGACGAGATAGTTCATCTCGTTGGCGATGCGGAGTGGCGCCAACTCGGCTAACGACGAAGGGCTGGTATCCGCGGCATAAGGCGGACGAAAGAGCGTGGTCGAGCGACCGGTGATGGTTTCCAGAAGAAGCTGGGTGGAGTTCAATTCCAATCGGATATGCTCCGGCCAGCAGATAGCGAGGTTGGGATGGTAGTAAGTGTGACTACCAATCTCGTGACCTTCATCGACGATTCGCCTGACGAGACCAGGATATTTCTCCGCGTTCACACCCACTAGGAAAAAGGCGGCTTTCACACCGTTGGCTTTCAGGATATCGAGAACCCGCGGCGTCCACTTCGGATCAGGGCCGTCATCGAATGTCAGCACGACCTGATGCTCGCCACCTGCCCCCTGGTGATAAAGAGTTGGGAATTCCGGAAAACGCAGATAGCTCGCTTGCAGACGACCGTCTTTGCCTTCCTCAACTTTCCGCGCTCCATCGGAGCGCGATTCGTCGACGCTTACGATCTCGCCCTCACCCACGTCAGTGATGGTGTCCGTGCCTTTGAGAGTGTTTAGTGCGTTCAGATGGGAGTCGTTAGGCGAAAGATGCCGCGGTAGATTGATCGCGTCCCAAATCGCAGTGTCCTCCGTTCCGAGCCGGTAGATGGCGAAGCCGCCGGCGTGCGCGTCACGCGTTGTGCGCAACTGATTCACAAAGCTAACAACGTCGAGAAACCAGACGGAGTGATCTGTCCCGGCGTCCTGGTAATCGAAATCCCATTCATGATCGGGTGGCGCGACTGCTCCGCCGTCGACGCCGGCAATGTTTGCGCGATTCATTGCCTCCGAAAAGCTGATCAACTCCGCCCGATGTTCTCCGCTCGTCCAATCATACCCGTAGTTGCCAAGCGCGACGATCCATTGCTCGGGATCGGCTTGCTCCATCAGGGCACGCAGCCACGATTCAAACCATTGCCGCGAGGCGAGCGGCCCGGGCGAATCGGTGTCGGATGTCTCGTCGAAAAGGAGCGCGACAAAACGATCGACATCGTCGGAGAGATTATCGAAATCGATGAAATCCAAGTCCTGTCCTGGCGGGACGCACAGCCAAAGCTGGAGATGAGCGGCGTGCAACGCGGCAGCCATCTTTGTGACGAGGCTGGTGATGTCCGCTTGATACGCGGGGTCGACCTGCTCCCAGTCGATCACCACACCGGCGGCTTTCGCTTTTTGCAGTTCGCTAATGAGCTGGGCAAGAAAACGCTCCTGCCGATCTGTCGGTCCATGAGCGAGGCTTTCCACAGCTTCCGGTTGCCAAACGTCGGCCGAGAGATTGCTCAGGAGCGGCATGAGCGCGAAACCTCTGGCGGCGGCAAGTTTTGGCAGGCGCACATCGCCGTCGACCTGGAGTGTGCCGAGGCCATCAACCAGCGAGAACCATTCCGGGCAAACGTGGGTTAGCTGAGAAGCGTGTTTTTCGAGCGACTGATAGCTGTAGGGATCGTCGTTCGTGTAGAACGCCATCCGCACTTCATCCCCGGTTGCAGGGCGACGGGGGACGGGCGTGGCGGTCGGTGGCGTGTGTTTTCTCAACGCGGCGCGTGTAGCGAGAAATTTTTCCCACAATGGAACGTTAGTCGGGAGTTGGCCGGCGGGATTCTTCTTCTGCAGCGACTTCAACTGACCCTTCAACTGGCGGAGCGTGAATGGGAGCTGGAGTTGAGGCGTAACGAACAGTGTCTGGACGAAAAAGATCGTGGCAAGAAACGCCGCGATCCCTCCAAAGAGCAATGCCAATCGGAGGCGCGGCCATCTGCGCCCGGCCGGGTCGGAAAAGACGAAAGCCGCGCGCTCGCTCGGAAAATCAGCGTCCATCAACTTTCGTGGGCGCCATTCTAATCCGAAGTGAGAAAAACACCAATTGCAACTGCGGGGGTGCAGGGTTGCTTGCTCCGTCAGGCATGGAATGTCATCTTGGCGCCTTCTTCGCCCGCCGATGTAGCTCAGTGGTAGAGCAGCTGATTCGTAATCAGCAGGTCATGGGTTCGAGTCCCATCATCGGCTCTCGCCTTTCGAAAAGCGCAGAGCCAGATCGCGCGCGCGGGTTTCAAGGAGCGCCGGTGTTTCATGAAAGTTTTCGCTTCGGTCTTCGAGCGGGACGACTTCCGCGAATAGTTGTCGCGCATCCACATCGGCTGCCACTTGACCGACGATGGCATAAACAGGTTTTCTGAAAGCACGGGCCAGCTCAGCGAGCCCGGCAGGCGCTTTTCCCGAAAGCGTTTGCTGATCCAGCTTTCCTTCGCCTGTAATCACGATGTCGGCGGCTTCCACTTTGCGCCGCAGATCGACCGCTTCTGCCACGACTTCGAAACCGGAGCGAATGGTTGCGCCACAAAAAGTCATCAGGCCGAAACCCAAACCGCCTGCTGCGCCGGCGCCGGCCTCATCGCGGTATCGGTCCGGGACCTGCGGGACTACACCCGGATGCGGACCCGGCTGATCCAGGAGCGGACCCGCTGCTGGCAGCGGCTGGAAAAGCTGCTGGAAGGAGCGCTGGTCAAGCTCTCGAGCGTGGCCAGCAAGCTGACCACAGTGTCGGCGCAGGACATGATCAAGGCGCTGATCGCCGGCCAGCGCGACCCCCGGGTGCTGGCTGGCCTGGCCCGGGGCCGGATGAGAGCCAAGCACGATGACCTGCTCGAGGCCCTGGACGGCATGTTCGATGATCACCACGGCGAGCTCGCCGGGCTGCTGCTGGACCAGATCGCGTCCCTGGACGCCAAGATCGCCCAGCTGGGCGCCCGGGCCGCCGAGCTGGCCGCGGCGATGCCCGAAGCCTGGGGCGCCGATGCGGACGGGACCACCGGCCCGCACGCCGGCGGCAGTCCCGGTGCCCCGGTGCTGAACGCAGTGGCCCGGCTGGCGCAGATCCCTGGCATCAGCGAGGACCTGGCCCGGTCCATCATCGCCGAGACGGGCCTGGATATGAGCCGGTTCCCCACTGCGGCCCATCTGGTGTCCTGGGCCGGGCTGTGCCCCTCGGCCCGCCAATCCGGCACCCGCACCCGGGCCGGCAAGAAGGGCGAAGGCAATGGGTACCTGCGCGGCAGCCTCGGCCAGGCCGCCATCGGCGCCGCCGCAACCGCTACCTTCCTCGGCGAGCGCTATCACCGGATCGCCCGCCACCGCGGCAAAGCCAAGGCGCAGGTCGCCGTGGCCCGCTCCATCCTGGTCATCATCTGGCACCTGCTCAAGGATCCCCAGGCCCGCTTCACCGACCTCGGCCCCGGCTACTACCAGGCCCGCCTCGACACCGACCGCAAGCTGCGCAACCACATCCGGCAGATCCAGGCCCTCGGATTCGACATCACCCTCACCAAGCCCGCCTAACCCATACCGCCTCTGACCAAGCCCGATTACCGCAATAGGTCCGGGTCCGCTGCCGCGCGCCCATTTCCGGTATGTGATTTTCCGGTCAGCGGGCGGCGAGTTCGCGCGTTTTGTCGGTGGCATGCGGCACGATGTACGCGTGGCTGACGAAGTGCGATCGTCGTCGCGCGGGCGGGGGAAGCCGGAGGGCGACGTTCCCGTGGCGGCGGAGCCTTTCACTCATCTCGGCGTTCCGCACGCCGAGCATTACCGGCGCGTGCTCCGGGTCTTCACCCGGGCGAAGGAGCGCTTCATCGTGCACCTGCGCCCGGAGGACGTCGCCGCCGAGCTGCGGATCGAGGCCGATGACCAGCTGACCGACGCGCTGGAGCAGCTGGTCAAGTGGGGCAACCTGCGGGCTGACGTCGACACCAGCCGCGTCACCACGGTGGAGGACTTTCACCGTAAGCGGTCGCTGTACCAGCTCACGGCCGAAGGACACGCGGCCGAGCAGGCGATCTCGTTCTACGAGGAGGCGCTCGCCCGGCGGGGCCAGCTCCAGTCGGTCGCCCTGGCCGACATCGCCGGCCAGCTCCAGGCGCTGCTCGCGCTGGCCCGGGAGGCTGATCCCGACCCGGCCAAGGTTCACCTGCTGCTGCTGTCAGTGGCGGAACGGTTTTCCTCACTGGCTGATAACGCTCAGGCGTTCATGTCCGCGTTGCGCCGCGCGATCGACTTCTCCGACGGAGACGTCGGCGGCTTCATCGCGTACAAGGAACGGCTGATCGACTACATCAACCGGTTCATCGCTGACCTGGCCAACTCCGGTGCCCAGATCGCGCTCCTGCTAGCTGACCTGGAAGCCGCCGGTCACGAGCGGCTGCTGGCCGTCGCCGCCAGGCGCGAGGCCGCCGACGCGGCTCCCGACGGGGCGGACGCGGCAGCGGCGCTGGCCCACGCGGAAGAGCAGGCTCTCGACGCGTGGCGAAACCGGTGGCGCGGCCTGGACGACTGGTTCACCTCGCGGGACGCGGGCCGTCCATCCCAGGCCAGGCTGCTGCGGCAGGCGGCGGTGACCGCGATCAAGCAGCTCGTCGACACGGTCGGCCTGCTCAACGAGCGGCGTTCCGGCCGGTCGGACAGATCGGCGGACTTCGCTGCGCTCGCCCGGTGGTTCGCCGAGGCCCCGGACGACGCGGCGGCTCACCGGCTGTGGCGGGCGGCGTTCGGCCTGTCCCCCGCCCGGCACCTGTCCGTCACCGGCGACACCGCCGAGGAGTGGGAAAACGTGCCGGCCGGGACGCCGTGGGGCGAGGCCCCGCCGATCCGGATTTCGCCGCAGCTCAGGAAGACCGGGAGCTACGAGCGGCGCGGCAAGCCCAGTCAGGTGAGGGACCGCTCCGCGGCCAGGGAACTGCTGCGCCACCAGGCGGAGCAGGAGGCCGCGCAGACCGCCGAGGCACGGCGGCGGCTGGGCACTACCGGGCCGACGCTGCTGTCCGGCCTGGACGTGCTCGACCCGAAGGCGTTCCGCCTCTTCCTCAGCTTGCTGGGCGATGCGCTCGCGGCACGCGCGCCCGGCGACACCGAGGTGAAGACCGTGACCAACGACGGCAGCCTGGAGGTGCGGCTGCGCCTGGTCCCGGGCGGCGGCACGGCCGCGATCAAGACCGAGGACGGGGTGCTCACCGGTCCCGAGCACGTCATCGAGATCACGAACCTGGTGCCATGATCCCCGCCGAGGAAAAGGCGCAGCGCCAGGCCGCCCTCCGCGCCCTGCTCGCCAAGCCGCTGCTCGTCACCGCCGACGACGCCGAGTCGCTCATGCTGGTCCGGCGGCACCTGCCGGCGCTCAGCGGCTGGCTGCGCCGGGAGACCGGCTGGCGGCTGGCCGCGGACGCGGAGACGGCCCGGCTGTTCAAGACCGCCCCGCTGGCTTGCGACGCGACCCATCCCGCTCGCGGGCACAACAAGGAGCCGTTCAGCCGCCGCCGGTACGTCGCGCTCTGCCTGGCGTTGTCGGCGCTCGCCCGCGCCGACGCGCAGACCACGCTCGGCAGCCTCGCCGACGCCGTGCTCACCGCCGCCGCCGAACCCGCCCTGGCGGCTACCGGGTTCACGCTGAGGATGGACAGCAGGAGCGACCGCGCGGACCTCGTGGCCGTGGTCCGGCTACTGCTCGGCTGGGGCGTGCTCAGCCGGGTCGCCGGAGACGAGGACGCGTACCTGTCGGCAGGCGCCGACGTGCTGTACGACGTGCGCCGGCCGGTACTGGGCGTCCTGCTGACCGGCAGCAGGGGCCCGTCGACCATTGCCGCCCGCGCATTCGAGGCCAGGCTCGCCGAACTGACCGCCGAGCCGGTCGCCGAAACCGACGAACTGCGCAACCAGGCGCTGCGCAGAATGCTGACCCGGCGGCTGCTCGACGACCCGGTCGTCTACTACGACGAGCTGGCCGAAGACGTGCGTGCCTACCTGGTCGCCCAGCGGCACAACATCACCGGGCGGATCAGCGAGGCGACCGGGCTGCTGCCGGAGCTGCGCGCTGAGGGCGTCGCCATGGTCGACCCGGACGACGAGCTGACCGACGTACGGATGCCCGAGCAGCGTACCGACGGGCACGTCACACTGCTGGTCGCCGAGTTCCTCGCGGGCCGGGCACGGGTCCCGCGGGGCGAACTGCTCGCGTTCGTCCGGCAGGCCGCGCAGGCGCACGCGAGCTACTGGCGCAAGGGCGTCACCGATCCCGGCGCGGAGATCGAACTGCTCGAGGTCGCGCTGGAGAAGCTCACCGCCCTGCGCCTCATCGAGGTGGACATCGAGGCCCCGCGCGACGGCTCCGGCATCGTGATCCGCGCCCGCCCGGCCATCGCCCGCTTCGCCCTCGCCGAGCCCACCATCCGCGAGCCGGGCCGCCTGCCCGGGAGCAAGACCGGAACGAGCCAGACCAGAAAGGCGGCGGCCGATGCGGCCAGCACCATCTTCTGAGCGGTGGAAGCCGCTGCGGGCCGGCCTGATCGACATGTTCTACTACGACCAGGAGGAGTTCTGGTTCCACGACGGCCGTCTGCTGCTGCGCGGCAACAACGGAACCGGCAAGTCCAAGGTGCTCGCCCTCACGCTGCCGTTCCTGCTCGACGGTGACCTCGCGCCGCACCGGGTAGAGCCGGACGGCGACCGGCAGAAGCGGATGGAGTGGAACCTGCTGCTCGGCGGCAAGCACCCCAGTCCCGAACGCCTCGGCTACACCTGGCTGGAGTTCGGCCGCAGGGACGCCGACGGCACCGAGGAGTTCTGCACGATCGGCTGCGGGCTGAAGGCTGTCGCCGGGCGCGGCATCGCACGGCACTGGTTCTTCATCACCAGCCAGCGCCCCGGCGCTGGCCTGCAGCTGCTGCCCGCCAGCCGGGTCCCGCTGACCAGGGAGAAGCTGCGGGAGGAGATCGGCCCGCAGGGGTTCGTCTATGACCGGGCGGCCGACTACCGCCGGGCGGTGGACGAGCGCACTGTTCGGCCTCGGGCCGCACCGCTACGAGGCCCTGGTCAACCTGCTGATCCAGCTGCGCCAGCCGCAGCTGTCGAAGAAGCCCGACGAGAAGCTGCTGTCCAGGGCGCTCACCGAGGCGCTGCCCCCGCTCAGCCCCGGCCTCGTGACGGCCGTGGCCGACGCGTTCCGCGGTCTGGATGAGGAACGTGACGCGCTGCGCTCCCTGGCCGAGGCTCAGGAGGCGGCGACCGCCTTCCTGGGCCACTACCGCCGGTACGCGAAAGTCGCGGCCAAGCGCAAGGCCGCCGGGCCGAGGCTGACGCAGAGCCGCTACGAACAGCTGGGCCGGGACCTCGCCGCCGCCGAGGAGGCCTTCACGGCCGCTCAGCAGCAGCTGGAGGAAGCGCAGCGCGACCTCACGGAACTGGAAGAGCAGCGGGCCGGGCTGGAAGCGCGCCGGGACGCGCTGCAGGCCGATCCCGCGATGCGCGACGCCGAGCGGCTCGAGCAGCTCCGCGAGGACGCCGGCCGCAAGCAGGATGCGGCGCGTGTCCAGGAGACGGACCGGGATCGGCACGCCGGCCAGGTCGGGCGGTACGCCGACAAGGCGGCTGCGACCGCGCACCGGGCCGGCACCGGACGTGACAAGCTCGTCCAGGCGCTGCGCGAGGCCGCGGCCACGGGTGCCGACGCGGGCTGCGCCCGGCAGCACCAGGCCGCGGTCGTGGCCTTCGACGGCCCACACCTCGAAAGCGCGGGCCTGGATGACTCCCCGTCAGCCGAACGGGCCGGGCGTCCTTTCTACCTGGATGCTCCCGAGGTGCTGGCGGCGGACATTCTCACCCGGGCCAGACGGGACGCCCAGGCCATCGCCGACCGGCAGGCGCGGGCCGTCGCGCAGCTGGACCGGCTGCTCGCCGACCTCGCCAGCACGCGGGGGCAGCTGCGGGCCGCCCAGGAAGCGGAAAGCAGGCGGTCGGCCGAGGTCCAGGCCGCAGCGGACCGGGTCACGGCGGCAGACCTGGCCGTAGCGGAACGGATGCGGCTGCTCCTGGACGGCTATCGCTCGTACCTGAGCGGCCTGGCCGAGGTGCGGGTGGCCGATCCCGACGAGCTGATCGCCGCCCTTGAATCATGGGGCCTGACCGGCGAGGGCGCGAACCCCGCGGTGGCGATCATCGACGATGCCACCCGCGTGGCCGGCGCCGAGCTTGGCCAGCTGGCCGGGGCGCTCGGCAGTCAGCGGACCCGGCACGTGACGCGGGCCCGCGAGCTGGCGGCGGAGATCGGCCGGCTGCGCGCGGGCGGCCACGACGCCCCGCCGGTTCCGCACACGCGGGTACCAGGGATCCGCGACGGCCGTCCCGGCGCGCCGCTGTGGAAGGTGACCGACTTCGCGCCGGGCCTGGCCGACGACGAGCGCGCCGAGGAGTTTGCCCACGTTGTGCGCCAGGCCCAGCGGCAGGCTGCCGAGGCCGGTCGACTTCTCGGCCGGGAACAGCTTGCCGTACACCGTGTAGCCGCCCTCGCCGTCCAGCATCTCGCCGGCTTTCAGGTCGCGCTTGGCGGTGGCGATCACGTCGGCATGGAAGCCGATGGCGCAGCCGGTCGGCTCCTTGCGCAGGCCGATCGAGGCCACCGACATGCCGACCTCCAGCCCGATCAGGTGCCAGCGCTTGTACATCACGGAGTAGCGGCCCGACGGGTCGGTGCAGAGCATGTACTCCTCGAAGCAGTTCTTCTGGTAATCGGTCGCCGCCTCGAACACGACCCACACGCCCTTGCGGATCTCGTAGGGAATGGCGCGGCCGTCGCGCTCGAGCGAGCTCGCGCACTCGACCTGGCCCTTGTGATGCAGATGGCCGCCCTCGGAGGCCGGCCGCATCACGAACGGCAGGTCCTCGACCGCGCAGGGCGGGAAGGCGAGGCCGTCGGGCGCCGGCGTCAGGCCGGTCGCATTGGCGACCGCCGTGCTCTCGATGGCGGGCTTGGAGCCGTCGAGGAAGGAGTTGAACATCTTGGGGTTCAGGCCGCCGCGCTTGGCCTGCTCCTCGTTCAGGCCCCAGTATTTCCACACCGTCTCGGGCGTCGATTGCGCGTAGTGCGGCAGCCATTTGTGGCCGCGTCCCGCCGCCGTCACCTCGAAGCCGGAGGTGCGCGCCCAGTCGACCAGCTCGCAGATCAGCGCCGGCTGGTCGCCGTAGGCCAGGCTGTAGATCACGCCGGCCGCGGCCGCGCGCCTGGCCAGCAGCGGGCCGCAGAAGGCGTCGGCCTCGACCGTGACCATGACCACGCTCTTGCCGTGCTCGAAGGCCGCCAGCGCATGCTCGACGGCGGCGATCGGATCGCCCGTCGATTCGACGATGATGTCGATCTCGGGATGGCTCACGAGCGCGCGCCAATCGTCGGAGAGATGGGTGTTGCCGTGACGGCGCGCCTCGGCGAGCGAGCCGGCCGCGGTGACCTCGGGCTTCCAGCCCAACCGCGCCAGGTTCTCCCTTGCCTTCGGTGGCGAGAGATCGGCGATGCCCAGAAGATGAATGCCGGGCGTGGTCGGGATCTGCGACAGATACATGGAGCCGAACTTGCCGGCGCCGATCACGCCGATGCGCAGAGGATTGCCTTCGGCGGCGCGCGCCAGAAGCATGCCATGGAGACTCATGTTTGTTTCCTCCGGTAAGCGTTCTTATTCCGCGGCCTGCTTGCGCCGGGCGGCGCGCAGCACGGCGTCGTCCTCCCAGGCATCGACCGGCGTGAAGTCGCGGTGGGCGATGTATTCCGGCCGCTTGAAGCGGCGGATGGCGTTGCTGACGGCGTTGTAGGTCACGTAGATGATCTGGCGGTCCCACGGCGACATGTTGGGCGGGCTGCCGTGCACCAGGGTGCCGTGGAAGAAGATCGCCGAGCCCGGCCCGCCCTTGGGCGCCACGATGCCGCCCTGCTTCACCAGCTTGGCGATGGTGTCGTTGTCGATCACCCACAGCGGATAGGACGTCGTGGTGAGGTCGTGCTTGGCCTCGATCGCGCCCTTCTTGTGGCTCTGCGGGATGAACCACAGCGGGCCGTTGAACTCGTTCACCTCGTCGACGAACACCGCGAGGTTCATGGCGCGCGCCTCGGGCATGTCGTCGTCGGCCTTCCAGGTGCCGTAGTCCTGGTGCCACTGCCAGACGTCGCCGTCGAAGGCGGCCTTCCCGTTGATCTTGAACTGGTGGATGTAGGTGCGGTCGCGCAGGAACTGTTCGGCCGGCTCGACGAAGCGCGGATGATGGACCAGCGCCTCGAACACCGGATGGTATTTGTGCACGGCGAAGGCGGTGCGCACCACGTCGCCCGACTTCTCGCGCACGTTCTCCTGGCGGCGCTGCGCGAACACCTCGGGGATCGAGTCCTTCAGGATCTGCGTCTCCTCGGGCGAGAAGTAGTCCGGAAAGAACAGATAGCCCTCGTCGTCGAAGCGCTTGAGCTGCTCGGGGGTGAGCTTCATGGCGGTTCCTCCTGGCTTGTTTTAGCGCGGCGCTCAGGCCGCGCGGGAAATCACGACCTTCAGCCGGCCGGTGAGAATGTCGGCCATCTGCTCGGCATGGCCGCGGCAGAGCGCTTCGGCTTCGCTCGCCTGTCCTGCTTCGAGCGCGCGTAAGATGCCTTCATGCTCGTCCCACACGCTGACCCGGAGGTCGCCTTCGCTGAGAGCGGCCGCCATCACGCGGCGCAGATGCTGCCAGTGCGGCTGGGCGGTCTCGCCGATCACCGGATTGCCCGACGCCTCGTAGACGAAGAGATGGAAATCGATGTCGGCCTCGATCACCGCGGGCACGTTGCCGCTCGCCACCGCGCGGCGCCCGACATCGAGCAGCAGCCGGCCGCGCTGCACGAGATGGGGCGTATAGTTCGCCGCCGCCAGCCGCGCCGCCGCGCCATCGAGGGCGGCCCGCACGACATAGAGGTTGCGCGCCTGCTGGACGTCGAGCGGCGCCACGCAGACACCCTTGCGGCCCGATTCGATCAGGAAGCCCTCGCGGCGCAGCAGCATCATCGCCTGCAGCACCGGCTGGCGGGAGACGCCGAACTGCTGGGCGAGCTCTTCCTGGGTGAGGCGGGCTCCGGATTTCAGTTCGCCCGAGCAGATGGCGTCCAGAACGGCGTCGTGGATGCGTTCGCTGAGGTCGGGTTCAGGCTGGAAAGGGCGCATGGTCTGTATACAGAACACAGCGCCCGCAGAGTCAACCGCCTAGCGGGATTTGAGGCCCTTGGCCGCCAAAACCGGCTGAGCGCGGTCCGGGTAGTCGGTGATCAGGCCATCGACCCCCATGTCGATCAGATGGCCCATCTCAGCCGGATTGTTCACCGTCCAGGGCAGCACTTTCAGGCCAAGCGCCTGGGCTTGCTTGATGTTCTCGGGCGTGACGTTGCGCCAAAACGGCGACCAGACGGTACAGCCGGCTGCCTTGGCCAGCCGCGGCACGGAGCCGCCGTAGGCGGCCAGATCGAGCCCGGCCAGCCAGGGCGAGGGCCGTCCGCTTGCCCGATCGACGGTGTCCATGCCGTTGCTTTCGATCGAGAGGCAGCCGGTGGCGATCTCGGGCGCAAGACGGTGCGCTTCGATCAGTCCGCGCCAGTCGAAGGACTGGATCGTGCTGCGCCCGCCTGCCTTGCCCAGCCGGATCGCATCGACCGCCAGTTGCGCGAAGCGGTCGGGGTCGACGGTGAGGTCCGGTTTGGTCGGGTCGGTCTTGATCTCGATGTTGAAGCGCACATCCGGCCCTGCCGCGGCGAAAAGCTCGGCCAGCGTCGGAAAGCGTTCGCCGTCGACCGGCTTCTGCTCGGGAAACTGTTGCGCGTATTTGCTCGCCGGATCGAGCCGGCCGATGTCGTAGCGCTTGAGCTCGGCCAGGGTGAGCGAGTGGATCGGGACGCCGCGCCGATCCATTTTCCGTCGGGTCCGCGCACCAGGTCGGGATTGAGCATCGGGTCGTGGCTGATCACCAGAACATCGTCCTTGGTGACGGCGAGATCGGTCTCCAGCGTCGTGACGCCGAGCGCGACGGCGGTACGGAAGGCCGCGAGCGTGTTCTCCGGCGCGAGGCCGCGCGTGCCGCGATGGCCCTGCAGGTCGAAGGCGCCCGCAGACGCCAGGCTAGCCGCCCAGATTGCGCAGGCGAGCGATGCGGTCGGCAATGTCGGGATGCGTGGCCATGAGCGCCGACGATTTGCTGGTGAAGGTCTGCACCGGATTGACGATGAAGAGATGCTGCGTGGCACGACTCACTCCGGGAAAGGGCGCCGCCTTGTCGGCGAGCTTGCCGAGGGCCGAGATGAGGCCGTTGGGATTGCGGGTGAACTGCACCGACGTGGCGTCGGCAAGATACTCGCGCTGGCGCGACACCGCCATCTGCACGAACTTGGCGGCGATCGGCGCCAGGATCGCCACGACGATCAGCAGGATGATGAGCAAGCCGCCCGAGTTGCCCTTCTTGTCGCTGCTGCTGCGGCCCGACCCACCCCACATGGTCGTGCGCAGCAGCATGTCGCAGACCAGCGCGATCAGGCCGACCGTGACGCCCACGATCACCATGTAGCGCGTATCGAGATTGGCGAGATGGGCCATCTCGTGCGCCACCACGCCCTGCAGCTCGTCGCGGCTCAGCGTGTCCAGCAGGCCGCGGGTCACGACGATGGTGCCGTGGCCGACCTTGTTGCCGGTGGCGAAGGCGTTGAGCGCGTCGGTCTCGAGGATCATCACCCTGGGCATCGGCACGCCGGCGGCGAGCGCCATCTCCTCGACCACGTTGTAGAGCTGCGGCGCGTCCGCCTTGTCGATCTCCCGCGCGTTGGCCATGCTGAGCACCATCTTGTCGCCGAAGGCGAGCGAGATCATGCTCCAGCCGACGCTGACGACGGCCATCAGCGCGGCGGCGGCCAGCCCCAGCCGGCTCCACACCGGCACCGCGTCGGATGCCTCGCCTTCGAGCAGCCAGCCGATCACGTAGCCGACAAGGGCTGCGAGCGCCGTCAGGACGATCAGCAGCAGCATCGTGTTGCGCCGGTTGACCCGCTGGGCCGCGACGAAGTCGGTGGTGGCGCTCATGTGCGCTGGCCCGGCTCAGCTCAGCGCAACGCCACCTTGGGCACCTCGCGCTCGGCCTCGGGCATGTTGAAGAGCTCGATCGGACCGAAGCCCAGCGACGCCGCCGCCAGCACCGCCGGGAAGCTCTGGCGGCGATTGTTATAGGCATTGACCGAGTCGTTGTAGAACTGGCGCGAGAAGGCGATCTTGTTCTCGGTCCCGGTCAGCTCTTCCTGCAGCTGCTTGACGTTGTCGTTGGCCTTGAGCTGCGGATAGCTCTCGACCAGGGCGAACAGGCCGCGCGTCGCCTGGCTGAGGGCCGCTTCGGCCACGCCGGCCTGGGCGGGCCCGGACGCGGCGACGGCGTTGTTGCGCGCCTGGACCACCTTGGTGAGCGTCTCCTGCTCGTAGCCCATGGCGTCCTTCACGACCTGGACGAGATTGGGAATGAGATCGTGCCGGCGCTTGAGCTGGACGTCGATCTGGCTCCACGCCGTCTGCGCCTGATTGCGACCGGCAACCAGGCCGTTGTAGACGGCGATGGCCCACAGCGCGATCAGGACGATGACGCCGATGACGATCCAGAAACTCATGTCCGGGCCTCCCTTGCTGCATGCGCCAGTTTAGTCATGATTGCGGCAACTCCGGGAGGAATAATCATGGATACGACAGCGCTTCTGAAGGAATTCTGCTCCGCCGTCGAACGCCGCGACGGCAAGGCCTTCGCTGCCCTGTTCACCGAGGACGGCGTCTACCACGACGTCTTCTACGGTGCCTTCAAAGGGCGTGAAAGAATCGCCGAAATGGTCGACGACTGGTTCCATCGCACCGCGCGCGACTTCCGCTGGGACATGCACCGGCCGGTGAGCAACGGCGAGATGCTCTACGCCTATTACACCTTCAGCTACGTCTCGAAGCTGCCCGAGGCCGACGGCAAGAGGGTGGGCTTCGAGGGTGTGTCGATGATGAAGCTCAGCGACGGCAAGATCGCGGAGTATCGCGAGGTCGCCAATGTCGGGCCGGCCTTCGTCGAGCTGGGCTTCGCGCCGGAACGGACCGCCAAGATCCTGGCCAAGGAAGGTACGCATCTGAAGAAACAACCGGAATTCCAGCGCCATCTCGCCTGACTGTCCGGCGGGAAGGCCGGCGCATTCGCTTGGACGAATGCGAGATGTGTGCTTCCCTCCTCAAGCGGCGGTAGTGCGTTCGGTTTCTCGGGGGAGGAGCCTGTGAAGAGCGTCGGTTGGTCGATCGCGGCGTTGTGCGTTCTGGCGGTCGCAGCCGCCGGCTACATCTATTATCAGAGATCCTACTCGACGCCCTACGCCACGCCCGTTGTCGAGGCGCTGACCGAGGGCGATGGCGGCTCGTTCGATGGCTTGCTGACCCTGGCGGAGAACGTGCCGCCTTCCGGCACGGTGAGGGTGCTGTGGACCCACGGCATGTGCACGCATCCGCCAGACTGGATAAACGACCGCATGCGCCGGCTCGCGGACGCGCTCGGCGGAACGTCCGAAACAGTGAGCGTGCGCCCCGTCGGAAAGCATGGCGCAGCGCTGCGCACGGATCGAATCTCGACGCAGGGCCGGACGATCGAGGTGATGTTTCTCAGCTGGTCGTTGCTGACGGCGCCCTACAAGGCAGCCTTGGCCTACGACGGCTCGGCGATCAAGGGCAGTGGCATCCGGGCAACGCTGAACCGCGAGCTGAAGGACGGGCTGGTCAACGATTGCCTGACCGACGTGGTGGTCTATAGCGGGCCCAACGGAAACAACATTCGCCAGGCCATGAACGAGACCGTGTGCGCCGCCCTGGGCGGCCGCTTCGACGGCAACGAATGCGACGTGCCGGCCGGCGGTTCGCCCGCGGCCCTGGCGCTGGTCACCGAGAGCCTGGGAAGCAAGCTGGTATCCGACTCCGTGTTGCACATCTGGAACGCCGCAACCAACAGTGAGGACAAGACGGCGATCAAGCGGCTGGCGAACAGTTTTGCCGCGACGAAGGTCATGTACATGCTGGCCAATCAGGTGCCTTTGCTGGATGCGGCGGGCTCGGTGGCAATGGACAGGATATTGGAGCCGCAGCCGCCGTCGGCGCCTGCAAGAATGCGTACCACCGAGGGTGACGTGTTCGGCCTGTTGTCGCGCGCGCGCCGCCAGGCCCTGCCCGGGGCCGGGCCGATGACCGTGGTCGCGTTTTCCGATCCCAATGATCTCCTCACCTACCGGATCATTCCGGAGCATCTGGCTGAGGATTTCAGGGAGTTCCGCGTCATCAACGTTCTCGTCTCGAACGACACCACCTACTTCGGATATCTGGAACGTCCCGACATGGCACATTGCGGCTATCCCTGGAATCCGCACGTATTCGGCATGCTGGCGAGAGGCTACCAGGCCGGAAAACCGCTGCCTTCCGTCCCGATGTTGGCCGGGACGTGCCCCAGCTATGCCTGGCTCACGGACTCCTTGGCCAAGAGGTGAGTCCGCAATCCGGCGAAGCGTTCGGTCGTCAGCCGTTGTAGGCGCGGCTGCCGGAATCGCGCAGCCACAGGCGCACCAGCAGGCGCTTGCGCTCCGCCTCGGGCCAGTCGCGAAACGCCGTGCGCTTGTGGCCGAGCGCGCGGTTGTCGATCAGCTGCATCTGGCCGGGCTCGAACTGGAAGCGCGCGGCCATGCCCGGCGCATTGAGGATGGCTTCGAAGGCGTCCAGCGCGGCGATGGCTTGCGGATCGAGCTCGACGCCGGCGAGCTTGTGCCCGTTCTTCACCTGGAAATGCGACAGCCGCGCGATCAGCCGGCCGTCCCGGCGCTCGAACATCGGATGATACGTCGTCATGACGTCGTCCGGCGCGTGCTCGCGCTGCCGGTCGAAATAGAACGGCTGATAGAGGCGCGGCAGCAGATCGGGATGTTTTAGGCGCATCTCCTCATGCGCCGCCGCGAAGCTCACGATGCCGCTCACGCCGCCTGCCATCGCCGTGCGCAGGCACATCAGGCCGACATAGTGCGGCGGCACGTTGTTGTAGCTGTTGTCGGTATGGAAGTTCTGCTCGGCGTTGGTGACGTCGGGACGCACGCCGTTGCCGGGCGGCCGGCCGAGGTCGCAGACGTCGTAGATCGACGTGCCGTCCCACTTCTGCGCCACCGGCCGCGCCACCAGCGAGGCCAGCAGCCACCACACGGCCCGCGCGCCGCTCTGCGACCAGCGTTCGACGGGCAGGCGGTCGACGATGGCGAAGCCCGGCCCCTCGTCCAGGCTTTGCTTCACGGTGCGCATGAAGGCGCGCGAGGCGTCGAGCGTGAAATCTTCCGGACGCAACAGCAGGAGCGGCAGCGGGTCGCGATCGAGCGCGGCGACGAGCCGGTCGAGCTCTTCCTCGACCGCCGCCGGAAGCGCCAGGCGGCCGGCGTCGGCGGGCAGATCGTCGCCGCGCCACAGCAGGCGGCGCAGGCAGCTTCTCGCCGGGCAGGATCGCGGAGACGTCCGATACGTCGGGCATGTCCCAACGATCCCCGCTTCGGCTCAGTCGCGCAAGAGCTCGTTGATCGAGGTTTTCGACCGCGTGCGCTCGTCGACCGTCTTTGTGATGATCACGCAGTATCGGGCCGGCCGATCGGCACTGCCGCCCATGGTGCCAGGGTGGACCACGGAATAAGGCGGCACTTTGCCGACATGGATCTGGCCTGTCTCGCGATCGACGATCCTGGTGTTGGCCGAGATAAAGACGCCCATCGACAGCACTGAACCGGTGCCCACGATCACGCCCTCGACGACCTCGGAGCGCGCGCCGATGAAGCAATTGTCCTCGACGATCACCGGGTTGGCCTGCAACGGCTCCAGCACGCCGCCGATGCCGACGCCGCCCGAGAGATGGCAGTTCTTGCCGATCTGGGCGCACGAGCCCACCGTCGCCCAGGTGTCGACCATGGTGCCGGTATCGACATAGGCGCCGAGATTGATGAAGGACGGCATCACCACGACGGAGGGCGCCACGTAGGAGCCGCGGCGCACGATCGAGCCCGGCACGGCGCGGAAGCCCGCCTTGGCGAAGCGCTTGGCGTCCCAGCCCGTGGTCTTGAGCGGCACCTTGTCGAACCACGGGGCGGCGCCCAGGCCGGGGAACGACGCGCCGCCGTCCATCGGCACCGAATCGTAGAGCCGGAACGAGAGCAACACGGCCTTCTTCAGCCACTGGTTCACGACCCATTCGTCGCCGAATTTCTCGGCCGTGCGGTAGGTGCCGTCATCCAGCCCGGCGATCGCCGACTCGACGGCGTCGCGCACCGCGCCCTTGGTCGCGCTGCTGATGCCATCGCGCTTTTCCCACGCCTCGTCGATGACGGTCTGAAGCTCGTTGCTCATGGCTCCCCTCGAAAAATGCCGCCGGACCATAGCGTTGGGCGGCGGGGAGTCAACGTTCCGGCTATGCTCGGCGGGATGGCCTACAAGATCCCCGAATCGGTGCTGGTCGTGGTCCACACGGCCCGGCTCGACGTGCTGCTGCTGGAGCGGGCGGCGCAGCCCGGCCTCTGGCAGTCGGTGACCGGCTCGCGCGAGCCGGACGATCCTGACCTTTCGGCGACGGCGCGGCGCGAGCTGCTGGAGGAGACCGGCCTGTCGCTGGGCACGCTCACCGACTGGCGGCTCACCAACCGCTACGAGATCTGGCCGCAATGGCGCGCGCGCTATGCGCCCGACGTGACGCACAACACCGAGCACGTGTTCGGCTTCCGGGTCGACAGCCCGACCGTCGCCACCCTCGATCCGGCCGAGCACATCGCGCAGCTCTGGCTGCCGTGGCAGGAGGCCATGGCCAAGGTGTTTTCGCCGACGAACCGCGACGCGATCCGGCAACTGCCGCAACGGGTGGGCGGACGCCTTTGACATGTGCTGCACATGCAATTATCATTTTCACATGTCCACGATGATCCAGATCCGCAACGTGCCGGATGCCCTGCATCGACGGCTCAAATCGCGAGCGGCGCTGGCCGGCATGTCCTTGTCCGACTATCTGCTGCAACAGATCCGCGAAGTGGCTGAGCGGCCGACGATCGAGGAAATGCGAGCGCGACTGGCGCGCCGGTCCACCGTCACGCTTTCCGTCGACACGGCGGACGCAGTGCGCGCACGAACGCGACAGCCGGTGATCGTCGTCGACGCCTCGGCTTTGCTCGAGGTTCTGCTGCGGACGCCATTGGGCGAAGCCATCGAGAAGCCGGTTGTTCGACAGGTCGTCAGACTCTTCATTCGCCGCACTTGCTCGACATCGAAGTCGCCCAGGTCATTCGCCGATTTGCGATGACGCGACGAGATCGACGCGGAGCGAGCCCAGGCAGCCCTCGACGATCTCATCGGCCTTCCCATCTGGCGACATCCGCACGATTTCCTGTTGCACCGCGTTTGGGCGCTGCGGAACAATTTCAGTGCCTACGATGCCGTCTATGTCGCTTTGGCTGAAGTGCTCGATGCGACACTCTGGTGACTCATGATCGGCGTCTGCCGCCGCCGCGCGCCGTCATGCGCATGGTCGAACTCGTATGAACTCGGCCGATGACCGAGTCCCACCGGGAAGCCTCGAAGCTCGGCCAGTTCAGTTGGGCCCTGTTCGACTGGGCCAACCAGCCTTTCTTCACCGTCGTCACCACCTTCATCTTCGCGCCCTACTTCGCCAACGTCATGGTGGGCAACGCCGTCGAGGGCCAGGCGGCGTGGGCCTTCACGCAATCGACCTCGGGCATCCTGATCGCGCTGATGAGCCCCTTCCTGGGCGCCATGGCCGACGCCGGCGGCAGGCGCAAGCCCTACATCTTCGCCTTCCAGCTCCTGCTCGGCCTGGGCTGCGCCGCCCTGTGGTGGGCCTATCCCGGCCGGCCCGATCTCGTCGGCCCGATCAGCGCCGCGGTGGTGCTCGCCACCGTCGGCGCGGAGATGTCGATCGTGTTCAACAACGCCCAGCTTCCCCACATCGTGCGCCCCGAGCGCATGGGCTGGCTGAGCGGCTTCGGCTGGGGCCTGGGCTATTGCGGCGGCCTGATCGCGCTGTTCATGGTGCTGGCCGTGAACGACCGGCCGCTGCTCGGGCTGGATCCCAAGACCTACACGCTCGAGCGGCTTGTCGGGCCGGCCTCGGCCGTGTGGCTCGCCGTGTTCGTGATCCCGATGTTCCTGTTCACGCCGGATATGGCGGGCCAGAAGCTCACGCTCTGGCAGGCGGCGCGCCAGGGCGGCACGTCGCTGCTCGATACGCTGAAGAAGATCGGGCGCTTCGGAAACGCGCTGCGCTATCTCATCGCCTTCATGCTCTACAACGACGGGCTGGCCTCGATCATCGCCTTCGGCGGCGTCTATGCCGCCGCGACCTTCGGCTGGAGCACCGTCACGCTCGGCATCTTCGGCATCATCCTCACGGTATTCGCCATTCCCGGCGCCTTCCTGGGCGGCAAGCTCGACGATCGCTTCGGCAGCAAGCGCACCGTGCAGATCGCCACCCTGGGCGTGATCGTGGCCACGCTCGGCATCGTGAGCGTGAGCGCCCACCGCGTGTTCTTCGTCGTGCCGGCCAGCGAGATCCTGGCGACCCGCGGCCTGTTCGGCTCGGTGCAGGAGTGGGTGTTCATGGGCTTCGCGCTGCTGCTGGGCTTCTGCATGGGGCCGATGCAGGCGGCCAGCCGCACCATGATCGGCCGCATTGCGCCCGAAGGCATGACCGGCGAGTTCTTCGGCCTGTTCGCGCTGTCGGGCCGGGCGACGGCCTGGATGGGGCCGCTCGCCATCGGCATCGTCACCACGGCGACCCAATCCAACCGGCTGGGCGTGGCGTGCGTGCTGGTCTTCCTGGTGCTAGGTTTCATCCTGCTCTGGGGGGTGCGCGAGGAGCGCGCCAAAGCCTGACGCCAAAGCCTGAGGGAGGGTCCGATGATCACCGCCATCGTGAACTTCAAGCTGCCGCCCGAGATCGACGCCAGGAAGGCCACCGACCTGTTCAAGAGCTCGGCGCCCAAGTACCGCGCCCTGAAGGGCCTGGTGCGCAAGTACTACCTGTTCGACGACCAGAACCGGATCGGCGGCGGCGTCTATCTGTGGCAGAGCCGGGCCGACGCCGACGCGGTCTACACGCCGCAATGGAAGGCCTACATCGCCGAGCGCTACGGCGCGGAGCCGGACATCCGCTACTTCGAGACGTCGGTGGTGGTCGACAACGAGAGCGACAAGATCCTGGCCGACGCGGCCTGACGTCCGAAGCGTCGCACGACTGTCATGCCGAGCGTGCGAGGGGCCCTTGCTGTTGCCGCAAATGTTCGACGCGACGGGTGCGATCATGCCGGCGCCGGCCGGCTTCAGCCATTCCGCGATGCCGTAGCTCTTGATGAGCTGATCCACCACCGATTCCATGGTCTGCGCTGCCGCTTCATCGACTATCAGACCATGACTCGCGAGTCGCAGTCGCGTCGTTTTCTCGTTGCGTCTTTGCCAGTACTCGTCCTCACAGCTCTGTGGCCATCGGTTAGCAGCGCGCGATGTCGCGGCTCTGCACTACTCTCGTCCCGCCGCACAGCAGCACAATTGAGAACCGTGCCACGCGGTTCGAGATCGATACCGTATGAATGCGATCACCTCGCGAGGCCACATGCCGTCGTCCCGGATGGCAGCGTCATGCGAAGGACCTTCGATCTGTCGCCGGCTAAATTTGGCTCGCCCGCGTACGTCTCGAAGACGGGCGATCCACTTGGCGATTCGACAGTCTGGCGATCGTCACGGCGCGCCTTCGTACCCATAGGAAGTCCTTGCGCCAGACCGTCCGCGGCGCGGCGCGCCGCTACCGTCTACTGTGCGATCCGACGGCCTTCTTGCTGCCGCCCGCCCGGAGGGGCGCGCTCCCAGCAGTGAGCTCAGAGGTCGTCGTCTTTCCCTTGAACGTGCAGAGGTCGTTCACCACGCAGCGCGGGCATTCGGGCTTGCGCGCCTTGCAGGTGTAGCGGCCGTGCAGGATCAGCCAGTGATGGGCGTGCAGGCGGTACTCCTCGGGCACGCGCTTCAGCAGCTTCAGCTCGACCTCGAGCGGGTTCTTGCCGGGCGCGAGGCCGGTGCGGTTGCCGACGCGGAAGATGTGGGTGTCGACGGCGATGGTCGCCTCGCCGAACGCCACGTTCATCACCACGTTGGCGGTCTTGCGGCCGACGCCGGGCAGCTCCTGCAGCTCCTCGTGGGTGTGCGGCACCTCGCCGCCGTGCTGCTCGATCAGCAGCTGGCTGAGCGCGATGACGTTCTTGGCCTTCATGCGGAACAGGCCGATCGTCTTGATGTAGCCGATCAGCTTCTTCTCGCCGAGCGCCACCATCTGGGCGGGCGTCTTGATCGATCTTGAACAGCGGCGTGGTGGCGCGGTTGACGCCGGCATCGGTCGCCTGGGCCGACAGCACGACGGCGACCAGCAACTGGTAGACGTTGTCGTATTCCAGCTCGGTCTTGGGCTCCGGCATCGACTTCTTGCAGGCGGGTGAAGAATTCCGGGATGTCGGCGGGCTTCATCAGGGCCATGACCTAGCTGGTCATAGTTCATGACATGGCCAACGCCCACCCGGCGGTCCATTTCGCCACCTCGCTCGTGCCCCATCGCAGCCTGTCGCCGGAAGGCTTCAGGTGGCTGATCCGCGGCGCCATCGCGGCCAACCTGCTGATCGGCCTGCCGATGATGCTGCTCGGCGCCTGGCCGGTGCTGGGCTTCATGGGGCTCGACGTCTGGCTGCTGTGGTTCATGTTCAAGCGCAGCTACCTCGACGCCAGGCGCAGCGAGACCCTGCTGCTGACCGACCGCGAGCTGATCATCGATCGCGTGGCGCCCGACGGCGAGCGCGAGCAGCACCGGCTCGACGCCTATTGGCTGCGGGTCGAGCTTTTAGGCGAGGACTCGGACCGGCTGGTGCTGGTCTCGCGCGGCAATCGCGTGGTGATCGGCCGCTTCCTGGCGCCGGCCGAGCGCCGCAATGTCGCCGAGCAGCTGAAGGCCGCCCTCGCCGACATGCGCGCGCCGCGCTACGCGCACGAGTGGGAGATTAGAGCCCCAGCACGTCCTTCATGCCGTAGAGGCCGGGCTTCTTGCCGGAAAGCCATTGCGCGGCGCGGACCGCGCCCGCGGCATAGGTCTCGCGGCTGAACGAGCGATGGCTGAGCTCCAGCCGCTCGCCGGCGGCGGCGAACATCACCGTGTGCACGCCGACCTCCTCGCCGCCGCGCAGGGTGGCGAAGCCGATCTCGCCGGACGGCCGCGCGCCGGTGTGGCCGTCGCGGCTCTTGCGCCAGACATCCTCCAGCCTGACCTGGCGGCCGGCGGCGGCGGCGCGGCCCAGCGCCAGCGCGGTGCCCGAGGGCGCGTCGATCTTGTGGCGATGGTGCATCTCCAGCACCTCGATGTCGTAGGCGGGATCGAGCATCGAGGCGGTCTTCTCGACCAGGGCCAGCAGGATATTGATTCCCAGCGCCATGTTGGCGGCCCACATGATCGGCACCTTCTTGGCCGCCTCGTGGATGAGCAGCGCTTTGCTCCGGACTGAGGCCGGTGGTGCCGATCACCATCGACACGCCCTTGTCGGCGGCGATCGTGGCGTGCGCGACGGTGGCCGCCGGCACGGTGAAGTCGATCACCACGTTGGCGGCGCCGATGGCGGCCGCGGCATCGGACACGATCTTCACGCCCTTGGCGCCCACGCCCGCGACCTCGCCGGCGTCGCGGCCGAGCGCGTTGCTGCCGGCGCCCTCGATGGCGCCGGCCAGGCTGCAGCCCTCGGTGTGGGCGATCTGCCGGATCAGCATCTGGCCCATGCGCCCGGCGGCGCCGGCAATGGCGATCTTCATGTCGGTTCCTCTCGTGTTTGTCGCGCTAGCCTACATCCGAACAAGACCGGGGACAGACATGCTCTTCATGGTGATCGAAAAGTTCCGCAACCAGGACGGCAAGGCGGTCTATCGCAAGCTGCGCGATTCGGGCCGCAGCCTGCCCGATGGATTGAAATTCGTGGCGAGCTACGTGACCGCCGATCTCGGCCGCTGCTTCCAGCTCATGGAGACCGACGACGTCACGCTGTTCCAGCGCTGGATCGCCGACTGGCAGGATGTCGTCGAATTCGAGGTCGTGCCCGTGGTCGAAGGCAAGACCACGCGCGAGGCGCTGGCGCCGATTTTATGATTCCGCTGGTCCTGCAAGTCATTGAAAATAAAGGATTCTTTTTTCGCGAACCCCCCGAATGGTGCTTACTTATTCGCCCAGGGATCGGCCACCTTGGGCCAGAACGGCGTCTTGCGCTTGGTGTAGGGAAGCCGCGTGACGTCGGGATCGGCGGCGCCCGGCGAGGCGACATAGAGGATCTCCTTCGCGAGGCCCGACGAAGCCGTTGTAGAAATGCTGCGCGGACTTCACGACCACGACGCGATAGTCGGCGGGATCGGCGCCGACCGCCTTGAAGGCGTCGGCATGGAAGGTCTGGGTGCGCAGCGTGCAGATCGCCACGTCGACATGCTCCGATGACAGCAGCGCCATGTCGCCCAACGGCACCATCACCGGCCCGTAGGGCTGGCGCACGCCGCGGGCGATCTTCTTCACCGTGACGTCGAGATCGACCGGATCGCCGCTCACCTCGCCCGACTTGCCGCCCAGCCGCATCCGCAGCCGCGCGCCCTCGCCCGCCTCCTCGGCGATGCGGAACGCCATCGGGTCCCACATCACGCCGAACAGCGCCGGCCCGATCTGCCTGTCGACCAGCGCGCGCAGCACGAAGGTCGAATCGCCCGGCGCGCCGGAGCCGGGATTGTCGGCGCGGTCGGCCAGCACCAGCGGGCCCTGGTTGTGCGAGGCGGCGCGCTCCATCGCTTCGGCGATCGAGAGGTACTTCGTGGCGTAGCGCTCGCGATTGGCCCACAGCTCCTCGCCGAGCTTTTTGGCCAGCGCCTCGGCCTTGCCCTTGTCGCGGTCGGCGACGACCAGGGTGCGCGTGCCGACATCCTCGACATCGGCGAAGGAGAAGCCGTGGCTCAGCGACACCGACAGGATGCCGTCCTTGCCCTCGAGCGACTTCATGCGGGTGACGAATTCGTTGATCGGCGGCACGGAGGTGCGGTACTGCGCGATCATGCGGCAATCGTGGCGCGCCATCACCGGCTTCACCTTGCCCTCGACGGTGTCGGCGATGATCGCGAACAGCTCGGCCGCGCGCTCCATCGTGTCGGTGTGCGGATATTCCTTGTAGCCCACCAGCACGTCGGCGCTGTCGAGCATCAACGCACTCAGGTGGCAATGCAGGTCGAACTCCGCGCCGATCGCGACCTTGGGTCCGACGATGGCGCGCACCTTGGCCAAAAGGTCGCCTTCGCAGTCGTCGTAGCCGTCGGCCACCATGGCGCCGTGCACGTTGATCAGCACCGCGTCGAGCGGCAGCGCCGCCTTGATGCCGGCCAGGATCTCGTCGCGAAAGCCTTCATAGACCGGCCGCACCGTGGTGCCCGAGGGCGCGGCGAAGGTCGCCAGCCCCTCGATCACCGTCCAGCCGCGCGCTTCGGCTGCCTTGCGCCAGACATGGAGGGGCGCGGTGAAGTTGGTCGGCTCGTGCTTGCGTGGCGTCGCCGCGCCACACGCCGTGTTCCTCGTAGGCGCGCCGGCCGGTCGGGAAGGGCACGAACTGGTTGGTCTCGGTGCCCAGCGCCGCGATGAAGATACGCTTGGTCAAGATCACTCCCGATGACGGTGACAGCCCACGACATGGTCGTCGACCATGCCCGAGGCCTGCATGAAGGCGTAGCAGATGGTCGAGCCGACGAACTTGAAGCCGGCCTTTTGCAGCGCCTTGGCCATGGCGTCGCTCTCGGGCGACTTGGTCGGCACGTCCTTCAGGCTCTTGGGCCGGTTCTTCTTCGGCTTGCCGCCGACGAAGCTCCACAGGAATTTCGCGAACGAGCCTTCGCGTTCGACCAGCGCGAGAAAGGCCTTGGCGTTGCTGACGCTGGCGTCGATCTTGCCCTTGTGGCGGATGATGCCGGGATCGGCCAGCAGCTTCTTCAACTTGGCCGGCGTGTAGCGCGCGATCTTCTGCGGATCGAAGCCGTCATAGACCTTGCGGTAGTGCTCGCGCTTGCGCAGCACCGTGATCCACGACAGGCCGGCCTGGCAGCCTTCGAGCGTCAGAAGCTCGAACAGCGCGCGGTCGTCCTTGAGCGGACGGCCCCATTCGGTGTCGTGATATTTTTGATAGAGCGGATCGGCCGATGCCCAGCCGCATCGCGGCTTGCCGTCGGTGCCGCTCACCGTGTCTTGTCTTTGAGCCATGCGCGGACCCTACCCAAGCGCATCGCGGGACGCCACACTGCGGCGAACGGAGGAAACAGCCATGGCAAAAGTTCCAGCGGATCTGAAGGTCTGCATCTTCGACGTGTTCGGCACGGTGGTCGACTGGCGCGGCAGCCTGATCGAGGACCTGCCCAAGCTCGGCAAGAAATACGGACTCGACACCGACTGGACCAGCTTCGCCGACGACTGGCGCGGCCTCTACCAGCCGCAGATGGCCCGGGTGCGCAAGGGCGAGCTGCCGTGGACCCGCATCGACGACCTGCACAAGGAAGCGTTCGAGATGCTGCTGAAGAAGCGCAGCCTGAAGCATCCCGGCGAGGAGGGCGTGTGGGAGTTCACGCATCTCTGGCACAAGCTCAGGCCGTGGCCCAATTCGGTCGAGGGCATCGGCATGATGAAGAAGAAGTACGTCGTGTCGACCCTCAGCAACGGCAACGTGGCGCTCCTGATCAACATGGCCAAGCACAGCGGCATCCCCTGGGATCACTGCTTCTCGGGCGAGACCTTCCATCACTACAAGCCCGATCCCGAATCCTATCTCGGCGTGGTCGACAGCATGTATCTCAAGCCGCACCAGGTGATGCTGTGCGCGGCGCACAATGGCGACCTCAGGGCGGCGCAGAAATGCGGCCTGTCCACCGGCTTCATCCACCGGCCCAAGGAACACGGCCCGAACCAGAAGACCGACCTCAAGGCCGACGGCGACTGGGATGCCGTCGGCGAGTCGATCATCGAGCTGGCGAAGAAGATCGGGTGCTGATCTCAGTCTTCGGATCGCGGGCCTCCAGGCCGCGCTCATGATGCCTTATCTTTTCTGAGGCGCGCGGGCTCTCGCGCCTCAGAAGGCGCTGCCGCCCGCCGGTGTCCTAGCGCGTGTGAACGCGCTAGACACCGATCGTCGTCAGGTCCTGGAACCAGTGCTGGGCCTGCACGTACGACTTGATCTTGGGCGAGAGCGCATGCGGGTTGGTGTCGTGCACCACCCAGATCAGCACGGCGTCGTCGACCACCTTCTCGTGCACCCGGGCCATCAGCGCGTCCTGCTTGGCGGCGTCGAAGGTGGTCAGCGCCTCGTTGATCAGCTTGTCGACCTCGGGATTGGAGTAATAGCTCCAGTTGACGCCGACCGGCGCGCCCTGGTTGGAGGCGAAGAAGCGCGTGATGGCGTAGACCGGGTCGGACGTGACGTAGGCGATGTTGTTGGCCGTCACGTCCTTGTTCATGTCGGCCTTGGCGCCGGCGCGCCACGCCGTGTAGAGCGCCTCGAGCTCGACGACCTTGAATTCGAGGTCGATATAGATGTCCTTGAACATCTCCTGGATGGCCTCGTTCATCGGCAGCGACAGCATCTGGCCGGTGCCGCCGCTCGCCACCACGAACTTGGTCTTGAGCGGCTGGGTCTTGCTGAAGCCCGCGTCGCTCATCAGCTTGCGCGCCTCGTCGGGCGCGTATTTCAGCACGAAGGTGGGCTTGCCGAACCACGGGCTGCTCGGATCGACCTGACCCAGCGCCGGCTTGGCGAGGCCGTTCAGGAGCTTGACGATGGCGTCGCGGTCGATCGCGAGGTTGGCCGCCTTGCGCAGCCTGATGTCGGTCCACGGCGAGCCCGGCAGCAGCGAGGGATGATAGTTCCAGACGTGCGGCGTCACGTTCTGCTCGATGCGCATGCCGGCCTGCTTGAGGCGCGCCACCGCGTCGGGCGGCGGCGTCTCGATCATGTCGACCGCATTCGACAGCAGCGCCGCGGTGCGGCTCGAAGTCCTCGGGCGCGCAGACCAGCACCAGCCGGTCGGTCTTGGGGATGCGCTTGGGATTCCAGTAGCCCTCGTTCTTCACCAGCTCGGCGCGCTCGCGCGGCACCAGGCGGGCGAGCTTGAACGGGCCGGTGCCCGACGGCTCCGACGCCACCTTGTTCCAGTCCTTGCCCTGCTTCTCCCAGTTGGCCGGGCTGGCAGACCAGGAACCACAGCATCTGATAGGGAAAGAGCGCGTCGACCGCCTTGGTCTTTATCTCGACCGTCATGTCGTCGATCTTCTTGTAGCTCGCGATCGACGGCAGGCGCGGCCGCACCTGCGCCGCCTGGCGCTGGTCGAACTGCGGCGCATCCTTGTTGAAGACCTTTTCGAGGTTCCACACGACGGCATCGGCATCGAGCGCCGAGCCGTCGTGGAATTTCACGCCGGGCCGGAGCTTGAAGGTCCACAGCGTCTTGTCGCCCTCGTTGACCGCCCATTCGGTGGCGAGGCCCGGGATCAGCTTGCCCGGCCGGTCGGAGACATCCATCTCCCAGGCGACCAGCGGATCGTAGATCGTGAGGCCGGTGAACTGGTAGGCGCCGGCGCCGCGATCGGGCTGGCCGGTGGTGAGCGGGATGTCGGCCATCGAGATGCCGTAGCGCACGATCTTTTCCTCGGCGCGTGCCGGCGTGCCGAAGCCTGCGGGCAGGGCGAGGGCGCTGGCGCCGGCCAGGATCGAACGGCGCGAAAGTCTGGACTTGATCATGAGGATCTCCCGAAGGGTCAGAGCGTGGGCCGCCGCAGCCGCCACGGCGTGGCGCGTTCGTAGGCCGAGCCGGCGGCGAAGACGCTGGCCTCGTCGAACGGCCGGCCGCCGAGCTGGAAGGCGAGCGGCAGCCCGTCGCCGCCGAAGCCGCAGCACACGGTGAGCGCGGGCTGGCCGGTGACGTTGAACGGCATGCTGAGCGAGGGCTTGCCGAGGAAGTGGAAGATCTCCTGCGGCTCCTCGAAGATCTCGGGCGGTCCCCACTGGTTGGGCGCCATGATCAGGTCGTAACCGCGCATGGCCGCGCGCGTGTCGACCTGCAGCTTGCGACGGAAGCGCAGAGCGCCGAGATATTGCTCGGCCGTGACGAAGGCGCCGAGCTGGAAGCGGCGGCGCGTCGTGTAGCCGAATTTCTCCGGCGTCTCGATCACCTCCTGGCGATGAATGGCGTGCGCCTCGACGGTGATCACGACGCGCCCGCAGATGTGATAGTCCCGGATGTCGGGGAACACGACCTCCTCGACGACGGCGCCCTGATCGCGCAGCACGCGCACCGCCTCGTCCATGCCCTTGGCCATGTCGGCCGACAGGTTGCCTTCGTACCAGGTGCGCGCCAGTGCGATGCGCATGCCCTCGATCGAACGATGGGTCGAGGCGCCGTAATCGACCTTCGTTGCCTTGGCCGAGCCCTGGTCGTTGGGATCGTAGCCCGCCAGCACGTCGAGCATCAGGGCGTTGTCCTCGACCGTCCAGGCGAGCGGCCCTGCCGTGTCGAAGCTGAACGACAACGGGAAGATGCCGCAGCGGCTGACCAGGCCGTAGGTCGGCTTGATGCCGGCCGTGCCGCAGAAGCCCGCCGGATTGCGGATCGAGCCGCCGGTGTCCGAGCCCATGGCGCCCATGCAGAGCGCGGCCGCGACCGCGGCGCCCGAGCCGCTCGACGAGCCGCCGGGCTGGTAGTCGGTGTTCCACGGATTGCGCACCGGCGGGAAGGGCTGATCCGGCGTCATCGCGCCGTTGGCGAACTCGTGCGTGCCGAGCTTGCCCAGGATGACCGCGCCGCCCGCTTTCAGGCGCCGCACGGTCTCGGCGTCGACCGAGGGCACATAGTCGGCGCGCAGATGCGAATGGCCCGTCGTCAGAACCCCCTCGGTCTCGTAGATGTCCTTCAGCCCGATCGGGATGCCATGCAGGGGGCCGCGATTGAGCCCTTGGCTCATCTCCATGTCGGCCTGCTTCGCGGCGAGCAGCGCGCGATCGGCGGTGAGGGTGACGAAGCTCGCGATCTTGTGATCGACGGCCGCGATGCGCGCGAGGAAAGCCTCGGTGAGCGCCGTCGAGGTGACCTCGCCGCGCGCCATCAGGCTGCCGGCCTCGGCGATGCTGAGCGTCGTCAGGTCGGAGGTGCTGCGCTTACTCATCGGCGCGGAACACGTGCGGCGGTTCGGCGGCCCAGGCCCAACGGGTGGGGATGCGCTCCATCAGGGAGAGCAACCCGGCATAGCCCTTGTGCAGGTGCTCGATGTCCTCTTGCGTCAGCGGCAGCCCTGTCAGCGCGGCCCGCGCACGAAATTCTTCAAGCGTTGGCGGCTTCTTTTCGGTCATCCCATCCTCCCGCGCCCAAGCATGCAATCGACATGCCGCGCTCGGCTCTGCAGCGCGGCAAGCTCTCCGCGTCAGGCCTTGGCTTGGCGCTTGCATGCCCGGGTCCAAGCGCCCTCCAGGAGGCGTCGAACAGTGGAGCATGGAATGTTCAAGCGCCTTGGCGTCGCCGTGGTCGGGATCGGTCTTTTCGCAGCGGCTGCAATGCCTGCCTTCTCCCAGGGCACTCTGCGCATCGGCATGACAGCCGCCGATATTCCGCTGACGACCGGCCAGCCCGACCAGGGCTTCGAAGGCTATCGCTTCGCCGGCTACACGATTTACGACGGGCTGGTGAACTGGGACCTGTCGAAGGCCGACACCATCGCCGACATCAAGCCGGGTCTCGCGACGGAATGGTCGGCGGTCGAGGGCGAGCCCACCAAGTGGATCTTCAAGCTGCGGCAGGGCGTGAAGTTCCACGACGGTACGGACTTCGATGCCGACGTGGTGGTGTGGAACCTCGAGAAAATCCTGAACGACAAGTCGCCGCAATACGATCCGAAGCAGGCGGCCCAGGCGCGCGGGCGCGTGCCGACGCTGGTCGGCTGGAAGGCGGTCGACAAATATACGGTCGAGCTCACCACGCGCGTGGTGAATGCGCTCTTCCCTTACGACATGTCCTATATCTTCTTCCAGAGCCCCACCAACTGGGAGAAGCAGGGCAAGGACTGGGTCAAGGTGGGCCTGCAGCCGGCCGGCACCGGCCCGTTCAAGGTCGACCGGGTCGTGCCGCGCGAGCGTCTCGAACTGTCGCGCTTCGACGGCTACTGGGACAAGACCCGCGTGCCGAAGCTCGACAAGGTGCTGCTGTTCCCCATGCCCGAGGCCGCGACCCGCACCGCGGCGCTGCTGGCGGGCCAGGTCGACTGGATCGAGGTCCCGGCGCCCGACGCCATTCCCCGTCTCAAGCAGGGCGGCATGGCGATCGTCACCAACAAATATCCGCATAACTGGGCCTACCAGCCCAGCATGGTCGAAGGCTCGCCGTGGACCGATATCCGCGTGCGCAAGGCGGCCAACCTCGCGATCGATCGCGCCGGCCTTGCCAAGCTGCTGGGCGGCCTGATGATCGAGGCCAAGGGCGCGGTCTATCCCGGCCATCCGTGGTTCGGCTCGCCCAGCTTCGACATCAAGTACGACCCCGAGGCGGCCAAGAAGCTGCTGGCCGAAGCCGGCTACGGACCCAACAAGAAGCCCAAGATCAAGATCGCGATCTCGACCTCGGGTTCGGGCCAGATGCTGCCGCTGCCGATGAACGAGTACGTGCAGGAGAACCTGAACGCCGTGGGCTTCGATACTTCGTTCGAGGTCATGGAATGGAATGCCCTGGTGACCTTCGGCTTCCAGCCGGTGACCGGCGAGGCCTCGACCAAGGCCGGCACCAACGGCATCAACATCAGCCGCGCCACCGTCGATCCCTATTCGGCCTTCATGCGCCTCTATCACAGCGACTACGTCCCGCCGAAGGGCGCCAACTGGGGCATCCTGAAGGATCCGAAGCTGGATGAGCTGATCAACAAGGCGCACACCAGCTTCGACCGCGCGGCGCAAACCAAGGCGCTGGCCGACGTGCATACCTACATCGTCGATCAGTCCTACTGGGTCTACATCGCCCACGATCTCAACCCGCGCGCCATGAGCCCCAAGGTGACGGGCTTCGTGCAGGCCCAGAGCTGGTTCCAGGACCTCACGCCCATCGTCATGAAATAGCGGCGACGGGACCCCCTCCATGCTGCTCTATGCGCTGCGGCGATTGATCTACCTGGTGCCGGTCGCCTTCGGCGTCTCGCTGCTGGTCTTCGCGCTGGTCCATCTGGCGCCGGGCGATCCGATCTCGGCCATCGTGCCGCCGGACGCGCCGCAGGAAGTCGTCGACAAGCTCAAGGAGTATTACGGCTTCGACAAGCCGTTGCCGATCCAGTACCTGCGCTGGCTCGCCGTCACGCTGACCGGCGACTTCGGCACCTCGATCGGCACCGGCCGGCCGGTGGCGACCGAGGTCGCCTCGGCTTTCGGCAACACCATCATCCTGGCCATCTCCGCCACGCTGCTGGCCTTCAGCCTGGCCGTCATCCTCGGCACCGCGGCGGCCTATGCCAAGTCGCGCATCGTCGACCGCCTGGTCACCCTGATCTCCCTGATGGGCGTCAGCGTGCCCCACTTTTGGCTCGCGATCGTGCTGGTCATCATCTTCTCGGTCGAGCTGGGCGCCCTGCCGCCGATGGGGATCGGGCCGGAGAACTCGACCGGCTGGCGCCTCGACGGTCCCCACCTCGCCCACATGGTCCTGCCGACCATCGCGCTGTCGGTGATCCCGCTCGGCGTCGTCACGCGCACCGTGCGCTCGACGATCAAGGAGATCCTCAACTCGGAGTTCGTCACCGCCCTGCAGGCCAAGGGCTTGCGCGACGACCAGATCCTGCGCCACGTGCTGAAGAACGCCGCGCCGACCTGTCTTGCCGTGATGGGCCTGCAGGCCGGCAACCTGATCGGCGGCTCGATCCTGATCGAGACGGTGTTCGCCTGGCCGGGCACGGGCTTCCTGCTGAACAGCGCCATCTTCCGCCGCGACCTGCCGATCCTGCAGGGCACGACCCTGGTGCTGGCCTTCTTCTTCATGCTGCTCAACCTCACCGTGGACATCATCCAGACCATGGTCGACCCGCGCATCAAGCGGAACTGACGCCATGACCATCCAAAGCCCGTCGCTGGAGCTCGGCGCCCCGCTCGTCCAACCGATCGCGACCGGGGGAGGGCGCAGCTACTGGCAGTCGGTGCGCCGCCGGCTGCGGCGCGATCCCGTGACCCTGATCTGCGGCGGCGTCCTCGTCCTGCTCGTCGCCTCGGCGCTGTTCGCGCCGTGGCTCGGGCTCGACGATCCCTACAAGACGTCGATGATCCGCCGGCTCTATCCGCTGGGCTCGCCCGGTCATCTGCTGGGCACCGACGAGCTTGGCCGCGACATGCTTTCCCGCCTGATCTATGGCGGCCGCCTGTCGCTGTTCATGGGCGTGACGCCGGTCGTCTGCGCGCTGCTGATCGGCGGCCTGCTGGGCATCACGGCGGGCTTTTTGGGCGGCCGGGTCAACATGCTGATCATGCGCGTCATGGACGTCTTCTACGCCTTCCCGTCCGTGCTGCTGGCCATCTCGCTGTCGGGCGCCATGGGCGCCGGCGCCGAGAACACGCTGCTGTCGCTCACCCTGGTCTTCATTCCGCCGGTCTGCCGCGTCTCGGAAAGCGTGACGACCCAGGTGCGCGGCTTCGATTTCGTCGACGCCGCGCGGGCGAGCGGCGCCAGCATGCTCACCATCGTGCGCGTGCATGTGCTGGGCAACGTGCTGGGGCCGATCCTGGTCTATGCGACGTCGCTGATCAGCGTGGCGATCATCCTGGCCGCCGGCCTCTCCTTCCTGGGTCTGGGCGTCAAGCCGCCGGAGCCGGAATGGGGCCTGATGCTGAACACCTTGCGCCAGGCCATCTATGTCAATCCTGTGCTGGCGGCGCTGCCCGGCGTGATGATCTTCATCACCTCGATCTGCTTCAACCTGATGAGCGACGGGCTGCGCGCCGCCATGGACGTGAAGGCCTGACATGGACTCGCTGCTTCCCATCGAGGATCGTGGCGGACCCGCCCAGCCGCTGCTGCTGGCGCGTGGCTTGCGCAAGCATTTCCCGGTCGGCGGCGGATTGCTGGGGCGCGGCCGCAAGGTGGTGCGTGCCGTCGACGATCTCACCCTCTCGGTAGCCAAGGGCGAGACCCTGGGCGTGGTGGGCGAATCGGGCTGCGGCAAGTCGACGGTGGCCCGCCTGCTGATCCGCCTGCTCAAGCCGGACAGCGGCACCATGGTGCTGGACGGCGATCCCGTCGACGAGCCGCACGGCATCACGGTGAACGAGCTGCGCCGCCAGGTGCAGATGGTGTTCCAGGACTCCTACGCCTCGCTCAATCCGCGGCTCACGATCGCCGAGACGCTGGCCTTCGCGCCCAAGGCGCACGGCCTGCCCGCCGCCGAGGCGCGCGCGCGGGTGCGCGATCTTCTGGCCAAGGTCGGGCTCGAGCCCGACACCTACGCCGAGCGCTATCCGCACGAGCTGTCGGGCGGCCAGCGCCAGCGGGTCAACATCGCGCGTGCCCTGGCGCTCCGGCCGCGGCTGGTCATCCTCGACGAGGCGGTGTCGGCGCTCGACAAGTCGGTCGAGGCGCAGGTGCTGAACATGCTGGTCGATCTCAAGACCGAGCTCAGCCTCACCTATCTCTTCATCAGCCACGACCTCAACGTCGTGCAGTATCTCAGCGACCGCGTGCTGGTGATGTATCTCGGCAAGATCGTCGAGCTGGGCCCGGTCGAGGCGATCTACGGCCAGCCGCAGCATCCCTACACGCAGGCGCTGCTCTCGGCCCGGCCGTCGATGGATCCGCGCAAGCGCACCAAGGAGGCGCCGATCCAGGGCGATCCGCCCAATCCGATCGATCCGCCGTCGGGCTGCCGCTTCCGCACGCGCTGCCCGTTCGCCGAGGATGTCTGCGCCCGGGTCGAGCCGGCGCTCACCGAGACCGGCCGGCAGGAGGTCGCCTGCCACATGCGCATCGCCGGCTCCGGTCATTCGAAGGCGGCGGCCTGACATGAGCAATCTTCTCGAAGTCCGCGACCTCCACGTGACCTTCGTCACGCCCGACCGCACCGTGCACGCGGTGAACGGCGTCAGCTTCGACATCAAGCGCGGCGAGACGCTGGGCATCCTGGGCGAATCGGGCTCGGGCAAGAGCGTCACCCTGCGCTCGATCCTGCGGCTTCATCCCGAGCACCGCACGCGCTGGTCGGGCAGCATCAAGGTCGAGGGCGAGGAGGTGCTCGACATGAGCCCGCGCGCCCTGGGCGACCTGCGCGGCCAAAGGGTCGCCATGATTTTCCAGGAGCCGGCGACGGCCTTCGATCCGGTCTTCACCATCGGCCACCAGATCGCCGAGACGGTGCAGCGCCACACCGGCAAGAGCGAGACCGATGCCCTCAAGCGCGCCCGCGAGCTTCTCGAGATGGTGCGGATCCCCTCGCCGGCGCAGCGGCTAAAGGCCTATCCGCACGAGATGTCGGGCGGCATGCGCCAGCGCGCCATGATCGCGCTCGCGCTGTCGTGCAATCCGAGCCTCCTGCTGGCCGACGAGCCGACGACGGCGCTCGACGCGACTGTGCAGATCCAGGTGCTCCTCCTGATCCGGGAACTGCAGCGCGAGTTCGACCTCGGCGTGATCTTCGTGACCCACGATATCGGCGTGGCGGTCGAGGTCTCCGACCGCATCGGCGTCATGTATGCCGGCAAGATCGTCGAGCTGGCCGGCGTCGAGCAGATGGTCGATGCGCCCCAGCATCCCTACAGCCGCGGCCTGCTCGCCTCGACGGTCCATGACGGCATGCGCGGCCAGCGCCTGGAGGCCATTCCGGGCGCGCCGCCCGATCTCGGCGAGTGCCGACCGGCTGCAGCTTCGCGCCGCGCTGCCGGTTCGTCCAGCCGGCTTGCGTCGCCAAGCCGCCCGATCTCCGCCGACCGGCCAGAGCCATCTCGTGCGCTGTATTCTGACGGAAGCCGTCGCGGCCTAGTCGGACTGCGGGTCAGACTCCCCTTCATGTTCCTCTCCCCTTGGGGGAGAGGCTAGGTGAGGGGGTGATGCAGGAGGAGCGGGCCCCTCACCCAGCCTTCCCCAAGGGGGAGAGGAGTTTGAATCATGAGCGGACGGCCCGCGAGCCTCTAGTCGTCGCCGCCGAACATCTCCTTCACCTTGCTGAAGAAGCCTTCGGATTCGGGGCTGGTCTTGCCGGCCTTCTCGAATTCCTTGAGCAGTTCCTTCTGCTTGGCGGTGAGGTTGGTCGGCGTCTCGACGTTGATCTCGATGTACATGTCGCCGCGCTGGCTCGAGCGCACGATCGGCATGCCCTTGCCGCGCAGGCGGAACTGGTGGCCGCCCTGGGCGCCGGACGGGATGTTGATGCGCGCCATCTTGCCGTCGAGCGTCGGCACCTCGATGTTGCCGCCGAGCGTCGCCTGCACCATGGAGATCGGCACCCGGCAATGGACGTCGGCGCCCTCGCGCTCGAACAGCTGGTGGCGGCGCACCGACAGGAAGACGTAGAGGTCGCCGGCCGGCCCGCCGCGCGCGCCCGCCTCGCCCTCGCCGCTCAGGCGAATGCGCGTGCCGTCCTCGACGCCGGACGGGATGTTGACCTTCAAGGTCTTGTCGCGCCGCACGCGGCCCTGGCCCGCGCAGCTGCGGCACGGCTTGTCGATCACCTGGCCCGCGCCGTGGCAGGTATGGCAGGTGCGCTCGACGGTGAAGAAGCCCTGCTGGGCGCGCAGCCGGCCGCGGCCGTGGCAGGTCGCGCACTGCTGCGGCTTGGAGCCGGCCTCGGCGCCGCTGCCGTGGCAGACCTCGCAGGGCACCGAGCTCGGCACGCGCACCGTGGCTTCGGTGCCGGCATAGGCCTGCTCCAGCGTGATCTCGAGATTGAAGCGCAGATCCTGGCCGCGCATGTCGGCGCGCCCGCCGCGGCCGCGCTGGCCGCCGGCGCCGAACATCTCCTCGAAGATGTCGCCGAACACCGAGCCGAAATCGAAACCCTGGCCCTGGAAGCCGCCCGGTCCGCCGGGCCCGGCGGCGCCCTCGAAGGCGGCGGGGCCGTAGCGGTCGTAGGCCGCGCGCTTCTCCGGATCCTTCAGGATGTCGTAGGCGTGATTGATGTTCTTGAACTGCTTCTCGGATGCCTCGTCGCCCGAATTGCGATCCGGATGATGCTGCATGGCGAGCTTGCGGAACGCCTTCTTGAGGTCGTCGGCGCTCGCCGTGCGGCTGACTCCGAGCAGCTCGTAATAGTCCTGCGACATACGCTCTACGCAGCCCCCACCCGCTTATAGGTCGGCCTCCCGCTCGCGCGGGAGGCCGGTTCATCTTCCTTGTTGCGCCGGCTCAGCCGGAGCCCGTCTTCTTGTTCTTGTCGGTGACGTCCTCGAACTCGGCGTCGACGACCTTGTCGCCCTTCGCCTCGTGCGCGCCGCCACCGGCCTCGCCGCCGCCCGCGCCCGGCCCTGCACCGGCTTGCGCATCGGCCTGCTGGGCCTTGTACATCGCCTCGCCGAGCTTCATCGCCGCCTGGGCGAGGTCGTTCGTCTTGGTCTTGATCTCCTCGGCATTCTCACCGGTCAGCGTCGACTTCAGGGCCTCGAGCGCCCCTTCGATCGCGGCCTTCTCGGTGGGACCCACCTTGTCGCCGAACTCCTTGAGGTTCTTGTCGGTCGAGTGGACCAGCGCCTCGCCCTGGTTGCGGGCGTCGATCAGCTCGCGCTTCTTCTTGTCTTCCTCGGCGTGCAGCTCGGCGTCCTTCACCATCTTCTGGATGTCGGCCTCGCTGAGGCCGCCCGAAGCCTGGATGCGGATCTGCTGCTCCTTGCCGGTGGCCTTGTCCTTGGCCGAGACCTGCACGATGCCGTTGGCGTCGATGTCGAAGGTGACCTCGACTTGCGGCATGCCGCGCGGCGCCGGCGGGATGCCGACCAGGTCGAACTGGCCCAGCATCTTGTTCTGGGCGGCGATCTCGCGCTCGCCCTGGAACACGCGGATGGTCACCGCGGTCTGGTTGTCGTCGGCCGTCGAGAAGGTCTGGCTCTTCTTGGTCGGGATCGTCGTGTTGCGCTCGATCAGGCGGGTGAACACGCCGCCCAGCGTCTCGATGCCGAGCGACAGCGGCGTCACGTCGAGCAGCAGGACGTCCTTGACCTCGCCCTTCAGCACGGCCGCCTGGACGGCAGCGCCCACCGCGACGACTTCGTCCGGGTTGACGTTGCGAGCCGGCTCCTTGCCGAAGAACTGCTTAACGACCTCGATGACCTTCGGCATGCGGGTCATGCCGCCGACCAGGATGACCTCGTCGATCTGGCCGGCCTGCAGGCCGGCGTCCTTGAGCGCCGCCTTGCAGGGCTCGAGCGTGCGCTGGATCAGCTCGTCGACCAGCGATTCGAGCTTGGCGCGCGACAGCTTGATCACGAGATGCTTGGGGCCGCTCGCGTCCGCCGTGATGAACGGCAGGTTGATCTCGGTCTCCTTGGCGTTGGAGAGCTCGATCTTGGCCTTCTCGGCGGCTTCCTTCAGGCGCTGCAGGGCGAGCTTGTCGTTGCGCAGGTCGATGCCCTGCTCCTTCTTGAACTCGTCCGCGAGGTAGCTGATGACGCGCAGGTCGAAGTCCTCGCCGCCCAGGAAGGTGTCGCCGTTGGTGGCCTTCACCTCGAACACGCCGTCGCCGATCTCGAGCACCGACACGTCGAACGTGCCGCCGCCCAGGTCATAGACCGCGATGGTGCCGCTCTTGCGCTTGTCCATGCCGTAGGCAAGGGCAGCCGCCGTCGGCTCGTTGATGATGCGCAGCACGTCGAGGCCGGCGATGCGGCCGGCATCCTTGGTCGCCTGGCGCTGGGCGTCGTTGAAGTAGGCCGGCACGGTGATGACCGCCTGCTCGACCTTCTCGCCGAGATAGGACTCGGCGGTCTCCTTCATCTTGCCGAGGATGAAGGCCGAGATCTGGCTCGGGCTGTACTGCTGGCCGTTGACCTCGACCCAGGCGTCGCCGTTGCCGGCCTTCACGATCTTGAAGGGGACCAGCGACATCTCCTTGGCGACCATCGGGTCGTCGAAGCGGCGGCCGATCAGGCGCTTGACCGAATAGAGGGTCTTCATCGGGTTGGTGACGGCCTGCCGCTTGGCGGCCTGGCCGACCAGACGCTCGCCCGAATCGGTGAAGGCGACCATGGACGGGGTCGTCCGCGCGCCCTCGGAATTCTCGATAACTTTGGTGTCGCCGCCTTCCATGACCGCGACGCACGAATTGGTCGTGCCCAGGTCGATACCAATGACTTTCGCCATGTCTGCTCTCTCTTCCCTTGGCAGGTCGGCTTGGCCCCATAAGGCGCCGTGCCGCCCCCCGAAACGATGTTACCTGCCGGAAAAACCGGGTCAGGACAGGGGCTATATAGGTCCTATAGGGCGGCCTGCAATGGATCAGAGGCCCTAAAAATGCGGAATTTGCCGCAACCCGGGGCTTTTGGCGCCTAAGCCGCAGCGGCCCCGGAGACCAGGGCGAGCCCCTTGTTCGGCCCCCTAGTTTTCGTTGCTGGGGGAACGGGCGGCCGGGCCGCCCTTGGAGACCGCCACCATCGCCGCGCGCAGCAAGCGTCCCGCGATCAGGTAACCCGGCGCCAGCTCCTGGACCACCGTGCCGGCCGGAACCGTCGGGTCCTGCACTTCCATCATCGCCTGATGGAACTCGGCGTTGAACGGCCGGCCGAGGGACTCGATGCGCGTGACGCCGTGGCGCTCCAGGACCGACTGCAGCTCGCGCTCCGTGGCCTGCACGCCCACGATCACGTTGCGCAGCGCCGGTTCGATCGCGTCGGCGTCGCCCGGCAACACCGAGAGTGCGCGTCCCAGGTTGTCGGCAACCGACAGGATGTCCTTGGCGAAGCGCTCGATGCCGAACTTGCGCTCGCGTTCGACATCCTGCTGGCCGCGGCGGCGCACGTTCTGCGCCTCGGCGAGGGCGCGCAGGAGCTTGTCCTGCAGGTCGGCCTTCTCGGCCTGCAATTGCGCCACTTCGGCCGCCACGCCTTCCGGCTTGGGCGGAATATCGAGGTTCGGGTCGGACGGGTCGACCGGCATCTCAGCCGGGGCGCCGCCCGCGGTTGGATCGCTGGCCATACGGTTATCCCTAGTGTCGGTGGTTTCTTTCGGCGGCCTTCACTTAGGGACGACCGCGCTCGCGGTCAACCTCCCTTACCTTTCTCCGGCCCTCCGCTGGCCGCGTCAGACCGCCTCCAGCGGGGCATGGAGCCGGGTGCCGCGCACGATGATGCCGCCGCGGTCGCCGACCGTGACCGAGCCATAGCGCTGGGCGAAGGCCTCGGGCAGCGGCCGCGCGTCCGACGCCGCCAGCCACAGCCGCAGCAGATGGCGCCGCCGCTCGGGCTCGGGCCAGTCCACGAAGCCGGTGCGGTCGTGCAGCATTGTGTGGTTGTGCACGAGCTGCACGTCGCCCGGCTTGAACTCCATGAACATGTGCAGCTTGGGGTCGTTGGCCAGCGCGTCGAACAGGTCGAGCGCCTCGACGTGGGCGGGGGTGAGGCGCGGGGCGTCGGCGAAGCGCTGGGCGGAGTCGATGTACTGGCGCTGGTAGATCGCCGTCAGGAAGCCCTTGTGCCAGCTGAATGTCGGGATCTGGAAATAGGGCTTCTGGCCTTCCGGCACCTCGCCGCGCCGGTCGGTGGCGACCGGCTGGAACAGGAGCTTCAGCAGGTCGGGCCGGCGGCGGCGCATTTCATTGAAGATCGTGGTCGAGCTCACCAGCGCCGACAGGCCGCCGGACTGCGCCGTCCTGAGGCACAGCAGGCCGACGATGTCGCAGGAATCGGTGTGATAGGTCTGGCGTTCGTTGGTCTGGTAGATGCGGACGTTTGGGTCGTCCGCGTCGAGCCCGAGATCCTGGACGTGGCCCAGCACATGGCCCTTGCCGTTCTGCGAGCGCGCGCTGCCGAGATGGGCGCCCAGCCCGAAGAACGCCGTCGCCGCCTCGCGCATCGACCAGCGCTCGACGGGCAGGCCGCGCAGCAGCAGGAAGCCGCGGCCGGCCAGCACTTCGTCGCGCACGCGCGCCGTGAGCTTGGGCCCGAGCGTGGGCAGCGGAAAGTCGCGGGCCGTGATCGCGGCGATGTCGGCCTCGCGGGCGGTCAACGCCTTGGTCGCCGTCTCGACCTCGCGGATCTCGGCGGCGCCGAGCGGCATCAGCCAGTCGTCGCGCCGGGACATCTCCGGCCCGTACCAGGCGGCGGCGCCGGTCTGCTCGGGCGGCAGCTCGAACGACATCGGGGCTCCCCTCTCTACGTTTCCCAGGGAAATCGCGGGGCGAAGAGATCGGCGTCGCTGCTCGACAGCCTGAAGCTCTCGGTGGCGTTCACCAGCGCCGCGCGAATGCCCGGCTCGAGCGCGCTGTGGCCCGCGTCGGGCACCACGACGTAGCGCGCCTCGGGCCACGCCCGCGCCAGGGCGTCGGCCGTCACCGGCGGGCAGACGATGTCGTAGCGGCCCTGCACGATGGTGCCGGACAGGTGCCGGATGCGGTCGAGGTCGGCCCACGGCCAGCCTTCGGGCACGAACGTGCCGTGGGCGAAGTAGTGCGCTTCGATGCGCGACAGGGCGAGGGCGAAGCCGCCGTGATCCGATTCGAAGGGCGCCCGCGCCGTCGGATAGAGCGTCGAGCAGGCCGCCTCGTAGCGGCTCCAGGCGCGCGCCGCCGGACGGTGGCTGTCGGGATTGCGGTCGATGAGGCGGCGATAGTAGTTGCCCAGCAGATCGCCGCGCTCGGCCTCCGGCAGATGCTCGGCGAAATCGCGCCACGCTTCGGGGAAGATGGCGCGCATGCCGTGAAGGAACCAGTCGATCTCCGAGCGCGCGCCGAGGAAGATGCCGCGCAGGATGAAGCCGGTCACGCGCTCGGGATATTTCAGCCCATAGGCCAGCGCCAGGGTGCTGCCCCACGAGCCGCCGAAAAGAAGCCACTGTTCCACGCCCAAGTGCGTCCGCAGTTTCTCCATGTCGGTCACGAGATCGCCGGTGGTGTTGTCGTGCAGCTCGCCGAGCGGCATCGAACGCCCGCAGCCGCGCTGATCGAACACCACGATGCGGTAGAATTGCGGATCGAAGAAGCGGCGATGCACGGGCGCCGAGCCGGCGCCCGGCCCGCCATGCAGGAACAGCACGGGGACGCCGTCGGGGTTGCCGCTCTGCTCCCAATAGATCGTGTGTCGCCCGTCGACCGCCAGCATGCCGCTGGCATAGGGCGAGATCTCGGGAAACAGGTCGGAACGAAGAGGGGTCTCTGAACGCGGCATGCGAATATTCCGACGGCATCACTGCCATAGCGGCGGCCTTTGTTCCAGCCTTGCCGTGATTGCCGCTGCCGCGGCCGAACGTCTAAGGTCGTCCGGGCGCGAAGGAGGATTTGTGGTTTTTCGCCGTATTTTGCCGCTTATCGCGCTGCTCTTCGGGCTTGCCGCCTGCGCGCTGCCCAGCAATCCGCCGCAGGCGGCGACTGCCGGCCAGGCGAGTCAAGCCGGCGTGCCGGTGCTGCCGCGCGAGATCGAGCGCGAAGTCGGGTCACCCTACAACGACGCGGCGCTGCAGACCTATGTCGATGGCGTCGGTCAGAAGCTGGTCGCCCAGGCCGGCATGGGCGGCAGCTACCATTTCGCCGTGCTCGATCTGCCGATCGCCAATGCCCACGCGATGTCGAACTATGTCTTCGTCACGCGCGGGCTGCTTGCGTCGCTCGAGGACGAGGCCGAGCTGGCCGCCGCCCTCGGCCATGAGCTCGGGCACCTTGCCCAGCATCATGCCGCCCAGCGCGCCCGCGCCCGGCAGGGTGTGCTCGATGCCGCCGTCGAGGCCGCGGTCGTGACCGGATCGGTCACGGTCGGCCGCTCGGTCGCCCGCGACGGCCTGCTGGCGCTCAGGCGCTACTCGCGCGAGCAGGAGCTCGAAGCCGATCGGCTCGGCCTGTCGCTGCTCGTGCGCGCCGGCTATCGCGGCGCCGCCATGGCGAGCCTGATCGAAAAGCTGCGCCGGGAATCGCAGTTCGAGTTGCAGCTCATGGGCGAAGCGCCCGATTCGGTCGACCGGCGCAGCGCCACCTCGACGCATCCCGCCCCGGTCGAGCGGCTGACCGCGCTGGAAGACCTCCCCGAGGCACAGGCGCCGGGTGCCACCAACCGCGCGGCCTATCTGGCGGCGATCAACGGCATGTCGGTCGATGATGCACCGCAGGAAGGCTTCGTGCGGGACAACAAGTTCCTGCATCCCTTGCTCAAGCTCGGCTTCGCGGCGCCGCGCGACTTCCGTCTGTTCAACGACCAGGACGGCGTGCTGGGCGTGGGCCGTGACCATTCGCTGTTGTTCTTCTCCTGCACCAAGGAGCCCATGCCGGGCAGCCTTGCCGAGTGGATGCGCAACAAGCTGAAGCCGACGCCGACCGACATTCAGTCGGCGGAGATCGACGGGTCCGAGGCCGCGATCGGCGCCAGGCCGCGCGGCTCGGATACGGGCGTCGGCCAGGTGCGCTACGTGATGGTGCGGCACGGCGATCAGGTCTGCTATTTCAACCTCTTGAGCGAGGGCCCGGATCGCGACCGGCGGATCGAGGTCCTGGTCGCCGCGGCGCGGACCTTCCGCACGCTGTCCGACGCCGAGGCGGCGGCGCTGCGCCCCTATCGTCTGCGCGTGATCGCGCCGAACGGCGCCTCCGCCGCGCAACTCGCCCAACGGCTGCCCTATGGCGATTTCAGGATGGAGCGCTTGCTTGTCCTGAACGGAGTCGACACCGCCGCCGAGCTCTCCCGCCTGCCGCAGGTGAAGATCATCGAGTGAGGATCGCCCTTCAAGGACGGCGGGCGAGACGCCCGCGGTCCGACGAAATGGTCGTGTGTCCTGATTCGGATCAAGCAGCGGCGGGTGATGGATGGTCCGGTCATGGCGGCGCGACGAGGAACATGAAAAAGGCGGCGCGACTTGTTTCAGTCGGCCGCCTTTCAGCTATTTCTGAGCCAAGTCGCCGTCAGGCGACCTTTTGCAGCACGCTGTTCAGCTTCTGCGTGGCCAGGTCCTTGTCGATACGCTCGACGGCGGCGAGCTCGCGCGCCAGCCGATCCAGCGCCGCCTCGTAGATCTGGCGTTCGCTGTAGGACTGGTCGGGCTGGCCGGCGTTGCGATGCAGGTCGCGCACGACTTCGGCGATCGACACCGGGTCGCCGGAGTTGATCTTGGCTTCGTATTCCTGGGCGCGGCGGTTCCACATGGCGCGGCTGACGCGGCTGCGGCCCTTCAGGGTCACCAGCGCACTCTCCATGATCTTGCGCGAGCTGAGCTTGCGCAGACCGGAAATCTTCGCCTTCGCCACCGGCACGCGCAGCATCATGCGCTCCTGCTCGAAGGAGATGACGAAGAGTTCGAGCTTGTGACCGGCGATCTCCTTCGCCTCGATGTCGATCACGCGACCGACGCCGTGCGTCGGATAGACCACGAAATCGCCCTTGTCGAAGGCGAATTCCTTCGCCTTTGCCGGTGTCTTCTTCGGCTTGGCCATATCAAGTCCCTTCACATCTAGCACATCTAGCCCCGCGTTCAGCGACACCGCGACCCACCGCGCACGCTCCCCTGCGTACTCGGTCCGATGCCCGGTATCGGTAAGTTGCTTTCGGATACCGACTTGGACACCGAACCAGCGGCGGACCGGACCCCGGACCGCTTCCAGCCCGATCCTTATACCAGAAATTCGGGCAGGAGTCGCGACCCATGTTGCATTTCGGCAACGCTGGGCCCATGCGAAGGCTGCATGTCTCGTGTCAAAGATGCGTGAAAGGACTGAAAAACGGCCGATTCTAGCGTTTGCCCGGCTCTTTGCTGAAATACTTTTTGAATTTGTCTTTTTCGTCCTTGAAATTATCGGCGTCGGCCGGCGCCTCGCCCTTGCGGGTGATGTTCGGCCAGTCGTTGGCCAGGCTGCGGTTGAGGTCCAGCCATTGCTCCAAGCCCTTTTCCGTATCGGGCAGGATGGCATTGGGCGGGCATTCGGGTTCACACACGCCGCAATCGATGCATTCGTCGGGATTGATGACAAGCATGTTCTCGCCCTCGTAGAAGCAATCCACGGGGCAGACTTCAACGCAGTCCATGTACTTGCACTTGATGCAAGCCTCGGTCACGACATAGGTCATCAACGGCTCCCGAAACGGGCGGGCGCGTGCTTAACGCGCAGAAACGCGGCGCGCAAGGCCGCTGAATCACGCACCGTCGATTTCGTCATACAACGCTTGGGCCTCGGTCGCCGGCCCGCGGCGCTCGCCCAGGGCCACGATACGCACCACCCGCACGCGCGGTCCCAAGGCGAAGGTCAACACCATGCCCGGCGTCACCGTTGCGTGCGGCTTGGCGACGACGCGGCCGTCGATGCGGCAGCGCGATTTCTCGACGTAGCGTGCGGCCAGGGTGCGCGATTTGAAGAAGCGGGCGTGCCATAGCCACTTGTCGAGCCGCATCGCGCCGCTACTGCCTCACCGCGCGGCTATTTCTTTCCGCCGAGCTTCAGTTCAAGCAGCTTGGCAAACGGCGAGTCGGCGGCCGGCGCGTCGCTCTTCTTCTCGGTCGTGGCGTAAAGCCGCAGCGCCGGCCCGCCGCTGTCACGGCGCGGCGGCCGCGGCCCGCGGCGATCGTCGCGCGGCCGGTCTCCCTCGGGCCGGGGGCCTTTGTTGGGCGGACCCTTGTTCGGGGCGCCCTCCTGGCGTGGTCCCTCCTGGCGCGGCCCCTCGTACGCGGCCTCGCGACGCCGATCGTCCTTGCCTCTCTCGGGGCGCGGAGAGTCCGCAAAGAACTGCCGCTCGTTCGGCCGCTCCGGCCGCTCGCGGCGGCGCTGGTCGCGCTGCTGGCGTTGCTGCAGGCGCTCGCGCTCGCGCTGCTCCTCGCGTTCGCGCACGAAGCGCGGCTTCATCGAGAAGGCGAAAAGCGGCCCGTTCTCTTCCGACGGCGGGTGGACCCTGTAGCCCAGCCCCTGCAGCACGTTGGCCATCTCGGGCTCCGAGCAGCCGACCAGGGACATCATCTGCGGCGCGGCGCGGAACCAGCCGGGCGGCAGTGGCCGCGGGCCGTCCTTCTTGGGCTCTTCGGCTTTCGCGTCTTCTGCTTTCGCTTCTTCGGCCGCCGGCTCTACAGCCTTCGTCTCTTCGGTCGCGGGCTCTACAGCTTTCGTCTCTTCGGCCGTCGTCTCTTCGGCCGTCGTCTCTTCGGCCGTCGTCTCTTCCGCCTTCATCTCCTCCGGCGGCGCTTCGGCCTGCACAGGAGACGCCTCATCGGTCGACGCGGGCGCGCTCGCGACCGTTTCTTCCGGCTTCGCTTCGTCGGTGGTGAGCGGTGCTTCGGCGGACGATGCTTCGATCGCGGACTGGGGGGCGGGCGCGGGCTCGCTCTCGCCGAAGGCCGCCGCCACGATCGCCCATTCGCTGATCTCGTCGGTCGACGGTGTTGCGGCTGCCGCCGGCGCCTCGGGCTTGGCCTCGCGCGGAGGCTTCTTCTGCTGCTGCGCCCGGCGTGCGGCTTCGCGGCTCTCGCGCACGGCCTGGCGCGCCATCGCCGCCAGGCGCTCGACCATGTCGGCGCGGATGGCGTGGTCGCCCAGCGGCAGGTAACCGATGGTGGCGTAGAACTCGCGCTCGGCGCCGGGCGGCAGATCCATCGAGGTGCGACCCTCGGCCGGCAGCGGCGGAATGGTTTCCCGATTATGCGCGATCATCCAGAGACCGGCGCGCAGGCGGATCGGCACCGGCTTCAGCATGCTGGGGAAATAGAGCGAATAGACGCCGACCCTGACGCCCAGTCGCGCCAGCGCCTTGCGGTCCTCTTCGCCCAGCTCGGCGAGCTGCTGCTCGATCGGCCGGCGCGGCAGGACACCCAGGCCCTCGCAAAGCTGGAAGACGATGCCGCGCGCACCGGCCGGCAGTTCGGTGGTGGCGCGCGCGTCCATCAATTCGCTGAGACCGAGGCGAATGCGCGTCTCGACCCAGGCGGCGGCGCGCTTGCGCACTTCCTCGCGCGCCGGCCCGTCGAGCAGGTCGGTCGACAGCACTTCAACCTTGGGCGCCAGGATGTCGCCGCTCGGCAGCAGGCGCGCGATCGGGCCGCCGCCCCAGCAGACGCGAAGCTGCGAATCGAATACGAGCTCGCCGTCGGGCGACGCCGCGAACGCCTGCAGGCGCGCAGGCAAGTCCTGGCGCAGCGCACGCAGGGCAGCGCTCAGCACGGCCTTCTGATCGGTCTGTCCCTCGGTCGCGTCAGGAACGAAGCGGAAGCCTTCGATGCGTCCGAGATGCTCGCCTTCGACCGAGACCTCGCCCGCCGCAGCGACCGATGTCGTCATTTCACCCTCATCGCGCAATCTTCGTACAAGCAGGGCCGCACGTCTATCGACAAACCTCTGGGTCAGACGCTGGTGTAACACATCGGAAAGCTTGTCTTCGATGGCGCGCGCGCGCTCCTGCCAGTGCGCCGCGCGCTGAATCCAATCCGGACGATGCGAAATATAGGTCCATGTCCGGACATGGGCGATGCGCGCCATCAGCGTGTCGATGTCGCCGTCATAGCGCTCCAGCCGCTGGACGTGGCTCTCGATCCAATCCTCGGGCAGCCGCTCGCCGCCCTGCGTCAGATGCTCGAAGAGCTGGCTGAGCAGGCGGGTATGCTCCTCGGTCATCGTCTTGCGGAAATCCGGGACCTGGCAGACTTCCCACAGCAGCTTGATCCGTTTCAGCGTGTGCAGGCGCGGCAGGAATTCCGAATGCGCCGACAGGGTCTGCAGAGCGAGCTGGTCGTCCTGCTCGCGCACGCGTTGCAGGGCCGCGTGCGGCGGCGGCCGGTTGAGCGAGGCGATCAACGCCGGCACCGAGCGGAAGTCGAGCTCGCTGTTGCGCCACTGCAGGTCGCGCAGCGGATCGAAGCGGTGATTCTCGATCGCCTCGACCACCTCCGGTTCCAGCCCGCCCACGTCGGCCGTGGTGCCGAAGGTGCCGTCGTTCATGTGGCGGCCGGCGCGACCGGCGATCTGCGCCAGCTCGACATTGTGCAGCGGCCGAAGGCTGCGGCCGTCATATTTGCGCAACGAGGCGAACCAGACATGGTTCACGTCCATGTTGAGGCCCATGCCGATGGCATCGGTCGCCACCAGATAGTCGACCTCGCCCGACTGGAACATCTCGACCTGGGCGTTGCGCGTGCGCGGGCTCATGGCGCCCATGACGATCGCCGTGCCGCCGCGCTGGCGGCGGATCAGCTCGGCGATGGCGTAGACCTCGCTGGCCGAGAAGCCGACCACGGCCGAGCGGCGCGGCAGGCGCGTCGCCTTTTTCGGGCCGACATAGGCAAGCTTGGAAAAGCGCGGCCGCGCCACGACGTCGATGTCGGGCAGCAGGCGGTTCAGCACCGGGCGGATGGTGTCGGCGCCCAGCAGCATGGTCTCGTGGGTGCCGCGCGCGTGCAGCAGCCGGTCGGTGAAGAAATGACCGCGTTCGGGATCGGCCGCCATCTGCACCTCGTCGACGGCGAGGAACGACACCTGGCGGTCGAGCGGCATGGATTCGACGGTGCAGACGAAATAGCGTGCGCCGGGCGGCGCGATCTTCTCTTCGCCGGTGATCAGCGCGACCTGCGAAGCGCCCTTGACCTGCACGATGCGGTCGTAATTCTCGCGCGCCAGCAGGCGCAGCGGAAAACCGATCATGCCCGACTCGTGGCCGAGCATGCGCTCGATGGCGAGGTACGTCTTGCCGGTGTTGGTGGGACCGAGGACGGCGGTCAGGCGCCCGCCGGCGCTGATAAGCGACATCGGCTGCAGCTTCGCCCGCGGCTGTGGCCGAAGCAAGGCCGACGGTGAATGCTTGGCCGAGCGAGAAAGGCGCCGACCGCCACAAGCCTCTAGAGTTCGACCTCGTAGAAGAGGGTCTCTTGTCTCACCTTGATGGCTGGAGGCTTGCCGTCATCGGCCGGTTTGGCGACGTAGCTTTCGTCGGTGCGAACGACACCCTGCGTCGCTTTGTCGGCCAGCGCTTTCAGCAGAGGTGGCCAGGGCAAGGTGCCCCATTTCACTTTAGCCGCCATCTCGGCATCCGTCGGCACAAGAGCAAGCTCGAGGTTGGCCATGGTTTCCAGGCCGAGTTTCCTGAGCGTTGCGTTATGACTGGCATGGTGGCCGACCTTGTAGAGGATCGTGCGCTTGAGAAGGTCGGGGCCGGTGATGGTGCGGCCTTCGAACGTCCACGTCACGTTCTGCCAGGACAGCCAGTTGCCGACCTGGGCATCCGCCGCGAACAGCAGGACAGGCCCGCCCTGCTTCTTGGGGCCGAGCTCGAAGGCCAGCACCAGGCTGGTGTTGTTGGTGTCCTGGTCGAGCTGCATGGCAAGCGTCGTCGCCACGCCCATCCAGTCGGCGTCGATGCGTCGCCAATCCTGGGTGTTGTCACTGCGCTCGGCCAGCTTTTCGTCGTTGGTCTCCGCCCAATAGCGTTGCTTGAAGAACGGGAGGGCCTTCGTGCCCTCCAGCGGCAGGGTAAAGCGATCATCGAACGGGCCGACGGGCGCATCACCGAGCGCCGGCGTCACCTGCTCGAGCAGGCCCATATAGGCGCCGAAATTGTAGATCTGATCCTTGTCTTTCTTGCTGGGATCGGACTGCTCGAGCAGCTCCTTCTCGCGCGGCGGGCCGAGGACAAACACCCGCACTTGGTCTTCGACGATTTCGATCGGCGGATCGCCAGGCTGAAGATACGTGATCTTGTTCGACAACGACTTCAGGGCGGCGCCAAAAGCTTTGAGCTTGGGCCCGGCCTCGTCGCCGAAGAAGCCGAGTAGCGAACCGAGCTGGCCTTCCTGCTCGGTCGCGCCCGCCAGTCGCATGCGCGTGTGCGCCCCGTAGAGCGCCGTCAGCGCCTGATCCTTTTTCGTCCGCAGGCTCTTGGCGAACGGATCGTCGGCGTCTTCCGTCCATGCCGTCCAGACTTCACCGGCGCAGGCCGCGCCGAACACCTTCTGAATCTCGGGAAATCCCGAAAGATGGTCCTGATGCTCGTGCGTTCCGACCACCACGTCGATCTTGCCGTTCGGCAAGATCGTCTTGAGATCCTGAACCGAGTCCTTGATCTTCTGGCTGCCCCCCGATTGTGCTTGATGAACGCCGCAATCGATGAGAATGCGGAAATCGTCCTGTCCGGCGCGCGGAAAACTCAGCAGGAAGCAGTCGCCGACGCCGAGGCGGTACATGCGGATGGTCGCCCGTCTCGTTCCGGGCGCCGGTTGCGTCGCAGCCGCCGCCGGTTCGGGGTTGCCCTTGGGGGACGACGCAGCCGTGGTCTTTTTTGCCATCGCCGCCTCCTTCAAACGCCGCGATGTATCATCGCGAAAGGCTCATGTTGTGCGCCGATGAAATACGCGGTCTGGCTTGAAGTGTCCGTCAGCGCGCCGCGGAAACTTTGCTGATCGGCGGTTCGGCCGCTGTGCCCGACGCGCTTGCGGATCACGTAGCGTACGTCGCCGGTGTCGAGGCCGCAGACGATGGTGCAACCGCCGCGGAACGATTGGCCGCTGTCCGCCGGAGTCCACTGCTGGGTCATTTCGACGATGACGTCGGAGTGAATGTTGCCAGTGGTCGGACTGACCCTCCATGCCGGTCGAACCGCGCCGATCTCGATCCTCGATACCGTGCCTTTGACGCCGTCTATCATCATCTGCCGCGGCGGCTGCCCCCTGGCGAGCGGCCCGGACCAGGCCAAGGGCGGCGAAAATCGCTTCAGGTGTCGCGGGATTGTCGAGTACCTGGCTGTACAAGCGGGCGGCGGCATCGTTCCACGCCTGGAAAACATCGTGACGGTCGGACGTGCGCTGCCACTGCGGCGGCTTCGCCTTCGTGATCACGGCAAGGGCGTTCGGCACGACATCGGGGCATTGCCAGACGAGCGTGTCGACCGACAGGTTCAATACGTCCGCAGGGTAGATGCCGCGCTCGCGGAACGACCTGATGAAGGCGACGCGATAACCGTCCACGTCCGCGGGATTGAGATCGCGGTCGGCGGTAATGAGGGCCCGCAGGTATTCGCCGAACGTCAGGTCGATGGGCGGGCAGTAGTCGAGTGCGCGGATGCACACGTGCAGGATCGAATCTGGCGATCGCGGCCGCTTCTTCGGCCAGCCGTTCCGCGAGGTCGTGCGGGATATCGCCTTGCGGCAGCACACCTGTGCCGTTGGTGGCCAGCCGGAACAGATCCCGCGTCCTGCGGTCGTAGACACGCGTGAAGGCCGCAAAGACGGCGGCGACGAGAAGGGAACCGCGCTCGTGGGGCTCCGTCGTGTTCTGGTAGTCGTCGGCTTTCGGCGTGTTGCGGATGGCACTGCGCAAGGCACGGTGCTCCCCGATCGCATCGCCGAACTGAACGGCGAGATCGGCCAATTTATCCGACAAGCCGGCATGACCTCCGGCGTCGCGGATCGCCGCGAGAAGCACCGTCGGAATGGTGAAATGCTGGAACAGCGCCACGATGTCGGCGAAGGCCTCATGAAAGGCCAGCATGTCGGGACCGGTCGGCTCCTTGTATCGGGGATGCAGCCCGTCGAGCAGGGCATGAGTGGTCTCGTGCGCGACGACGTCGTGCGACAGGCAGTTGAACACCAGGCCACCCGGCAGGTTGTCGTCGCTGTTCGTCGGCGGCGCGAAAGTAGCCGAACAGCAACGCGCATTTTTCCGGACTGTAATAGGCGTTGGCCTCGCGCAGGGCGTGCGGGTAGATGCGCAACCGGCGTACGAAGCGCGATGTCCGTTTGCCGTTTATCTTGGCGATGCGCGGTGCCCACAACGCGACGCGGCCCAGTGCCTTCTCGAAATGATCGATGGTCTTCATGGCCACGGCATAGACCATCTGCTGATGGAACTGCGGATTGCCCTGCGTCGGCCTGTAGCCGCTCTGCGCCAGTAGGGCCGGATGATTGAGATCGACCGGGACATAGGCGCAGCCGCCGGGCGGATCGATGTCGATTACTTCGAGATATTCGCCGACCGGGCCCGGCTTCAGATCCTTCTCCCAGGGTACCTCGAGCTCGACCTGGTTGAGGTCGAAGAAGCCCATGTCGTTGCCCTGCAAAGGATCGCGGGCATACACCCAGAGGCGCCGCTTCGGCGGGGCGGGAACGTCGGGGGCGATGACCCGATTGCTGGGCGGCGGCAGGTCGGGAGGCGGCGCGGACTTGTCGTCCGCAGTCTTCTCTGGGTGTCGAGACAAGCACGGACGTCGGTGTGGTGCTGGCCAGCTGCCGCTTCAGCGACTGCGAGATCGTGGGATGCTCCAGCAATGCCTCCACGACCTGTCGCACTTGCGGCGAAAGGACGATCTGCGGATCGTTGGCGACCTTTGGATCGAGAAGGTTGAATTCGATCAGCAGCCTTTCGATGTCGTGCGACTGCTGGCTGATCTGCAGGGCTTCCAGTTCCAGCATGTGCTGGCTGTCGGGCGAAGGCGCCATGCCGAGCCCGGTGAGCACCTTGAGGAGCGGGAAGGACGCAGAAATCGGCGGGCGTCTTGCTGTCTTTCAGTGCCGCGGCCACCGCCGGCGCAAGGCCGAGCGCCGCATACTTGATCGCAACAGGCCGCGACCGACATAGCCTTGCTGATGGGCGTCGGCGCTTTGCGCGCTGTCGAAGAGGGCCTTGCGGGTTGCCTCGACCCGCATCCAGTCCTCGCTGTAGGCGTCCAGTGTTGCCTTGTTCTTCTGTATCCACAGCGCGGCGGCCGCGGCGACCTGCGGTGTCACGGCGGAGGTGCCGCCGCCATCCATGTCAATTGTCGTGGGACAACCGAATTTGGCCCACGGGACGTTCGGGGTGTAGGCGGCAATCGACGTTGCATCCTTGCTCCGCGGCCCGTAGCAACCGGCCATCTTGCGGATCGGAAGATCGGCATAGGGCCGCCCGTCGGCCATCACGCCGCACGCGGCGACGACGCGGTTGAAGCGGGCCGGATAGACGGTGAAGCGCGTCGGCAGATTGCCGTAATTGTTGCCGGCGGCGGTGACGACGAAGACCCCCCTCTCGTAGAGTGCGTTGATGGCGTCGGCCCAGACGGCCGAGGCGATGCCGCCCATGCTCATGCTCACGACATGGATGCGCGTCGCTTCGTCGTCGCACAGGGAGTGGACGTAATCGAAGGCGCGGGCGATCGCGCTGTTGGTGAACAGCACCACCCAATTGGCGACGCGGACCGGTACGATGTCGAGATTGGCGGCGGCTCCGAATGACCGGCCCCCGATGTCCTTGCCGGCGAGGATGCTGAGCGTGCCGGTGCCATGGCCGAGCATCGGATTGATCGCGGCGGTGGGCCTGTCCGTGGCATCGTTCGGCCGGTCGTCATCGACGAAATTGCGGGCAAGGCCCTTGTTCAGGAAACGTGGCTTGGTGGCATGATTGTCGTCGTAGCCGGTATCCAGATGGGCGATACGAACCACGTTGCGGGGCGACGTCGTGGGATCGGGTGCAGCGACGAGCGAGCGCGTTTTTTCAAGCTGCGAATGGTCGTCGTCGACGAACCATAAGTTGGAATTGCCCGTGGCGTAGACGTCGTGATTCGGAGGCGCCGCATCGCAGCCGGTAATAGCGAGCGCCTGACGGTTCGGAGTCGTCCACAGCCAGCTTTGCTGCAGGTCCGGTTCGGCCGACACCACGCCGCCGCCGGCCACGCCCAGCCCCTGATCGAGGAGCGCGTGGCAGGCGTCCCAGGGATTGAGATGGGTTTCCGTCTCGGCAACATGCCAGGTCGGCGCGGCTGCCATCAGCGTGCCGGTGGAACGGTCGATGCTCGGCATCAGCGGCGTGAGCTTGAGATCGACCGGTGCGCTGCCGAGCATGAAACGCCCGGTCGTCGCTGCGCGATTGGTCTTTACCAGAAGCCGCAGTCCACGCTCGACCATGGCCGCCCCTCCCCTCGCCCACGAAGCATCGACATGATCGGATGCGAACGCCGCGCAGGGTGACTCTACCATAGGTAGAGAAAGCGCACAACCGATGCACCCGGCCGGCCGTGCATCGCTCCGCGGCAAGGGCGTCAGCCCGAGACCATCGGCTCCAGCTTGTTGCAGCCGATCACCGGGCCGTGGTCGGCGTGCTGCACGATCACGGCGGCGCCCTGGCCAGGCTGGATGCGACCGGCATCGCTGGTCCACGTCGCCGCCGCGCCGTCCCAGCGGGCCAGCACCTCGAGATGGCGGACGATATTGAAGTTCTCCAGCATGCGGCCCTGGTTCTCGCCGCTCGCCACCGGCGTCGAATGGCGTCGGTCGTAGATCGCCAAGGTGACGTCGGCCGGCTGGCCGTTGAGCGGAAAAGCCGCGAGCTTGATGGTGAGCGGGCCGTCGACGGTGCGCGACAGCTCGGGCGTCGCGCGCTGGGCTGAGCGTCGCTTCGCGTCGGCCAGCAGCCCCTCGATCGGGCCGCGTTCGCGGCCGGTGTCGTGGCCGATGCCGTCGACCACCATCTCCGGCGTGTAGACGTAGCGCTGCTTCAGCACCCGCGCATAGGCGCGCTGGCGCTCGGTGGTGGCGCGCGTGGCGAAAGGATCCTTCCAGCCGATATAGTCCCAGTAATCGACGTGATAGGACAAGGCGACGATGTCGCTCCGCTTGGCCAGGCCGCCGAGATAGGCATCCGACGGCGGGCACGAGCTGCAGCCCTGCGACGTGAAGAGCTCGATGGCCCACGGCCCTTCGACGGTGGCGCGCGCATGGGCCCGCTCGAGCTTTCCGCCGATCATCGTTGCGCCCGCTGCCGCGGCGGCGCCGACCAGCAGCGAGCGCCGCCGGGGAATCAAAAACTTCGTCATGACTGCAAAGATGCGCGAGTCGAGGTGATTCTGCCAATCAACAAACGGTTAGGCGGTGGTCACGCACGCACACGCGGTTGCTGGACACATGTGAGGTAATATTATAACAATTCGTTCGATGAATACGCGTGTTTCGCCCGGCACCACTTTGCTTGCCATGAGCGCATCGGCCCGCATCGCGGCGGCGCTCGGCGTCGCGGCGCTGTTGTGGCTCGCCGCCTGGTGGGCGCTGTGACCGCGGCGCTCCGTCTGGTCGACCTGACGGTAAGCTACGACCGCCATCCCGCCGTGCATCACGTGTCGGCCGAGATCCCGGCGGCCGAGATGACGGCCATCGTCGGGCCCAACGGCGCCGGCAAGAGCACGCTCCTGAAGGCGCTGCTGGGGCTGGCGCCGCACATCGAAGGCCGCATCGAATGCACGGCCCGGCGCATCGCCTACCTGCCGCAGCAGGCCGAGATCGACCGCTCCTTCCCGATCTCCGTGTTCGACACGGTGCTGCTGGGCCGCTGGTCGCGCTTCGGCGGCTTCGGCGCCGCCAAGCCGGTCGACCTGCACGACGCAAAGCATGCCATCGAGGCGGTCGGGCTTTCGGGCTTCGAGCGCCGGCCGATCGACACGCTCTCGGTCGGCCAGTTCCAGCGCGTGCTGTTCGCCCGCGTGCTGCTGCAGGACGCCGACCTTGTGCTGCTGGACGAGCCGTTTGCCGCCATCGATTCCAAGACCGTCGCCGACCTCATGGTGCTGATCCAGCGCTGGCGCGCCGAGAAGCGCACGGTGGTGGTGGTGCTGCACGATCTCGACCAGGTGCGGCGCGACTTTCCCAACGCGCTGCTGCTCGCGCGCGAACTGGTCGATGCCGGCCCGACGGCGCGCGTGCTGTCGGCCGACAACCTGCTGCGCGCCCGCGCCATGGCCGAGGCCTGGGACGAGCAGGCCGATGCGTGCCAGGTGCCGATGCGGTTGAGCGCGTGATGACGCGAAAAGTCGTCATCCCGAGCGAAGCGAAGCGAAGTCGAGGGACCTCCTCTTCTTGGCGCCGCATGAAACAGGTCCCTCCGCTTCGCTTCGCTTCAGCGCGGATTGATCCGCGCGACTCGGGATGACGGGAAATTGTGCTCTACGACACCCTGATCGCCCCCTTCGCCGATTTCGGCTTCATGCGCCGCGCCCTGGTGGCGAGCCTCGCGCTCTCCGTCGGCGGCTCGTCGATCGGCGTGTTCCTGATCCTGCGCCGCATGAGCCTGATGGGCGACGCGCTCTCGCATGCGCTGCTGCCCGGCGCGGCGCTGGGCTTCCTGCTGGGCGGCCTGTCGCTGCCGGCGATGAGCCTGGGCGGCTTTCTGGCCGGCATGGCGACGGCGCTGATATCCGGCATCATCGCGCGCTTCTCCAGCATGCGCGAGGATGCAAGCTTCGCCGCGGCCTATCTCACCTCCATGGCGCTGGGCGTGCTGATCGTGTCGTTGCGCGGCTCGGCGGTCGACCTGATGAACATCCTGTTCGGCGCCATCCTCGCGGTCGACGACACCGCGCTGATCCTCGTGGTCTCGACCACGACGGTCACCTTGGTCGGGCTGGCCGCCATCTACCGGCCGCTGGTCGTGGAGTGCTTCAACCCGGGCTTCCTCGCCGCCATGGGCATCCGCGGCTCGCTCTATCACTATCTCTTCCTGGCGCTCGCCGTGCTCAACCTGGTGGCGGGCTTCCAGGCGCTGGGCACCTTGATGGCGCTGGGCCTCATCCTGCTGCCCGCGGTCGCGGCCTCCTTCTGGGCGCGCGAGGTCTGGTCGATGACCCTGATCGCAGCACCCATGGCGTTCGCGTCGGCCGCGATCGGCCTGCTGGTCTCGTTCCATGCCGGCCTGCCGTCGGGGCCGGTGATCGTGCTGTGCGCCAGCCTGTTCTTCCTGGGCTCGCTGCTGCTGGGCGCGCGCGCCTCGGTGCGCATGCGGCTGTCGCGCGCCGTTCACTTGCGCGGCTAGGACGACCCGCTAGGCTCGCTCCCGTCCCGGGAGGAAGCCGACAATGACCGCTCAGCCGGTGCCAGGCGTCACGCTCAAGACCGCCAAGGCCAACAACATCCACATGCGCTACGCCGAGATCGGCAGCGGCCCGCTGGTGCTGTTCTGCCATGGCTGGCCGGAGAGCTGGTATTCGTGGCGCCATCAGCTCACGGCCGTGAGCGCGGCGGGCTTTCGCTGCGTGGCGCCCGACATGCGCGGCTACGGCGGCACCGAGGCGCCCGAGCCGATCGACCAGTACACGCTCCATCATCTGGTGGGCGACATGGCCGAGCTGGTGAAGACGCTCGGCGAAAGAGGGGGCGAGACCAAGGCCACCATCGTCGGCCACGATTGGGGCGCGCCGGTCGCCTGGCACGCGGCGCTGTGGCGGCCCGATCTGTTTCCCGCCGTCTGCGCCATGAGCGTGCCCTATGCGCCGCCGGGCTATGTCGACATCCTGAGCGCGCTCGAGAAGCTCGGCATCAACGACTTCTACCTGCAGTACTTCCAGAAGCCCGGCGTGGCCGAGGCCGAGCTGCAGCAGGACATCCGCAGCGCCCTGCGCCGCCTCTACTTCACCGCCGGCGGCGAGCTCGAGGAAAAGGGCAAGGGCTTCGCCCGCCTGACCGGCGGCACCTTGCTGGCCAACACGGTCGATCCGCCGACCCTGCCGGCGTGGCTCGGCGAAGCCGACCTCGACTACTACACGCAGGAATTCTCGCGCACCGGCTTTCGCGGCGGGCTGAACTGGTATCGCAACCTGCGGCGCAACTGGGAGCTGGGCGGACCGTGGCGCGGCCAGCCGATCCGCCAGCCGTCGCTGTTCATCGCCGGCAGCCGCGACGGCGTGCTGCGCTTTCCCGCCGCCCAGTCGCAGCTCGACGCCTATCCCAAGACCCTGCCCGGCCTCGTCGGCAGCCACATCATCGACGGCGCCGGACACTGGGTGCAGCAGGAGGCGCCGGCCGAGGTCAACAAACTGTTAATCGACTTCCTGAAGGGCCTGTGATGGGCTTTGGCTCCCTGGAGGCGCCGATGATCCGTCTTCTCGTGGCGATGCTCCTGCTCGCCGGGCTTGGCGCCTGCGCCATGCCGGCCAGCTACACCTCGATGGTCCCCGAGCTTGCGACCGCGGAACTGGGCCCCGGTCCCGCGCCGTCCTATCGCGGGGCAATCATCGTCGGGTCCGTCGGCATCGGCACCGACACGAGCGCGCCCTGGACGTCGCAGATCGGCAGCGCCGAATTCCAGGAGGCGCTGGTGCGGACGCTCGCGCTCGCCAATCTGGCGAGCCCGCAGGGCGGCCGCTTTCGCCTCGACGCGACCCTGCTGGGGCTGTCACGACCCTTTGCCGGCTTCGCGATGACCGTCACCGCGTCGGTCGCCTATCGGTTGACCGACACGGCAACCGGCGCCGTCGTCTACCAGGAAACGCGCACGTCGCTCGGCACCGCCAGCTTGAACGATGCCATCACGAACGAGAACCGGCTGCGCATCGCCGACGAGCGGGCGCTGCGCGCCAACATCCAAAAACTGATCGGCGATCTCTACGCGCTGCCCGAGCGATCGCCGGACCGGCCAATCACTTCTTCGCGTCGAACTTGAGCGCCGCGCCGTTCATGCAATAGCGCTCGCCGGTCGGCTTCGGCCCGTCGGGAAAGACGTGGCCGAGATGGCCGCCGCATTTCGCGCAATGCACCTCGGTGCGGGTCATGAAGTGGCTGGTGTCGCTGGTCGTACCGACGGCGCCCGGCATCGGCTGCCAGAAGGACGGCCAGCCCGAGCCGCTTTCATACTTGGTCGAGGAATCGAACAGCGGCTCGCCGCAGCCGGCGCAGTGGAAGGTGCCCGCACGCTTTTCGTTGTTGAGCGGGCTGCTGAAGGGACGCTCGGTGCCGTGCTTGCGCAGCACATGATGCTGCATCGGATCGAGTTCCTTCTGCCACTCGGCGTCGCTTTTCTGGACGGGAAGGGTATCGAGTTTCTGGGTCATGATGCCTCCGATGTAGCGATGATCCTTCTCTACACAAGGGTGCGCAATTCGGCCGTGGCGACCGACAGCATGGCGAGATCGAGCGCGTCCGCCGCCGCGAGATCCTCCTTCAGGAGCCGGTCGACGCGATCCAGCGCAAGCTTGCGCGGCTCGCTCCAGCGCGCCAGCACCGCGTCCGGATCGGCGGCGCCGCCCGCCTCGGCGTTCAGGGGTCCGGCGCGCAACGCCGAGTTCAGGAGATCGGCGTGCAGGGTCGCCAGCTCGTCCTGCACGGCCAGCGCCGCCTGGGCCGGCCACTGGCCGTCGCGCGGCAGCTTCTGCGCCGCCGTCGCCAGGGTGGCGAGCGACAGCCGCTCGCCCAGGCGGAAATAGACGCGGGTCGCCGTCTCGATGCTGCAGCCGTTGACGCGGGCCGCCAGCATCAGATCGCCGGCGCCGGCCAGCGTCTCGAGCGCGGCGGCGCGGCGGGCGATGCCGGCCGGCGCGCCCATCGCTTCGAAGGCCGCCGCGCGCTCGGCCAGGGCGGCGCTCTCGGCGGCGCCGATCACGGCCGGCGGCAGGTCGCCCAGCGCCGCCACGGCGGCGCCCAGCTGCTCGGTCGCGGCCATCGTGTCGAGCGGCTGCGGCAGGCGCCGCAAGGTCCATTGCACCGCGCGCGTCAGGAAACGCTGCGAGGCCACCAGCATGCGGATCTGCGCCTGCGCCTTGAGCGCGGGGTCGAGCGCTTCGATGTCGCCCCACAGGTCGCGCAGCTTCCAGGCATCGCGCACCACGGCGAAGGCGCGGGCGATGGCGGCGGCCGGCGCGCCGGTGCGCAGGCCGATGTTGCGCACGAAGGTCGGCCCGCAGCGATTGATCAGCGAGTTCACGACCTGCAGGGCGGCGATCTCGCGGCGCAGCCGATGGGCGCGGATCGCGGGTTCGTATTTCTCCTGCAGCGCCGTCGGGAAGTAGCGCAGCAGCTCGCCCTCGAGCAGCGGGTCGTCGGGCAGGTCCGATTCCAGGATCTCGTCGTTGAGATCGATCTTGGCGTAGGCCAGCAGCACCGAGAGCTCGGGCCGGGTGAGATACTGGCGGTTCTGGGCGCGCGTGCGCATCTCCACCGTGCTGGGCAGGAACTCGACGGCGCGGTCGAGCCGGCCCTGGCGCTCCAGCGCGCGCATGAAGCGCTCCAGCCGGTCGTGCTCCTCGCCGGCCAGGTCGGCGGCGACGCTGACCGCCTGGCTCTGCTGGTAGTTGTGGCGCAGCACCAGGGTCGCCACCTCGTCGGTCATGGAGAAGAGCAGCGGATCGCGGTCGGCGCGCTTCAGCAGGCCGCTTGTGATGGCCTCGCCGGTGGCGATCTTGATGTTGACCTCGTGGTCCGAGGTGTCGACGCCGGCCGAATTGTCGAGCGCGTCGGTGTTGATCTTGCGCCCGCCCAGCGCCGCCTCGACGCGGCCGCGCTGGGTGAAGCCGAGATTGGCGCCCTCGCCGATGACGCTGGCGCGCAGCTGGTTGGCGTCGACGCGCAGCGCATCGTTGGTGCGATCGCCGGCGTCGGCCTGGCTCTCGCTCGACGCCTTCACGTAGGTGCCGATGCCGCCGAAATAGAGCAGGTCGACCGGCGCCGTCAGGATGGCGCGCATCAGGTCGACCGGCGTCATGCTGGGCGCCTCGATGCCCAGCACCTGCTGCGCCTCGGCCGAGAGCGCGATCGACTTGGCGGCGCGGTCGTAGATGCCGCCGCCCGCCGACAGGAGCGACTTGTCGTAGTCCATCCACGACGAGCGCGGCAGGTCGAACAGGCGCTGGCGCTCGGCCCAGCTCGTCGCCGGGTTGGGCATCGGGTCGATGAAGATGTGGCGATGGTCGAAGGCGGCCAGAAGCTTGATGTGGCGCGACAGCAGCATGCCGTTGCCGAACACGTCGCCCGACATGTCGCCGACGCCGGTGACGGTGAAGGGCGTGGTCTGGATGTCGTGGCCGAGCTCGCGGAAGTGGCGCTTCACCGATTCCCAGGCGCCGCGCGCGGTGATGCCCATCTTCTTGTGGTCGTAGCCCGCCGAGCCGCCCGAGGCGAAGGCGTCGTCGAGCCAGTAGCCGTATTCCTGGGCCAGCGCATTGGCGATGTCGGAGAAGGTGGCCGTGCCCTTGTCGGCGGCGACCACGAGATAGGGATCGTCGCCGTCGTGGCGCACGACATTGGCCGGCGGCCGCACGCCGCCCTCGGCGTAGTTGTCGGTGATGTCCAAAAGACCGCGGATCAGCGTCTGGTAGCAGGCGATGCCCTCGGCCTGGACCTGCTCGCGCGTGCCGCCGAGTCGGCGGCTGCTTCACATAGAAGCCGCCCTTGGAGCCGACCGGCACGATGACGGCGTTCTTCACCATCTGGGTCTTCATCAGGCCGAGGATCTCGGTGCGGAAATCCTCGCGCCGGTCGGACCAGCGGATGCCGCCGCGCGCGACGCGGCCGCCGCGCAGATGGATGCCCTCCATGCGCGGGCTGTAGACGAAGATCTCGACCAGCGGCCGCGGCGCCGGCAACTCGTCGATGGTGCGGCTGTCGATCTTGAAGGAGATCCAGTCCTTGGGCGCGCCGTCCGGACCGGTTTGCCAGTAATTGGTGCGCAAGGTGCAGCGCAGCGCATTCCAGAAGCGCCGCAGGATGCGGTCCTCGTCGAGCGTGGCGACGGTTTCGAGCGCGGCGGCAAGCTTGCCTTCGATCGCGTCGATCTTTTCCTTGCGCTTGTCCGACGAGGCCTCGCCCAGGGCCGGGATCGAAGCGCGCCAGGAAGAGGTCGGCCATCAGCCGGGCGATCGCCGGATAGGCGCTGAGCGCGCGCTCCATGTATTCCTGGCTGAAGGCGATGCCGGCCTGCCGCAGGTACTTGGCGTAGGAGCGCAGGATCGCGACCTCGCGCCAGGCAAGCCCGGCGCCCAGCACCAGGCGGTTCAGCCCGTCGCTTTCGAGGGCGCCCGCCCACAATTTGTCGACCGTTTCGATGAAGCGCGGCCCGACCGCCAAAAGGTCGACCGCCGACTTGTCCATGGTCTCGACGGTCAGCACCTGCAGGGCGATCGCCTCGGCGCCGGGAGCGTGCAGCAGGAACGGCACTTCGCTCAGGACCCGCAGGCCGAGATGTTCGGCCGGCGGCAGGATGTCGGCCAGCGCGATCGGCTCGCGCGGATGGAACAGGCGCAAGGTGAAGCGGTGCGGTGGCGAGCCGGGCTCGCGCTCGAGACGCACGCCGAAGGGCTGGCCATCCAGCGCCGCCTGCAGCGGCGCGAGGTCGGCCATCGCTTGGGCAGCATCGAAACTGTCGCGATAGACCGTCGGGAACCAGTCGCGCCAGCGGCGGGCGGCGGCGCGGCCTTCGACCTCGCCAAGCTTCGCCTGCAGGGCGGTGCGCAGGCGGTCGCTCCACGAGGTCGCGGCCTCGACCAGCGCCTGCTCGAGCTCGGCGAGGTCGGGCGCAGGCGTGTCGTTGGCGTCGAGCTGCAGCGTGTAGAGCGCCTGGGCGAGGGCGGAATCGCTGCTGATCGAGGAGGCGACCGACGTCACCTTGCCGTGCCACGCCTGCTCGAGGATCGCGGCGAAACGGTCGGACAGCGCCGCATCGAAGCGCTCGCGCGGCGCGAACACCAGGCAGGTCGCGAAGCGGCCGACCGCGTCGCGTCGCGTGAACAGCGCCACCCTGCGCCGTTCCTGCAATTGCAGGATGCCCAGCACATGGTCGTAGAGCGTGTCCTCCTCGATCTGGAACAGCTCGTCGCGCGGATAGGCTTCGAGGATCGCCAGCAGCGCCTTGCCGTCGTGGCTGTGCGCGTCGAGGCCGGAGCGCCGCAGGATGCCCTCGACCCGCCCGCGCAGCAGCGGCACGTCTTCCACCAGGGCGTGATAGGCGCCCGACGTGAACAGCCCGACCAGACGCCGCTCGCCCGTCATCCGGCCGTCGGCGTCGTAGGTCTTGGCGATCACGCAATCCATCGGGCCGATGCGATGGACCAGCGACGGGCGGTCGGTCTTGATGATCAGGATGTTGTGCGGGCCGCGCGCGAAGCGGGCCATCGCCTCGCCGCCGCCCAGGCCGGACTCGAACAGCCGCACCTCGTCGCGCCGCAGGATGCCCAGCGCCGAGCCCGGGATCAGCTCGTAGCGCAGGCCGCTCGGCTGCGCGGGATCGTCGACATAGCGGTAGCGGCGATGGCCGAGGAAGGTGAAATGATTGGCTTCCAGCCAGCGCAGGAAATCGTCGTACTCGGCGAGGTTGGGCGAATGGCTGGGCGCGAGATCGGCGATGGCATCGAGGCAGGCGCGCCGCAGCGGCCGCCAGTCCTCGACCGCCAGCCGCACTTCGGACAGCACGCGGGTGAGGGCGGCGGCCAGTTCGTCGAGCAGCGGCAGGATCGGCCTGGCGATCGATCTCGATCATGCATCATCGATTCGGGCCGCGCCCGCTCGCCGGCCTCGGGCGCAATGCCCAGAAGGTCGCCGTCGAGGTCGCGCCGCACCGCCATCACGGGATGGGCCAGCAGATGGACGGCGATCTCGCGGCGATTGAATTCGTTGGTGATCGAATTGACCAGAAACGGCATGTCGTCGTTGACGATCTGCACGATGGTGTGGCGGCTTTCGAAGCCATGGTCGGCGACGGAGGGATTGAATACGCGGACCTTGGCGACGCCGGGCAGGCGGCGGCGGGCGAAGGCGAGCAGGGAGACCGCGGCGGCGGCGCGCTGCTCGGCCGGGGCGGCTGCCAGATCCTTGTCGGCGACGCGGCTGAAGAGGCGGCGGGCGAAATGGGCCACTTCCTCGCCGCCGCCGGTCTGCAGGCTGGCGGCGCAGATGGCATCCAGGCCGTAGACACGCGGCGCCAGTGCAATGGCCATGGTTCTTTGTTCCTCCCGGCTGGCGGCCGTCAGATGTTACCGGCGACCTGGATCAAATCCAGCATCGGGACGGTCGGCTCTGCTGTGCCGGTCATCCTGGGGGTTTCCGCCAATTTCCGCCAGTTTCCGCCCGCCCGTTCGCTCCGCCTGTACCCCTTCGATTTGTTGGCGTTTTGGGGTTTCCGGCATTTCCGGCATTTCCGCCGGCGCTTTTTGGAAGTACCGCTGTCGAAGGCCGTACTCGGCGCACGAAAAGGGCGCCGCAAAGCGGGCTGGGTCGGCGTGTGCCGGCCGGCCATGGGTTTGGCGCTCGAAGTGGAAAAACATGATGTGGGCCTTCGAAGTGACGCCCAGTTAGTTAAGTATCAATTCAGAAATAGTCAAGCAATTCTTTGACCTGGCGTCGCGCGGCGACTAATTGCGCTCCACTAAGGCCAACATATGGAGGGCTAGGCGTTTTCGGCACAAGCCGTAGCGATCCGTATTGGCGCTGGGTCGTTCGATGTCGACGGCCTGGATCTTCAACGCCGAGAAACCACGAAGATGCTGGCGACGCCAAAAGTGCCTATCGCATCTCGCGTTTTTCGCGGTGCCCCGGCGAGGGTGAGCCGATTCGCTGCGGTTTCTGTCTGTGGCCCTTGGAATCCGTGGCAAAGCGCGTTTTGTTCTCCTGTCGTGCTGCAAGTGCGAAGGTTTGCATACAGTCAAAAACCCAGATTTTGGAAGTCTATTTTAGCGTTATATCACAACGAGTTATGACGACATTCTTGAGATTCACATGCCGGGAATAAAAATGGCGATGACATGGCTTTTGAGTGACGTATCATCAAGGGATAGTGGGGATGGCAGAAGCCCTCCCAACATCTAGGTGTCTTCCACAGTGTGTTCTATCCACAGCTGTGGACAAAAACAAAATGGGGACCGCAAGTGTTTGATGTCGTTCAAGTTCGAAGCGGTGCGCGGGTTGTTACCGATCCCTCTCGGGACGCCCGCCTGACGGTCTTTGGCAAGGCCACCCTGTCCGACCGATATCTCCTGCCCGGCGAAAGCTACCAGGAGATGTTCGCCCGTGTCGCCTCGGCCTATGCCGACGACGACGGCCATGCCCAGCGGCTCTACGACTACATCAGCAATCTGTGGTTCATGCCGGCCACGCCGGTGCTCAGCAATGGGGGGACCAGCCGCGGCTTGCCGATTTCCTGCTTCCTGAACGAGGCCAACGACTCGCTCGAGGGCATCGTCGGCCTGTGGAACGAGAATGTCTGGCTGGCGGCGCGCGGCGGCGGCATCGGCTCGTACTGGGGCAATCTCCGCTCGATCGGCGAAAAAGTCGGCATGAACGGCAAGACCTCGGGCGTGGTGCCGTTCATCCGCGTGATGGATTCCCTCACCCTCGCCATCAGCCAGGGCTCGCTGCGCCGCGGCTCGGCGGCGGTCTACCTGCCGGTCAACCATCCCGAGATCGAGGAATTCATCGAGATCCGCCGCCCGACCGGCGGCGATCCCAACCGCAAGGCGCTCAACCTGCACCACGGCCTGCTGATCTCCGACGCCTTCATGCGCGCGGTCGAGAACGACGAGGAATGGGCGCTGGTCAGCCCCAAGGACGGCGCCGTGCAGCGCAAGGTCTCGGCGCGGCATCTGTGGATCCGCATCCTGACGGCGCGCATCGAGACCGGCGAGCCCTACCTGATCTTCGTCGATCACGTGAACAACGCCCGGCCCGAGCACCACAAGATGGCGGGCCTCGAGGTCAAGACCTCGAACCTGTGCAGCGAGATCACCCTGCCGACCGGCGTCGACCATCACGGCAAGCAGCGCACCGCGGTGTGCTGCCTCTCCTCGCTCAATCTCGAGAGCTATCTCGAGTGGCACGAGCATCCGACCTTCATCGAGGACGTGATGCGCTTCCTCGACAACGTGCTGCAGAGCTTCATCGACAAGGCCGGCACGGACTTCGCCCGCGCCACCTACGCCGCCATGCGCGAGCGCTCGGTCGGGCTGGGCGTCATGGGCTTCCACTCCTTCCTGCAGCAGAACAACATCCCGCTCGAATCGGTGATGGCCAAGGTGTGGAACAAGAAGATGTTCAAGCACATCCGCGGCCAGTGCGACCAGGCGTCGAAGGACCTCGCCAAGGAGCGCGGCGCCTGCCCGGATGCGGCCGATTTCGGCTTCGAGGAGCGCTTCTCCAACAAGCTCGCGATCGCGCCCACCGCCTCGATCTCGATCATCTGCGGCGGCGCCTCGCCCGGCATCGAGCCGTCGGCGGCCAACGTCTACAACCACAAGACCCTGTCGGGCTCGTTCGTGGTGCACAATCCGTATCTCGAGAAACTCTTGACCCAGAAGGGCAAGAACGACGAGGACACCTGGACGTCGATCACCATCAGCCAGGGCTCGGTGCAGCATCTCGACTGCCTCGACGACCACGAGAAGGCGGTGTTCAAGACCGCCTTCGAGATCGACCAGCGCTGGCTGGTCGAGCACGGCGCCGACCGCGCGCCCTACATCTGCCAGAGCCAGTCGCTCAACATCTTCCTGCCGGCCGACGTCCATAAGCGTGACCTGCACCAGATCCACATGATGGCCTGGAAGCGCGGCGTCAAGAGCCTCTACTACTGCCGCTCGCTTTCCATCCAGCGCGCCGAGAACGTTGCCGGCGAGGCGCTGGGCGACCATGCCCTTTCAATGCCCGGACTCGACGCCCCCTCGGCGCCAATCGGCACGCCGCCGGCACCGGCACAGCCGAACGACTACGAAGAGTGCCTTAGCTGCCAGTAACGTCAGCGTTCCTCGCCGCGCCCCGGGGCTCACTGCCCGGGGCGCGACGGGGTCTCTTTCGCCTCATTTGTTCTTTGCTTCATTTGAATTGAACGGTCCGCCGCCATGTCCCTTCTCGACGCCAAGCCGATCTACAAGCCGTTCCACTATCCCTGGGCCTACGACGCCTGGCTGATGCAGCAGCGCATCCACTGGCTGCCCGAGGAAGTGCCGCTGGCCGACGACGTCAAGGACTGGCGCAACAAGCTGACCGACAGCGAGCGCCATCTGCTGACGCAGATCTTCCGCTTCTTCACCCAGGCCGACGTCGAGGTGAACAACTGCTACATGCGGCACTATTCGCGGGTCTTCAAACCGACCGAAGTGCAGATGATGCTGGCCGCCTTCTCGTCGACCGAGACGATCCACGTCGCCGCCTACAGCCACCTGCTCGACACGATCGGCATGCCCGAGACCGAGTACTCGGCCTTCCTCCACGTCAAGGAGATGAAGGACAAGTACGACTACATGCAGGAGTTCAACGTCGATTCGAAGCCCGCGATCGCCAAGACGCTGGCGGTGTTCGGCGCCTTCACCGAGGGCCTGCAGCTCTTCGCGTCGTTCGCCATGCTGATGAACTTCCCGCGCTTCAACAAGATGAAGGGCATGGGCCAGATCGTGTCCTGGTCGGTGCGCGACGAGACGCTGCACTGCAACTCGATCATCAAGCTGTTCCGCGCCTTCGTGCAGGAGAACCAGGAGATCTGGACCGAGGAGCTGCAGCGCGAGATCTACGTCGCCTGCTCGACCATCGTCGACCACGAGGACGCCTTCATCGACCTCGCCTTCGAGCTGGGCGGCATCGAGGGCATGACGGCGGTCGATGTGAAGCGCTACATCCGCTACATCGCCGACCGCCGCCTGACCCAGCTCGGCCTGCAGCCGATCTACCGCACGGACGCCAAGAACCCGCTGCCGTGGATGGACCAGATGCTGAACGCCATCGAGCACACCAACTTCTTCGAGAACCGCGCGACGGAATATTCCAAGGCGTCGACGCGCGGCACCTGGGAAGAGGCGTTCAGCTAAGACACCTTTGCTGGGGGCGCGCCACTCCAGTGGCGCGTCTTCTCATGC
>CAWAYD010000008.1:0-195742 GCA_963786175.1 uncultured Verrucomicrobiae bacterium | reverse complement strand
TAGTCACTTCCGAAAGTTTGGGCCGCAACCTCCGCCAGTCGCGCGAGCGCCTGCTCCAGGAGCTCCAGCTGCAGAGGCGTAACTCCTTTCTGCGGACCGAAAACGCGAGTGGCACCGGAGGGACCGAGGAGCGGATTGCGCACATCGCAAGCCGCGGTAATGGGCGGAATATGCAGTTCGTTAGGCAAGATAATCCGCTCCAACAGCGCGAGCGCAGGGACGTCGTTAGGCAATTCGCGATCGTTGCTATCGAGGAAGTGGAATCCCAGGGCGCGCGCCAGGCCGGTTCCACCATCGTTAGTTGCGCTACCGCCGAGGCCAAGCACGATCTGGCGCGCCTGGCGGGCAGCGGCGTGTTGAAGCATTTCACCCACGCCAAAGGTGGAGGCACGCAGCGGGTCGCGTTCGTTAGGCTCGAGCTGCACCAGGCCGGCCGCCGCACTCATGTCGATCGCTGCTAAGGCGCGCTCTGGCAGCCAGCCGTAACGCGTTTCTCGCGCCCGGCCAAGCGCATCATGCGCGGGACAAACGATCCATCCTCCGTTCCCAGCTTCAACAATCGCAGCCGCCGTTCCTTCCCCGCCGTCAGCAAGCGGGGCGATCTCAATTTGCGCGTCTGGTAAACTGCTGCGCACCCCGGCGGCAATCCGTTGGCCGACCTCCGCCGCGCCTAACGACCCCTTGAATTTGTCAGGCGCAATCAAGATTCGCATCCAAATTGCAGCATAGTGCGAACGTCAAGTTCGGACGAACCTCGCCGCCACCTCTGCCATGTCATTCGTTCGACAAGACCATCGGCTGCACGATCTCGCACGCGCGGGTTGCGAAACCGCAGCCCTCGCGGTGCCGCTCGCCGCCGGGCAACTCAGCCAAATGCTGATTGCGCTTTCCGATACCCTGATGGTCGGTCGGCTCGGCGTTCTTCCGCTGGCCGCTGCGACCTTTGCCAACAATATCCTCTATCTTCCTTTTATCTTCGGTCTCGGTTTTTCCCTCGCGGTCTCGATTCGGGTTTCGCAGGCTCGCGGCGCAGAGAATCGCCACATGGCGCGTGCGGCTCTGCGCCATGGACTTTACCTTTCGTTGGCAGTTGGTTGCCTAACGATGCTGGCAGTGTGGGGTGTTCAGCCGTTTCTTGGTCTCTTTCGTCAGGAACCGGGAATCATCCGAGCGGTGCCACGTTATTTCCTCCTCATCGCTGCATCGATGATTCCCGCCCTCGCCACCATGGCGGTGAAAAATCATTCTGATGCGTTGAACCGTCCATGGCCGCCATTCTGGATCTTGCTGGGTGGCGCGGCGCTCAACGTTTTTTTAAACTGGATCTTCATCTACGGAAACCTGGGAGCACCGCGACTCGGTCTCGACGGCTCGGGGGTGGCGACGCTGTTGGCGCGCATTATCATGCTCGGTGCGATGATCCTCTGGTGTACCCGAGCCCGGGCGGTGCGCGATTGGGTGCCGGTGCATTGGTTTCGCAAGCCGGAATGGCCGGAAGTGCGCGAACTTCTCAGGCTGGGTTTGCCCACCAGTCTGCAACTCCTCGCGGAAGTGAGCTGCTTTGTCATGGTTACACTTCTCATCGGCACTCTGGGCGCGGATGCGCTCGCGTCGCATCAGGTTGCGATGACTTGCGCGGCGACTGTCTTCATGGTGCCGCTCGGGCTTTCACAAGCTCTCACGGTGCGAATGGGCGCAGCCTTGGGAGCAGCAAAGCATGCGGAATCGCGCACGATTGTGCTCAGTGGGTGGGCGCTCGCGCTCGCTTTTACTGCTTGCAGCGCACAGGCATTTCTTTATTTCCATCGCGCGATCGCTGGCTGGTTTCTCCCTGAACCGCACGCGGCCGGCCTGGCGGCGAACCTGCTCCTCGTGGCGGCCGCCTTCCAAGTGAGTGACGCCTTGCAGGTTTCCTCTGCCGGAGCCTTGCGCGGTCTTGGCGATGTCAAGGTGCCAGGGTGGATTGCCTTTGTCGCCTATTGGATCATCTCGATCCCCGTCGGCTGGATTCTCGCTTTCCCGTTCGGTTTAGGCGTGCGCGGAATGTGGTGGGGGATTACGCTCGGCCTAACGCTTTCTGCAATCGCACTCGGCGCGCGCATTTGGGGAAAAACAGCGCAAAGGAGCGATTAATCCTCGCCGCCGCGGTCGCTTGCAAAGGACGCCTCCCTGCCGGAGGGATTCGACCTGGCGATGAGACACTCCATTCCCTATTTTGAGGTTTTCGCGTTCACGAACCGAATTTTTGGAGGCAACCCGGCAGGCGTTTGTCTTCTCGATGAGTGGCTGCCGAACGAATTGATGCAGACCGTTGCCGCCCAAAACGATCTCCCGGAAACCGCCTTCCTCGTTAGGCAGAATGATTCTTTCGATCTTCGCTGGATGACTCCGGAGCTTGAAGTGGAATTGTGCGGGCACGCAACGCTCGCCGCCGCTCACGTTCTCTTCCGTCATCGCAAGCAAACGGGAGACCGGGTGCGCTTTCGCAGTCAAGCTGGCGACTTGGTTGTTGTCTGCGAAGGAAACCGGCTGGTGCTCGATTTTCCATCGCGTCCGGCTTCGAAAGTCGAAGCGTGCCAGGAACTCGCCGATTCGTTAGGCGCAATGCCTCGCGAGATCCTGAAGGACCGCGACTACTTCGCGATTTTCGGATCGCAGCGGGAAGTCGCGGCGATCAAACCGGACTTCGAGGCTCTGAGGCGGCTTGACGTCCAGGGCGTGGTGGTGACGGCGCCGGGAGATGACTGCGATTTTGTCTCGCGCTACTTCGCACCGGCTGCCGGCATTCCAGAAGACCCGGTTACGGGTTCGACCCATTGCACGTTGATTCCCTATTGGTCGGAGCGTTTGGGAAAGCGCGAATTGTTTGCCCGCCAAATTTCGGCACGCGGCGGCGAGCTTTTCTGCCAGCATCGTGGCGATCGTGTAGGTATCGGTGGCGAAGCGCTTACTTACGTCGAGGGTCAGCTTCATCTTGGCTGATCGGTTCGGCGTCTCTCCGATTGCGAGAAGAATGCGCTGCGATAGAATGCGACGCCAGATCGGAGGGCCGAAGATGCCGTTCCCGATCGCAGAGTAAACCAGGGTGGCGAAATTGGCAGACGCGCCAGACTTAGGATCTGGTGGAGCAATCCTTAGGGGTTCGAGTCCCCTCCCTGGTAATTGCCTAACGATGAACAACACGCACCAGGAAATCGAACGAAAGTTTCTCATTCGTAAATTGCCGCGCGCGCTCGAGCGCTACCCGCATAGCCAGATCGTGCAGGGTTATCTGGCAGTCGGCCGCAAGGCGCATGTACGATTGCGTAAGAGAGGCCGCGTCTGCACGCTGACCTTCAAACGTGGCCCGGCCCGTGCGCGCGAGGAGCGTGAGATTCATCTCAACGCGGCGCAATTTTCCATTCTCTGGCCGGCGACGGCAGGCGCACGCCTAACGAAAACGCGCTATTACGTTCCCTACAAGAACCTCACTGTCGAGATCGATATTTACCGCGGCTCAAACGAAGGCTTGATGGTGGCGGAAGTGGAATTTCCCGACGTGAATTCCTATCACGAGTTTCGCCCGCCCGACTGGCTGGGGGACGAAGTGACGGGAGCGAGCCGTTACAGCAATGTGAAACTGGCACACGATTGATTGCGCTCCGGTCGATTGGAAAATTGTAAGTCGTCTCGTCTTTCTTCATAGTTTCGTTTCCCCGCTTAAAACTGCAGTTATGCCTAACAAAAAGATCCTGATTATCGAGGACGAAGCGGATGTGGTCGACCTGCTCGCGATGCAATTGAAAAAAGCCAGTGGTTTTTCGATGAGCAGCGCAACGGACGGGGCCGAAGGTTTGAAGAAAGCGCGCGCCGAATCGCCGGCACTCATTGTCCTCGACCTCATGTTGCCGCGGATGTCGGGTCTCGAAGTTTGCAAACTGCTTAAGACCGATGCCGTGACACGTCACATTCCAATCATCATGCTGACGGCAAAAGCGGAAGAGGTCGATCGAATTGTCGGGCTTGAATTCGGCGCGGACGATTATGTGACGAAGCCGTTTAGCCCGCGCGAAATGCTTCTGCGCATCAATGCAATTTTGCGCCGCGGCCAAGGCGAGGTGGCGGAAGAAAATGTGACGCGTGGGCCGATTACGATCGATTCGGCGCGGCACCGTGTTCTCGTCACCGGAAAACCGATCACGCTCACGGCGGTCGAATTCAAACTACTCAGCATGCTGATGCGACGGCCGGGCCGGGTGCAGTCACGCGATCGTTTGCTCAATGAGGTCTGGGGTTACGAGAGCGCGATCGACACCCGCACGGTCGACACCCATGTGCGCCGGCTGCGCGAGAAGTTGGGAAAGGCGGCAAGCGCAATCGAGACGGTGCGCGGCTTCGGTTATCGGCTGCGCGAATAGTCTCTGCGCATGGGCTGGCTGGCATTTGCGCTTGCGGTTGCGGCTCTGCTCTATGTCTGGTGGCGTACGTGGCAGCGCTGGCTTGCACCTTCTCGGGAACTCGAGCAACTCATCAGAGAGGTCGCCGCGGAACGCGCCCCGCGCACGTTCTTGATCGGTGGCAGCCCACGGATGCGCGGCATCGCACTCGCGCTCGAACAACTGGCTTTGCGTGAAGCTGCCTTGCGCGCACGGGTGCAGGAAGGCGAGTTCGGCGTGCAAGCGATCACTGGCGCTCTGGCAGATGGTCTGGTGGTGGCGGATCGCGAACGGCGCCTGCGCCTAACGAACCGGGCTTTTTGTGAAATGTTTGGTCTCCCGCTTGAAGCAAGAAGCGTCACCCTGCTCGAGTCGGTGCGCGATGCCGCAGTCGAGCGATTGTTAGGCGGCGCACTGGCGAGTGGCGAAACGCAGAGAGGAGAGATCGTCCTTCATCGAGCGCCGCTGCCGGAGCGTTATCTGGAGGTCGTGGCCGAGCCGATTAAGGATGAGCCGGGCGCAGTGAGCGGCGCGGTCGTGCTCTTTCGCGATATCACGGAACTGCGGCAAACCGAAGCCATGCGGCGTGACTTTATCGCCAACGTGTCGCATGAGCTGCGCACACCGCTTTCAATCCTGCGTGGTTATCTCGAAACGCTGCTTGAGAATCCCAAACAACCACCGGGGGAATTGCTGCGCATCTTTGAAGTGATGGAGCGCCACTCCAATCGCCTTACGCTTTTAGTCGACGACGTTCTTAGTCTCGCGCGCCTCGAGGGTCCCGGAATGGTTCTCGACCTAACGACGATCCGATTAACCAATTTTCTCGATGGCATCATGCGCGATTGGGAGAAGAAATTCGCCTCCAAGAAACTGCACACCGAATTGCAGCTGGCTGACGATCTGCCGCCGCTGCGCGCCGACGAAGCGCGAATCCAGGAGGTCGTTTACAACCTTCTCGACAATGCCGTGAAATACGCGCCCAAAGGCGGTCGCATTGTCGTTTCTGTGGCAGCAGATAATGGTGGCGTCACCCTCGCGGTCAGCGACGACGGGCCAGGAATTGCGGGACGTGATTTGCCGCGGATTTTCGAACGCTTCTATCGTGCTGACAGGGCCCGTCGTCATGAACTTGGTGGCACCGGGCTGGGGCTATCGATCGTCAAGCATATTGCTCAACTGCACGGCGGCAGCGTGGACGCGGTGAGCGAAGTTGGCCGGGGGACAACTGTGCGCGTGCACCTTCCCGCCGCCGACGTCATCGAATCGTAACATTAAAGACTTTCCCCGTAGTCACGGGCTAAAGCATGTTGAAGGCGTGGAACTGGTGGAGACGACAGCAGGCTGCACGCTGCTTCGATCATACCGCTTTCTTGTGTCTTGGAGTTTGATCGAGTTTCGTTCGGCGGCTAGGATTTTTTCGCAACCGCCACAACACCAAGCGGAGGATTACATCGCGGGGCGCTTTGGTTGATACTTACGGGTGATGATTTCTAAACACATTCTGGGCACGTTCGATGAGGCGCTCGGCACGTTGCGTCGCAACGTGCTGCTGATGGCCAGCCTAACGACACGCAATCTGGACAATGCGTTGAACGGACTATTCCAGCGTGACGACGATGCTTGTGTGACGGCGATCGCGGATGACGAAGAGATCGACCAGCTCGAGAAGCAAGTGGACAAGGACGGGATTGATCTGCTCTTGCGTTTCCAGCCGGTGGCGTCCGATTTGCGGCGCGTGGTATCGGCGATGAAACTTTGCTCGAATCTCGAACGGATGGGCGATCAGGCAGTGAACATTGCGCGGAAGGCGCGCAAGCTGAATCAGCATCCGGCCTTACCGGAAGTTGGCCTGATCGAACCGATGCGTGCGCACGCAATGAAGATGTTCCAGGATAGTGTCGAGGCCTACGTGAATGAGAACGTCGCGCTGGCGCGTGGCCTGAAGATGCGTGACAAAACCCTTGATGAAATGAACGCCAACGTCAGTCGTCGACTGACTGAATGTATGGCGCAGGATCCGGATCAATTGCGCGGTTATCTGAATCTGATGTTCATTGCGCGGCACTTGGAGCGAGTGGGGGATCATGCGACTAACATTGCGGAGGACACGGTTTTTGTCGCGGTAGCAGAGGACATCCGGCATCAGGGGGCCGAGCCTGCCGCCGAATCGACAGGGTAACTAATGCGCCTTTACCTGCTGCGACACGGCCAGGCGGACTGGCCGGACTGGAAAGGCAAGGACGACGATCGTCCCCTAACGAAAGCAGGTCGCAAGGAGATGCACGAGGTCGGCGAATTCCTTGCGCTTTGCAAAGTGAAGGTGGATTCGATCCTGACGAGCCCTTTGCCGAGGGCGGAACAAACGGCGGACATCGCGGCGGAGCATTTGAAAGTGGTCTGTCGCGAGGAGACAATGCTCGCTCCTGGTTTTGGCGCGCAGGATTTGCCGCGATTGTTGCGCAAACATCCGCGTGACGCGCTCATGCTGGTCGGGCACGAGCCCGATTTTTCAGAAGTAATCGCCGCTGTCACCGGCGGGAAGGTGAAAATGCCAAAAGCGGGAGTGGCATTGGTCGACTATGCCGGCAAGAAAGGAAAGCTCCTCTGGCTGGTCCCACCAAAGCTCGTTATCCGTCAGGCGTTAGGTTAATTATAAGCCAGCGCGTTGTCCGGATGGCGAATATCTTCCGCTTCCGCGGCGTAGACAGCGTCTTCGGCGATATTCTTGGCGTGGTCGCCAACCCGCTCGAGATGACGCGCGATGAAGAGCAGATGTAGATAATCGGGAATGCGATCAGCTTGTTCCGCCATTTTCACCGTGAGGTCGTCGGCGATCTGGCGATTCATTTGGTCGATCTCGCGATCACGTTCCCGTAGCGTCCGCGCCAAAGCAACGTCGGCGTCGGCGTAGGCGCGGATACTATCGCGGAAGATTGAGATGGCGTCGACGAAAAGCGGCCCGAGCGCAAACGCTTCATGCAGCTCCGGCTCCATAGACAGTCTGCGCGAGCGCTTCGCGATGTTCACTGCCTGATCAGCCACGCGTTCCAGATTACTTCCGAGCTTCATGGTCGAGACAACCTGGCGGAGATCAGATGCTACCGGCTGATAGCGAAGCAAAATATCGACGCCGTCGCGGTCGACTTTCTTCTCGAGAGCGTCGACTTCCTTTTCATCGAGGACGGTGACGACGCATAACTCGGGGTTGCGATCGAGCAAACAACTCATCGCGTTTTGCAAGTTACGGTCCGCCAGGCTCGCCATCATAAGTGCGTCGGAGCGGAGCGCGTCCAAAGCCCGATCGAACTCACGCAGGGTGTGTCGGGTGCGCACCATGAAGTTAGCCAAAGCGGCCGGTGATGTAGTCTTCGGTTTGCCGTTCACGCGGCCGATTGAAGAGCTGCGCGGTATCCCCGAATTCGATTAGTTCGCCGACGTAGAAGAAAGCGGTCTTGTCGGAAACACGGCTGGCTTGTTGCATGTTGTGCGTCACGATCACGATTGTGTATTTGTCGCGCAGCTCGCGAATAAGCTCTTCGATCTTGGCTGTTGCGATCGGATCAAGCGCCGAACAAGGTTCGTCCATGAGCAGCACCTCGGGTTCGACGGCGAGGGCGCGCGCGATGCAGAGACGCTGTTGCTGTCCGCCGGAAATGCTCATGCCTGGTTTCTTGAGGTCGTGCTTTACCTCTTCCCAAAGGGCGGAGCGGCGAAGCGATTGTTCGAGGCGCTCGTTGAGGAAACGGCGATTGCGCACGCCATTAAGCCGAAGACCTACGAGGACATTCTCTTCGATCGACATGGTGGGAAATGGATTCGATTTCTGGAAAACCATTCCGACCCGCCGGCGAACGACAGCCGGATCGACAGCCGGGCCGTAAAGGTCTTCACCGTAAAAGCGAATGTCGCCTTCCAATCGGGTGCGGGGGACTAATTCGTGCATTCGATTAAGGCAGCGCAGAAAAGTCGACTTGCCGCAACCGCTCGGGCCGATGATGGCGGTGATCGCTTTCGCCGGGATCTCAATCGAGACATTCTTGATTGCCTGTTTCTCGCCATACCAGATCGAGAGATTGTCTACCTTGAAAGCCGCGCCCGTTGGCGACGGCGGCGAATCAGCGGGTGCGGCGGCAGAAGTCGCGGTGCCGGTCTGCGCATTCGGTTCGGAAGATGACATCGTCTTTACAGGCATGTTTAGATGAGGCGCGGGGTGCGTTCGCGAGTCAAAACCCGCACCAGCAGGTTGATAATAAAGATTCCTACGACAAGGACAAGCGCACCCGCCCACGCCTGCCGATGCCAATCGTCGTAGGGCGAAATTGCGTAGGAGAATATTTGCAACGGAAGCGCAGCGACCGGTTCGGCGAGGTTTCGATTCCAGAAACGGTTGCCGAAAGCAGTGAAAAGCAGCGGCGCAGTCTCACCGGCGATACGCGCGAGGGCGAGGAGAACGCCGGTGACGATGCCCTTGGAGGCGGTTTTCATCACGATATTGACGATCGTCTTCCAACGACTGATGCCGAGGGCAAGAGAGGCTTCGCGGTAGCCGTTAGGCACAAGGAGAAGTACTTCTTCAGTCGTACGCATGATGAGGGGAATCATCAATAGGCCTAGAGCGAGACCGCCAGCGTAGGCGGAAAAGCTCTTGAAACGGAGAACAACCAACCCGTAAACCACCACTCCCCAGGTGATGGAGGGGACGCCATTCAATACATCTGCGACGAAGCGCAGGCCCCAGTTGATTCGGGCAGAGCCGTACTCAGCAAGATAAACTCCCCCTAGAATCCCGACGGGAATCCCAACCATCGACGCGAGGCCAAGCAATTCGAGCGTGCCGACGATGGCGTTAGCCATGCCGCCACCTTTCTCGCCGACAGGAGCCGGAAGATGGGTGAAGAACGCCCAGTTGAGCGAAGTTGCGCCGCTGATGAGAAGATAAAAGAAAACGAGCGCGAGCGGCGAGATAACAAGGAGCGCGGAGGTGAAGGCAAGACCGGAGGCGAACGCGCTTTTCAGCTTTCGCCAGTGATGCCGATTGTCTGCGGATACCTTAGTCATTGCACGGCGCGAGTGGTCTGCTGGACTCCAAAGGTCTTGAGCAATAGCTGCGCGAGTAGATTCGCGACGATCGTGATGCCGAAGAGGACAAGGGCAATTTCAAAAAGGGCCTGCAAATAGATGTCAGTCGTAGCTTCGGTGAACTCGTTCGCAATTACGCTCGCCAGCGTATAGCCCGGTTTGAGTAAAGAGAGTGCGATCTGCGGCGTGTTGCCGATCACCATTGTAACAGCCATCGTCTCGCCAAGCGCGCGGCCGAGGCCGAGGATGATTGCACCGAAGAGTCCTTTTTTCGCATAGCTGAGGACTGCGATGCGGGTTACCTCCCAATGTGTCGCGCCCAGCGCATAAGCGGCTTCGCGTTGCAGGTTTGGCACGCTTCGTAAAATTTCGCGCGAGACTGATGTGATGATAGGCAGAATCATGATCGCGATGATGATTCCGCCCGCGAGCATCGAGACGCCGTAAATCGGACCGGTGAACAGACCGGTCCAGCCCAGGTATTTTTTTAGAAATGGAAACGGATAGTCGCGCAGGAACGGGATCATGACGAAGATGCCCCACAGTCCCAGAATCACGCTCGGGATCGCGGCCAGCATCTCGATGAGCGATATGATTGGCTGCCGAATCGAGAGTGGCGCCAGCTCCGTGAGATAAACTGCCGTCGCAATACTCAAAGGCACCGCGATGACGAGTGCAATAAGCGACGAGACCAGCGTGCCATAAATAAAAGGTAACGCGCCGAACTGTTCCGCAACCGGGTCCCAAGTAGAGCTGCCGAGAAAGTGGAAGCCAAATTTCCGGATTGCGAGCATCGAGTCGCTCCAAAGCTGCCAGCCGACCAGGATGACGAGCAACACGACCGCGCCCGCCATCGCCATCGTGAGCCATTCGAACGCCTTGTCACCAAAGCGCGATGGCGGCGCCATCATCTGCGATGCACTCCGCTCAACCGTAGGCATGGAAGCGACTACCGGCATAAGAAACTTGTCCGCGCGACCAGGCGCGTCCTCCGAGTCCTGTGTATCCCTCGACGGGCGCGCTCACTGCAAAAACTCTTAGTACTTGATCTCGTTGATTCGATCCATCACCCGTTTCTGCAAACTGTCCGGCAGTGGCGCGTAATCGAGGTCTTTCGCCATCTGCTCGCCCTGTGTCTCCGCCCATTTCAGGAACTCAACCAGCTTCTTGCCTTTGGTCGCGTCTCTCTGCTGCTGATAGACGAGCAACCAAGTAGCACCGGCGATCGGATAGGCATCTTTCCCCGACGCGTTTGTGATGGAAAAGCGGAAGTCATCGGGAATATTCGCGGTCGCGAGCGCGGCGGTGACCGAGTCGAGCGTCGGTTTCACGAACTCGCCGGCCATGTTCTTCAAGTCGGCGTAGGGCATCTTATTTTGGGTGGCGTAGATCAACTCAACGTAGCCGATCGAGTTTGGTGTTTGTTTTACCTGGCCGGAGACTCCTTCGTTACCCTTGCCGCCAAGACCAGCGGGCCAGCTCACAGAGGTGTTGTTGCCGACCTTCGATTTCCATTCCGGGCTCACCTTGCTCAGATAGTCGGTGAAGATATAAGTCGTACCGCTGCCGTCCGAACGATGCACAACAACGATATCCTCGTCAGGTAAAGTCATTCCCTGATTCGTGTTCGCAATCTTGGGGTCGTTCCACTTTTTGATCTTACCTAAAAAAATGTCGGCAACCGTTTCGCCATCGAGTTTTAGGTTGAGATTGCCTGGCAAGTTGTAAGTCAACACCACCGCGCCCGCCACCGTCGGGATGTGGAGCAATTTGCCTGGTGCCTTGGCCAGGTTCTCATCGCTCATCGGCCCGTCAGAAGCGCCGAAATCCACCGTCTGCGCCATGATTTGTTTTTGACCGCCCCCGGAGCCGATCGACTGGTAGTTAAATCGGGCGGATGGATCGATCTTGGCATAGGCGTCAAACCATTTGGAATAGATCGGGTACGGAAACGTGGCGCCGGCGCCGTTGATCGTCATCTGCGCGGAAGTTCTCGCGGCGAGACCCAGGAGGAGCGTTGCCCCAAAGAGCGTGGCGATGAAGGTGGTCAGTTTCATAAGGGCTCACCGTGCCGTAATCCCTCCAAGAGGGTCAAAACCTTTAGTGTTACAATTAGGTGACAAGACATTCGATTGGGTGTCTCGCGGCGGCGTCGGTAGGAAACCCTCCAAAACATGAGTATCTCCTTTGCTGCGGCTCGCGTCGCTGGTGGTTAAGCGGCGAACGACCTCGCGATCGCGCACGTCTTCGGTATTCCAAAACGAGCAGACGCTACAAAGGAATTGTGACAGTCGCGTGGTGCCGGCGTAACAGTCAGGTGAATTCTGGACGGAGAGGTCCGGGGGTAAGGCTACTCAATACTGGAGGAGGAGTTTTATCGCCGGGAGACGACCGACCTGTTCTCCTCGAGCCCCGATCGGCTACGGCGTCTACTTCTCACCCGGGCGGAAACTGCTAATTTGAGTTGTGAGCACCCTATTCCGCTCTTCCAAGGACTGCAGCCGCAGCTGCCAGCGATGGAGCTGAATGGTGAGCTGATTGATGTAGCCCTTCACTTCGGTTCGCTGCGATTCGTTCTCTTTCAGGTGTCTGCAAAGCTCCGCCACTTTCTCTGCTACTTTGGAGTTAGCTGCCTCGGTCGAATCGTTTGATCCTTCGGAAGCCGTTATGGGTTTTCCGCAACCATCACACCTCAGGGTAACACCTGCTGCGGCGCAATCGACGACCAGCGGAATTCCGCAGTGCTCGCAGGCAAAGAAGAGATCGCTCTTTCCTGTCGCCGCGCTTTCGATTCTAGCAGAGTCCCGCATCATCCCGCGGAATCTAAGCAACTCGTATGCCAAGTAGGTTTGCGCCACCATGACTCCAGCCGTCCCAGTAAATGGGACAGGCTGGCGCTAAAGTTCGAAAATCCCCAAGGCCTTGGAAACGCGGATTACACTGAAGATGAATGACTTATGCAATTTGGTGGGTTCTGGAATGGCCATTGCTAGTCAGTGGGCAAAGGATTTTCTAAATAAATGGCTAAAGTCTTAGGTATCGATTTGGGCACGACCAACTCCTGTATGTCTGTGATGGAAGGCGGCGACCCAATAGTTCTGGAAAACAGTGAAGGCGCGCGTACCACGCCTTCCATTGTCGCGTTCGCCAAGAATGGTGAACGCCTTGTTGGCCAAGCCGCCAAGCGGCAGGCAGTCACCAATCCCGCGAACACCATCTTCTCGATCAAGCGTTTTATGGGGCGCAAATATGATGAGGTGCGTGATGAACAGCACCGCGTTCCCTACAAGATCGTTAAGGCAGCTAACGGCGACGCCCATGTGCAGGTGGAAGTGAATGGCGAGAAGAAAACTTTTTCTCCGCCGGAGATCTCTGCGATGATCCTCTCGAAGCTGAAAGCGGACGCCGAATCGAAACTCGGCGAAAAGATCGCGCAGGCCGTGATTACTGTTCCGGCTTACTTCAATGACTCTCAGCGCAATGCGACGAAAGATGCTGGGAAGATTGCCGGCCTGGAAGTGCTGCGAATTATCAATGAACCGACTGCGGCTTCGCTGGCTTATGGTCTCGATAAAAAGAAGGACGAGAAAATCGCTGTCTATGACTTAGGCGGCGGGACCTTCGATATCTCCGTCCTTGAGATTGGCGACGGGGTTTTCGAAGTGAAGGCAACCAATGGTGATACGCACCTGGGTGGCGATGACTGGGACAATGTTTTGGTCGATTGGATCGTTGGGGAGTTTAAGAAAGACAGTGGCATCGATCTCTCGAAGCAACCGGATGCCATCCAGCGCATCAAGGAAGAAGCTGAGAAAGCGAAGATTGCGCTTTCTTCTTCTCAAGAATATGAGATCAACCTGCCGTTCATCACGGCAGATGCAAGCGGTCCGAAGCATATCCAGAAGAAGCTTACCCGTTCGAAACTTGAGCAACTGACTGACTCTCTCTTCCAGCGGACAATCAAGCCGGTCAAAGACTGTCTGGCTGACGCAAAGCTGAGCGAGAAGGATATCAATGAACTTGTTTTAGTTGGTGGTATGACTCGCATGCCGAAGGTGATTGAAACCGCCCGTGAACTGATTGGTAAAGAACCTCATAAGGGAGTGAATCCGGATGAGGTCGTGGCTGTTGGCGCCGCGATTCAGGGAGGCGTGCTTAAAGGGGACGTGAAAGACGTGCTCCTGCTCGATGTCACTCCACTAACCCTTGCGATTGAAACTGCCGGCGGCGTAGCCACGCCGATGATTCCACGCAACACGACCATCCCAACTCGTAAGTCCCAGATCTTTTCGACTTATAGCGATAATCAGCCGGGCGTAGAAATTAAGGTTCTGCAAGGCGAGCGTCCCCTTTCGCGGGACAACAAGAATCTTGGAACTTTCCACCTGGATGGCATCCCGCCGGCTCCCCGCGGCGTGCCGCAGATCGAAGTAACTTTCGACATTGACGCCAATGGCATCCTGCATGTCTCAGCCAAGGATCTTGGTTCTGGTAAGGAGCAGAAAATTTCCATTACGGGTAGCTCTGGATTGAGCAAGGATGAAGTGGAAAATATGCAGCGCGACGCCGAAGCACATGCGGAAGAGGACCGTAAGGCGAAGGAAGCCATTGAGATCAAGAACAATGCGGATACGCTGGCCTACCAGAGTGAAAAGCAGCTGAAGGATCTCGGCGATAAGGTTTCTGAGGATAAGAGGAAGTCAGTCGAAGAGGCGATTGCAAAGGTACGTGAGGCAGTCAATGCCAACGATACCGAGGCGATGAAGCGCACCTACGAAGACTTACAGAATAAGTTTCAGGAAATCAGTGCCGAACTTTACAAGCAAGCCGCTGCCAGCGCAGGTCCCACTCCAGGTCCCGAAGCGGGTGGCCGTCCGGGTCCTCAAGCCGAGCCTCAGCAAAACGGTCCGCGCAAGGACCAAGGCGACGTGGTCGATGCCGAATTTGAGGTCGTCGACGAGGACAAGAAGTAGACTTTTGATAACCCACAATTTGCCAAGGCTGCTCGTCGCTTCTCGATGCGCAGTCCAATGGCAACAACCCAACCAAGGAGAAGTTAAAAACACCATATGGCAATTAATGTGAAACCGCTCGGCGACCGGGTGCTTGTGCAGCCGATCGAAGAGCAAGAAACCAAGAAGGGCGGCATCATTATTCCTGATTCCGCCAAGGAAAAGCCGCAGGAAGGCAACGTCGTCGCTCTCGGCACAGGCAAAGTGGACGACAACGGCAAGAAGGTAGAATTCACCGTCAAAAAGGGCGACAAAGTCCTGATCTCCAAGTATGGCGGCACCGAAATCAAGGTGGACGGCGAGTCCTATCTCATCATGCGCGAGGACGACATCCTCGGTATCATCGGCTAACTCAATTATAACTCTAAGCAAAGACTAACAACAAAGATTTATGGCAGCTAAACAATTACAATTTGACGAGAATGCGCGGCATGCGCTTCTCCGCGGCATCGAGAAGCTCTCGAAAGCTGTGAAGGCTACGCTCGGACCGAGCGGCCGCAATGTGATCCTCGACAAGAAATTCGGCAGCCCGACCATCACCAAGGATGGCGTAACGGTCGCCAAGGAGATCGAGCTGGAGGATCCTTACGAAAACATGGGAGCCCAGCTGGTGCGTGAGGTCGCTTCCAAGACCTCGGATATCGCCGGTGACGGTACCACAACTGCAACCGTCCTCGCTGAGTCCATCTACAAGGAAGGCTTGCGCAACGTAACTGCGGGCGCGAATCCTACTTCGCTCCAACGAGGCATTAACCAAGCCGTTGAAGCTATCGTGGCCGAGCTTGGCAAGATCTCGAAGAAGGTCAGCGACCGCAACGAGATTGCCCAGGTCGCAACGGTTTCAGCGAATTGGGATAAGACCATCGGTGAAATCATCGCCGACGCGATGGACAAGGTGGGTAAGGACGGCACCATTACCGTCGAGGAAGCCCGTTCCATCGACACGACCCTTGAGGTTGTGGAAGGCATGCAGTTCGATAAGGGCTATCTGTCGCCCTACTTCGTGACTAACGCCGAAGCCATGGAAGCCGTGCTCGAGAATCCTTACATTCTCATTCACGAGAAGAAGATTTCGAGCCTCAAAGACATGCTTCCGCTGCTCGAGAAAGTAGCCAAAGCTGGCCGGCCGCTTCTCATCATCGCGGAAGACGTGGAGGGCGAAGCTCTCGCCACTTTGGTCGTCAACAAGCTTCGCGGTACCCTGCAAGTCGCGGCGGTGAAAGCTCCGGGCTTTGGCGATCGTCGTAAGGCCATGCTAGAAGATCTCGCTGTCCTTACCGGTGGTCGTTGCATCACGGAAGATCTCGGTATCAAACTCGAGAACGTGAAGCTGGACGACCTCGGCCGCACCAAGCGTGTTACCATCGATAAGGAAAATACCACGATCGTGGAAGGCGAAGGCAAACAGGCCGACATTCAGGGTCGGGTAAGCCAGATCCGTCGTCAGATCGAAGAGACAACTTCCGACTACGATCGTGAGAAGCTTCAGGAGCGACTCGCGAAATTGGCCGGCGGCGTCGCCGTCATCAATGTCGGCGCAGCGACTGAGACTGAAATGAAGGAAAAGAAGGCTCGTGTGGAAGACGCATTGCACGCCACTCGCGCCGCGGTCGAGGAAGGCATTGTCCCCGGCGGCGGTGTCGCACTCATCCGTGCGCAAAAGGCGCTCGATAATCTGAAGCTCGAGGGCGATGAAGCGGTCGGCGTGGCGATTATCCGCCGTGCGATCGAAGAGCCGCTCCGGACCCTGGCCAATAACGCCGGTCAGGAAGGTGCGCTCATCGTGCAGGAAGTGAAAAAGCGCAAGGGCAATGAAGGCTATGACGTTGCCAGGAAGGAATACACCGACCTCGTGAAAGCGGGCGTGGTCGATCCGACCAAGGTGACTCGCAGCGCGTTGCAGAACGCGGCTTCGATCAGCGGTCTGCTTCTCACTACCGAGGCAGTCATCACGGAAGCTCCTGAGAAGGAGAAAGCTCCGGCGATGCCCCCGGGCGGAATGGGTGGCATGGGCGGCATGGATTACTAAGTCGCGCGGTTACACGCTAACTCTAACACTTAACAGCAGCCGGGCTTCGCAAGAGGCCCGGCTGTTTTGCTTTAATAAAGTATCAGATTCTAAGTCTCGTCGGTGCTCCGGTTCGCAAGTTTGGAGCTCAGTTATTTTTCGTCTCCTACAAGGCGGCTGCTACTTTTTCACGGCGCGACTAATGTCAGCCCTCCCGCGGCTTCGTCTCTTCCAGGGACATGCTTGCCGGATTAGGGAATATCGAAGACCTCTACCAGCCCGACACCGGTAGTCGCATTTGCTCCCCTCACGACCGCTGTGTATTCGCCCGCAGCGAGCGTTGCGAAGATCGCTGACTCCAAAGGATCGTTAGGCGCGAGATTGGCGGATCCGATGATGCCACCTTGCGAATCCTGCCAATTATCGTTGAAGGCGAGCAGATCTCCGTTGCCATTGTGTAACTCGAGCGTCGGATCGGCCAGTGTTCCACTCACTCCCGAGTTGCCTAACGACGGACCCAGGGCGCGCACAATCACATTCGCCTGCCCCGATTCCTCCGAGGAAACGATCAGACCGCCGATAAGAACATCATTGTCGGTGCCCACTTCGCCGCGCGTGCTGATATTTCCAAATTGGGATGCCGGCGTGGCGTCGAGATCGTAGGCCTCCACCAAAGCCGTTCCGGTGGTGTCATTTTTCCCGCGCAGGATGGCGGTGTATTCGCCGGGATCGAGCGTGGCGACAATGGCGGACTCGCGGTCATCGTTAGGCGGAATGCCCGTCATCTCGACCGGGCTTTCTTGTGTGTCGCGCCAGTTATCATTTGAAGCGATGAGACCGCCGGTACGGTTGTGCAATTCGAGTGTCGGATCCTGGAGCGCGCCGTCCACCCCTTCAGCCGTGAGCGACGGCCCGATAGCGCGCAGGAGCACGCTTTTCGGAGTCGTGCCAGTTACGATAAAGCCGCCGATAAGAACGTTGTCGCCCGTGCCGACGACCTCGCGCGTCGAGATGTTGAGTTGCCGCGAAGTATGAATAACCGAAGTCGGATCGTTAGGCTCGGTTCCCGACAGAAACTCGGAGAGATTATCCTCGCCATCGCCATCGGCGTCGCCGTCAGGACCGCCGAGCTGCGGGTCATTGATCTGCGCCAGTGAGAGTCGCGAAGCCTGGAAACTGGTGAAATCCACCTCCGGCGCAATGCCGACCCGGGTGATGAACGGGTCGGGGTTCCCGGTGCGGGTGTCCACCCATACCGGCACGGCGGGCACATCGGGTTCGGTCGTTTCCGCGATCCCAAGATAATCTCCCAGCATGTAACCCTGGGAAGTCAGAGGCGCGAGAGTGGCATTGGTTGTCTCGCTCGTTAGGCGAATGTTCGGTTGCCATGTAGCGCCGCCATCGAATGATTGCGCGAGGTAAAGATTGCAAAGCGTCGTGTTCCCTCCGCTGTCGCGTTGATCGTAAAACGATACGGTCAGCGCTTGTCCGTCGGGAGATGAGGAAATTGCGGCGTTGAAAACTCCCGTAGTCAGATTGTCGCTCGCGCTAATTGGCATTGTCCAAGTAAGTCCGCCATCGGTCGATTTGGTGAAGAGGATGCGCGGCTGGGCAAGAGAATTGCGCGCCTGGTAAACGACATAGATCGCGCCGGTTGTGCGGTCAGTTGTGGCGGAGGGAAGAAAAACGCCGTTGCGTATGCTTGGCTGATCGTAACGAGTCACGGTGGTGATGCGAATCGGCGCGCCGAAGCTCACACCGCCGTCATGGGAGAGGACAATATCGATCTCCTCCGGTGCAGTGAGCGCGTCATCGCCGCCAAAACCGCTATCAGCAAAATTCCAATAGACGATCGCGACTTGTCCGTCAGGCAGGAACATCGGTTGCGAACCCTGCGCCTGGGTGTCGATATCATGAATGGGCGCGGCCGCGCTCCAGCTGACGCCGTGATCGTCGCTGTAGGCGCGATAAATGGGTGAAGCGTCGGTGGTGCCGAAGAGCGTCCACGTCACCAGAATTCGTCCGACGGTCGCAGTATTGTCGAAGGTGTTTACCGCCATCCACGGCTTGTCAGGAAAGGTGCTGTTGTCCGTCGGCTGAAAGACTACCGACGGAGCTGAGAACGTCGCCCCGCCATCGACTGAACGGCTGACCACTACCGCTCCGGTCGTGAAAGCACTGTTTGTTGCTCCTTCCGTGCAGAGGAAAATCCGTGCGCCCCGATCGATGCCGGCTACCGGGTCGCTCGCACGAAAGTACGGCCCACCCGTAATCGTCGTTAGGCTTGGGATCAGTGCTCTCGTCCAGGTGAGCCCACCGTCATGCGTCACGGAATAACCGCAATCGACCGCGCCGCCGTCGGCAAAGCGTCCTTCCTGAAATGTCGCCACCAGCGTTTCTGGATCGACCGGCGATCGCGCGATGTGGGGTTCGGCTTGGGCGCGCATGGTTGGCGGGAGCTGTGACGGATCATCGCCGAGACGGAGATCAGGCGCGACCCGCAGGTCGAGCGTGACTGGCGCGGTGGCGGCCTGGTTTTTCGTCGACGAACTCGGTGCCGGCATCACGAGATCGCCGCGATCCAGGAGGCTAATTGCACCCGTGGACAGACGTTCCAGCGGAACGTTCCGCAGGGCAACGGGCCATTGACTGCGATCAATCGGGCCGTTCACGGCCGCACCCGGGACCGGAGCACCGACGGTCGTTAGGGCAAGAAATGGAGTGAAGAACAGAACCGCAAAGCGACCAAGGAAGATTTTGTTCAATTCACGGAAGTTTACCGCAGGCTCATGCGCACACAAGGACAGCAAATCCGATCATTTCGGACAACGCCCAGCAGCGGCTGACACATTGTCTCGCTCGCAAGACTGGGGCATATTGCGTGGAATGTCTTATCAGCTCCAATCCAGCTACCGTCCGCGGGGCGACCAGGGACAGGCAATTGCCAAGCTGCTCAAATCGGTCAAAGCCGGCAATCGCCACCAGACGCTTCTTGGCGTGACTGGCTCGGGTAAGACTTTCACGATCGCGAACGTTATCCGCGAACTGGATCGACCAGCGCTCATCATTTCGCACAACAAGACTCTCGCCGCCCAACTTTACTCTGAGTTCAAGCAATTCTTCCCGCATAACGCGGTCGAGTATTTCGTTAGCTACTTCGATTACTACCAACCGGAAGCCTATATCCCGCGTTCCGATACTTACATCGAGAAGGATTCGTCGATTAATGAGGAGATCGAACGCCTGCGTCTCTCCGCTACCAGCGCGCTCCTTTCGCGGCGCGACACGATTGTCGTGGCGAGCGTCTCCTGCATCTATGGCGTTACGTCGCCGGAGGACTATGAGCGAATGCTCCTGACTGTAAAACGCGGGCAACATATCTCGCGCGAAGCAGTCCTTGGCCGGCTGGTCGACATGCTTTACGAGCGTAACGACATGAATTTCAGCAGGGGTAGGTTCCGTGTCCGCGGCGACGTGGTCGAGATTTATCCGGCCACCGCGGATGAGGAAGGTATCCGGCTTGAGTTCTTTGGCGACGAATTGGACGCGATCACGCGCTTCGATCCGCTTACCGGACACACGCACGAGTCGTTAGGCGTGATGACTTTTTTTCCGGCAAAACAGTTCGTCACACCGGCGGACAAGTTGAATCGCGCGCTCACCACCATCCGCGCTGAGCTGGACGATCGGATCAAAGTGTTGGAATCGCAGGGCAAACTGCTCGAGGCGCAGCGGCTGAAAATGCGAACGGAGTACGACCTCGAGATGTTGCAGGAGATGGGCTTCTGCAACGGGATCGAAAATTATTCGCGCCATCTCTCTGGTCGGTCGCCCGGCTCCAAGCCTTTCACGTTGCTCGATTTTTTCCCCAAGGATTTCCTCCTCGTGGTCGACGAATCGCACGCCACCATTCCGCAGATCGGCGGGATGTATGAAGGCGATCGTTCGCGTAAGACCGTGCTCGTCGAATATGGCTTTCGGCTTCCGAGCGCGCTCGACAACCGTCCGCTGAATTTTCCTGAATTCATGGCCGCGACAAACCAGATCGTTTATGTGAGCGCGACTCCGGCGGAGTTCGAAATTCGAAACAGCATCGTCGGGAACAAAGGCTATTTTCCGCACAAGCGGTCGCGCATTGGGGAAGAAGAGTTGGTGCCGTTTGTCCTTCCTGGCAAAGCCCCCTTGGCACTAAGTCGCACCGACCAGGCTCCTGAAGATTTCGACGTTCACACTCCGGGTGCGCCACTGGTTGTCGAACAAATTATTCGCCCAACCGGTTTGCTCGACCCGAAGGTCACGCTGAAGCCGCTTAAAAACCAGATCGACGACACGATCGAACTTTGCCGTCAACGGGTGGAAGCACAGGAGCGAGTCCTTGTTACTACCCTAACGAAAAGAACCGCAGAAGATCTGGCCGATTATTTGCGCGACGTCGGTCTGAAAGTCCGATACCTGCACAGCGACATCGATACCATCGAGCGCGTCGAAATTTTGCGTGGGCTGCGAGCGGCTGACTTCGACATCCTGGTCGGGATTAACCTGCTGCGAGAAGGCCTCGACCTGCCGGAAGTCTCGTTAGTCTGCATTCTCGACGCGGATAAGGAAGGCTTTCTCCGCAGCCAGACTTCGCTCATCCAAACCGCCGGTCGCGCTGCACGCCATATCAATGGCGAAGTCGTTCTCTTCGCCGACACCGTGACCCAGAGCATGCAGGCGTTGATGTCGATTTCCGACTATCGCCGCACCAAGCAGCTGGAATACAACGAAAAACATGGCATCACCCCGCAAACCGTTCGGCGTGCCGTTCAGGAAAGTCTCCACACCATTCTACGCGGTCGCGAAATTGCGGCATCAGTTATTCAAGAGGCCGGCGGCGATTTTAACCTGACCGAGTTACTTCGCGAGCTCGAAGAAGAGATGCAGCAAGCTTCCGCAAACCTGGAGTTCGAACGCGCGGCCCTGCTGCGCGATCAGATCATGGAAGTAAAGAGCGGCACTGGTCTGACCAGGATAGAACCAAAGCGCAAGCCCGTTAGATATACTCGTGGGTCTGGACGCCGCCGTTCACGCGTCTAGCCATCATCAGGCGAGCAAGCGCCATACTTAACTTATTCGACTCATCGGCTCAGCAGACTCGCCCGGTCGAATCATCGATTTTGCGCAGAGCCTGCGAAAGGGATGAAGCAAATCCAGTCGCGCTCACTCTTTCACGCGCGAATGAAAATAGACATCCCTCCTTCCGCATAGATGAAGTAGTCGGCATTTAGCAGGATAATCGTGCCATGAGAGTTTTCTTCGATCAGCTGATCGCCGTTGATTCGCCAGCGACCTGACATCGGACTGTCCTCCATTCCAAATTTCCCATTGGCGAGAAAGACGTAGGTGTGACGCGGCGACTGCCATTTCCCAACAAGGATCCGGGACAGTTCCTTTGAATTAGAATTCGCCGGCGCCGGATGCTTTCTGAGCTCTTGGTTGATTGCGGTTGCAGAAGCAAAATGATTATCGCCGGTCTTCCAGTAATCTTTGAGCCGCCGCTCAAATAACTCCGCTAGCTTGGTGACATAAGATAGTCGCGCAGCTTCATCACGTGCGTTGGTTTTTTCGTAGGCTGCTTTGGCTGCCTCAACGTCCTGTTTGTCGCTGCCCAGAACAACGCATGTCAGGGATAAAAGGACAGGTGCAATCAGAGTGACTAATGTTTTCATGAATCTAGATAATAAATATGACTAAGCCTACATGGCCAATCTCTTACTGTACAAGGGATCCTAGAGCGGCGCGTGCTCGATTTCCTGCGCCTCGCAAGAAGCCTGGCCAAAATGGTTACCGATCTTCAGGAAAAGGGTAACTCGGTAAAGACAGGACTCTTCCGCGCTTTGCGTTTGCCTCACAATATAGTGGCCTGATTCATTCCATAAAATGACAGCTTGATTAAGTTGGAGCCTTGGGGGCAGCCTGCGTTGGCGAGGCGCAAGAGTGTTTTGCGCAAAAGTATGTAACGGACTGTCCGGTACGGCGTCTATGGTAGAATACGAGGTGAAGTTTCGCCTCGCTGCAGAAAGGAAAGAATGAAAACTCATCGACTTGCACTCATTATCTGGAGCGCGCTTAGCCTCTCTACGCCCGGCGCTCTCTATGCTCAGGCGAATGGCACTGCACCGGCCACAATCAGTCCAACCGCACCGATATCGTTGCCACAAATGGCGCAGCACGGCTGGGGTTATCTCCTCGACCGGGTTGGTAAAGACCTCGGTCTAACTACAACTGAGAAAAGCAGCATTCAACCAATCGTGACTCAAACGCGCTCGCAACTCACGGCGATACACCAACAAGCGCAGGTCCAAGTCAAGGCAGATGTAGAAGCCGCCCTGGTGCAAATCCGGCCTTTGCTGACACCGGCTCAGCAGACAAAACTGGATGCCATTGTCAAGGCGTACGAAGACCTGCAGACGGCAGAGCAGGAGTTGGACAAGGCGCTGCAGTGATTTCCCGTTGAATGACCGCAGCGGGCCTAATGCTGACCTCGAACTGTTAGTTTCGCGTCATTACTTGTAATGCCTCCTCCGGGATTACTTATGATGACGGAAAAAAGCGATCCGTTATCCGTTATAACTGCGGGAGGAGTGGTGTAAATGTTACTCGTCGCTCCGCCGATCGGGTTGCCGTTCTTATTCCACTGGTAGCTAAGAGGAGGAATGCCAGTCGCGAGCACTCTGAAGGTGGCCATCTGGCCGACATATACCTTTTGATTAGTTGGCTGCTTCTTGATTAGCGGAGGCGGAGGCGGTGTAGGAGTCGGCGTGGGTGTCGGCAACGAATCGCTCACGGTATAAGAAAGTCGAATGGTGCCAAATTCGTCTGCCGTTTGAAGGAGGAGACGGTCGGGATTTTCCATGATGCTGACAAGGCCGAAGCCGGAACAGGTGTCGTCATAGTAGCCTTCGCTCCAGCTTCCATTTGCGGCGGTTGCGCAATTCATCGGCACCTTGATAGAGTTGGGCTGTGGAACGCACATCTCAGGAAAACCGGCAGCGGTGCCGTTATCGATGGCGGCGAGGTGCAAGTCCCCGGAGATAAAGACTACGCCCGAGATCTGGTTGGTGACGATGAAATTCTTCAGGTCGTTCCATTCCGTCTGATAACCGCCCCAGCCGTCGGGTACCTTGGTGCTGGGGTTGGTAACTACGGAGCTGAAAATGACCTTCCATTTGGCCGTAGAACCGAGGAGACCGTGCTTCAGCCATTGCAGTTGGCCGGTCGCACCTAAATTGTTGCCATCCAGCATGCTTTTGTTGGCGTCATCCGGATCATTCTCCGGGTCACGCTGGCTGCGGCAGTCGAGAACGAATCCATCCATTTGGGCATAGCTGAACTTTTGCCAGATACCGGGAGTAACAGAAGGCAATGGATAAGTAGGCACATACTCCTGGAATACCTGCTGGGTCAGACCCCATCCCGGATAGGTTCGATCACAATTGTTAGATCCGGCGTCGTGATCATCCCATTGGTGAATCATGCCCATTTTCTGTAGGATAAGAGGAACAAACCCACTCATATGCAGCGTAGCCGGGTTATAAAGATCCTTAAACATGCTTCGCTTGGTATCGAGCTTTGAGGGATTGCGATGGTCAAAGTCACCACCGATGAAGACAAAGGCAGGGTTTGTCTCAGCAGCATTGGTGAAAGTCTGCACATCGCGGTCCAGGTCTCGCACCGTGACAAAATCACTTAGAACAAGAAACTGGAAGGTGCGCGAAACGCCGCTGGCTGCGAAAGTCGTAAAGGAGGGATACGGTGGCTGGGATAGTTGGGCGACGCCGTCGACCAAAACATTGAGGTAAAAGGTGGTTTCGGCTGAAAGGCCACTTAGAGGTATGACCGCCGTATAATCGCTGGTGGCGTTGGTCGTGAGAGTAGTGGAAAGGGAATAAGTGCCGAGATTTGGATCTGTGCCGTATTCCAGGGTTATGTCCGCGGCCTGGCTTGTGCGGACGAAGACGTTCACGCCGGTGTCGGTCACGCCGCCAACCACTGGCCCGTGGGTTAGGATTTGGCCCTGTGTCGAATGGGCCGTTGCAGTTACCAGAGCCACCGTGAAAACCAGAGGCATGGCCGCCCGCCGCCATGATTGTCGTATGGATTCCAAGAGCATGTTATGATGATACACCTTCAAGATACTGGGGCAGAATACTCCTGTGCTGACAGAGCCTTCCCTAGTGCGCTACGGCGTTACCGTTAACTTGGCGTTATTGCTCGTGACAGATCCGCCGCTATTACTAACGACAACGCTGAACAGAGAGCCGTTATCGTTTTGCGTGACGCGAGGTGTCGAGTAAGTGTCGGTGGTCGCGCCGTTGATATTGCTGCCATTCTTCTCCCATTGATAGCTAAGTGGCGGCGTACCGTTGGCGACAACGTGAAACTTAGCCCGTGCACCGGCCGCAACCGTCTCGTCTCTGGGTTGTTTTCTGATTATGGGAGGAGGCGGAGTTGGGGTGGGTGTAGCCGTGGGAGTGGGAGTCGGCGTCGGTGTTGGGTTTTGGTCGTTTACCGTGTAGGAGACGCGCGGAACGCCAAATTGATCGATGGCCTGCAGGAGTAATCTATCCGGGTTTTGCAACACTGAAACAATGCCAAAGCCGCTGCAAGGGTCCATGAAATCACCTTCGCTCCAGCTGCCTTCGTGGGCGGTGGCACATTTGAAAGGCACGTTACGGGAGTTAGGCTGCGCGACGCACATCTCGGGGAAACCAGCAGCCACTCCATTGTCGATCGCGCCCAGATGCAAGTCGCCGGAGATGAAAACGACATTGGTGATGTGATTCGACAGAATAAAAGTTTTCAGTTTATTCCACTCCGTCTGAAAGGCACCCCAGCCATCGTTTTCCTTCGTGGTGGGATTGATTATGACAGAAGTGAAGACAATTTTCCACTTGGCGGTGGAGTTAAGCAGTCCCTGTTCCAGCCAAGCTAACTGCCCGGCCGCGCCGAGATTGTTTCCGTCGAGCATGCTCTTGTTAGAATCGTCGGGGTCGGTATCTGGGTCGCGTTGACTGCGACAATCCAAGACGAAGCCATCCATCTGGGCGTAGTTGAAGTTTTGCCAGATACCGGGTGAAATCGGAGGCAGCGGATAAGTGGGGACATACTCCTGAAAGACCTGCTGAGTCCAATCCCAATGAGGGAAAGTGCGATCCGAATTATTCCGCCCAGAGTCATGGTCGTCCCATTGGTGAATGATGGGCATCTTATGAAGTATGAGATTAACAAAGTCACCCATGTGTGGGGTATTCGCGTCGTAGAGATCCTTAAACATTTGCCGCTTGTCACCAATCAGCTCAGGATTACGATGGTCAAAATCACCCCCAATGAAGGCAAAAACCGGAGCGTATTCCGTCGCGTGCTGATATGTATCTACGTCCTGGTCAATAGAAGCCACATTGGTGAAGTCGGTTAAAACGACGAAGTTAAAGGTGCGGGCGCTGCCCACGGGAGCGAACGTCGCAAAAGAGGCGTAGGGGGCGGTAGTTTGCACACCGTTAACGACCGGCCGGAGATAATAGGTTGTTTCCGTGGAGAGGCCCGCCAAAGGTACTTTGACGGTAAAATCGCTGGTGGCACTGGTGTTGTAAGTGGGTGAAACCAAGTAACTGGCGAAGGCCGGATCGGTGCTGTATTGCAAGGCGACTGTGGTGGATTGGCTCGTTCGCAAGAAAATGTTTGCGCCGGAGGATGTGACGCCACCGATTACCGGACCATGAGTAAGCACCTGTGCGCGGCTCGCCGGAGTGCTGAAGAAGAAAACACCGGTCGCGAGAAGGCTAAAGGATGCCACCAGTCTCATTCTGGCTGTGGCGAACCGCCCGATCTCAAGACCGGGGAGAGCGATGTTGAACATAGCGGCGATGGTGGCAAACATTCGACTTCTGCACAATAACAATCTCCAGATATCATCTGAATGTCATGGAAGCACGTCAGAACGTCTCCGGTACGCAAAGGACGCGCCGGGGGTCGGATGGAACTGTTTCCGCCAAAAGGGCGGGCCGCCTTGCTTCGCTCGTTAGGCGGAGTTGCGGTTCATGCCAATAAAGCCTTCGCGCTCGAGATGCAGAACAATCTCCTGAGCAGCTTCCTCTGGCGAGAGTTCAGCGGTATTGATGTGCAACTCGGCATCGGTTGGCTCCTCGTAGGGATCGCTGATACCGGTAAACTCTTTTAGAATGCCAGCCCGCGCCTTGGCATAGAGGCCTTTTCGATCGCGCTGTTCGCAAACGTCGACCGACGTCGAGAGGTGCACGAGTATGAAACCGCCGACCGGATCAATCATCGCGCGCACGTCTTTTCGGGTCGCGTCGTATGGCGCGATCGGGGCGCAAATCGCGATTCCGCCATTTTTTGTGATCTCGGAGGCGACATAGCCGATTCGGCGAATGTTGATGTCGCGGTGTTCCTTCGAGAAACCGAGTTCGGAGCTCAGATGCTTTCGCACCAGATCACCATCGAGGAGCGTCACCGGACGGCCGCCGACTTCGAGGAATTTGGTCATGAGCACGTTTGCGATCGTTGATTTGCCGGCGCCGGAGAGGCCGCTGAAAAAGATGGTCAGGCCTTGCTTATGGCGTGGCGGAAAGCTGCGTCGCAGCTCCTTCGCCACCTCTGGATAGGTAAACCATTCCGGAAGATCGCGACCTTCGTTCAGCCGACTGCGCAATTCCGTTCCCGAAAGGTTGAGGACCCGCGCGCCCTTCGGCACTTCGTTTTCCGGAAAATATTTATCTTTATCCTCAAGGTAAACCATCATCTGGAACGGCACCTGAGTGACGCCAATCTCGGCTTCGTGCTTGGCAAAAAGCTCCTGCGCGTCGTACGGGCCGTAGAACGGTTTGCCATCGGTGTCTTTCCCCGGTCCCGCGTGATCGCGCCCGATAATAAAGTGGGTGCAGCCGTAGTTCTTGCGGATGAGTGAGTGCCAGATGGCTTCGCGTGGGCCGCCCATGCGCATGGCGAAAGGCACGAGCGCCAGCTTGGCGGTGTTGGATGGATATTTGCCAACGAGCAGCTGATAACAGCGAACACGTGTGAAGTAATCGACATCGCCTGGCTTGGTCATGCCGACGACCGGTTGAATGAGGAGGCTGGCCTCGACCTGTTTCGCGGCGCGGAAGGTTAACTCGACGTGCGCGCGATGCATCGGATTGCGGGTCTGAAAAGCCACAATGCGTCGCCAGCCGAGATTAGCGAACTCGGCGCGAAGCTCGGCGGGCGTCGGTCGCAATGTCTTGAAGTCATAATGACTAGGAAGCTGCAACCCTTCCAGCCGGCCACCAACATAATAAGGATGGCTGCGATTCATCAGGTAAGCGACCCCTGGGTGCGCCTGGCTCGTGGTGCCGAAGACCGACTTGGCTTCCGCATTTCGATCGGGTTGCCAAACTTCCTCTACGTGCAGGATCGCGATCATGACCCCTTCGGCATCGCGCAAGGCGACTTTGGTGCTGCCGGGCGTGAGGTTTTTGGCGAAAGCCTCAGACACATCGAACGTAATTGGTATCGGCCAAAGGATGCCGCTCTTCAGATGCATGTCGTGGCAGACTCCCTCGTAATCGGCCTGATTCATGAAACCGGTGAGCGGCGAAAAACCGCCGTTGAGCAGCATTTCAAGATCGCAGATTTGGCGCGGTGTCAGGTCCCAGGATGGGAAATCGCGCGATTCGGCCTTCGTTTGTGCAGCGTGTTCGCGATCGAGGATAAGGTTAGTGAGCTGGCCGCCATGCGGCTCAATGAGATGGCTGTGAGAGTGTGTGGTATTCAAAGGTGTAGATATTACGTGATGGTTGCTGTTTGTGCTTCGAGGGGAACAAATTGCCGCGCGAGGCAAGCCACCGCGAGCCGTCAGGCGTCTGGGCAGATGTGCACGGTAGGAGAAAACGCGCGGCTGTCCACTGCTTCCACCATAACAAAACAAATCGCCGCTTTCGTCAACCCCTGAGATGTCGATCGAAGAAGGCTTTGATTATTCCACTGCGGTTGAGACTACCGGGATTGTGGCGGCCGTGTGGGAAAATTTTGAGTCTGGTCTCTACGCCGGCAGCATTTAACGCGGCGGCGAAAAGTTCGCTTTGATTCACGGGCACGGTTCGATCCTTTGCACCGTGAATGAGAAGGAACGGCGCGGATTGTCGACTAGCAAAATGAATCGGACTGGCCGCCCGTGCTTTTTCCGAGTGTGCGTCGATTGGTCCACCAAGTAACGCTTCAATTGCTCCGGGTGCCCGCGGATCGCTCATGGGATTACCGGCAGTGTCGCGATGCATGAGAATGAGATCGCTCGGAGCTGCGATCGCGCACACCGCCTGAACATCTCCGGTGAGACCAAGTAGCGACGCGAGGTGACCACCCGACGAATGACCCCAGACACCGAGGCGTCTCCCATCAAAACCGCACCGCACCGCATTCTCCCGCACCCATTTGACCGCTGCCTGACAGTCTTCCAACTGCGCGGGGAACGTGGCTTCATTCGTGAGCCGATATTCGATTGCGCCGACCGCATAGCCGTGGTTTGCCAGCATCCAGTTTGGGCATTGATTCCGGTTGCCGCTGCACCAGCCGCCGCCGTGAATGCAAAGAATGATCGGTGGGGCGACGGGAGGATTTCGTGGGGTATAAAGATCGAGCTGCAGGGCGCGTTTACCAATTCGTCGGTAAACGAGATCGCGCCGCACGGTCGCGCGCGAACGCAAGCTAAAGAGCAAATCTGCCAGGAGCCGTCGCCGCACAATGCGACCGCCGGGCTAATTCGCCGGCGCGCCGGCTTTGCGCTCCATCCAAAAAGCGAGCGCCGGCATTGCTTCCTGGTCCTGGCTGGCATTGATGACTGCGTCCTGCGCTCGCTGAATCGTGAAATGATCGCCGAAAAGGGAGTTCACATGCTCTTCCAATTCCGGTTCCGAACGAGCGCCGCGATAATTCGCAAAGCGTGCATCCTGAAACGTGCCGCAGAGCAGGAGGAAATGCCCACCCGGTGCGGTCGCACGCGCGAGATTGAGCGCGTAAGTCTGGCGGAAATTTTCAGGAATACGGTGAAAGCAGCCACGATCAATCAGGCTCGGCGCGGCCGGGAGGTGGAGGCTGTTGTCGCACAGATCGGCAACATCAAACTCAATCGGCTTGCCCTGACCCATGGAGAGGCGGCGGCAATTCTCGATCGCAGCCGCGCTGAAATCGACCCCCAGGACCGGGAAGCCCTGTTCGGCCAGCCAGCGACTCACTTCGCCGTTTCCGCAGCCGACATCGATTACGCGCTGACCCTTGGCGAACCATCCACTCTCGATGGCTTCGATGAGCTCCTTCTGTGGCTGCTCGGTTTTCCAAAATGGATTGTATTCTGGATTCGCCCATTGGCGTTCCCACTTGGCGCGGTGGCGCTGATGCGCCCAGTTGGGGAAGAAACTCTCGACCCCGCCTTGCAGACGATTAACTAACTTCCCCAGCAAACTCATCGCGTGATGCTACGCAGCGACACCTGCCATGCAAGCGATGCGGATTTCGCGTTGATGGCCAAGGGAAGAAGCCAAAGGACCGGGCATCGACATGCGGCAAATATTTTCGTTGGGCGGCAATCAGTTTCGCCAACAACGGCGATCAAGCGGCAACGGCTCGCCATTGGAATACAGAAAGGACGTGCTCCGATCGGGTGGGCTGATGCGACGATGTGCTTTTCGCCCGCGGAGCCAGGGTATCAGCACTCGTTCCGTTTCCTTGCAAAACATTAATCCGAAAATCACTGGAAATTAACTGGACGAAAGTGGAAGGAAGGTGCCAATATAGCGTCCCCGGAATTGCGATTTCTCGCACCACGGCACACTGGATCGTTATGGGCAAAACACTTTATTTCTTCTGGGCTATTCTGTTTACTTTTAGCGGAGTCGCCACAACACGCTCGCAGCTCATTCCTCTGAGCCCGGAACGCGCCGGTCATGCGGCTACGTTGCTGCAATCCGGAAAGGTCCTGATTACTGGCGGCGTTAACGAGAACGCCTTGCTGAATTCAGCTCTCCTTTACGATCCAGCGACGAATACTTTTACGCCGACAGGTGCGATGAATACACCCCGGGAGAATCATACTTCCACTTTGCTGCCCGACGGCCGTGTTCTGATTGCCGGCGGTGAAGATATTAACGGTGTTCCTTATTCATCCGCTGAGACTTACGACCCGGCGACGGGAACTTTCAGTGTGACTCCTCACCCCATGACCGACCAACGCACCCAGCACATTGCAACGTTATTGAATGACGGCACGGTGCTCGTAGCCGGGGGCCAGAGTGCGGATATCTTCGATCCATCGAAAGGTAGCTTCACTCGCACATCCGGTAATCCGATTAAGCAGCGCAAGAGCCATATGGCTTCGAAGCTAAATGACGGCACTGTTCTCGTGAGCGGCGGTTATGTAGCCTCTATCGCAACGGACTCGGCGGAGCTTTACAACCCGGCGACAAACAAATTTACCGCCGTAACGGCTCTGATGGTCGTGCCGCGCGCCAACCATACTTCCACGCTGCTGCCCTCGGGCAAGGTTCTGATCGCCGGCGGCTTCTCCGGCACAAGCCCGCACGATGAGACCGAAATCTACGATCCCGCAGCACAAACATTTACTCTTGATACCCCCATGATGGCCCACCGCTCGAATCATCGCGCGCTGCTCCTGGGTAATGGCAATGTCCTGGTCATTGGTGGTGTGACTTTGGAAAGCGGATTTCTGGCGAGCGATGAAGAGTATAACCCAGCGACCAAGGTATGGTCTTCTTATGCCAGCATGCTGGAAAACCGCGGCGGGCACACCGCGACTGCGCTTTTAAACGGTAGCATCCTTGTCGCTGGTGGCGTGACCGGTAATGAAACCTTGCAAAGCGCGGAAGTCCTCGATCCCGTGAGTCACCTGTTTACCTCCATCGGCGACATGCAGGTCCCGCGAAACCAGCACACCGCGACTCTTCTTCAGGATGGCACTGTTCTGCTAACTGCCGGTAGCACTGACACCGTTACGCTTACCTCGGGTGAGTTGTTTAATCCTGCAAATAACAGTTTCACCTTATTGAGTTCGATGCTCCTCGACGACCGCAAAAGTTTTTCAGCCACACTCCTCAATGATGGCAGCGTCTTAATCGCTGGCGGCAAGAATAGCTTGAATGGTTATTTGCGCAGCGCCGCGCTCTACGACCCAACGACACAAATGTATAACGCCACGGCTGATATGAAGAGCCTGCGCGCCCTGCATACCGGGACCCTCTTGAATGATGGAACAGTCCTTCTGGTCGGCGGTGTCGTCACTGGTGGTGCGGCAACCGACAAGTGTGATATCTTCGATCCCGTCTCGGAGACATTTCACCTAACGGGACACCTGATCCTGGGGCGGAAACGTCATCGCGCTTCCCTTCTCACTGACGGCACCGTTCTTGTCAGCGGAGGTAACTTTTTACAAAATGGTCAGGGCGGTGGCGACCGCACCACGGCAACCGCAGAGGTTTATGATCCTGTGAGCGGACTGTTCACCGAAGTAGCCGATATGAGTGTGCCGCGTTCCGAGCATCAATCGACGTTCCTGAGCGATGGCACCGTTCTTATGAGTGGCGGGACCGAAAATGCCGTCCAGGGGGATATTTACGATCCAGCTTCGCAGACATTTAGTCTGACAACCAATAGTATGATCGCGCCGCGCGCACGGCACGTTTCTCTGCGGCTGATGAATCCAGCCTGGGGATCGTTGCAAGGTCAGGTAATTTGCATCGGTGGTGCCGAAATCGGTGGTTCGGTTTTCGGCGGCGCTCAACAGGCGGAGGACTCTGCCGAAATCTACAATCCTGCAACCAAGCAATTCAGTGATTTCGGCCACACCATGACGGTCGCGCGGCAAAACCACACTGCGACGGAACTGAATGATGGACGCATTCTGATCACCGGCGGTGTGGGTCGGCCGTTTATCAGTGCCACAGCCGAGATCGTGGCTGCGCCCACTCCGAGTCCCACACCTTCGCCTACCGCTACGCCTACACCTACGGCCACGCCCACCCCGACTTCCACGCCAACACCCACACCTACCCCCACTCCGACACCCACGCCAACTCCTACCCCAACCCCAACTCCAGCCGCCCAATCCCTTAATGTTTCGACCCGAATGGAGGTCGGGAGTGGAGATCAAGTTTCTATCGGCGGCATCATCATCACTGGCGGCTCTCCGAAAATGGTTCTTCTTCGCGGTATCGGACCTTCCCTCGCCGGTGCTGGAATCGCCAATGTCTTGCCGGACCCTGTCTTAGAGCTACATGATTCCACCGGCGCACTAATTACCTCCGATGATAATTGGAAGGACACTCAACAAAGCGAGATCGCGGCTACAGGCCTTGCGCCGACAAATGATCTCGAGTCGGCAATCCTGAGGACTCTCCCTCCGGGTAATTATACCGCCATCTTGAAGGATAGGAATAACGGAACAGGAGTGGGGCTGGTTGAAGCTTATGACTTGTCCCCGAACGGCTCGCAGTTGGCCGAGATCAGCACCCGCGGCTTCGTTAGGTACTGGCGATGACGTCATGATCGGTGGCTTCATCCTCGGTCCAGAGGGGGTTCCGGCTGCGTCGATCTTGTTACGCGCCATTGGACCTTCTCTGACCGCCTTTGGCATCACCAATCCGCTGGTTAATCCAACCTTGGAATTGCACGACCCGAATGGCAATCTTCTTCAGAGTAATGACAACTGGAAAGAGAATACCAATAAGGATGCGATTCTCGCCACTGGTATTGCGCCGAGCGACGACTCGGAGTCGGCCATTCTTACGTCTTTGTCCGCGGGGAATTACACTGCGATCGTCTCTAGTAAGGACGGCACTACCGGTGTCGCCTTAGTGGAGATTTATCGACTGGCTCCATAAGGGCTACGAGGCAAAGTAGGCTCGACATTCTACTCCCCGGCTGGCTAGGGCCGGCCGAGACTTTCTAAGGCGTGACGGTCAGGTAGGCCTTGCGGCTGGTGATGCTCCCGGCAGAGTTACTTACGACGACGGTAAAGCTTGAACCGTTGTCGTCCAGGGTGGCTCGTGGCGTGACATATTTGGGCTGGTTGGCGCCAGGGATATCAACACCGTTCTTTCGCCATTGATAACTCAGCGGGGCGGTACCTGTCGCTTTTACCTTAAAGGTGGCCTTCTGCCCAACTGCGATTGTAACGTTGCGTGGCTGCTGCGTGATGGTCGGTGCAGTGCCGATGGTTGAGCCCTCCACCAGGGTGACTGTGGAGTTAGCTGCCACATTCGATAACGTATCGACCACGCCACTCGGCCAGTTCACGGTTAGAGTCGCGCTCGCAGCTGTGCCAATACCGAAATGAAGTGGCCCGGCTCCCTGGGAAGCGTAATCGCCGCCGCCGCCGCCGTTGTTTTCCCGGAAAGCCAGCCCGCCAGCATAGCTAGCTGTCACTCGGGCACCAATTCCGCCGCGGTTAGATTGAACCCCCCGAAGGTTGAGCTTGATGAAGTGATTGCTATTGCCGTTGTTCTTGAAAAGGTAATGATACCCGGTCGCCGCATCGCCAGTAATCTTCGTCGGCGCAATCCCGTCCTGAATCACTAGATCAAGGAATCCGTCGTTGTTGTAATCACCCCAGGCGGCTAGTTTGTGCGCCGAAGTCTTCTGATCATCGTGCAAAGCGACCCCTTCTTCCTGGGCGCGATCGGTGAAAGTGCCATCCCCATTGTTGTGGTAAAGAATGTTGGCATTACCTACGCCTAATTCCTTTGTCCCAGGCCGTGCAACAAACAGATCCAGATAACCATCGTTGTCGTAATCACCCCAGGCGGCTGCCCAGGTGTTGGTATTATCGTTGACTCCAGCAGTGTTCGTGACGTCAGTGAAAGTGCCATTGCCATTGTTCCGGTAAAGAGTATTGGCAAGGATTCCTGCGCCGCTTTGCTTCCCCCGCGAAATGTAGAGGTCGAGAAAACCGTCGTTATCGTAGTCGCCCCAGGCAAGACCAAGCGCGTTCCCCTTGGGAGTGAGACCGGCTGCCGTCGTGACGTCGGTGAAGGTTCCTCCATCATTGTGGTAGAGTGCCTCGCTCGCGCCATTACCCGCGATCACGACATCCATGTAGCCATCGTTATCGTAGTCAACAAAGGAGATAATAGTGCCTTCGACGACGCCGTGGGTCGCGTCCGCCAGGCCGGCGGCATTCGGAACCTGAGTAAATGTCCCGTCGCCATTGTTCTTGTAGAGAACGTTCACACCGGCATCCTGCATGGTGGAGATGTTCTTCACAAAAAGGTCGAGCAGCCCGTCGTTATTATAGTCGACGAAAAAGGCGCATTCGCCGTAGTTACGACCGGTCTCAATTCCAGCTATGTCACTGGTGTAGGTGAAGGTCCCGTCACCATTACCCCGGTAAAGAACATTGCGCGTGGGAACGTTTGACGGAGGCAGATCCCCGCCACCGCCGCTCTGGAATGGCGGCTCGGCGATAAAGACATCGAGATTGCCGTCGCCGTCGTAGTCACCAAACGCGTAGCCCAACCAGTCTGCATCGTCCGTATCTGCCTGAATAAGGCCGGAACTCTTCGCGAGGTTAGTAAAGGTGCCGTCTCGATTATTCAGATAAACAAACGGAGTCGGCGGGCCGCCGAGATAGTCGAGCTCGTGCACAGGAACAATGAGATCGAGATAACCATCGTTATTGATGTCTCCCCAGATCGGATTACCCCAGGCCCTGGTTAGAAGGTGCACGAGACCCGCTTCGTCAGAGACATTGGTGAACTGTTGCGCCGAAGCCGAGAGCGTGAAAAGAGTTACAGCGCCGGCGATCAGGAGAGGCGTTTTTTTGGCGCGCAGGATATGGTGGATGAAGGAGTGCAGATGACCGCTTTTCATAAAATGCTACCTCTTCGACCCAGGCGATACCATTCCGCCGAGGTTGGAGCTGTGACAGGCGGGAGAAATATGCCCTCGCCTTATTTGATGTTATAAATTTCGACCAAACCCACTCCGGTCGTACTGTTACTGCCCGTAACGATGGCCGTATAGGCGCCGACCGGAACTGTGGTATAAATTGCACTCTCGCGTGAGTCGGATGGGGCAAGGCCTACTGCCTGCAGATTGGCCACCTGACCTGCGTCGTCCTGCCAGTTGTTGTTTGTTGCGAGAACCGTGCCGTCGCCGTCGTGCAACTCGAGCACCGGATCGGCAAGGGTACCGGCGACGCCGAGGCTCGACAGGCTAGGTCCAAGCGCGCGCACGACCAAAGTAGCCGCCGGAGCGCCCATTGGTCCAATAATCACACCACCTATAAGAACATTGTCTCCTGTTCCGACAAAGCCACGCGTACTGACATTGGCGAGTTCTGCGTCCGTCGCGAATCCAAGGCCATAAACTTCCACAAGGCCAATACCGGTCCCGCCACCCTGGCCACTAAGAACTGCGGTATAGGCTCCGGCAGGAAGCGTAGCGACGATGGCTGATTCGGCGTCGTTCGTCGGAGCCAGACCAGTAGCCATGATGGCGTCTTGCTGACTCTCTTTCCAGTTATCGTTAGTGACGACGGTGCCATTCGGTTCATGCAGCTCCAGGACTGGATCGGCAAGCACACCCTGCACGCCGGAAACGCCGAGCGAAGGGCCGAGGCCGCGAATGAGAACTTGTTTGGATTCGGACCCGCTGATGATAAAGCCGCCAATGCCTACGTTGGCGCCGGTTTGGACATCAAGGCGGGTAGAAATGTTTTGCGACTGCACTGGAGGCGGATTTCCTCCTTCAACCAAAGTAAGAGTAGAGTTTGCAGCCACATCTCTCTTCAGATCGATCACGCCACTCGGCCAATTCACCTGAATAGTTGCAGTAGCGGCAGATCCAATACCGAAGTGAAGCGGCTCACTGCTTTGCGAGGCATACTGGCCGCCGCCGTCGCCAAGGTTCTCACGAAAAGCCAGGCCGCCGTCATAAGTCACAGTGACACGCGCGCCCAAACCATAACGATTCGATTCCACTCCCTGGAGGTTAACCTTAATGTAGTGATTACTATTTCCCTTGTTTCTCAAGAGATAGTGGAATCCGGTGGCTGCTTCTCCCGTTTCTTTGGTCGGGGCAATGCCGTCCTGAACTATGAGGTCAAGAAAACCGTCATTGTCGTAATCCCCCCAGGCGGCGAGCTTGTGTGCCTCTGTATCGTGGTCAGTTTCCAGAGCGACTCCTTCCGTCGCCGCCACGTCGGTAAACGTCCCATCGCCGTTGTTGTGGTAAAGGATGTTGGCGTTACCCGGTCCAAGGATGTTTGTGCCCGGACGAGCGACGAAAAGATCGAGAAAACCATCGTTATCGTAGTCACCCCAGACGGCGGCCCAGGTGTTCGTGTTGTCGTTTGTGCCGCTGGTAGCAGTGACATCGGTAAACGTGCCATCGCCATTGTTTCGATAGAGGACGTTACCCAAATCGCCAAGCCCACTTTGCTTGCCTCGAGAGATGTAGAGATCGAGCAATCCGTCATTGTTAAAGTCGCCCCAGGCCAATCCCATGGCGTTGAGGCGCGCCGTAATCCCGGCGGCCGCAGTAACATCGGTAAACGTGCCATCGCCATTGTTATGATAGAGAGCCTCCGAGGCGCCATTGCCGCCCATAACCACGTCCATGTAGCCATCGTTATCGTAATCGGCAAAGGAACAGAGAGCTCCTTCCACCAGACCATGCTCAGCCAGCTCCAAGCCGCCGGCACCAGGCACCGCAGTGAAAGTGCCGTCGCCGTTGTTGTGATAGAGAACATTTACGCTGGGTTCCTGGACCGTCGACTGGTTCTTGACGAAGATATCCATCAAACCATCGTTATCGTAGTCGACGAAGACGCCGCACTCCCCATAGTTGCGACCTATCTCGAGGCCGGCGACGTCGCTCGAATAAGTAAAGGTGCCATCGCCATTTCCATGATACATCGCGTTGCGTGCAGGGGTGCTTGAGATAAGAACCTTGACCACACCATCATCACCCGACCCCTGGAAAGGAGGCTCGGTCGTGAGAAAATCTAAAATTCCATCTCCGTCATAGTCTCCCAGGGCATAACTCAGCCAATCTTTGTTGTCGTCTGGGTTGTTCCCATCGAGACCGGATTTGGCGCCAGATTCAGTGAAAGTGCCGTTCTTATTGTTGATGTAGACGAAAGGCGTCGGTGGCCCTCCCAGATAAGCCAGCTCGTGCACCGGCACCATCAGGTCGAGGTAACCATCGTTATTGATATCGCCCCAGACGGGATTCCCCCAGGCTCTCGATTCGGTGTGGATGATACCCGCCGTATCTGAAACATCTTCAAACTGTTGCGCAAATGCGGTGCTGCAACCCGCGGCAGCGACCAAGCCGAAGCTGGCGAGGAAGAGCCTTACCTTGCGAAGAAAATGAGAACGTGAAAAGCGCCGGCGGCCAGATGGATCCGGCGCGACATAGACAATGATGGCGTTGTAGTGAGTAGGCATAAAACGAACCTCTGCTTCCCTTCGGATTGTTAGAGGTCATCCAGTCTTTGCAGGATGACCCGAAATGTCAACGATTTTCGGCTTTGGGCGGGTTATTGGTACGGCCTGTTATAGGTTGATTCTCTATCTTCGTAAGCTGAGGCATACTCCGTATCATTACCGCAAATGTAAGGTTACCGAACCAGTTTAGTCATTTAACCTCATAAACCTCAACAAGAGCTACGCCGGTGCCACCGTTCTTCCCGGAAACCACGGCGGTGTAGTCGCCCGGATCCAGGGTGACGTCTAAAGCGCTTTCGCGTGGATTTGTTGGATTGAGGCCGAGCGCGGTGAGCTCAGCGGCTTGAGCGGGATCGTCCTGCCAGTCATTATTGCTGGCAATCACCTCGCCGGCTCCATTATGCAACTCCAAAAATGGATCCGGCAGGCTCCCATCGACGCCGGCTTGTGCGAGACTCGGGCCGATTGCTCGCACTACGGTGGTCGCGGTCGAGGCGTCGCTGGGTCCAATGATCACCCCTCCGATGAGCACATTGTCACCACTACCGGCGAAGCCACGCGTGCTGACGTTCGCCAGTTCAGACACAACACCTCGACCGAGGTCAAACGCTTCCACTAACCCGATACCGCTCCCGCCATCCTTGCCATTCAGGACTACAGTGTAGGCGCCGGGCGCGAGGTCAGCAACCACCGCAGATTCAGCATCATTAGTCGGCGCGAGTTCGGCAGCTTCGATTTCCGACTCTTGAGTGTCGCGCCAATTGTCATTTGTTAAGACGGTCCCGTCCTCTTCGTGAAGCTCCAGGACAGGATCTTCGAGAACACCCTGCAGGCCTGAGGCGGCAAGGGACGGGCCAAGACCACGGACGAGCACCTTCGTTGGACTCGTCCCAGTAACAATGAACCCGCCAATGCCTACCTGGGCCCCCGTCATTACATCGAGGCGAGTAGAAATGTTCTGCGCGCGCGCTGCCGGCAAAACGGAACCTTCGATGATCGTCAGGGTCGAGTTAGCCGGAACAGAGGTAAGGTTGTCGACCAAGCCGCTCGGCCAATCCACTTCAATTGCAGCAAAGAGAGCGCTGCCGATTCCCACATGAACCGGCTCACAGCTTTGCGAGGCATAACTACCACCGCCGCCCCCATCGTTCTGTCGATAGAATGCGCCAGTTGACGTCGTGACTTTCACACGCGCTCCGATCCCGTGCAGGTTAGACTGGACTCCGCGAAGGTTAATCTTCAGAAAATGATTTGAGTTACCCTTATTCTTAAGGAGAAAATGCAGGCCCATTGCACTCGCCCCATTATCATCTTCGCCGCCGGCGCCATCCTTGACGATGAGATCGAGAAATCCATCGTTATTGTAGTCGGCCCACGCCGCAGTCTTATGCAAGGCCACGCCATCTTCCATATCTACGCCTTCGGTTTTGGCCATGTCGGTGAAGGTGCCATCGCCGTTATTATGGAAAAGCTTGTTGGCGTTCCCGGGCCCCTGCCCGAGCGTGCCGGCGTTAGTGACAAACAAGTCAAGGAAACCATCGTTATCGTAATCTCCCCACACACCCGCCCAACAAGTGCCATCGACTGTCACTCCCGCCGCCGCAGTGACATCGGTAAAGGTGCCGTTGCCATTGTTCAGGTAAAGAGAGGTGCCGTTAATCTCGCTTCCCTGTTCGGCTCGGGCGACAAAGAGGTCGGGATAACCATCATTGTTGTAATCACCCCAGGCGACCCCTTTGCTATTAAACTGCGGAATGAGCCCGGAAGTACCGGGCGAGACATTCACGAACGTCCCGTCGCTTTCCTGATGATATAGTTGCAAGGTATTTCCGTCGGCCGAAATCACTATATCCATCAAGCCATCCAGGTCATAATCGGCCAGAGCAATAATGCCGCCAAAGCCAATCCCAAAGGTCGCATCGCCCAAACCGTCAGCCCCGGCGACTGTCTGCAGCACTCCGCCGCCAGTGTTATGGTAGAGCACATTAACCCCGTCGTAGTTCTTTACGAACAGATCTAACTTCCCATCGTTATCGGCGTCGAAAAAGAACGAGCAACGCCCCCGATCGCTGGAAGTGACGATCCCAGCGACGTCGCTAACATACTGAAAAGTCCCATCGCCATTTCCACGAAAGAGCAAATCCCGTTTGATTGTTCCGCCTTGCTGGCCCTTTGCGCCTTCGCTGACGTAAACGTCCAGGTTGCCATCATCATTGTAGTCAGCGAAGGCAAAGCCATGCCAATCTTTGTCGTCTAATTCTGGCGCTTCCTCAATCCCGCAAGTATCACGAATGTCTGTGAAAGTATTACCGGCATTATTGAGATAGACAAAAGGACCATGGGAGGTAGCGAGTCCGTGCGTCGGGATGATCAGATCAAGATAACCGTCGTTATTGATATCTCCCCAGATTGGATTACCCCAGCTCTTCTTTTCTTCCTGCGCCAGACCGACAGCGACTGAGACATCTGCAAACTGCTGCGCGAAAAGCTTGCCGGCAAAACCCCCAGTCAAACCGAGGACGAAAAGGAAACGCCAGAGACCGCGCCGAAGGGTGGCCTTTCGCGACCCAGAGCAAATTGGGGAGGAGGCCAGGGGAAAAGGTGGGTTGGCTGAGTTTCTCATCGTTCGGCAGGGGCTGACTTCACATTATAGACTTCGACGAGCGCCACTCCGGTGGTTCCATTGTTACCGGCGACGATAGCCGTATACGCTCCAGTCGGAGCAGTAAACTGGATGCCACTTTCGCGCGGATCTTGGGGTGCGAGACCCGTAGCTGTGATAGCGGCGGCCTGAGCAGGATCGTCCTGCCAGTTATCATCCGATGCCACCACCGTGCCCTGGCTGTCGTGGAGTTCCAGGGTGGGATCTTGAAGGCTACCATCCACACCCATGTCGCCGAGAGTAGGACCGATTGCGCGCAGAATGAGGTCGGCGCTCGGCGCGCCGACTGGGCCGACAATCACACCGCCGATGAGAACATTATCTCCAGTCCCGACAAAGCCGCGCGTGCTAACGTTTGCCAATTCTGAGGAAACGCCTTGATCAAGATCATAAACTTCAATCAGCCCATTACCAGTTCCGCCGTTGCTGCCATTGAGAATGGCTGTATAAGCGCCAGCGTCGAGACTCGCCAGGATTGCGGCTTCAGCGTCGTTCGCCGGCGCGAGACCTGTAGCCGAAATATCGTTCTGCTGGTCATCGCGCCAGTCGTCATTCATGATCACCTTGCCGTCAGGCTTGTGTAATTCCAAGACTGGGTTAGCGAGCACATCCTGCACCCCTTGGGAGGCCAGCGAAGGGCCGAGGCCACGGACGAGCACATTCTTAGGCCCCGTACCGGTAATAATAAATCCACCAATTCCGACTTCCGCGCCGGTCTGCACATCCAGCCGCGTCGAAATATTCTGCGCCTGCACAGGTGGCGGACTGGACCCTTCAGTCACAGTTATGCTGGAGTTAGCATCGACCGAAGGCAGGACGTCAACCGTTCCGTTGGGCCAGACAACTTTCACCGTGGCTGACTCGGCCGTGCCGATGCCAAAATGCAGCGGCTCGCTTCCCTGCGAAGCAAAATCCCCACCGCCGCCTCCGGTATTTTCCCGAAAAGCCTGACCGCCATCGTAGATGACCGTAGCTCGCGCTCCAAGTCCATCCAGATTCGACTGCACTCCCTTGAGTGTTATTTTAATATAATGATTGCTATTACCGAGATTCTTGAAGAGGTAATGGAGTCCCTGGGCGGCTTCACCCGTGAGCAAGGTAGGTCCAATTCCGTCCTGCACTACCAGGTCAAGGAAGCCATCATTGTTGTAGTCACCCCAGGAAGCCACTTTATGTGACTCGGTATCCTTATCTGTCTCCATCGCGACACCTTCTTCAGCCGCTTGGTCGGTAAACGTGCCATCGCCATTGTTATGATAAAGGAGATTGGCGTTCCCCGGACCGAGCGCGGTCGTCCCCGGCCGGCAGACAAATAGATCAAGATAACCGTCGTTATCATAGTCACCCCAAACGGCTGCCCAGGTATTTGTGCCGTCGTTTACCCCCGCGGCATGGGTGACATCGGCGAACGTTCCATTGCCCAGGTTATGATAAAGGGTGTTGTTGTAATTCGCCGACCCGACTTGTTTTCCTCGAGAGACATAAAGATCGAGGTAACCGTCGTTATCATAGTCACCCCAGGCCAGACCTTCAGCATCGGTACGCGGACTTAAGCCTGCAAGGTTAGTTACTTCGACGAAAGAGCCATCGCCTTCGTTATGATAAAGGGCTTCTGCGGTGGCGCCCCCGGCAAAGACCACATCCATGTAACCATCATTGTCGTAGTCGGCAAAGGAGCACAGGGTTCCTTCGGAGTTACCCTCGGTTGCTTCTGCGAGGCCGGCCGCGTCAGCCACTTTGGTGAAAGTACCGTCGCCGTTATTCTTATAAAGGACATTGACGCTCGCTTCGTCGCCGGTGGACATATTCTTCACGAAGATATCGACCAGACCATCGTTATCGTAGTCGACAAAGAAAGCACACTCACCGAAGTTACGTCCGGTTTCGATCCCGGCAGTCTCACTTGCGTAACTGAACGTACCGTCGCCGTTGCCCTTATAAAGAAGGTCGCGTTTTGGTACATCGGAGATATTGATTCCTGAGTCTCCTTCCCCCTGAAATGGCGGCTCAGCGATGTAGAGATCGAGGTTCCCGTCGCCATCGTAATCGGCCATCGCAAATCCCTGCCAATCGATGGAATCCGGGAAACCTTTGATCAGTCCGGCGGTATCCCGTGCGTCGGTAAAAGTGCCGTCCTTTTTGTTGATATAGACGAATGGGCTGGGGTTTCCGTTCTCGGGATCCAATTCATGAATCGGAACGATGAGATCGAGATAGCCGTCGTTGTTAATATCGCCCCAGATAGGATTTCCCCAGGCGCGACTCCTCGTGCGCACGAACCCGGCCTCGGTCGACACATCCTGGAATTGCTGAGCGAAGGCCGCGCCCGTCAACGTAAAGAATAATAGTGCGAAAAAAGTTTGAGTACGTGGGAAGACGGATGCCTTCATAGAATAAGTCCTTTGGCGCAGGATCGTAAGTTCGAGGAGATCAGCCTTTGGGGAACTTCCCTCTCCCTACCTTCGGATCGCCATTGTTGAGGATCGGATCCCCGCAGAGTAGCTGGAAGAGGTCGCTCCAGTCAATCCTTTTTTCGTTTCCGACGGACTTTAGATGGCGACCAGTCTTTTCCCCTGATCCGCGGCACAGAAGCGGCTCGACTATTGAGCATGGATTTGCGCGTCCGTCCACACCTTTTTCGGGCTCCAAATGGGCGTTTGATCGGCTTACTGGCAATTTTTGGCGCCGGTCTTCTGCTCACCAGTCAGCGGACAAAGGCGGATGTGCCGAAAGGGGTTTTTTCCCTGACCTCTGCGGGGCACGCGTGCGCGGATACGGTCTTGAGTAATCCAAACGTCGATGGCGTGAGTGTTCGCCAGGATTGGGCGGAGCTCGAGCCGAGCGAAGGCAACTTTGACTTTAGCTTTCTCGATTCCGAAGTGGCGCGTATCGCGGCCGCAGGCAAAAAGGTTCTTCTGCGCATCAATACCCAGGCTGGCAAACCTTTCTGGGTGACCGACGCGGTGACCGCCGCGGGAGGCGTTTTTTACACTTTCGTGGACGACGACGGCATCCAGAACACTATTCCGGTCTATTGGGATCCGACCTTTCTGGCGAAAAAGAAGGCGATGATCGTGGCACTCGGGGCGCATTTCACCAACAATCCCGCTGTCGCTGTTGTCTGGACCAGTTTCGCCAATGCGCGGAGCGAAGATTGGAGCGTCCCGCACACTCCATCGCAGGTCGAAGTCTGGCGGCAGGTCGGTTACGCCACGGATAAATTGCTCGAGGCAGGCAAGGAAATCATCGACACAACGATGATGGCTTTTCCCAACCAGTCCGTCACTCTTGCCGTCGCCGGTGACGGCACGCTCGATCCAGATCCGAATTACGCCGGCGACGCCGCCATCGCCACAGCGCGTGCCACCTGGCCCGGGCGTTTGATTGTGCAGAAGAACAACATCGCTGCCTTTAATCCGCCAGCGCCGGGCATCGATACGGTCTTTGAAGTGATCTGGGACAACCGGCCGGATGTCGCCGGACAAATGCTCTGGAGTTGCTACAACGACACCACCTATCGCATGAACAATGGAGTGGCGGATGATGCCGCCACGATCCTGCACAACAGCATCGGCACCGGTGCAGGCTATCAAATGAACTACCTGGAGATCTACCAGGTCGATGTCCTCAATCTCCCAGACGAAATCGCTTACGCACACAGCACGCTGTTCAGTGCGGCGAGCGGTCCGAAAACGCCGACCGGTGTGAAAGTCGTTCCCTGAAGGATTCGTTAGGCAATGTGGAATCAGCGCACTTCCTGCCTAAGGATCATCTCGAGTGCGGCTGCGGTTATTATGGTTGCATTTGCCCCGGCGCTTCCCGGCGAGGATGAACCCGCACCGGGTCTAAACGCACTGCCCGAGGTCGCCTTTTCCGCGCTCAGCTCGCCCGATCGAAACCCGCTTGGCGCGCAAGCCCTCGCGCTCCATCCCGGGGAATGGAAGCACGCCGAGACGGAGCATTTTGTTTATCACTCCGTCCACAGCTACGTCGCCACACCGATATCGGTGGAAGCGGAGTTTTACTTTCGCGTCATTAGCGAAGAGCTGGCCAAAGAGGTGGCACCCGGTACGCCGGCCAAAGCTCACATCTACATTTTCGAAAAACCTGAGGATTGGAAACGGTTCCAAGTGGCCGGCCACCTCGAACCGTGGACGGGCGGAATTCATTTGGGAGGCAGCCTCTTCATCCAACGCAATGCGGAATACAAGTTTGCCAGCAATTCGTTAGGCCACGAGATCGTGCACCTGGTACTCTACCGATTCTATCAACGCACAATTCCGCTTTGGCTGAACGAAGGCTTTGCGGAATACACCTCGCGCGTTGCCCACGCCAGCTATGAGCGAGCTCGTAATTACAACGCTCATGCCCGCTCACCGTCCCTGCCCGGCGATCAAATAATTCCGCTCGCCCAGCTGACGGGTATGAACGGTTATCCCGAAGGCAAAGCCGTCCACCTTTTCTATCGCGAGTCGGAACGGTTGGTGCGTTTCCTTATTTCTACCGATCACGACGCATTCCTTGGTCTGCTCAACGCGCTCGCCCGAGGAGATTCTTTTGGAACTGCACTCTCCTACAATTATGGGTCGCACTTTTCCGATATTGCGGCTCTTGAGGGGGAATTCGTTCCTTACGTCACCTTCAACGCCAAACCGTCGGTCACACCGAACTAATTTGCAGAAATGAATGAGGAGGCGTGGCAGGATGCGCGACGCAACAGTGTCGCCGTCACGCGTGAAAACAAGAACCGCCAAAGCTTCGCCCGCCCCGATTCATGCCGTTGTCGGCTCTGATGAGAGCGCGGTGAAGACCGCTGCCGCGGAATTGGCGGCCAGTCTGACGCCGGCCGACGCGGGAGATTTCGGCCTCGAAATCATCGACGGCTGTGCCGACAACGCCGAGCAGGCAGCAGCAAGGATTCGCTCAACGATCGAGGCGCTGCAAACTTTGCCGTTCTTTGGCGGGGGCAAACTCGTCTGGTTAAAAAACGCAAATTTTCTTGCCGACAACAAACTCGGCAGCTCGGCCGGGGTGCAGGACGCGCTCGAAGAACTGAGCACCGTCCTGCAAGGCGACCTTGGTGTCGGCGAGGTAAAATTTCTGCTCAGCGCGCCAGAGGTCGACAAGCGACGCTCGTTCTACAAAGCACTCGCGAAGCAAGCGGAGCTCCAAGTCTTCGACAAGCTCGATGCCAGCCGCGGCGGCTGGGAGGAAGAGGCGACTGAGCTGGTTCGTTCGTTAGGCAAAGAGCGTCAGCTACGTTTCGACGAGGAAGCGCTCGATCTTTTTGTCCTGCTCACCGGCGGTGACACGCGCACGATCAAGAATGAGCTGGAGAAGCTCGATCTTTTTCTCGGCAAAAAAGAGAGGCGCGTCACGCTGGAGGATGTCCGCACCATCGTGCCGATCTCGCGTGCTGGCGTCATCTTCGAGTTGGGAAATGCGCTTGCGGCCCGCGATCTCGAGCGCGCTCTTGCTCTCGTTAGGCGTCTGCTCGATCAGGGCGAATCGGTCATCGGCATTCTTCTTGTCGCCATCATCCCGACGGTGCGAAATCTTCTCCTCGTCCGCGACCTGATGCAGCGCCATCGCCTGACGCAACCGGGCGCCCCGTATGCATTTATCTCGACTTTGAATCGCCTACCGGAGGAAGCGACGGCTCATCTTCCGCGCAAGAAAGACGGCTCGATCAACAGCTATTCGTTAGGCGTCGCCGCCATGCAGGCCCATCGTTTCAAGACTGAGCAACTCGTTAGGGGACTTGAGGCCTGCCTTGCCGCCAACGTGCAAATCGTCACCACCCAACTCGATCATCAGATGATCCTCAACCAGGTTGTCGTAAAGTTGCTCGCTTAGTCGGTTCCTAAAGCGGCTCACTCGTCTGCTTCCGGGCCATCGGTCCCACCCATGGAATATCCCAGCGCACGCCGCTGAAGGCTCTCACGATCGCGATGATGAGCACAATGAGGAAAACAATCTGCACCAGCGCAGAGAAAAGCGCCCAGAGACCGGCCAGCAAGTGCCCAATCGCCGGCATCGACGAAAGGATCGCGTGAAGGATTTCGGAGAGAATATTAAACAAGAGCCAGGCCGCGCCAAAGATGATGGACTGCATGGCGTAGAAGCGAACAAAACTGTCTCGCTTCTCGAGCAGATAAAAAATAATTCCGCCGATGAGCGGAAAACAGGCCAGGGCAGCGGCGACGTTCGACGGCAGCCCGGTCGAAGTCGGCGGCATTGGTTCGTTAGGCGGGGGAATCGGCGGAGGATGCGGCGCTACAGGATCGATTGGATCAGCCATGCATTTAATTTAGGAAGACGAAATTGCGAGAGCAAGCCTTTGCTTGGTGCGATTTCCCTTTCGTGGAAGCAAGCGGAAGATGATAGCCTGCCCTCTGACGAAATGACTTTGCAGCGTGCTCATCAAAGACACCCTCATGCCCGGTCACCGCGACGCAGATCATTATCGGGCTTTTGATCAGCTGTGGCTTCCACGATAAGATCACTCCAAGTCCGCGCCGGCCAGCAACGTTACGAAGTGCTGATCGGTGGGGGTTTGTTAGGCGAAGCCGGAGCGCGCATTAGACCGATTCTTTCTGCCGCGAGATGCGCGGTGATTGCTGACGCGAATGTCGCGCCGCTCTTCGGCCAAAAGGTGAGCCAAAGCCTGGGTGGCGCTGGTTTCGAGGTCGAGACGATCGTGGTCGATGGCGGCGAAGCGGCCAAATCAATGGCGAAAGCGGCCGAGCTTTGTCAACGCCTGAGCGAGCTGCGGCTCGATCGCCGCTCCTTTCTGCTCACCTTAGGCGGAGGTGTCATCGGCGACTTGGCCGGATTCGTTGCGGCAATTTACCTGCGCGGAATTCCGTACGTCTCTCTTCCCACGACCTTACTCGCGCAGGTCGACAGCTGCATCGGTGGCAAGACGGGCGTAAACTTAAGCGCAGGCAAAAACCTGATTGGCGCTTTCCATCAACCGTCGCTTGTTTTGGCCGACACCGACACGCTGCAAACCCTGCCCGAGCGGATCTGGAATGAAGGTTTTGCCGAAGCGATCAAGCACGGCATCATTCGCGACAGTGAACTCTTTTATTCGTTAGGCGAAGTCGATCGCGGTGACCCGGCGGCCTTCATCGCGCGCAACATCGCGCTTAAGGCCGGGATCGTGGAGGCGGACGAACGGGAGCGAAACGATACTCGCTCGCTGCTCAACTTCGGCCACACCATTGGACATGCGATCGAACACGCGGCCGGCTACGGCAATATCCTGCACGGCGAAGCCATCAGCCTTGGGATCCTGGCCGCGGCGCACATTTCCGTTCGGCGCGCCGGCTTGTCGTTAGGCGAAGTGGAGAAAATTCGTGCAACCTTGGAGCGTCATCATCTCCCGGCAAGACTTCCGCCGGACTTCCCACGACAAAAGATTTTTGAAGCCCTGCCGCGTGACAAAAAGTTCGAAGGCGGCCGCATTCGTTTCGTTGTCGCGCACGCCATTGGTCGAGCAAGCGTTTGCAAAGAAGTGACCATGCCAGACCTTGAAGCGGCCATAGCCTTGCTGTAGCCGGTGACGGTCGGTAAAGGGGTTTATTCATCTCGTTCCTTAGAGTCAGGGTGGGCGGCACGCGCTTGCCTGAGATAGGCTTGGAAGCCTTGCACAACACCGACGGCATATTCGCGATAAATGCTTAGCCGTTTCTTTCCCACCACGCGTTTTCTTCCTTCATAGTTCCCCGCCTTCACCCGGGCGAAAACTTCATGACTGTTCATGACATAGGGCTCAAGGTAGACGGTAGGACAACGATAAAGCCGGGTTGCCATGAGATTGCGTGCGTAGACATAGCCGCTCTTACCCACTGCGGTCGCATTATCGGTTGTATAACGATATGGGGGTAGACCGGTGTTTTCGACCATTGCGCTGGCGATAGAATCGGCTAATCCCAGCTCCTCGGTGTAACTGCGACTAAGCAGCTTCTGTAACATCTCGAAGCGGTCGTCGTCCAACTTAAGCTCGTTAGGCAAGTAAGCACCGTTCACGAGGAGATGAAGGTGATTCTTGGTCACGAGTTCGGGATTGTCCGGGTCTCCCCAGGGTTCCGCGTTGAAGTGCAAACAAAGCACCAGATCAGGCCGCACCTGATCGTTCACCAGATCAGCGCGGGACCGGATTTCGCTGTTGCGATAAAAAAGCAGTTCCCGCTGCCAGGCGACGGTTTGCTCCTTCTCGGGATCGGTGGGGCCATCGAAATACTCCCGCGGCTCGGTAATTCCTTGCCTAACCAGTAAAAGTCGCGCGGTTTCTTCGAAATCCAGTGGTCGACAGGATGTGAGTGGTTCTGCCGCGGTGCGCAGCAGTGTCACTTTCGCGCCTAACGACTCCAGCTGCGGCCGGAGCATTCGCGCCACGCGCAAGGTCATGTCGCCTTCCCGCACCGGCTCGGCGCGGCCGATCTTGAACCAGCGCTCTTCCATCTTTGCCCATTGCCCGCCGAGATGCCCGGGATCGAGCGCGATGTGCAGCCCAGCGAGTGGCTTGCCTTTGACTGGCTCGAGCGGGCGGTCCAGCGACGTCCACGAATGCTTCGGCGGCAGACAGGCGGAATCGTCTTTAGCAAAATGGAGAACAAAATAATCTTGCGTGCCGCTTGTCGTTAGGATGCGCGCCAGGTCGGGCTCGACCGTGATCAAATCCGGGTCATAACCGCGGGGGCAATAAACATGTTCAAGCAAGCGGATGAAATCGTCCCGCGTAATGGTGCTTTGATATTTCTCCAACTCGCTCCAATCCGGTGCGCGCCCGAGCGCGCTGAGGCTGGCGGTAGTGTCTTGAGCCGCGTCGCGATCGAAAGCGCGGGCGGCGGGTAAGCTGGCGAAGAGCAGCAGGGCGAGACCGCATGTAACGAAGATGCGAAACATCAACTTGGGATTTTCGAGTTTAATACGATCATCGCTGCCATGCTGACGGTTCTTTTTCTTGGCGACGTCGTGGGCGAACCAGGTCGCAACGCCGTCATCGCCCGTCTGCCAGATTTGAAGAAGCGCTGGGCGCTCGATTTCATCATCGTAAACGGCGAAAACGCCGCCGCCGGTCGCGGCATTACACCGAGGATCACCATCGATCTGCTGCGGGCGGGCGCTTCTGTCATCACCACCGGCGACCATATTTGGGATCGCAAGGAGATTCAGCCTTTCCTTGAAACCGAGCCGCGTCTCCTGCGGCCGCTCAATTATCCGTCCGGCGCGCCCGGGGCAGGGACGATCGTTCTGGAAACGTCCAAAGGAAAGGTGGGCGTGATCAATGTGCAGGCGCGCACCTTCATGCATCCAATCCTGGAAAACCCTTTCCCGGTCCTCGACATAGCGGTGAAGGAGATGCGCCGTGAAACGGCCAACATCATCGTTGATGCCCATGGCGAAACCACCAGTGAGAAAATTGCCCTTGGCCGTTATCTTGATGGTCGGGTCTCGGCGGTTCTCGGCACCCACACTCACGTGCAGACCGCGGACGAACAGATCTTCGAGAACGGGACCGCTTTCATTTGCGATGCTGGCATGTGTGGACCAATCCACTCGATTCTCGGACGCCAAATCGAGCCGATCCTGACACGCTTTCTTTCCAACATTCCAGGTGCGCTACCGGTCGCGTCGGGAATTGCGCATTTGCGTGGCGTGCTTCTCGAGATCGACGAGACGACGGGCCGAGCCCTGCGCATCACGCGCGTGGATGAACCCGGCGACGCTCCGGAAATGCCTGCGACTTAACCACCAACGCTGGCAGCTTCTACTTGCCTGCTCGATTTGTTGCGGCCAAAGTGCCCGCTCGTCCGTATTCTATTGGCACACCATTTCGCTATGAAAACTTTCCAACGTTTACTGACGGCGACTGCGTCGATCGCTCTCCTCTTTTTGGCCGTGATCGCGCGCGCCGACAATAAGGCCGATGCCTACAAGTATGCGGTCGAAGGCCGGGAAGCGGCGAAAAACAAACAATGGGACAAAGCAATCGAGGCCTTCCAGAAGGCAGTCCAAGCCGATCCCAAGGAAGCCAATAATTACAACAACCTCGGCCTGGCTTACAAAGGCGCTGGTAAATTGGATGAGGCGATCAAAGCGTACTCGGGTGCGATCGAAGCGGAGCCCAACTCGGCCAACAGCTACATCAATCGCGGCCTCGTCTACAGCGCGCAAAAAAAGAACGACAAGGCGATTGAGGACTTCACCCACGTGATCAAGCTCGATCCCGGGAATATTCCGGCCCATCGCTATCGAGCCTTTGCCGATCTGCAGGCGGGTAGCTATGACAATGCAGTCAATGACTACAACGTTGTCCTGAAGGAAAAAGAGGATGTTGCCATTCTGGATCGACGGGCGTTCGCCTACTGGAACATGAAACAGTACGACAAGTCGCTTGCGGACTACGATAAGATCATCAAGCAGAAGCCTAACGACAAAGACGGCTATCTTAACCGCAGCTATGTCTACGAACTCACGGGCGACTTTCAAAAGAGCATGGTCGATGTCGATAAAGTACTCAGCCTCGACCCCAGTAACGCGGACGCCAAGACGCGCAAAGGCAGGCTGGAATACCAGTTGAAAAAGTCGCAAGCCACGCCGACCCCGAGTCCACGCCCGCGTCGCACTTTGCCGCCGGATACTCCGCGGCCTAAACATCCCTGAGAGCGTTACTCCTGGGTTTTCTGGATCTCCGAGGGATCGTCCAGCATGATCCAATCGATGATCGAAAGTGGCAGACTGCCGTGACTGATCAGGTCATCGTGAAATTGTCCGAGCCGGAAGTTCTTCCCCGTCTTGTCGCGATAACGGCCTAACAATTGCATAATCTGCCATTTCCCCACGATGTAGCTGATTTTCTGCGTTGGGCTCGAGGCGGCGCCGGCCGCTTCGCCCTCGGCGGCTTCCCGATCAAGGCCGCCCGCCTCCATGAAGTATTTGACCGCTTGTTCGAAGGTCCACTTGCCAGTGTGCAGATTTACATCGACGCCAATGCGCGCCGAGCGATAGCGCGCCAAACGTAACACCTGACCTTGCGAAGCAGAATCGGGTGGATAAAGGCCGTTGCGCATCAACATCTCTTCTCCATAGAGCGCCCAACCTTCGACGAAGACCGTATCCGGATTTTGCCGCCGGATTTCATCGCCCAGATGATTCGCGATCGAGAGCTGTAGAAAATGACCCGGAATCCCTTCGTGACCCAGAATCGGGCGCGGGTCTTCGATCGCAGCGCGAATGTAAAAGTTCTTGGAGTCAGGATTGTAACTCGGAATGAAATAGAAACCGGTCGAATCTTTGTCGTATACGCCAGGCGGATTCATAAAGCCGCCAGGGCTGGTCGGCTTAAAGGCATCGGGCAATTGTCTGATGACAAAATTGCCGAGGTAATCCGGCAATGTAACGAGATGGTGCTCCTTCAGGAATTGGATCATCTCCGCTTCGCGACTCTGGTAAGTTTGGAGAAACGTCGCCTGATCCGGCGGAATATTCTTACTTCGTTTCGGATCGGGATCTGCCAGCGATGGATCGGGCAGCCAGGCCTCCAGCGCACGATAATGCGCTAACTCCACCCGGCCGATCATCTCCACTTCTTCCTCCGAGAGTGGCAGGAGGAGAACGTGGTGGAGGTAATAGTTATAATTCGCCGCTCCCATCGGTGCGAAGTCAGCCATCTGCGGCAGGCGTTTCTCCAGACGATCGGCGAAGTCATGGATTGCCGTCAGAGCCCCGTCGCGTGCCGTCGTTAGGCTTGTGAGTGCATCAGGTGGTAAATCCTTCCCCAGCGTCATCAGGCTTTGGGTGAAGAGAGGATCGATCGCGCGGGCCGATTCGATCGCCAACCGACTGAAAAGCTTTACTGGCTCCGTGAGATTTTTTTCGCCCTGGTCCAGCATTGCCGGCATAGCCTGAAGCCGAGCCGTGGCGGAACGCGCGCGGGCTAGCGGGGAGTCGTAATCCTTCGTTAGGAGAGAAAAAATCGCGTTCGAGCACGCGCCAACGTACGTTTGCGCGTCGCGTGAAGTGGAATGCCAGACGCGATCGTCAAAAGCGGCTGCTTCGAGCTGCGAGCGAAAAAGGAACCAGTCGATCTGCTCGTCTTTTGGCCAATTCGCCGTCTGCATCGCGTTCACTTCCGCGAGCAGTTCGCGCACGTGATTGGCACGCTCCGCGATTTTTTCCGGTGCGTAGTTCGTTAGGCGATCATCCCAGGTATGAAGCCCGGCGCTGCTGCTCGCGACCGGATATTGTTCGTTGCGCCATTTATAGTAGTCGTTCGCCAGCCGATGAAGCGCGGTTGCTTCCGCGCGACCCTGCAAGCTGGGACCGGGTTTGGTCAGAAGCGCTTTGTTTGAAATGTCCGGACGAGTGCGTTCCGGCGTTTGCGCGTTGGTCATCAGGGCACCGGAAAGAAAAACAGCTACAAAGAATTTGTTCACACCATCAAAGTTAAGATGACCTCGTCTTTCTCGAAAAGAGCAAAGCGTTGCCAAACTTCGCCACGGTGAATCGGTGGATTCGCGGCGATGGAAGTTGCCACCGTAGCGACCGACCCTAGGCGAACTGAACTTGCCGGTTTGCGATCGCACCCGCGGCCCACTCCGCCGCCGTTCGCTTAAGCAGGTCGAGACGTTGAGAGCGGGAGGCGAGATCCATTTTCAGCTGGCGCTCAACCCGCAGACGCAGATCGGACGTTGGCCCCAGTCGCGCGAAATCCCAAGCCTCTTCTCCTCCGGCTTCAAGCAAACTTTTTTCTAACGCGCGCAACGCGCGTTGCAGCTCCGCAAAGATGGACCGCATTTGCGCAAGCGTTTGTTGGTCTGTTCGTTGAGATTCGATGTCGCTGAGCGCGAGAAGAATTTCCATGCGCGCAATATCCTGCGCCGCATAGGCTTCCTGCGCTTCATGCCAGAGTGCGGAGACCGCCGTGCTTCCATCGGCGCGGAGGTCGGGATGCAAACGCCGAACGAGACGGCGATATAACTCTTTTACCCGGTAATCAACGGCCGCCTTTTCCTCCGGCTCGGCGTCTTCCTCGTCCGCCGGCCGTGGTCGAAAGGATGTCGACTTTCGTTCCTTAGGCTTGTGTTCGTCTACCGGCATGGGGCGAAACATGTGGGCCTTGAAGGCTTCGAAACTTGAGGCGTAGGCCGCGTCATCCATTTTGTCCGGATGCGTGCCTAACGAGCGCTGCACCCATTCCTGGAAGAGCGCTTCTTTTTCGAAGTCGCTCAAGACTCGACGCGGGCCGCGAGTTCTTGGCGCGGGCGGCAGTGTTTCGCTCGTAGCACTATTGCCCCGTCGGGCCATGACCGTCTGATAGGCCGTAAAGGCATCCTGAAAGCCGCGGCGCATTTCCAGTTCGACTTCGTGTATCAATGTTTGCAAGTCGCGAATCTGCTCTTCAACCTCCCGCGCGGTACTGAGAAGCGCGCCGAATTCCCGCGCCCGCCAGCGAATAAAAGCCGGCTTATCCTTGCGTTCGAAATGGTGCCAGCCAGCGCGCGCTCGTTTTAGGCTGGCCAGTGCTTGCGCGCAATCCGTCGCGGCCCGTTCGCGCAACGGCTCCTGATCGACCACCACGACCCACCCGGCGGGCGGATCTTGCACCGAACGATCGTGCCGCAATTCACCTCTTCGCCCATGCGACATCTGGCGAATTTACCCAGAGACGCTGCGGTTGAAAGGGTAGGACTAATCGCGAACACGCCGCTTCAGTTCCCAGACACGTAAGGCAGCGAGCAACAGCCGACGGGTGCGCTCGAGACGTCCGAGGGAGTTTTTCCCTTCGGCCGAAGGTTTCTTCTCCGCGGGAGGGCGGCGTTTTCGCGGTCCTTTGCCGCGCTTTGGTACGGAAGATTTGAGAGGCTTCGGGCGGCCCGGGGCTGGATTGACTGTCGCCATGATCTGGCCACATGCTTTAGCATCTCTCGGGCCACCGCCGGTTCGAGGCTGAAATTGCCCACGGCTCCCAAGGCGAACCGCCCATCCGCTCAGAGAAATGATGTTGGATCAGCGCGATGATGCGGGGCGTCCGCGTAATCTTGCCTAACGAAGCGAAGGTCGATGGTCTAACGCGGGGGCAGATGGATCGAAGCCAGCATGCAGCGAGCGCTCCCGCCAGCTAACTCGATGGTGGGAAGGCTCAACACTAGAAGGTGGGCGAATCTTGCGATCGTCGTGCGTTGTTCGTCGCTTAGGACCGCTTTTGCACGCGCCGAGAGAACGAGCAGGCGGTTCTTTTCGTTATGGAGTTCGAGAGCGTTACCGGCAAAATTGGCAATTTGTTCTCGACTCAACTCGATAACCGTTCGTTTGCTTGCCTGCAGGCATTTTCGGACTGTCGCTCGTTCAGAGAGATCATCGATCGTCTCCAACCCGATGAGAGCAAATTCGGTCCCTAGGCACATCATGACGTTGGTGTGATAGATCGGCTGCCCATCTGCATCACGGCTGGTAAAGGTGACCGGCTCGTAGTTGAAATCGGCGCAAAATCTATGCAGCGGTTCGACATCGGCGCGATTTGAAAGAGAGACGTAGGCGACCCTCGCTGGATGATCGAGGACGAGACTACCGGTTCCCTCGAGAGCAAGGCCCCGGCCTTCAAAGGAAGTGTAGTCTACGACCTCCGTGATACGGTATTGTTCGCGCAATTTATCGATAAGATCGGCGCGGCGTTCAACGCGGCGGGAGGGCGCATGCATGGGGTAAAGGACGACCCGACCGTCGTGATGAGTGGAAAACCAGTTGTTAGGAAAAACGGCATCCGGTTTGGGCGGAGACGGCGTGTCGTCGATCACGTGCACCTGCACTCCCGCGGCCGCGAGACTGTCGACAGCGCGATCAAATTCCTCGCGTGCCGCCGCCCCGACTCGATCGTATTCTGCCGCGGCAATACGCCGCTGAAAGGTGTTGTCGAACGCGGTTTCTGGATTGGGAAAAAAACGACTCGGTCGAACCATCATCACCGCATTAGCGCTTTGCTCTGTCACCGGGCGAACAAGCTAACGCAACGCGTCGGACGAACAACCGGCCCGCATACGCGAGTATAACGCTCAGCCAAGTTTAAGCTCGCTTTCCGAGGAAATTCTGTTTCCATCCAAGATTGTGACGAAGACGACGAGATTCGTCGGCCCCGTCTCCCTCCTGATCCTGGGTTGCGTGGCGACAAATGCGCTCCAGCCCGCGAGATCGGAAACGCTTTACGACCAGGCGATGGCCGAATTTCGGTCCGGCAATTACCAGCAGGCTTTAGCCGACCTGGAAAATATCGATGGTCTGACCGCGGCAGCAGAAGTGAAAGCGGAACTGTTCAATCTCCGCGGTGTCATTCTGATGCGCCAATGCGAATACGAAGGAGCGGAAATAGTCCTGCGACGAGGGCTCGATCTCAATCCGCGACTTTGGAACGCCGATTTTAACCTGGCGGAGATTCCGTTTCTGAAAAAGGATTGGCCCTCCGCGCAGCACCGCTTTGAAGCGATGTTGGCGCGCGATGACGGCGGGATGGACGCCGAGATGCGCCAGCTCATTCGATACAAAGTTCTGCTCACGCTTGTCCTCCAAGGAAAAGACAAAGCAGTGGAATCAATGCTGAGCCAGCTCGATTCGAACGCAAGTGGACTGACTTCGTATTATGTACGGTCTGCGATGGCGTGGCGAGACAATCAGAGCGACGACGCGAGCCTATGGCAACGGAAAGCAGAGAAAGAATTCTCGGCCGCGACGAACAAACTTTACGCAGAATCCTTTTATGAAATTGGCTGGTGCCCAAGACCGACAGCGGAACGCGAAGATATCGATATCGTTTCTTCCAACGAGCGCTCCGCGCGGGCCCAGGCCGACGCTCGGGCCAGTCTCGCGCAGGCGGAGTCGGCGTTTGTCGCTCATCAGAACGAACCGGCGCTCGCTTTGCTCGATGACGTGGACACGCGCTTTCCCGGCCTGGCCGCTTCGCACAATTTACGGGGCGAGATTCTGCTCGAAGAACGCAAATTCGACGAGGCCGAAAAAGCGTTCCGCGAAGCCGTTGCCGACGACCCGAACCTCCACGAAGCGGCCTACAACCTGGCGGAAGTCGCTTTCCGAAAAAAAGATTACTCCGAAGCGCGCGACAGATTCGAGCGACTTTTTGCCACCACTCCCGGGGGCGACAATCAGGCCGCACAGCTGATGAAATTCAAGGTCTTCCTTACCTTTCTCCTCGAAGGTCGAGACGACCACGCGCAGCTGCTCATGAATCAATTCCAGTTTACCGGCACGACTCCTGCGCACTACTACGCGGAAGCCGCCTGGGCTTTTCAACATGCTGATCCAGTCCATGGCAACGATTGGATTGAATCGGCGAAAAAGATCTATTCGCCCGAACTCAACATTGTTTTCGCCAGCTCTTTCTACGATCTCGGTTGGCTGAATAAGTCGGAGGGAAACGAGCGACGTGCGGATCCTCCGGTGACAGACGCGACGATGGTGCCTCCGAATTTTTCTCCTCAGGTCTCGATTAGCCTAACGAATTGGCAGCATCCACTCCTGAGCATGAACAACGGCATGAGCACTCCGCCGAACGGTTCGGTGCCATTACCCGGGATGCTGCTTTCGCCGGATTCGCCTAACGAAAAGTTACTCCCCGAGATCGGGCCGCCTTGAGGCTGGCTTCATCCCGCCGGCATGCAAGTTCACTCCGCCACCTTCGCCATTTCCACCCATGGCAAAGGCACCTACGAAATCACCGATCGGATCGCAACCGCGGTGGCTGAAAGCAGCCTCAAAGTCGGGACCGTCACCGTATTCGTTAGGCACACGAGCTGCAGCCTCATCATTATGGAAAACGCCGACCCAACTGCGCGGCGTGACCTCGAGCAATTCTTCGAGCATCTCGTTCCGGAAGACACTCCGTACTTCGAGCATACTCTCGAGGGCAGCGACGACAGCACGTCACACATTCGTTCTGTTCTCACGCGTTCGAGTGAAGTCATTCCGATCGTGAAAGGCCGGATGCAGCTGGGCACATGGCAGGGAATCTTTCTCTTCGAGCATCGGCGCGCATCGCATCGCCGCGAAGTGATCATCACTGTCATCGGATCGCCGTGATTTTAGATCGCAAATTTGTTTCCCCAGTCTCCTGCCTGGCCGCCATTCGTACTTATCGGCCGCTAGCGTCCGCCTTGGGATGCACATTCGTCAGGCTGGCGCGCAGCTTCTTCGCCAGCTCGCTCTGTGGATTATCCTTCGCCAGTTGTTCGAATTCGCTCTCTGCCTGCGCGGGCAATCCGGTTCGTGCATAGGCCAGACCCATGATGAGATGGGAGCGACCGAACTTGGCCCGCAGTTTTTCCAGCTCCTGTCGCTTGTCGTTAGGCAAAACGGCGAAGCGCGCTTCCGGTTCCGGCGGAGCGGGAGCTTTGGCGATCATCTCTCCACCACGAAGCGCTTCCACTTCCCATTCGTACGTCTCATCAGGCTGAAGCGATCGCTCCGGTTTCCATTCCCGGGTCCGCCCGCCAAGCAAAGGACTGGTCGCGACTGCGCCGCCTTTTTTTGAGACGAGATTCACCCTGTAACCGGTCGCTCCCTCCGCCTGACTCCAACGCAAGGTCGGTTGCGGCGTTTCGACCAGCGTTCCTATGGGACCAAGCACGCGGAAGCCTTTTGCAGCCTCCTGCGCGCCGGCCAGCGTCTCCCCCGTCCCCGTCAGCTCGGCCACGGCGGGAGAAATGGAAACCTGGCCTAACGAAATCGCTTCCTGCAGCGCGTGACGCAAATTCTCTGGCAACGACCCAAGCGCGAGCACAGAGCCGTCGTTGCTGATGACGATCCGCTTCCCCGCATCCTGGAGAGCGACGCCGCGAGACCCGAATTGCGTGTTGTTCCACCAGAGAAATGCGAGGCCGATCGCGATCCCGGCGGCAACCGGCAGGATCCAGCTCGAACTCCCGGGCGCCCCTTCCGCCAACGAATAATCGTGCGCCGTTAGTTGATCCATCTCCTCTCGAAAACGCTGCAGATCAGCCAGCTCGTCCGAAGCCCGGGGCGAATTGGTCAGCCGCTCCCTGAGGTCGCGCCGCTCCATCAGATCAACATTTCCCTCCATTAAGGCGACAAACTCCTCGTAGGTCACTCCGGCGTTCGAGGTTTTTGCCGGGCGCGCGCGGAGCAATTGCTCCCGGCAGGCCGCGCACTCCTGCAAATGATCGCTCGTCTCGAGCAGCCTTTTCGGCCTGAGCTTGCGTTCCCACCAGGCGGCGCATTCTTCACTCGTTAGGTGACGTTGCGCGTTCATGCTTCTTAACTTGCTCCCGGCCATGGCGGCGATCGCGATCTCGGCAGCAGCTTATGCCACGAGCTCGGACCTCAGTATCTCGGTCGCAGTCACGCCGCAAACGGCCGCGATCGGCGACGAAATCCTTTACACCTGTGTTGTAACCAACAAAGGACCGGATGCCACCAGCGCCATGCCATCGCGATCCGCAAAATTACCTGCGAGGTCACCGAGAAAGGTGTCGCCGCTGCTGCCCGGAACGAGGCGGAGCGCGGCCGGTCTCAGACCTTTCGATCCACATCAAGATCGAGCGAGAAGTGGTGCGAGGGGATGATCATCCGTTTGCGGAGATAGAATCGATGTGCCTCAAATCGTTGCACGCCAGAATCCAACTCCAGTCTCCTGCAACCCGCCGCCCGCGCCTTTGCCACGAGCCAATCAAACAGGGCGTTTCCGTAGCCTAACGAGCGGCTTCGCTCGCCGGTCACGAGGTCGTCCACATAACAGAACCGTCCTGAGAAAAGCGACTCGAGCATCCGAAAACCGGCCACCGCCTGGACTTCGCCGTTGTCTTCCAGATAGGCCAGGCGGTAACCGTCGCCACGTTGCCGTTCCACCTGAGTAATAAACGTCTGCTCCTCTTCGAAATGTGTCCGCAGTTGTCTCATGACAGGGAAACAGCGGGAAATTTCCTCGGTCGTCAGCGCTTCGACGATTTTCGTTGGCATCGGCTCGTCCCTTTTCCTGCGATTTTGTTTCTATGGCAGCGCGCGCAAAGTCGTCGAGAATCTTCTCCGCGTCGCCGACATCCGGATTGGATGGGTCGGGTCGGTTCGACATCCAGGTTCACGACGAGCGCTTTCGCCGCATCTGGCGGTTTGACTTACTCAGTTGTGCGGGTGCTTTTCGCGCGCGCAGCCTGCAGGTCTACGGCATTCTTTTCGCCAGGCAAGGAGTTACGCCACAGGCTCAGGGCGGCGTGGCGACTGGGCTCGCTGAGTCGATCGCGGCGAGGTAGCGAGCAACGGAACGCCGCGCAACTTCGTGTGCCCGGGCCCGGATCACACGCTCCCAAAACGCGCCGTAGATGCGATCGAAGGACTGCGATTCCAGCTTTTGCCCGATCGATTCCACCGCGCTCGCCGGAAGCGGGATGGCATTTGGATAACTAAACATGAAGCTGAGCATTCCGTCAGGCATGACGGCGAGTACGTCTCCACTGAGCAATGCGCCGCGTCCGTCCGCGCCGTCGCGCCAACAAAGGATCGTGCCGCCGGGGAAATGTCCGCCGCAGCGAATGAGGGCAACGCCGCTGGCGAGTTCCTGCTTTTCTCCCTCCCAAAATCGGATGGCCTCATCCGGACGCATGACCCAGGCGCGGTCCGCGGCGTGGAGATAAATCGGTGTGCCGCCAAAGGCGCGGCTCCATTCCACTATCGTGGTGTAGTAATGCGGATGCGAGATGGCGATTCCGCGCAAACCCCCTAAGGATTTCACCAGCGCAACCGTCGCGTCGTCCAGCAGGCTGACGCAGTCCCAAAGGAAATTTCCTTCTGGCGTGCAAAGGAGCAGGGCGCGTTGTCCAATGGCGAAGTCGGGCACCGTTCCAATCCCGAACAATCCTCGCTCATAGCTTCGCCACGAATTGCGATGCGAGCCGCGCAGCTCTTCGAGCGTCGTCCATCGCTGCCCCGCGGTCGGCACGTATTGCCGCGCATCTTCACAAATCGCGCAACCCGCCGGTGGTGTTTGCCTTTCGGCGAACTGCGTTCCGCAGGTGACGCAGATAAAGTTTGTCATTCTAGCCTAACGATTGGGGAGACAAGTACTGGACCAGTTCCGCATCGCGCGGGTGTTCTCATTCGTTAGGCCGAAGCAGCCGGCGCCTCCTGCTCTGGCCCGGCCGCCGAACGCGCGCTACTCCGCCGCTTCTGCCCCAGCTCCTCCAGCAATTCGATCTGGATCTGCTGAATCTCGAAGAGCCGGTTGTATTGCTTGCGCAGGAGGTGATCGATCTTCTCGTGCAGATGCCGGATCTCCAGCTCCGCTTTCAGGTTCACCTTGTAGTCGTTTTCCGCGCGCGCTCGGTCCCGCGATTCCGCTCGATTTTGACTCATCATAATGATCGGCGCCTGAATGGCTGCGAGACACGACAAGATGAGATTCATGAGGATGAACGGATACGGATCGAAGGCCCGGCTGGCGAGGACGGCGGCGTTGACCACGATCCAGATCGCGAGCACCGCGCCGAAAATGATGATGAAGGTCCAACTCCCGCCAAAGGACGCGATGCGATCGGAAAGCCGCTCGCCGAAACTCAGGTCTTTATCAAACTCCTTCCCAATGTTTTCGGAAAGAATCTCGTGCGCTTGCAGGCTATCGATCACTTCCTGGTCGAGCGCGCTCAACTCGCCGATCTCCTCCTGCAGCACTTCCTTTACATAATCGCGTCGAACGCGACCGAGGTCGCTCGTGCAAATAAAACCGTGCGGATCGAATCCAGGTGTGCGCTTTTGGATGAATTCGAGAAGCGAAGGACGCAGCATCTCGCCGGTCGAGCCGGCGCTGTGCGAAACGGTTCGCCGGCAAATCTGGCACTGCGGCTTGGAATTTTCCGCCACGATTGGGAATGAAAGCGAGCCGGGCGGCCTTGTCGACTTCGCTCTTGAAGACAGGCGCTGCGCTCCTAAGCTGAGCCATGCAGCGGCAAGTCAGGGCTCCAGTTTTCGCCTAACGATGCGGGTTCTGGCCATCGATGCCTCCCTGCGCAACACCGGCGTCGCCATCGTGGAGACAAACGGAAGCGGAAAATTTCACGCGCTCTATTACGGCGTCATCCATAACCCGGCATCGTTGCCGATGTCGTCGTGTCTGGTGGCGATCCGTGATCAGCTGGCGGAACTGATCGAAGCCCAACAGCCCGATTGCTGCGCGCTCGAGTCGGTCATTTACGTCCAGAGCTACCGGACCGCGATCACGCTTGGCGCCGCGCGGGGCTCGGCTATCATGGCGGCGACCGAGCGCGGACTTCCAGTGTTCGAATACGCTCCGAAGCGAATCAAACAGGCGACAGTCGGTCACGGATCGGCCGATAAATCTCAGGTCGCCTTCATGGTGCGGGCATTGTTAGGGCTGGTCGAAACGCCAGGTGCCGATGCAGCCGACGCACTGGCGATTGGCCTCACGCACCTGCGTGCACAAGAAAGCGCGAAGCATGGCCTAACGAGCGGGACGCGTTTGTGAAGGGCGAGCAACAGAACGCCACCCGGAACAATTCCTTGCTCGTGTGCTGGCGCGACCGCATGGACTTTGCGGACGCCTTCGCGCAACAGGAAGCGTTCGTGCGACGAAAACGCGCTGATCCAAAGATTGCGGACGAGATTTGGCTCCTCGAGCACGAGCCGGTTTATACCATCGGTCGGACCCCCGATCGCTCAAGCTTGCGGGGAGGAAGCCATCTCAAGTATCCGCTCTTCGAGACCAATCGCGGTGGGCAGGTCACCTATCACGGGCCGGGCCAGTTGATTGGATATTGTCTGCTCGACCTTCGCCGCTACGGTCAGGATCTGCATCGCTACCTGCGCTGGATCGAAGCTGTCCTTATTGAATTGCTCGCTCACTACGAAATCGATGCCACCACGCGGAAGGGCTTAACCGGTGTCTGGATCGAGGACCGCAAGATCGCTTCGATCGGCGTCGGCGTGCGGAATTGGATCACGATGCACGGCTTCGCTCTCAACGTTGGCGGCGATCTCACGCCCTTTGAAGCCATCACACCCTGCGGGATTACCGGCGTCACGATGACCTCGATGGAAAAGGAAACTGGAATCGTTAGGCCAATTGAGCTCGTAGCAGGGGCGGCGGCCGATCTTTTGCAGGCGCGGACTCGAGAATTATTCGTGGAGCAGCGGCTGCCGGCCTGTTCCATTGCTGATGAGCCTGGGAAAATGTTTCGGAGTCGAGAATCTAGTCGGCCAGCGTTTGCTTTCGGCGAAGAAAAGTTATCGACACAGAACTAGCGGTCCGGCCATCTACGAAACGAGCGCCGGTCTCGACACGGACGTTCGTTGCTCTTAAGTGAATCATGGTGATTCCACTCGAAGATAATTTCACCGACGTCATCGGGAAGGCGCAACGTGGTCTCGGTATTTCCGACAGCCAATTGGCGGAGAAGTCGGGCGTCGAAATAGAAGCGATTCGCAAGGTTGGCGCCGGTAAGCCGGATCGTCTCACGCTCCAGCGCATTGCGCCTGCCTTGCAGCTCAATTCGGAAGCTTTGATCGATCTGGCTGAAGGAAAATTTCAGCCTAACGAAATCCAGCTCGACGGTCTCGCGTTTTTCGATACGCCGTATCACGACGTGCGGGTCAATGCCTATCTCGTCTGGGATCCCGCGAGTAAGGAAGCCGTCGCCTTTGATAGCGGCGCGACCTGCTCTTCCATGCTCGGTTTCGCGCAAGAAAATGGCCTGACGATCAAATTGATTTTGCTCACTCATGCGCATCCGGATCACGTCGCGGATCTTGATCGGCTGGCGGAAACGACCGACGCGCCGGTTTACCTTTCGAGTCGCGAAAAAGTCCACGGCGCGCAATCGATTGAAGAAGGCAAATGCTTTACGGTTGGCCGGCTCACGATCGAATCGCGTCTTACCTGGGGACATTCACCCGGTGGAATGACTTTCGTCGTGAGGGGACTCAAGCGTCCGGTCGCGATCGTCGGAGACTCGCTCTTCGCCGGCTCAATGGGTGGCGGAAATGTCTCCTATCAAGAGGCGGTGGAAAACAATCTGAAAAAGATTCTCACTTTGCCGGACGACACCGTGTTGTGTCCTGGACACGGCCCGATGACAACCGTGGCCGAGGAGAAAAAGCACAATCCTTTTTTTGCCGGGAGGACTTGAGATCGTGAACATCGCATTTGTTGGAGTGGGCCGCATGGGCGCAAACATGGCGCGCCGACTGACGGACGAAGGCTATCATGTGACGGCGGTTTATGACCTAAATCGCGCCATCGCGACCGAACTAGCGCAGGAGCTGGGCAGCTTCGCCAGCCAGTCGTTAGGCGAAGTCACCGCCGCCGCGGATGCCGTTATCACCGTCGTTTCCGACGATGCGGCCATGCGCCAAATCTTCTCCGCGCCTAACGACAACCTTCTTGTCCAGGCGCAGGGTAAGCTCTTCATCAACTGCGCCACGATCACGCCCGAAGTGCATCTCGAAGTCGAAAGTCTGGCACAGAAGGCCGGTGCCCAAAGTCTCGAAGCCTGCATGGCCTCCAGCATTACTCAGGCACGCGACGGCTCGCTCTATCTCATGTGTGGCGGCGAGAAGTCGGCTTTCGATAAGGCTGCGCCGATTTTGAATTCGTTAGGCAAGACGATTCGCTACATTGGAAAGTCAGGCGAAGCGGCCAAGGTGAAGGCCCTGGTTAACATGGTAATGAATATCAACACCGCTGGGCTGGCGGAGGGACTGGGACTGGGTGATGCGCTCGGACTCGATCTGACGATGTTGCGTGAAGTCTTTGCCGAAACCGGCGCCGGCTCACGCGTTCTGCAAACCGACGGCGAGGACATGCAAAACCGCGATCACGCCTGCTTCTTTTCCGCCGCGCACGCAGCGAAGGACAGCGGGATTGCATTGCATCTGGCCGAGCTGGCAGGGCTGCGGCTTCCGCTCGCGCGCGCCACCAAAGAGCAATACGATCGGATGATCGCTGAAGGTCTTGGTGACCTTGATAAGTCAGGAATCGCTGAGCTGACCTTCAAGAGTCGCTCCACCCACCAGGGCGATCATATCTGATCCAGGACGGAGGGATAGTTCGCCTAACGAACAAAGGAAGGAGCGACTGGGCGAATGGATCTCTTCAAACAATCAGCCCGTCACGTTCATCCAGTCGCGCCGCTCCGGCGTAAACATTCATCGTTTCATTTCGCAGAAAACCGATCAGCGTCTGGTTGCCCTCTTGCGCAAACTCGACCGCGAGACTGGTGGGAGCCGAGATTGCTGCGATCACCGTGATCCCGGCCGCGAGTGCCTTCTGCACCATCTCAAATGAGACGCGGCCGCTCAGTAAAAGGATGCGATCACTCAATGGTAACCGGTTCGCCAGAAGCTCGTGCCCGATGAGTTTGTCGAGTGCGTTGTGCCGACCCACGTCTTCTCGCAAGAGAAGGAGCTCGCCTTGTCGATCGAACAAGCCGCAGGCGTGCAACCCTCCGGTCCGCTGAAATGTTTCCTGAGCGCTGGCCAGGCGCGCTGGCAACTGAGACAGGACCTTGGCGCTGACTTTCCAATCGGAAACGACAGGGGGAAATTGTTGCATCGCCGCTTCGATTGAGCTCTTCCCGCAGATCCCGCAGCTCGATGAGCTAAGCAGGTTGCGGCTCAGTTTTGTCGGATCGAATTGCCCCGGATCACGGAGGATGATGTTGACCGAATTGCCAGGTCGCTCGGTCGTTGGGCAGGTGATGATTTCGAAAATGTCTTCCGCGCCTCGGATGATGCTTTCGGTGAGGGCAAAGCCGACTGCCAACTCGCGATCGTGCCCAGGCGTCCGCATGAGGACGGCGATGCTGCGACCTTCGACTTGAATCTCGAGAGGTTCCTCGAGCGCGACTTCGTCCGGCTCTCTTGCCGGAGCCTGACGCTCGTGCATCCTGACGATCTCAATCGATTTCGCCGTGGCGCGCTCTTTCATAATCCTCGGGTCTGTTGAGATTTTGGAAAAGCCATTTGTCGTTAGGCCAAATCTCTCGCTCGCGCACGTAACGTTGTTCGAGCGCGCGCTGCACAAAGTCTTGCATGGAAAATTCGCCCTCGCGCAAAGCGTCCGCCGCGAGCGATGCACAGCTGAGAGGATAAACCGCCGCCAACGGTTCGAAACGCCCTGACGAGGAAGGCACAATCCCACGGTCCTCCTCGCATTGCGTAAGCAGCGAACGCAGGAACTCCGCCGTCATGTTGGGTAAATCAATTGCAAGCACCACGAGCAATGCGCTCGAACTTTGCCGAAGCGCGGCAGCGATCCCGGCGAGCGGTCCGGCATCTTTCACCTCATCGGCAATCCCTTCGATGTCGTCGCGCGAAGGACCGGAGAGGAGCAGTTGGCCAGGCGATAATTGCCGTAGTGTTTCGAGTTGATGTTGCCAGAGCGGTCGTCCGCGGATCTCGAGCAACGCCTTATCGCGTCCCATGCGCGAAGATTTTCCTCCGGCCAGCAAGACGGCGCTGCATCGCATCGTCAGGCAATTTTGCGCGATGGCTTCAGAACTTGGAGTTCCGCATCGCCGGCGGCGAGCCAGCGGTCGGTGAAGATGCGGGCGCGGAGGCCGCCGCGACCGGCGAGAAATTTCTCCGCTCCGGGAGCGACAGCCGTCTCCATCCAAAGACAGGGCGCGCAATGAGCCGTGCCGCGAAACTGAATGCCTTGCAGGACAAAATCCACTCCGATCAATCCCATCAGATCGACACCGGAGACGATGACATTGCGTCGCAGAACGCCAGGTGACTTATTCGTTAGGCCAAAATGCTTCGACATCAGATCGAAAACTTCACGGGAGAAAAACGTGATCTGGCCTTTGTAGTCCTGGCGAAAATCGAAATAGCGATCGCCGCGGATGCCGCGACCGGCGACGCATTCGATTTTGTCCGCTTCAACGACCGGGAAGTCCCTGGGCTTTTCGCCGTAGTGGCCAACGAAGTTGTGTCCCGGCGAAGTGAAGATTTGTTCGATGATCATCCGCGATCTCACCATGCCGACGCGGAGAACGCCGTGCAACTCCCGCAGCTTGACTCGCAACCGTCGACATTGACGGTGTAGACGAGTGAAAACTGTCTGGCGCGTCTTTGCCTACCTCAAGCGCTATCCGTGGATGGCAGGCGGCACACTAGCCTGCGCTGTCCTGAGCACGATCATGATCGTGGTCTTTCCGTGGGTGACCAAGTTCATCATCGACGATGTGATCGCGGGACATCGACCGGAGCTCCTTTGGCCGATGGTGGGCGTGGCGTTGCTCGCCTTCTTTCTCCAGGATGCGCTCGATGGTCTGCGCATTTTGCTCAACAACAGCTTTGAACAAAAGGTCATTTTCGACCTGCGAAGCGACCTTTTTCGACACATCGAAGGGTTGCCGCTTCGCTGGTTCGATAATCGCGCCACCGGTGATCTCATCACGCGCGTGGTGGAAGATGTGAATTCGGTCGAGCGCGTCCTGATCGATGGAATCGAGCAGGGGGTGGTCGCGGTCCTGCAGGTTGCGATCGTGATTGGCGCCCTCTTTTATTTTAACGGTCAGCTTGCCTGGTTTGTTCTCGCGCCGGTACCGTTGCTTGCTGGCGGAGCGCTCGCCTACACAATCACCGGTCCGAGTCGTTATCGTCCGCAACGGCGTGCGGCCTCGGCCTTGAATGCACTTCTGCTCGACGATCTGGCTGGGATTCGGCAGATCAAATCGTTCGTTAGGGAAGAACAGGAACACGCGCGTTTCAATCGGGCGAGTGATACCCTCCGCCACGCCACCCTGCGCATCATGCGAGCGTGGGCGCTTTACAGCCCGTCGATGGAATTTTTGAATTCGTTAGGCTTGGTTCTGGCGATTGGTTTCGGCGGGAACGCGGTGCTGCGCGGGCAGATGCAGCTCGGCTCGCTCGTCGCCTTTATCACTCTGACGAGATTTCTCTACGAACCGATCACACGTTTGCATCAGCTCAACCAGCTCGTGCAAGCCGGACGCGCGGCGGGCGAACGCGTCTTCGAAATCCTGGATGAACCGGAAGAGCCGGGACAACGTGAGGGCGAGCCGGTGCCGGAGATCGCCGGCGACATCCGCTTTGAAGATGTGAGTTTTGCTTACGCCAAAGGGTTGCCGGCGCTAAGCAATGTTTCCTTTCACGCGCGGCCGGGAGAAACGATTGCGCTCGTCGGCGCGACCGGTGCGGGCAAGTCGACGCTCGTCAACCTGCTCTCCCGTTTCTACGAGTTTACTTCCGGGGAAATTACGATCGACGATCAACCGATTCGCCAGTTCGGGCTGCATGCCTTGCGCGAGATGATTGGGATGGTGACGCAGGAAAGTTTTCTCTTTAACGGCACCATCCGCGAAAATCTCCTTCTCGGAAAACCGGAGGCGAGCGATGAGGAATTGTTAGGCGCGGCGGAAGCGGCGAATGCGCGCGGCTTCATCGATCGTTTGCCTAACGGACTCGGCAGCTTGGTGGGCGAGCGCGGAGTGAAATTAAGCGTGGGAGAAAAGCAGCGACTCTCGATTGCGCGCGCCTTGCTCAAGGATCCGCCGATTCTGATTCTCGACGAAGCGACTGCGAGCATCGATACCGCGACCGAGCGCCTGATCCAGCAAGCCTTGGAGAACCTGATGTTTGACCGCACCTGCATCGTCATCGCGCACCGTCTTTCCACGATCGTGAAGGCGGATCAGATTTTGGTCCTGGATCACGGACAAATCATCGAGCGTGGAACGCACAACGAGCTGTTGTCGTTAGGCGGAAAATACGCGCGGCTCTGCGAGCAGAGTTTCCTCGAAACAACGCAAGAGGAACCAGCCGCGCTCTACTAGCGTGGCTTGCAACCGAATCGAAGCTCGATCGGCGGAAATCCGTCCCTTCAGAGACCAGTGTCCCTCTATTTGATAAAGCGAATCGTTATGGGATAACGATAAAGCTCGCCATCGCTCGCTTTGATAGAGGCCACGATCACCAGGACGGTGTTCAGCAACCAGAGCAAAAGCAGAATCGGAATCCCGATCAGAACGAAGCAAAGGACGAGTGCGACCGCCTCGTAAATCAGCATCGAGAGCTGGAAATTGAGCGACTCCTTGCCATGAGCGTCGATCTCGCCCGCGTCGCCCCGTTTCAAAAGCCAAACGATAAGCGGTCCAAAGATATGACCAGGAAAGTGAAAGAAGAGTCCCAGCAAGGCGCTGGCATGGCACAAAACACACCACATCCGCGCATTGGATGAGGTCGTCACCGAAGTGGACGGTGGAATGGTTTCCATGTCTTATTCTTTCACACGTTCGATGTGTGCGCCAAGCTCACTTAGTTTTTCGTCGAGATGCTCGTAGCCGCGGTCGATGTGATAAACGCGGCGCACTTCGGTCGTTCCTACGGCCTTTAGTCCGGCGAGAACAAGCGCGGCCGAAGCTCGCAGGTCGCTGGCCATGACGGGCGCGCCTAACAATCGCTCGACACCCTGGATGATGGCCGTGGCGCCCTCGATCTGCATTTGCGCACCCATTCGTTTCAGTTCCGCGACGTGCATGTAACGCTGCGGAAAAACGTTTTCCGTGATGACGCTGATTCCGTCGATGGTGGAGAGCAATGCGCACATCTGCGCCTGCATGTCGGTCGGAAATCCGGGATAAGGTTCGGTCGTCAGTTCGAGCGGTTTCGTCACGGCGCCGTTAGGCGAAACCGTGATCGAATTTTTCGTATTCGCGACAATGAACCCAGACTCGGTCAGCGCGGTTGTCACAGAGGTGACGTGCTCAGGCTGAACGCGATGAAGCGTGATGCCTTTGCCCGCAATTGCACCTGCGACCATAAAAGTGCCGGTCTCGATCCGGTCTGGAATAATGTCGTGCTCCGCGCCGTGCAGTTCGCTCACGCCTTCGATGATGATGCGCCGGGTGCCGGCGCCTTCAATTTTCGCGCCCATCTTGTTGAGGAAATCAGCCAAATCGCAGACTTCCGGTTCGGCGGCGGCGCCTTCGATCACTGTGACACCTTCGGCCAGAACTGCGGCCATCATGACATTGTCGGTGCCAAGCACGGTGGGACCGAACTTTCCTCGCAGGTTGATGACCGCACCGGTCAACTTGGGCGCGAAAACCTTGACGTTGCCGTTTTCCACGCGCACGGCCGCGCCTAACGACTCAAAACCTTTCAGGTGCAAATCGATTGGACGATCGCCGATGACACAGCCGCCGGGGAGCGAGACCGTTGCTTCCTTGCATCGGCCTAACAACGGCCCCAGGACGCAAACCGAGGCTCGCATTTTGCGCACCACTTCGTAGGGCGCGACGGATTCAACTTTCTCCGCCTTCACCGTCACGGTACCGCTGGCGCGTTCCACTTCCGCGCCGAGATGCATCAGGATCTGAAGCATGTAGTTCGTGTCGCTCAGATCGGGGACGCGATGCAGGACGCATGGTTCGCGGGTGAGCAGGGTGGCGGCGATGATCGGCAGCGCGGAATTTTTCGAGCCGCTGATCTTGATCGAACCGGTGAGCGGATGGCCGCCGTGAATGAGAATTTTATCCATGCCGTGCGAAGAGGAAACGCGGGTTTCCTGCATAATCCTTTTTCTCTGCGATGTCGTGGTAATTTTTCGCCTCCAGAAATCGAATCAGGCCAGTCGCTTGATCGTGGCCAATTTCGAGTGCAAGCCAGCCGGCCGGGCGCAGGCGCGGTGGCGCCGTGGCGATCAATTCACGGATCAGCTCGTCGCCTTGCGCTCCACCGTAGAGAGCGATCGCAGGATCGTGCTGGACTTCGCGCGCGAGCTGGGTGGCTTCGCTCGCCGCGACGTAGGGAAGATTGGCGACGATGAGATCGAAGTCGCCGTCGATACCGTCGAGAAGATGGCCCCGCGAAAACCGAATCCGTTCCAGCGCGCCGAGGCGCTCCGCATTTTCACGTGCGAGGTCGAGTGCATCTTGAGAGAGATCGACCGCGTGGATTTCCGCGTCTGGAAATCGCGCGACCAGGGAAAGCGCGATTACTCCACTGCCAGTGCCAACGTCGAGCATGCGCGGATTTTTCGGCCAGGTCAGATCGCAAAGGTATTCCACGAGTTGCTCGGTTTCGGGGCGGGGGATAAGGGCGCGCTTGTCGCTCAGGAAAACATCATCGCCAAACTCGACCGTGCCGAGAAGATGCTGGAGCGGCTCGCCCAGTCCGCGTCGCCTGACGAGCTCGCGCAACGGCGCCAGTTCCGACTCTCCGAGCGGACGCTCAAACTCGAGATACAACTCGATTCGTTTTTTGCCTAACGAGTGCGCGATCAGATGTTCGGCGTTCAGTCTTGGGCTCTCGACATTTCGCTTCTTGAAGTACGTAGTGGTGGACTGAAGAACTTCGAGAACGGTCATAGCCTGAGAATGATAATCGCGACCGGGCAAAGGCCAATGCCGCGCGCTCGTTAGGCCAGGGCGGATTCCTTCAGTCGCTGCTCGAGATCGGCATGTTGCAGCGCGCTGATCATTTCGGCCAGATCGCCTTCCATCACGCGATCGAGATTATAGAGGGTGAGGCCAATCCGATGATCGGTGATGCGGTTTTGTGGAAAGTTGTAGGTGCGAATTTTCTCTTCGCGACCACCGGAACCGATCTGGCTTTTGCGGGTGGCGGAATACTTCGCTTCTTCCTCGCGCTTTTTGTCCTCGAGCAAACGTGCACGCAGGATGCTGAGCGCTTTTTCCTTGTTCTTCTGCTGGCTGCGCCCGTCCTGGCATCTGACGATCCGGCCGGTCGGAATGTACATGACCTGCACCGCCGAGTCGGTCGTGTTCACGCCCTGACCGCCCGGGCCGCCGGCGCGACAAACTTCAATTCGCAAATCTTCGGGCTTCAGCTCGAGGTCGACTTCTTCGGCTTCAGGAAGAACGGCGACGGTCGCGGTCGAGGTATGAATGCGGCCTTGGGCTTCAGTCGCCGGTACCCGCTGCACGCGATGAACACCACTCTCGTAGCGCAGTTTGCGAAAAACGGCTTCGCCGGAAATTTTGAAGATGGATTCTTTCAATCCGCCAAGCTCGGATGGGCTCGATTCCAAATCCTCGATCGCTAGGCCGGCGATCTCTGCATAGCGATGATACATTCGATACAGATCGGCGGCGAAGATGGCGGCTTCGCTCCCGCCGGTGCCGGCGCGGATCTCTACGATTGCGTCGCGCTCGTCGCTTTCATCGGGCGGAAGAAGGGCGACCTGGACCTCGAATTCCAATTCGGCGACACGCTTTTCCAAAGCAGGAATTTCGTCCTGCGCCATCTGGGCAAGATCGGCGTCATCGGCCGCGACCAGCTCACGATTGTCTTCGAGCTGGCGACGGGCGGTTTGCAGTTCCTCCCATTTCGCGAGCAAACTGCGGGTGGTCGCGTGTTCGCGCATGGTGTCGCTGGCGCGCTTGCGATTGTCAAAAAGGCGCGGATCGGCAATTTCGCTTTCCAATTGCTGGAAGCGTTCCCGTTTACGCGCGATAAGGCCTTGGAAATCCATAAAACAAAAACGGCGACGGCGCAGATCGCGCGATCACCTTTCGTTAGGCAAAACTACCTAAGCTTTTTTTGTCGCCCGGGCGGCCCTGGTGCTGCCGTAGCGGCGGGCAAATTTCTCGACGCGGCCGGCGGTATCGACGAACTTTTGTTCGCCGGTAAAAAACGGATGGCAGGCAGCGCAAATGCCGATTCTGATATCCCGGCGAGTTGAGCGGGTGTGATAGACCGCGCCGCAGGCGCAGATCATGTCCGTCTCGGTATAGTCAGGATGGATGTCCGTTTTCATGGTGAAAAAGAGCGGGAAGAATAGCCGCAGAAAGGCGAGATCGCAAGTGGGGAAAGCCGAGAGCGACCCGCTCCTGGCAGCCTGGGAGAAAACATTCGCGCGCAAGGGCGACGAGGCAGCGGTCCTGGATGCGCGCGGAAGGAGGCTGCTGCGTTTTCGCGAGATCGAAGAATGGAGTCGGCACTATGCCAGCGAATCGGCTGGCCTGACGAATTTCGAGGCAGGCGAAATTATCGCTTTTCAGATTGGAAATCATCCGCAGTGGCCGGCCTTGTTTCTCGCTTGTTTGCGTCGCGGTATCGCGGTCTTGCCGATCGAACGAACTGTGAGCGAAAGTGAGCGCGCTTCAGCTTTGCGAGCGTGTGGCGCGACGGGCTTGATCACCGAGCCTGAGAAAGCGATCGCGCGTTTCGAGAAATCGCGGCATAACGACTGGCAAGGGCGCCCGCCGGTGCTCCTGAAACTCACCTCGGGCACAACCGCCGCGGCGCGCGCGGTTCGGTTTCGCAGCGCCCAACTGATCGCCGATGCGGAGCAAATTTGCGACACGATGGGAATCAACGAAGCGGACCTGAATTTCGGGGTCATCCCACTCTCCCACTCCTATGGCTTTAGCAATTTGATCACGCCTCTCCTGACTCGAGGAGTGCCGATGGTGGTAAGCAGCGATCGGATGCCGCGTGCCGTGCTCGACGATCTCGCCTGCACCGGGGCGACCGTTTTTCCCGGAATGCCGCTTTTTTATCAGGCTTTTGTAGAAATGCCGGATGTACCGGCGTTGCCGAAGCTGCGCCTTTGCATTTCGGCAGGCGCCCCGCTCAAGCGTGCAGTCGCGCGAGCGTTCCGCCAAAAATTTGGGCAGCCGATCCATTCCTTTTATGGCGCTTCGGAGTGCGGCGGAATTTGCTACGACAGGCAAGCGATCAACGAGGAAGAAGGTTTCGTTGGTCAACCAGTAGGCGGCGTTCAGTTGGAATCAATTGCCCTAACGAAAAGCGAGCACCCAGGTCCGCGTCCGAAGCGCGGCGGTTGGCGATGGATATTTTCCCGAACCGAATGGCGCTAAACTGGGCGAAGGCGTTTTTGTCCCGGACGATCTTCTCACGATAAATATGGCGGGGGTCCGCATTGTTGGGCGAGTCTCGGACGTCATTAACGTTGCGGGGAAGAAAGTGAATCCGGCGGAAGTCGAAGCACTCCTCCTCAGCCATCAGGCTGTCCGGCAAGCCGTCGTTTTTGGGCGATCGTCGCCTTTACGCAACCAGGAAGTGGTCGCCTGTGTAGTAGCCTCGGCCGACACCCAGGAAGCCGACTTACTCAATTTTTGCCGGACGCGCCTGAGCGGCTGGCAGGTGCCAAAGCGGATCTACCTGCTCGAGGTGTTACCGGCGAATGAGCGCGGCAAGATCAGCCGGCGCGAACTGGCCCGACAATTTGCCTCCTAGGATTTTTCACGCCGAAGCCATCGTTCGGGACACGCACTCGCTCAACGGTTTCCGATTCAGAAGTAAATCAAACAAATTATGCGAAATATTCTTCTTTCCATTCTTGGCGCGATCGTCTTGGTCGCGAGTTTTTCCAGCTGCTCCACTACGGTCAAGACCGATAGCGGTCATGCCGTGTCAACGGGTGTTCACGCCAACTAGTCGCCCTGCTGTTCGACTAACAGAATAGCCGGACCACGCTCGGCTCCGGCGGAACTCTTCGCTGGGCGCGAAAAAAGACTTTTTATTTTCGCGCCCAGTCGGCATTTCTAGAATCTGCCGCGGCCAGTGGCGAAGAAGTTGCTTTGTTACTGGCGCTTAACCTAGCCAAAAGTGAACGAAGCCACTACTGCCGAGTGCCCTCCCGCGCGCGACCTGCAGGTTCTGATCCTGGAACCGGACGAAAAGGTTGCGATGCAAATACTTTCGGCGCTTGAGGAAGCGGCGCCTGGCACGCGGGCCCGGGCGGCAGGATCGTTAGGCGAGGCGCAACGGTTGGTTGCCGACCAAAGGCCATCGCTTTTCGTCCTCGACGTCGACGCGGCTTACGAGATGGGGCAGGAGTTCATTTACGACCTGCGCACCAGTCATCCCAACGCGCGCGCCATCATTCTCACGACAATTCATTTCGCCGCGCAGCGCGAACGGATGGCGGGACTCGGTGCGATTCACTTTTTGGAGAAACCTTTTCCGCGCGCTGATTTCATCACATTGACAGAGGCGCTCCTCCCTCCAGCGGGCGGAGGAAAAGGCGAACGCTTTCAAGGCACGCTGAGCGATCTGCACGTCGCCGACATCATTCAGCTCAAATGTATCAGCGGACCGACCTCGATGCTCGAGTTCACCGGACCCAACGGCGAGAAGGCACGGGTTTACTTTGAGAACGGGCAGGTGCGCCACGCCATAGCCCCTGGGAAAGAAGGATTGGAGGCCTTTAACGCAATCGTCGATTGGAAGGGCGGCCACATTTCGGAAGTCGCCGTGCCGCCTGGTACGCCGCACACGATCGACCTCGATTGGCAGGTGCTGCTCATGGAAGCGGTGCGCAAGATCGACGAATCACGCAGTCAGGACAGCGAGATGACTGGCGAAACGAGTCGGCGCCCGAAAATGTCCGGGCACAACGTGCTGGTGATCGACGACAGCATCATGCTCCTAAGTTTCGTGAAGGAAATCCTCGAGGAGCAAGGCTACGACGTCCGAACGGCGGCGACCGGTGCAGAAGGGGTGCAACTTTGCCGGAGCGAATTGCCTGATCTGGTCCTGCTCGATTTTGTCTTACCGGATATGAAAGGCGACGAGGTTTGTCGTCGGCTTATCGCCATTCCGGAAACGGCCAAGGTGCCGGTGGTCTATATCTCGGGATTTGGAAGCGACCTGAAACCCGATCGGAACGAATTGCCTAACCTGATCGGTTTGCTTAACAAGCCATTTACCTCCGATGCGCTACTCGCAGCGCTGCGTAATTTTCTTCCGGGCGAACAAAACATGGGAACGTCGGATGCAGCAGCCTTACCCACTCCCCTGTCTCGAAAGGTTACACCCCCTCCTTCCTCTGAGCGTCAGACGCCGACCTTTGTGCCTCCAGTCGGCAACGATGTCTTGGCTACAAATCATGAGTCCAACTCGCTGAACACGCCCGTTAAATCGTCCTTTGTGCCTGAAGCGCCTTCGATTCGCGAGGTGGAACCGGCAGGACAAGGTTCATCAGTTGCTGCCGGGAAAGCTCCGCCGCCGGGGACGGAACAGCACTCGCAGGTAGAACAGAAACTGCCTGACGGAGACGGAACCGACGGCCAGACACACGATGAAGAGCCGACGACGGCTAATGCCTATTTTTGTGGCGATTCGAGTTTCTTTTCGCTGCATTGGGCGCTGCAAACGATTGCGCGCGAGAAGTTGACTGGCATTCTGCGGGCGTTTTGGTCCCGTGACTCGGTTGAATTATTGGCGCGTGACGGGCGCGTCGTTGTCGTCACGACGCGAAACCCAGTTTTGTATTGCGAAGAATCGCCGGTCACATTGCTCAACGTGCCGAGCGAACGCGTCGAGGCCGCGCGCGAGCGACAGGCAAAGGACGGTTGCCCTATCTTTGTCACGCTGGCGAACGAAGGTCTCGTCCTCCACGAACCAGGAATGCAACTCGTGCAGCACTACGGCCAAAAGCTGTTCTCACAGCTCTGGACCGATCGGGTGCGTTTCACGTTTGAAAAGCAGGCGCTACCCGGCTACGCGAATGAGTTGCCAACCGCGGAAGAAAGCATCGACCAGTGGGCGCTAAGCACGTTGCGTTTCGTGCAGTATCAGGAGTTAGGTGAAAGAGCCACCGTAGATGCGTTGTCGGTGCCGGCTTACACCCGCGATGGGTTCGACCGCGTGCAGGAGCTGCGTCTTACCGTGGCGGAAGCGCAGTTTGCTTCGCAGTTCAACGGCAGCCGCTCGATCGCACAGATCTCAAAGAATCTGCGGCTCGATATTAAGTTTGCTCGTCTCACCCTCTTCCGCTTTCTCGCCCTCGAAATCGTCGAATGCTGGCCGGTGCAAGTGTCCGCCAAGCCAGAATCGCGCGGCAGCTTGCGCGGGATTTTTGGTCGCTAGAACTGATACTTGGGCAACGACCGGTGACCTATACTCGTTAGGTAGTTGATTCTGGACTCTTCGGCGTCGCCAGCGTTCGGGTTGTAAGCCCGGATAAGATGAAGCTCGAAACCTGGAATTAGGGCTATAACCGATAGCAAGCCAAACAGAAGGCTGAAAAGCTCCCGCAGGTGGATCTTATTCGTCGCCGAACCTGATTGCAGGTTCAGTCGCTTTGAAAGCGGTAGCCGAAGCCACGAATCGTTTCTATCAACCTGCCGGCTCGACCGAGCTTCTTGCGCAACCTTTGCACATGCGTGTCAATCGTCCGCGTTTCGACCTTGTGATCATAGCCCCAAACTTCGGTGAGAAGCCTTTCTCGCGGCTCTACCCGGCCGCTGCGGTGCATTAAGAAATTCAGAAGTTTGAACTCCACCGCGGTCAAGCTGACCGGGCGGCCGGAAACCACCACCGAATGGCGGGAAGGATCGATCGCAATTTCGCCGATCGTCGCGGGCTCATCTCCAACTTCGCGGTTCAGTCGCCTGAGGATCGCCTTACTGCGCAAGACGACTTCGCGAGGACTAAAAGGCTTTGTCACGTAGTCATCGGCGCCCAGTTCAAGCGCGAGAATCCGATCTATAACTTCCGCTTTAGCCGTCAGAACAAGAATCGGTATTCTCTGTGTCTCGGGCCGGCTCTTCAGGATCCTGCATATGTCCAGGCCAGGCACCTCGGGAAGTGCCAGGTCAAGGATCACCAAATCGGGCAATTGCTCGCGCACCTGCTCGAGCCCGCTTCTCCCGTCCGCGACGCTGGAGACAGTCAGTCGATCCACCTTTGCGAAATGGAGCGCGAGAAGATTTACGATATCCGGGTCGTCTTCAATGATAAGGATTCTCTTTTCCCGGTCTGGCCACAGATCCACGACGTCGAACGAGTGCGTCAGGGACTGACCGTTTTTCCACTGAGTTTGAGGCCTTACGCCTGAATCCATCGTGGACGAAGGCTGTCGTGGCTGGCGTAGAAAGGTCAAAACCTTTAGTGTTACGTTTGCGTCACAGCCGCGCGACGAGTGTTACGCACGAGTTAAAAACGGGCTCGTTGTCATCCTAGCTCAACATAGGGTGGGTGTTTCGTGAGAATGGGTGACGACAGCAAATCTATATGTCACGTAATATCACGAATTCCGTGACCTAGAAGTAACAACGAATTCCTTGTCTTGGTATTGGCCCAACCCACAATCTCCGTGTGTGGCCTCCGCTTCTGTTTTTCGGTGCTTCGCCGCGTTCACAAACACCAGTTCGGGAGCAGCGGGCGAGCATGTCGATGGCCTTGGTAAGGGCCATGGGAGGCGGGATTGTGCTTAGCCTGAGTGCCGGTGTGGCGCTGGGTGCAATCCAGGGTGAGGGCGGACCACCGAACCCGAAGGTGGTTTCTTCCGCCGGCCAAACCGACTCAGCGAGGCTTTTCATCAAGGAGTATCGAGTCCTGGGCGCACACAAACTCAGCCGACTTGAGGTCGAAGAAGCAGTTTACCCATTCCTCGGGCCCGGCCGGACACCGGAAGATGTGGAACATGCCCGCGCCGCTCTTGAGGATGCCTACAAGGCGAAAGCTTATCAAACGGTGTCGGTCGAGATCCCGCCGCAACAGGCGTCCAGCGGCATCGTGACCCTGCGTGTCGTCGAGGCACCTGTAGGCCGACTGCGGGTAAAGGGTTCCCGCTTCTATTCACCTCGATCGATCAAGCGCGAGGCGCCCTCACTCGCGGAGGGCACGGTGCCGAATTTCAATGCCGTCAGTCGCGACATTGTAGGGCTCAACCAGTTACCGGACCGTCGAGTGACTCCCACTCTTCGAGCGGGAGGGGAACCAGGGACGGTGGATATTGATCTGAATGTAACAGATACCCTGCCTTTGCATGGCTCAGTGGAATTGAACAATCGTTATAGTCCTGAAACGACAGAGTTGCGCCTCAATGGCTCGTTGAATTATCAGAATTTGTGGGACCTGGGACATTCCATCGGGTTCAGTTTTCAACTGGCTCCCGAGCGGCTCGATGATGCAAAGGTCTATTCCGCTTACTACCTTTTGCGATTTCCCGAAGTTAGCTGGCTAAGTTTAATTGCTCAGGGAACCAAGCAGGATAGCGACGTTTCTACCCTTGGCGGTGCTGGCGTGGCAGGCCGCGGCGAGGTTGCGGGAGCGCGTGCCATCTTCAGCCTGCCACTTGGCAAGGATTTCTATCATTCGCTTACCGCGGGTTTTGATTACAAGCATTATACCCAAAACTTAACCATTGCCGGGAATGAGATCCTGACGCCGGTTACCTACTATCCCCTTAGCCTGGACTATAACGCTACCTGGACGGGGAAGGGGTCAACGACAGTATTCGACGGCGGCGTGACATTTAACCTTCGTGGGATCGGAAGCGACGAAGCCGAGTTCGACTTCAATCGCTTCAAAGCCAGCGGCGACTTTTTCTACTTCCGCAGCGACCTGTCTCACACCCATGAATTGCCGGAGGGTTGGCAATTCTTCGGCAAGCTCCAGGGGCAGCTGGCGGACGGACCTTTGCTCAGCAGCGAGCAGTTTAATGCCGGAGGCCTGGCAACAGTGCGTGGTTACCTCGAGTCCGAAGTTTTGGGTGATGATGCGATCTTTGGGTCGATCGAGCTACGAACACCCTCGCTTTTTCCGAAATCGAGAGGGAGCAACGAATGGCGGTTCTACCTCTTTGGCGAAGGCGGCTGGTTGAATCTGCAGGACGTCCTTCCCGAGCAAGAGTCCCAGTTTACTCTCGCCAGTTTTGGCGGCGGGACGCGCATCCGGTTTCAAGATCATTTCAACGGCTCGCTTGATGTAGGGGTTCCACTAATCAGCCAGACCGACACCAAAATGTGGGACCTGCTTCTGACATTCAGGGTGTGGGCTGACTTTTAAAAGCGCCATGGATTCCGCCTCACATTCTTATTTGACTCAGATGCTGCACCGAATAGCTCGGCGCCGCGTAATTCTCCTCTGGTCTCTTCTCGTCTTTGCACTGAGCAATAACTCGGCGGAAGCGAAATGGTGGAATAGCGAGTGGAGTATTCGAAAGAAATTCACCGTCGACCTCACGGAGCAGACCGCCGGAATCAAAGACGGCATCGGACCCGCAGTTTTATTGGTGCGCTTGCACGACGGCAACTTCCAGTTCTCAGCAGCCAAGGAGGACGGGAGCGATATTCGCCTTGTCGCCGCGGACGACAAGACGCCGTTAGCCTTTCATATCGAGCGATTCGATCCTCTCCTCGCGGAAGCATTCATTTGGGTCAAAGTCCCTGACCTGCACTCCGGCGCTCAGACGTCCTTCTGGCTTTACTATGGCAATAGTGGGTCCAAGGCGACACGGATCGATGATGCGAAAGGCACCTATGACTCTGATACGGTGCTGGTCTATCATTTCGCCGAGCGTGCACAACCCGCGGTTGACGCGAGCGGTTCGGGTAATAACTCGAGCAACGCCGGCACCCCGGTCGATGGTTCCTTGATCGGTGGTGGCATTAGACTGGATGGAGCCAGCGCAATTACGGTTCCGGCTTCCGCTTCGCTCGTCTGGCAAGCCGGCGCTTCTTTCACCTGTTCGATATGGGTCAAGCCTGCAACGCTCACCTCTAATGCAGTTATCCTGAGTCGGCGGGATGGGACTAATTCGTTTCTTCTGGGACTGCGCAATGGTATTCCGTTTGTCAGCGTTAATGGGCAGGCGACCGCTGATGGAGCGCCGATTGCCGCTAATGAGTGGCATTACCTCGCGGTCACGGCATCAGGCACGCACATCAGTCTTTACCTTGATGGCGAACCCTATGGAAATCTCGGCATTGCCAATCCACCGCTGAATACCGCAATCTCCATCGGCGGTGAGAACCCAGGCACTCAAGGGTCTCCTGGTACCGGGTCAGCGGGTTTTACCGGCGAGTTAGATGAGCTGATTATCTCGAAAACAGCCAGGTCGCGAGATGCAATCAAGTTTGCGGCCATCAGTCAGGGCGGCGGCGAGAAAAGCACAAAGCTACTTGCCTTTTCACAGGATGAGCAGACTTCGAGCTGGCTTAGCGGCGGGTATATCGGGGTTATTCTGAAGTCACTCACTGCCGACGGGTGGGTCGTTATCGGCATTCTCGCGATCATGGCCGTGATCAGTTGGCTGGTTATGATCAACAAGGCTTCCTATCTTCAAGCGATTGGAAAGGGTAATGAACTCTTTCTGAAGGAATGGCGCCATGTGGCCTCGGATTTAACGGTTCTCGATCACGGTAGCAGTCAAAGCATTAACACATTGGGTGGCCGGGTGGATGCGGAAGGACAACAGGCAATGCGGAAAGCGCCGCTTTTCCGAATCTACCATCTGGGATCCGGCGAACTCCAAAGCAGGCTTGCCGCAGAGCGGAGTGGCAAGGGCAGGGGACTTTCGGGCCGCTCTATCCAGGCAATCCGTGCCACGCTCGACGGAGGACTGGTGCGCGAAACTCAGAAGCTAAATCGACTCATGGTGTTGCTGACGATTGCCATCTCCGGCGGTCCGTTTCTAGGACTACTTGGAACTGTGATCGGGGTGATGATCACGTTCGCCGCGATTGCCGCGCAGGGGGATGTCAATGTCAATGCAATTGCGCCTGGTATCGCAGCGGCTTTGGCCGCAACCGTGGCCGGTCTGGGCGTCGCGATTCCCTCGCTCTTTGGCTATAACTATCTTTTGTCGCGCGTCAAAGACACGACAAGCGACATGCAAGTCTTTGTCGACGAATTCGTCACCCGCATGGCCGAGTTCTACGAAGCGGACTAACTCCGAAGCTAAGACACCTATGCAAGCCCAATCCAGTGAGAAAATTTACGACGACATCAATATTACTCCGATGCTCGATCTGGCCTATGTGCTCCTCGTCATTTTTATTCTAATGACCACCGCGTCAGTCCAGGGGCTAAAGGTCAATCTCCCGAAGGCGAGCACATCGCCAAGTCTTGCCAAGCCAAAGACAAAGTCCGTCACGATTAACAATGAGGGCAAAATCTTTCTCGATACAGTGCCGGTATCGCTGCAGGAATTGGAACAGCGGCTAGGTCAGGCGAAAGCTCAAACACCGGACCTGCCAGTCGTCATACGTGGGGACAGCCTCACCCAATATCAGGCGGTGATGGACGTGCTCGACGTGCTCGGCCGGCTCGGAATTACTCAGGCCGGCCTGGCCACAAAGCCACAGAGTAAATAGGAGGCGCGATGTCATTGCTACAAGAAGTCGAACTTAAAGAATCGCGGCGACTTAACCCGCCCCTCAGCCCAGGTCGCAAGGTGGAAACTCTGGTGCGGCCAGTAAAAACCTTTTTCGATGAGGACGAGGAACGGGACGAACGCCCGTTTTTCAAGCGTTACTGGGTCCCGATTGCGGTGCTGGTGGTTGCGGGAGCCGCCATTGGCATGACTCTCAAAACGATTGCCAATTCCGCCGTGACTGCACCTAAGGCACCCACGATAATATCGCTAAGTCTTCCTCCACCTCCGCCGCCTCCGCCAGTCCAAACCGCGCCGCCGGAAGTGGTTCAGGACCAGCAGACCTTTCAACCGGAAGAAAAGCCTGAAGACGAGCCACCGAAACCGCCCGATCAACCTCCGATTGGAACGAACATCAAAGGCGACGGTAGTTCCAATGGCTTTAATCTCAGCAATTCCGCGGGAAGCGGCGTCGGTGGTGGTAAGACAAACGCCAGCCGCTTTGGGTGGTACGCAGGCCAGGTGCAATCGAAAGTGAGTGAAGCTTTGCGCGCCAATAGGAAGACTCGAACGGCCGAGTTAGCCATCCGGGCGCGAATTTGGCCGGATGAAAATGGACGCGTCACCCGGGCGCAACTGAGCGGATCGACCGGCGACGCGTCGCTTGATGCCGCGATTCGTGACGAGGTTCTCAGCGGGCTGCAACTCCGGGAACCGCCTCCTCCCGGCATGCCTCTCCCCATTGTGCTTCGACTTAGTGCGAAGAGACCCAGGTAGCTAACCGCCAAGAGCGCTAAGATTTCATGCTAACTCAAAGACAACGTTCATTGCGTCTGGGCGCCTTGGTCCTATTCGCTTGCCTGGTCGCTGCGACCTTTCCTCTGCAGGCCGCCGAACCTGCCGGCGAAATGGCACCGACAATCTCTGGCGGCGATCCAAGTCTTGTCGAAGCGGCCACGTCGGCTGACCAATCGCCGGCCCAGCCACCTGCGCCCGCCCCGTCCGCTACTCCTGCGTTTGCCCGATCACAAAATGTCACCATTAATCTCATCAATCGTCTGGTTGAACGAGGCGTTCTGACCAAACAAGACGCGGCCGAGCTGATTCACATGGCGGAGGAGGACGCGACAGCCGCGCGCGCGGAGGCCGCAGCGGCGCAGGCTACTCCTGCGCCAACGCCCGAGGAAGATGCGGTTAGAGTTACCTATGTCCCGGAAGTCGTCAAAAGACAGTTACGGGAAGAAATCAAGCAGGAGGTAATGACGCAGGCCCGCGAAGAGAACTGGGCCGCCCCGCGCACATTTCCGGATTGGCTTTCCCGCTTCAGATTCTTTGCCGATCTGCGCGTCCGTTACGAAGGAGATTTCTTTCCTTCCGGCAACGACAACACCGGCGCCTTTCCGAATTTCAATGCCATCAACACCGGACCTCCATTTGATGTTCGGGGGACGCTTTTCTCGCCTCAGCTCAACGTCGATCAGGATCGAGAGCGATTTCGACTGAGAGCCCGTTTTGGTTTTTCCGCCGATCTGGGCGAAAATTTCACCGCAGGACTGCGGATCGCGACGGGCGAGAATAACTCTCCCGTAACGACGAACCAGTCTTTGGGATTAGCTAACCAGGGTCAGGGAGGCGATTTTAGCCGGTATGCGATCTGGTTGGATCGGGCCTTCCTGAGATATGAGCTAGGGGGCACACCAGAAAGCGACTTCTCGATCAGTATCGGTCGTTTCGACAATCCTTTCTTTAGCAGTGAGCTGATCTGGGACGATGACCTGGGCTTTGACGGAATAGCAGTTCAGGGAAAATACGAGGTATGGAAAGGCATTACTCCCTTTGGGGTCGCGGGAGCTTTTCCGGTTTTCAATACAGATTTCAATTTTTCGTCTAACCGTCCGGATAAGTTTGCCAGTTACGACAAGTATCTTTACGGGGGACAACTCGGAAATGACTGGCACATCACGCGCGACGTCGATCTGAAGGTTGCTGCTGCCTACTACTATTTCCAAAATATCGAAGGGAAACTCTCCGATCCATTCATACCGCTAACAGCTCAGGACGCCGGAAATACTGACGACAGCCGGCCTGCCTTCGCCCAGAAGGGCAACACTTATTTCCCGATTCGCAACATTATCCCTGATGCCACAAACGACTTCGGAACCATTAACCAATTCCAGTACTTCGGCCTCGCCACCCCGTTCCGGGAACTCGCCTTCACGGGACGAATCGATTACAGCCACTTTCAGCCCGTTCTGGTTTCGCTCTCGGGCGAGTATGTCAGGAACGTGGCGTTTGATGGAGCCGACATTGCGCGCAAGGCGATCAACAACCGCGGCCCCGAGCCCGCGCCCGGTGTCCTGGGACCATTTGTCGGTGGGGACACAGGCTGGCTGGTCAATTTGCGCGTGGGTAATGCGGCCTTGGAGAAAAGATGGGATTGGAACGTTGCCGTAGGATATCGCTACATCGAAACAGATGCAGTCGTCGATGGTTTCAATGACTCCGACTTTGGGTTAGGCGGCACCAACCTTAAGGGGTATACCATCAGCGGAAGCCTGGCGCTTGGCCTCCCATGTCTGGCTAAATCTGCGCTGGCTGAGCGCAGACAGCATCGCTGGACCAACCTTTAACAACGACATCATCCAATTTGATATCAACGCCAGGTTCTAAGATGCACCGAACCGCAATATGTATAGCGATAGGGGCTGGCCTGGTCTGCCTTGCAACTGGATCGCTGGTTAAAGCCGACCCCGCCGCCGAAGCCAAGCTGCGGGAGGCGTTACGAAATACGATGCTTCAGTTACGCACTGCGCAGAACGATCGCGCCGCGTTGCAGGCTTCGCAGGCTGAGAATGAGGCGAAACTAAAGAAGCTCACCTCGCAAGTGGAGAGTCTGACGAAGCGGTCGACGGAGGCCGAGAAGGCAAGTGCGGAACAACAGATCCAGTTGGAAAAGTTCAAGGAAGCGGTGCAAAAATGGGAAGACGCTTACAAGCAGGCGGTGGACCTGGCTAATAGCAAGGAAGCAGCCCGGGCCAAACTAGCCGCCGACGTGATCGATCTGCAGCATCGCGTGGCGGACCAACAAAGTCGTAATGCGGCCATGTTTCGAACGGCCAATGAGATTCTTACCCGTTACGAACGGTTTGGCCTGGGAGATGCGCTGGCCGCTAAAGAACCATTTGTTGGTGTTACCCGGGTCAAGCTGGAAAACCTCGTCCAAGACTATGAGGACAAGCTGGCGGACGAGAAGATTAAGAACTCTGGACACAGTAAGACCGCCGCCCAGGATGCTGCGGGTCATGAGGTGACAAAACCAAACGGGCGTGATGCTAACTCGAAAATTCAGCCGTGAGGAGATGGCAATCGATTCGTACGTTCCAAGGCTTGGAATTCGTTGACGTAATCGTCACAAAGTCACCATTGCGGCTTCATCGGCCGGAGACGAGGATGAGGTGCACTCTCCCCGCGGTCTACGGTAGCTATCTTGCGAGGCCAACGGTTTTGAAATCACTCTGATGGCTCTACAGATCTACAACTCGAAGTGGGAATGGAAATCAGGGATGCGGCACTTCTTTGCGCTCATTCTCACTTCCTGCCTGATCATCGGCCTTAACCTGACAACGGAGGCAGGCGATATCCTTCGTGGAGGGATGGTAAGTGGCGCACCAGCTGCGGGTTCCTCCCGAACTACTAGCCCGGCCGCGGCATTATCTTCCGGTACCCACCCAAGTGACTCACTAGCGCGGACCACACAAGCATTGCAGGCGGTTCAGGCGATGCAAACGGCTGCCCGTAACCTGGCGCGCAATGGACCGCCCAACCTGGGGCTTGACCCAAATCATCCCGGGTTGCGATTGCCCAATGTTCCGAACGGCCTTGTGCCTGGAGGGCTACAGGTCGCTCCCGGAGTGCCCAAAAACCTGGCACATCCTACTACAAACGAGGATCCAAGTCTCTGGACCGGTGCGACTTTGCCCGCGCAGTCTGTCACTAACGGACTGACTAACGTAGACATTAAACAGACCGCGCAACAAGCCCTTTTGAATTGGCAGACTTTCAATGTCGGAAAAGATACGTCGGTCACGTTTGATCAAAGCGCCGGTGGCGCAAACGCAAGTCAGTGGATTGCCTTTAATACCATAAATGATCCGCTCGGAGTGCCCTCCCAAATCCTTGGTTCGATCAACGCACTTGGGCAGGTTTACCTGATTAATCAAAACGGGATCATGTTCGGTGGCTCATCACAAGTTAACCTTCATTCGTTAGTCGCTTCGTCTCTTCCGATCAATATCAACCTGGTTGATCGGGGACTGCTCAATAATCCCGACGACCAATTCCTTTTTTCGGCTCTTGCGATTCCCATTCTACCCAATGGTGGAACGATGCCTGCCTTTACTCCGCCTCCGCCGCCGAATACGCCTGGGGGCAGGATTGGCGATGTCATCGTGCAGGCAGGTGCGACATTATCGAGTCCGACGACACCGGACCATGTGGGCGGACGTATCGCCCTGGTTGGACCTAACGTGACTAATGACGGAACGATTTCCACACCGGACGGGCAAACGATTCTCGCTGCCGGACAACAGGTGGGATTTGCAGCACACGCGACGACGGATCCAAGCCTGCGCGGACTTGACGTGTTTGTGGGCGCAGTCGATCCGGTCAGCGGCACAGTGACGAACGGCGGCTTACTAGAGGCTCCGCGCGCCGACGTAACCATGGTCGGTAAGAATCTGAATCAACTGGGGATCATTGATAGTAGTACCTCCGTAGCACTTAACGGCCGCATTGATCTCCTGGCTGATTACAACACGGTTGTCTCGCTCGTTGTGGGCGTGCCTCATTTCAATCCTTCCATTTCCGGTACCATCACGCTGGGCTCTGGAAGCGTGACTCAGATTCTCCCCGAGGTGTCGAGCAGTGAAACCGTCGTCGGAACTCAACTGGCGCTTCCATCCCAGGCTAATCTTCAGGGAGAGGCGATCCATCTGGCGGATAACGCGCTCCTCGTTGCACCAAGCGCTAATGTAACCATGGATGCCGGCACTTGGATTTCCTATCCAGCGGGCTATTCTTTCACTCACTCCGAGGGCCAAATCTACTTCGATCCCGGGGCGCTGATCGATGTTTCAGGATCACGCGATGTTACCGCCTCAGTAACCGATAACATTATCTCAGCGCAACTGCTCGGGCCGGAATTGGCCGATTCTCCCCTGCAACGCAATGGTCCTCTCCGGGGCCAGACGATCCAGGTTGACATTCGGCAGCATGGACCGTGGGATCCTACGTTGAACAACGGGCAGGGAGGCTACACCTGGATTGGAACACCTGTGGCCGACGTATCCGGCTATGTAAATCTTATCCAGCGTAACGTTGGGCAGCTGACCATCGGCGGCGGCACTGTCAGTCTCACTGCTGGAGAGTCGGTAGTCATGCAACCCGGTTCCAAGATAGATGTTTCCGGAGGTTGGATCGATTACCAGGGCGGTCTTATCCAGACTACACAGGTCACGTCGGACGGACGGATCTATGATATATCACAAGCTACGCCGGACCGCGTCTACGATGGTATCTACTCGGGATTTCAGGAGGTTCATCCAAAGTGGGGGATCGTGGAAACGATGGGTAATCCGCTCGGGACTAACAGCCACTTTGAGCCTGGCTATACTCAAGGAGGAAACGGCGGCACAATCTCACTCAGCGCCCCTGGGGTTGCGCTGGACGGGAATTTGCTGGGTAGCACGGTATTGGGACCGCGTCTGCAAGCCACCGCTCCCGCTCCAAGTAATTTGTTCCTAACTTTCGCGGCCCAGCAGCCGATCAGCCCACTTTTCCAGGAGTTTTCGCCAACCCCGCCGAAAGTCACATTCGACGGCGTCTCCACCCTGGCGTCCGCTGACCCTTTTGGTCTCGATCTTTACGGGAAGCCTTTACCTTTGGGGGACGATCGCCGGAACGACGTCGTCCTTTCGCCGGAGCTGGTGAATGAGGATGGATTTGGAAACCTGACCGTTAACAACAGCGATGGCGATATCGTCGTCCCGGCGAACATAAAGCTGACTACCTTACCCAGTGGCTCGATTACCCTTCAGGGAGCCAATGTTGACGTGGAAGGCCAGGTTTCGTCGCCGGGCGGGAATCTAAGCCTTTCGGCTTACGATTTTTCTCCTTACGAGTTAGCGATGTTGAAGGTGATTCAGGGCGCGCAAACACCACCGGCGGATGCGACCAGGGGTCATTTTACGCTTGGCAGCACGGCAGCGCTCAACGTGGCTGGCCTGATTATTGATGACCGGCTTGTCACCATGACACCAGACACAGCGCCAGTCGTGACCAATGGTGGTGCTGTCACGATCAATAGTTATAACACTGTTTTGAAAACGGGCAGCAGCATCGACGTTTCCGGCGGCGTAGAGGTGACGGCGTTTAATAAGCCTGATTTTGGCGATGGTGGGAGCATTGCGATTACGGCGGGCCAGGATCCAAATGTCCCTTCCATACTTGGCGGTCATCTCCAACTCGGATCAACCTTACGGGGCTACGCGGGAAGTCAGCAAGGCGGCTCTCTCTCCATCCTCGCACCGCTTATTCAGATCGGTGGTCAACCGGCGCAGACAGACACGTTAACGGTGCAGCCCGCTTTCTTTAACAGTGGTGGGTTCAGTAATTTCACTCTGACTGGTATCGGCAAGGCCGCTGATCAAGCAGGCCAGTATATTCCGGGAATCGAGATCACGCATAACACCGTTATTTCACCGGTGGTGCAAAGCTGGCTTTTCAGCGGGGACAATGGTCCTGTGAGTCTAACTCCGACCGTCTTGCCGGAGGCGCTTCGGGCTCCGGCGAGTCTCACATTCAATGCGCCCGGAGTACAGACACTTTTAATGGCAACCTTATCAGTCGCGGAGATGTGGTAGTGGGACTTGGAAGTTCGCTATCGCCGGGCGCGAACGGTAGTGTGTCCTTGAGCGGCGATACCGTAGCGGTGTTCGGGTCCATCACAGCTCCAGGCGGCAGCATTACGATTAGCGGCGCCACAAATTCGAGCCTGCTCTTCACCGACCAATCGATGGCCTTACCAACGGTTGACCTCGCGGCGGGGAGCGTTTTGTCGGTCGCGGGTACGACTCTTCTAACACCGAATCCGCTAGGTTTTCGGACCGGATCTGTCTTGCCCGGCGGTTCGATAGCTGTCTCCGGGAATATCGTAGCGCAAGCAGGAGCACTACTGGATGTTTCGGGTACGAGTGGGATTCTCGATCTTGCTCCGGAATACAGCAGCGTTGCCCCGAGCGATAGCCCAGGATCGAGCCCGGTCGTCGCAACCGTCGTCCAAAGTAACGGCGGCTCGATCAGCTTCAGTGGTGGCCAGGAGTTGTTTATCGATTCAACACTACTTGGTGCGGCTGGCGGGTCGTCAGCCATAGGCGGTGACCTTACGATTTCCTCCGGGCGATTTTATCTGCCAGATACGGCGACTCCGCCAACGCCCTTGGATGTTACGATGATGATAACACAAGCCGGACCTACTATGCCGGCTGTGTTACCACCAGGTTCGAGCGCGATCGGTCGTCCTGTCTTGAACGCAAAAGGGCAACCCACCGACGGTCTGGGTCATTTCGCGGCCAGTACTCTGAAGAGCCATAATTTCGATTCCGTTACAATTAAGGGAACGATAGATTTTTCGGGTCGGGTAACGCTAACGGCCAATCGGCAGCTGACGCTTGGGACGAGCGGAGTGATCTATGCCGATAAGGCTGTCAATCTGGACGCGCCTTATGTGGCATTGGGTACTTCGTTTCAACCTCCCATGTCTCCACAAGCCCCGGTGCCGCCCTTTACCGTGGCTGGGCAGCCGTTTTACTTGTCGCCGACTACCGGGACAGGCGTGCTGAACGTTCATGGTGGACTTATCGACATAGGAAACCTCGCGCTCCAGAATATTGGCACAGCCAACTTTATTGCAGCCGATGGCGACATTCGCGGCGATGGCACTTTGGACGTTGCGGGAGTCATCTCGCTGACTGCCGGGCAGATCTATCCGCCGACTGCGGTCACGTTCAATATCTCAGCCGATAACTATGTTTTCGACGGCATAACCTATCCTGGCTCGGTTAGTATTCAGGGTTCCGGCAGTCGCCCACTGCCGCTTTCAGCTGGCGGCGAGCTGAATCTCTATGCTGCAATCATCAACCAGGACGGCGTTTTGCGGGCGCCACTCGGCCAGATCAATATCGGTGATGGCGTTCTCGCGCCGTCGCCCATAGATCCGATTTCGAATCAACCCTTTGCCGCGACGCAACGGCTCACGGTGGGCGGGAGCAGTGTGAGCTCGGCTTCAGCGGTCGATCCTGTGACCGGTCAGTCCTTGCTCGTACCTTACGGCACCAACCCGCATGGTACATCGTGGATCGATCCGGCTGGCATCGATATTACCACCGGGGGCGTGCCCGGTAAGGTCATAAACATCGCCGCGGTGAATGTTGACGACCAGGCCAACTCATCGATTGATCTGCGGGGAGGGGGCGATCTGCTCACATATAGGTTTGTCCCGGGCGTAGGTGGCACAGTAGATATCCTCGGCTCATCGTCAAGCTTCGCCGTGATTCCCGGATATCAGTTTGACTATGTTCCTTTTGATCCTCTCTATTCCAATACGGCGCTATCTGTCGGTGACCAGGTATATCTTAATGCCGGCAGTGGCCTTGCCGCGGGGAGCTATACACTATTACCAGCGCGCTACGCGCTGTTACCGGGAGCGTTTTTGATTACGCCCCAGGAGGGCGCGCCGGCAGCGAGTACGTTGCAACTGGACGGTTCAAGTATCGCTTCCGGCTATCGCTTTAACGACCTGGGCGGCTTGCGACCAACACAACCCCTCAACGCTCTCTTTGAAATTGCGCCCCAGGCGGTGGTGCAATCTCGTGCCACCTATCAGACTTTTTCGGCTAACGACTTTCTTTTTCAAGGCGCGGATTCACATGATCTTCCCGTACCGCGCCTCCCGGTTGATTCCGGGGAACTGGTGCTGGCCGCCACCAGCACGATGAATCTCAACGGCAGAGTCACTTCCCAAGCGCCGGCCGGAGGTCTTGGTGGCCTGGTGGATATCTCAAGTCCGAGTGACATTCTGATTTCACCTAACGACGGTGAGCCGGGTGTCCTGAGACTCGATCCACACGAACTCAGTACCTTCGGAGCGGATAGTTTACTCGTTGGAGGGTTCAGGCAATCCAATTCCGACGGATCGTTGGTCACGGTGACGACGGGAAACGTTGTGGTGGATAACTATGGCTCGCCGTTAACCGGCCCTGATCTGATCCTCGTGGCAAATAACAGCGTAGCTGTTGATCCACGCTCTGAAATTGACCAGGTGGGCACACTTGCGGCTCCGGCCGAGACCTTATTGTTAGGTGATGACACCACAGCGGGAAGTGGCAATGGTGCGCTGCTCCGCGTCTCCAGTGACCCAACTGCACAGATCATGCGCAGTGGAGTCGATTCTTCTGCAACCTCCAACCTGATCGTCGCCGAAAATGCGCATCTGGCCGGGGAATCGATTATTCTTGATTCGAGCAGTGCAATGCGAATAGAGCCGAGCGCCAAGCTAACTGGGAACAGTGTTGCACTGAATAGCGGACAAATCAGTCTCGTTCTTTCGAATCCGGGAGAGTTGAATGCCGGTTCTGGCCTGACCCTCTATTCGTCTGTCTTACAAAATATCGAAGCCTCAGCCCAGACGCTCTCCTTGTTGAGCTATTCATCCTTCGATATCTATGGCATCGGAGAAGTAGGCGCACTCAATTCCAACGGACAACCTGCGCTGGCGAGCCTGGCGCTGCACGCGGCCGAAATTCGCGGCTTCAACAACCTCGGGGGAACGGTGTTCTTTCGAGCGAAGGATATCGTTCTTGATAACTCCGCAAACGGCGCTCCCGTTGGAGCTGTTTCCGGTCCCGCTGGCGGTCTCGTGTTTGCTGGCGATACGATTACCATCGGCGCAAATCAGCTGGCCGTGGATCAATATAGCAACCTGAATCTGGCGGCCGCGAGCGGCGTGTTGATGGAGGATCTCGGTGGCTTAACGAGTCAGGGAAATGTGAGCATCACTGCGCCGTTGATAACCGGGATGGGCGGTGCGTCCCAGAGCATTTCGGCTGGAGGCGACTTGACCATGTCGCCATCCGCGGCGCCAGCTAATACATCCCTGGTGAGTGGCCTTGGAGCCAGCCTGACTTTGACCGGAGCGAATGTGACCGCTGATGGCATTATCCGACTCCCAAGCGGCGTTGTGAACTTGCATGCGACCAGCGGCAATGTGCTGGCCGGCGGGACAATCGATGTCTCCGGCACGGCGCAAAGCTTTTTTGATTTAACCAAGTATACGAACGGCGGAGCAGTAAGTCTTACCTCGGATCTTGGCTATGTTTTTTTCCCGCCCGGAAGTATTATTGATGTGGCCGCACAACCGGGCGGTGGCAATGCCGGCTCGCTGGCGATTAGTGCCCCGACACGTTTCCTTTTTCCAGGCGGAACCCTTATTGGTCAGGGCGGAGAAGGCGGACAGGGCGGCAGCTTCTCGCTCGACACTGGAGTCCTGGCCACGCTCGCACCGCTCGACCGCTATCTGGATGCGGGATCGTTTTCACTCGCGCGCTCCATCCGCGTTCGCAGTGGTGATGTAATGGTCGACGGTGAGACGTCCGTGCACTCCTTTAATCTTTCAGCTGATGCGGGATCCATCACCGTAGTTGGGACGGTAGACGCGTCGGGAGTGGAAGGCGGTACTATCGATCTCGAAGCATACGGTAATGTAACCCTTTCATCTGGATCTTTGCTTACGGCAGCTGGGCAGCAGCTCGACGCGGCGGGCGAGGGCGGCGCTATCTCACTCGAAACTACTCATGGCACGGTAAGTCTAGCCGCCAATTCGACGATTGACCTCTCGATCGCAAATGGCACCGGCGGAACGCTGCATCTGCGTGCACCTCAGAATTCGAATGCGACCGATCTCGCGATTGATCCGATAGCTGGTTCTGTCAGGAATGCCGGCAGCATCGTCGCGGAAGGTTTCTTCGTTCAGGATGCTGCAACGCCGGGCGTGGCGACGATAGATGACTTCGAACCGGCCGCACTGGCAAATGCCAATGCCTTCGAGGGAAGTGCCGCTTCGATTCAAGGGCGCCTCCTGGCGAATAACCCAGGCCTCGCATCCGCCTTCCATGTCAGACCCGGTGAAGAAATCGATAACTCGCAAGGTGACCTCGTCTTGAACAATGACTGGGATCTCTCCACCTGGCGCTTTGGCACAGTCAAGGCGGTCGTCGATAACAACAATAACTTTCTTTATGATTACTCCGGCAACCAGATCTTCGCCGGTGTGGAACCAGGAATCCTGACGCTAAGAGCAAGCGGATCGATCACTCTTAACGGTAGCCTGACTGACGGTTTCGGTGACAGCGGGGGCGACCTCCCCTTCGATGATTCCGGTAACTTCGCACCATGGAAGGAAACTCTCCTGCCAAAATTTGCGGATGGGACGACACAGGAGTCATGGTCATTTCGTATTACCACTGGGGCAGACTTTGGCGCGGCTGATTTTCGGCGGTTACAGCCGCTGACGAACCTGGGCGATACCGCGGGCTCATTGCTGATTGGCGTGGACGGCGGAAGCAATATCGCTAATCCTCCTGGCTCGACTAGCTCCGACTCAGCCTTGGAAGGTCACTACCAGGTCATTCGCACCGGAACCGGAGATATCGACGTGTCAGTTGGGCGGGATCTACAGCTGCTCAATCAGTTCGCTACCATTTACACTGCCGGTAGCCAGGTGAGTGATCCTACTCTCGGCGGGGAATTTGATACGCCGAAAGTGTTTTCGGATCCGGATGGGTTTTTCGCTGTTTATCCGGCACAATACAGCGTCGGTGGCGGCAATGTGACGGTCGTTGCCCAAAATGACATCGTCCACCTGACTCAGGATATTAATGGAAACTTGATTCCTGATTCAGAGCGAGAGTTACCAGTGAGTTGGCTCGATCGCCGCGGTTACGTGGATCCCGCGAGCGGTGAGTTTGGTCTCGGCCTCTTTGGAGACGTCGCGTCAACCTCGTGGTGGATCGATTTCAGTAACTTCTTTGAGGGAATCGGCGCACTCGGCGGCGGCAATGTCACTTTAAAAGCCGGGCATGACGTCAGTAATGTGGACGCGGTGGTTCCAACCAATGCACGGGCGCCGAAAGGAATTCCCGACGCGAATAAACTGGTCGAGCTGGGCGGTGGCAATCTGATCGTGCAAGCGGGCCATGATATTGATGGCGGAGTTTACTACGTGGAACGCGGTGCCGGGGCGTTAACTGCCGGAGATAGCATCCATACCAATAGCACGCGCTCGCCTTCGCTAACGATCATCACAAACGAAGATCCGTTCCCATCCGAAACATGGCTGCCAACGACTTTGTTTCTTGGCAAGGGCACTTTTACGGTCGAAGCGACCGGTGACATTCTGCTTGGTCCGACTGTTAATCCTTTTCTGCTGACCCCCGGCTTGCAAAATACCTACTGGTATAAGACCTACTTTTCGACCTATGCGGCGACAAGCGCGGTAAATGTTTCTTCGCTCGATGGTGACCTGACTCTTCGCAACACGATTACTCTTCCTGCGTCTGATGTCGGTGGAACAACCTCAGTCTTGCTGGCGTGGTTACAAAACGAGCTTGTCAACGACGAGCTTGGCGATACCGCGGCGTATTATCAACCCTGGCTCACCAGCGCTGAGACCGATGCTTCCCCCTTCCTCACAGCGACGGAGTTACTGCCGCCGACGTTGCGCGCGACAGCTTTTGCGGGAGACATTAACCTCAACCTCAGGGCAAGTCTTTATCCTTCGGCCACCGGCACGCTGGATCTGGCGGCGAACGGGGCGATCAATGGTTTACAGATCAACGGCGAAACGACAATCAATGACGTCGATACCAAGGCCTGGGCGGCGAGCACGATTAATCTATCGGACGCCGATCCAAGTTCGATTCCTGGCGTAGCTTCGCCCTTTGCCTATCAAGCCGTAGTGGGCACGAACACTGCATTGGCGAGCGTTACCGGAACAGGCTTCCTGTCTTTTCTCGACCAGCACTTTACTGAATCGGGCTCGAGCGAAGGAGTTTTTGGAGTCCTGCAAACAAAGCAGGCCCTTCATACTGCGGGATTGCTTCACCTCAATGATGTTGACCCAGTCCATGTCTACGCCTCAACCGGCGATATCTCCGGACTCACCCTCTTCTCGGCCAAGACAGCGCGAATCGTATCTGGCGCGGATGTAACCGATGATGCCTTTTACATTCAGAATAATAAATCGTCGGACGTGACTGTGGTCGCGGCCGGGCGCGACATGATCCTGTATGATCCGAATTCGTCCCTGCGCTCGGCAGCGATTGCTCCCGGTAATGCGCTCGATTTTGATGAGTCGCCCCTGGCCGGCGACGTGCAAATCAGCGGACCCGGAACGCTTGAAGTATTGGCCGGACGAAACCTCGACCTGGGTATTGGAGATAATAACCCTGACGGAACGGCATTAGGTATCACCAGCATTGGCAATGGGCGAAATCCGTATCTGCCTTTTACGGGGGCGGATATTGTCGCCGGGGCCGGGATAGGCGGAGCATCAGGACTAAGTCAAAGCGCGGTTGGCTTTGGCAGTTTCATAGCACAATTCCTGAATCCGGACTCCGCGCCTGTCGAGGCTGCGCGTTATTTGCCCGACGCGGGTATGTTACTGGGTATGACTGGCTCGAGCAATGCCGATATCTGGACTGCTTTCAACCAACTCTCTTCTGAACAACAGGACCAGACCGCGCTGGATGTGTTTTACTTTGTTCTGCGCGACGCAGGCCGCGACCATAATGATCCCGCCAGTCCTGGCTTCAATAATTTTGACTCGGCAAATAATGCCATTGCCGCGCTATTCCCCGGCGACGAGTGGATGGGAGATATCTCGCTTACTTCGCGTGAAATCAAGACTCAGAACGGTGGAGGCATCAATCTCTTTGCGCCGGGTGGCGCGCTGACGGTTGGCTTCGATGTCGGGCAGAACCAGGCCACAGATCAGGGCATTCTGACTGAGCACGGCGGCAGCATTTCTATCTTTGCCAAGAATGACGTTAGTCTTGGCACCTCGCGCATTTTCACTTTGCGTGGTGGAGACGAGATTATTTATTCTTCGGAGGGTAACATTGCCGCGGGAGCTGCGTCGAAGACCGTCCTGGCTGCGCCGCCGACCCGGGTATTGATCGACCCGCAGAGTGCCGACGTGCAGACAGACCTGGCCGGCCTGGCAACCGGTGGTGGCATAGGTGTGCTTGAAAGCGTGGTTGGGGTACCGCCGGGTGACGTCGACCTTGTTGCTCCGGTCGGGACGGTTGATGCCGGTGATGCCGGCATCCGGGTCTCAGGGAATTTGAACATCTCTGCGGTGCTGATCTTGAATGCCAATAACATTCAAGTGGCTGGAACCAGCGTGGGTACGCCTGTTATCGTGGCACCGAACATAGCTAATCTGACCTCCGCCTCTAATACGGTCGGCGCCACTTCCAGCGCTGCGAATGAAGCAACCCAGCAAGCGCGCAGCCAAACGCAGGAAGAGGTCACATCCATCGTGACGGTTGAAGTCCTGGGATATGGTGGCGGCGAAGACGACGACAATCAGGACGACCAACAGCGGCTTCGGAAGAAGTCTTGAATGGGTCTTATCCCACATTACCTTCCAAAAGCGCGAGGGAAGTAAGTCTACGAGATGTTTAATCCAGACGCGGCGCTCTTACTTGAATCCGGCCTTGTCAGTAGTGTCTTAATTTGAAAAGAGTTTCCCGCCGGCCGGCTCTTGCCGCTGTTCCGCAGATCGCGAACCAGACCGCCAAGTCACGATAATCCGGAGCCTTTGCGGCTTGTAGAGCGTGAGAGGATTCTATCTTTCGCGGCTAAGCGATCATGCGCAGACCTCGCGGCTTGCCCGGAGAAATGGCGGCCTTTCGACCAGCATCTTCTCTGGCACCAGATGCTTCGGCGCTACGTTAGGATTGGGGACGCTGCCGGGTTGCCACCTTATCGAACGGAGAAGAGGATGCATTGCCTTTTGTCTTTAACGCCGGAGCCGGCAGGCAAAATAGGCAGCAAGCTCGCTGCCAGTTTTCCGCGCCGGAGTCAGCGATAGGGCAAGTTGGGAAAACTAAGGTACTAACTCACTTTCGCTCGATCGGAGCCAGCCGCCTTGGCCGAGGTCATAAGTCGCATCTTGCCCTGCTCGGAAGCACGGCGCCGAGCTGGCAGCCAACTATTAGCTAAGGCTGCATTGCAGCACTCATGACTACATTCTGCTGCTGATTGTAGGCTTCCACACCAAACAAGATTCCAAATTCTTCGTCGAATGTCTGCTGAGCTTCTTCCCATCGACGCCGGTACTCAGGCGTGCTGGGATCCTGGGCGAAAGCGGACAACGAGTCCGCGAACTCCTGGCGGAGCATGTCAAATGCGGCCACCTGTTCCTGAGATGTTAACAGCCCATTTGGCGGATCGACTAACACAAGTGGAATCGTGGCCTCACCGATCTCTTCCGCTCTGGTGTCTTCAGAAGGACCAGGATCTTGCAGCACCGTCTCTACCTTTTTACTCTCCCGCTGAGTCGGTTGAATCGTTGTCTGAGCTTTCGTTGTGCGGGAATAGGCAGGCGGTCTTATGTCGGCAATCACCTTCGCGGGCGTGCTGGAGGCAACGGGAGGGATGTAGGGTCCTTCGACGTAAGAGGCGAGAAACCCAGGCAGATAATAGCCCGCCTCACAGACAATCAGGACGAGCAACGCCGAGAGAATCACCTCTAACTTTGTAACGCTCATGAGATAGGTATCCCTTGAAGCCAAAACTGGTGCGGATCTCGCGATCCGCACCAGGCGTAGGCCATCAAATCGAATTTGATTGGGACGTTCTCGTTTTCTGGACTCTTAGAAGTTCTGTGTGACGACGGCGCCGTCTGTTTTCCGGGTGACCTTCATCGCATTGTAATGCGGCGCGGGCGCATCCGTATTGAAGATTTGCAGGGCAAGCTTGTCGGCGACGCTCTTAATGGTAGTTACAGTGGTATCGCGGTAAAAGAGGTGCTCGTATCCCCAGAAGGTATACTGGCCTTCTTGGACGGCAGTTACGCTGTAGGGGATTCCATTGTAGGTGAGGGCATGGGCGCCGTTGCCGATGGCGGTGCCTGCGTCGCTCAAGCCCAGATAGGTCGCGAAGCAAGTGCTGCCAGACGTGGTATTCGAGACGGCATTGGCGAGATCGCCGCCGCTGCTGTAGCCGCCGTCGCCAAGAGGTTCACTAATCCCATTAATGGTGGCTGGTGGCTCAAGCGTGTAGGGCGGCGCATCGAGCGCTCCGCAGCAGGTGTTCGCGCGCACTCCGCCTTTCAGCGGTTCGTATTGCTTCACCGTCGCCAATGCACCAAGTCCTGTCTCGGCAAACGTACTCAGGCGCGTTCCGGAATCGATATCGCGACCTGCGGCGTAAACCGTAAAGGTTTCGTCACCGCTAACTCCCGTAAGGAGCGAGAGGGCCATGTGGCCGTTAGCCCAAAGGTCACGTGCGTTTTGCGAGGTCATGTTGGCGAGACCGCCGGGTGCGCTGTTGCTGGCAACAAACTCGAACTGGACCACGCCCACGATTTGTCCGGCAGGAAGTCCGGCGGTCTTCTTTTGCTTGTTAAGAGTCGCGTAGGTTATTCCATTGACCGTGCCGTGAAAAATCGACGTTGCCTGAAACGTGTCCGCCATCGCCACGTCAGGAACAGAGTTATCGGTCAGAGCGGTTCCGTTGGGGAGCTTGTTGCCTGGAGGAGGCAGAGTGCTGGTGCTATCGTCAAAGTAGCTGACGGTGAAGTTGGGTGCACCGGCCACGGTTTGAATACCGCCTTCCGAGCCCGACCAGTGGCTCTTGATCGTGGTGGCAACGCCGCCAATGTTACCTTTGAAAATCGCGGCACTGGTATTGCTGATGGTAGCTGTACCGTTGGCGTTATCGAGGTAGGCAAAGGTGACCGTGCCGGCATCGAATATATTTTGAATCGCGGTGTGGGTGTTACTGCGGAAGGCCGTAGAGCCAGTTATCCGCATTTCGGTTGCCGCTTGCGCCGCTCCGACAAGAGCGAGGGCAAGGATACTGCCTGTCATTAGTTTGATTAGTTTCATGCGAAGTCTAGATGCTGCTGTAGTGGTTTCGTTGAGTTCCTGAGGGTGGCTGATTGCCACCTGACTACGGGACATTGTACTAACCCGGCCTGGGCAGTGCGACGGGAAAATTGTAACGTTTGGGGCACCGAAAGTCACAGTTATGTGACTAAGCGTGTAACGAGAGCAGGATTTAGCTCTAACTAACCACCTTCTACGACTGGAGCGGGGGAAGTCACCCAAGCCGAACTTATTGAGCTAACGTGTAAAACTCGACCAAACCCACGCCGCTGGCCCCGTTCTTCCCCTGCACAATGGCCGTATAGGCGCCCGGTGCGAGCGTTTGAATGAGAGCGGACTCAGCATCATTTACTGGCGCGAGAGTTGTGGCAGTTATTTCCGCTTCCTGGGTGTCTCGCCAATTGTCATTCGAGCCGATAAGCGCACCTTGACCATCGTATAAGTTGACAATCGGATCCGGCAGGCTCCCAGCCACCGGGAGCGACGGTCCAAGCCCGCGCACCAGTACTTTTTGCGGGGTGCCGCCCACGACGATGAGCCCACCGATCATGACGTTGTCGCCTGACTCCACAAAGCTTCGCGTCGACACATTCACCAGCCGGGCGTCACCCGCCACGTCGAGGTCGTATACCTCGACCAAGGCTATACCGGTGCTGTTATTGATTCCGCTCACAATTCCGGTGTAAGCCCCGGGACTCAAAATCATCAGGATGGCCGATTCCTTGTCGTTAGTGGGGGCCAGCTGGCTATTGACGATATCCTGCTCATTTGGTTCGTCCTTCCAGTTATCGTTCGAAGCGATGATTTGCCCGGACGAATTGTAAAGATCAAGGGTGGGATCCAGGAGCGGACCGCTCAGGGGCAACGACGGACCAATCGCGCGGACAATCACGTTTTTAGGCACCGTGCCGGAAATAATAAAGCCACCAATGAGAACGTTGTCGCCCGTATCGACGAGGGCGCGGGTGGATATGTTGCCCAGCGCGCCTGTCGGTGGAGTGACGGTAGGGGTGGGAGTTGGAGTCGCGGTCGGAGTCGTAGACGGTGTGGCGGTCGGGGTAGGAGTGACTGTTACTGTGGGAGAAACGGTTGGCGTCGGAGTCGGGGTGGCGGTGGGTGTTGGTGTTGGCGAGGGTGTCGGGACGGAAGCGGGCTGAAAAGCGAGCTGCCCGCCAGAAGTCAATTGGAACCAGCCAAGAACGTCTCCCGGGGGATGCGTTTGCCCCGTCGACGGTATCAATCGGTTAATATACAGGATTTGGCCCGGCGTTCCTTCGTTTGGCGGGTCAAAAAATGAAAAACTAATCCCGTTGGAGTTTACCCCGCCGGGTTGGAAAGAGGCATAGTTATTTCCAATTTGAGAGATGTCTTGGAAGATCCCAAGCTGATTGCTATTCAATGTCGTTGGTAGCCCAAAATATGCTCCGGCCATTGACTCGATGAGGTTGGCTGCAATGCCTTGGGCGGCGGGGGCATCTGTGGAGTAGGCAATCGCATCAGGATTGCTCGAGAAAAGAGTGTCTTCCGGCTCGAGGGATCCGCCGTAATCCACGCCAATAACTGCCCAGAAGATGTCGTTACGCGCGTACCATCCGTCCCCATATTGACAAGCCAGGTCGGCGGCGATGTTTCCGAGGTCCAAAGTACAGCCACCAACACACGAACCGCCTGCTTCGAACTGGCTGGCCGACCCGATTTTGACCAGATAATCGATGGTCGAGCCCGGATCGTTTAAGGCACGAAAGCCGATCCAACAATCGCGATCGACGTAGGTGGCTGGAATACCGTTACTGGGGCAATCTCCCTCGATGGTGATCGAGGATAGAAGCAAGGCGGCGGAAGAGATGCTGGCAGCTAGGAATTTGATCGTTCTCATGTCTCGGAATTACGATGCGTGGCGGAGCGAACGGAGAGTTAGAGCGGCGCGAATTCGGCTTTCGCGGTCGCACAAACTCGAAGTAGCCGAAGTCAGTCTGGGCGTCGATGAGTCTTTTGTTACATTTAGGCGACCGATTGTGTCCGATCATCGACAGGTGCAACTTTCGCGCGTCGCGAGTGGCAAGGGTTGATTCGAGGGATTCTAAGTGACCCGCGTTATCAGATAGGAAAGACTTTGGACAATAAGTCGTGTGGCATGGTCGAAGAGAAGCGCTACGCGCCGCTAGAACGAATCCTCTGCGTCTTCATCGTCCTCCTCTTTTTCTGCCAGAGACAAGGACGAGGACAGCGATTTCCGTCCAAGGACGCCTTGTTTTTCGAGCTGGGCCTGGCATTCGACTGTGCAACGAGCGAATGGAATCGCCTCGAGCCGCGGGATGGGAATAGGTTTGCCCGACATCTCGCAAATGCCGTAGGTGCCCTCTTCAATGCGCTGCAGGGCCTCATCTATTTCCAAAAGGGTATTCTGTTCCTGGTAGAGAAGACAAAGAGCCAGGTCGCGATCGCAGGTATCAGTCCCGGCATCGCCCGGGTGTGTGGCCAGGGCAGAAGCGTCGCCGCATCCGGGGCGCGCATCTTCTGCCACCAGATTCATCGAATTTGTCAGGGTGGTGCGCAATTGAAGGAGCCTTTCCTTTTGCGCATCTGCAAAGCCACCAAGGGGCTTCCGCCGCTTTTGCTTCTGCGGGTTGCTACCAGGACGCCAATCATCCAATGACGCGGCTATTCTCGCAGGCTCTGCCTGGCTAAGCTGCGACGATTGGACGGACGAAGTGCGCTTTGTGGATGCTCGGTCGAAAGATTCGATGCTCATGAACCCAACGGACATGAGCTTTATGACATCGCGGTGACTGTCGCGTAGCGATTTAGTAAATTATCAATCTCGCTGCAATACTAAAGATCAGTAACAGTGACGCGACTTAGCGATCAGGGCGAATCGGCGGGTCCGGGAGCGCCAACGCCAGCGCGACGAAAAGGAAGATCCAGGTGATGGTGGTTGGTCCTGAGGATGATATGTCCGCCAATAGGTCCATAGTTACCATGTTCCTAATCAACCGAGAGCCGATTGGCGAAAGCGCAATTGTAACAATTCTGCAACGAAGGCGGACTGCCCGTAACTCCGGTTGACGCTGCGACTGCCGATTCTGAACGTGCCGGATGACCGCGCGAGCAATGATGCAAGGTATTGATTCTACCTACGGGTCAGATCAGCATGGACTTATCTGGGGCTATCATTTTGTCCCAAGCCACCCAGCATCGCCAATCACTTCGAAGTGGTGGCTGAGTTCTTGGCTGCGCCTGAACCAGATGAATTCCTCTGGTTGCATTTTTCGCTTGCCAATGTGGTTTGTGAGCGCTGACTACGGCAGCACCTGAGCCTACCGGATGCCTTTTATGAGTTGTTGTAAGCGTGACCGCCTCCGCCTGGCCGGGGCTAACGAGTGAAGCGAAAGAAGTCAAGTTCACCCAAAGTTCACATTGTCGAACGGTTTGTGAATTGCCAATCACCTTGGCGGGCCGCAAGATTTCCCGTCGAACCAGGCGGAACAATGACCCTTCTCGCAACCCTAATGGTAACCGCAACGGCAGTTGGCTTCTTTTGCAGCCCGGCAGGCGCACAAACGATCATCTCCGACCGACGAGGACCTCCGCTATTTATCACTACATCCTACCACCGCATCCCATTGGATCCGCGCTACATGCCGGACCGACAAGTTGACCTTCTCTACACTGAAGCGGAGGAAGAGCTCCCTCGTGAGATCACTCTTACGATCATGAGTCTTCTCCTAGTCGCGATAGCCGCAATGGTCGCCATCTCACAGACCAAATCCAGCGAGAAACGCGGTCTCGCGATGGTCTCCATCGCGTTTGTTGTTTTTTTCCTCATTTTTCTCTCGATGCCAAAACCACCAGAGCAAGAGCGTTTTTTTCTCACTGTTTACAAGCCTCTTATGATCAAACACTGGACGGAGACGGTTCTGGCGGTAGCAAACGATCATCTCAACGAAGATTGGACGTTTCCACCGGAAAGCAGCGGCGTCGGGAGCGGATATGCGAGCTATTCGGCGGAATACCCAGATGAAGGATACCATGGGTCGCCGGGTTCATTCGCGTCCTACAAGGTCGACAGGAATGATATTGTTCTGACAGAGAATATACTGATATCATCGGCCGTTTCGCCGACGCCACCAAGATAACTTCATAGACAGGAGTGAAACAAGCGGATAAGCAGATGCAAGCTGCCCCTCCAAGTGTGGCTAACGATGGAGTAAGGGTAGGGCGCTAGTTACGCGGCAATGTTGGCCACGCTTCGGCCGGTGGTGAGACGGTGACTCGCTTTAGCTCAGTGGCTCCGATGATCACCTTCCTATTGAGAGTCACAAAATCTCGGCGCTGACAATTTATTAGCGCGCGCGATCCAAGGTCTCAGTCCGCGAGTAACCGAATGTTTATCTCGGATTTGAGGGTGCGGTGGACCGGGCATTTGGCGGCGATTTCCAGCAGTTGAGCGCGTTGTTCCGGTGTTATTGATCCGGTCAACTCAATACGCGCGTCGATCCGATCGAGCATCCCTTCCTTCGTTTCGCATTCCTCACAGTCTTTCGCGTGAATACGCGCATGCGAGAGCGAGACGGTGATGTTTTCCAGCGGTATGCGTTTCCGGCGGGCATAAAAGCCGACCGTCATGGACGTGCAAACACCCAACGCGATCAGCAGATAATCATAGGGGCCTGGCGCAGCATCATTGCCTCCGACGCTTATTGGTTCATCCGCGCGCAAATGATGTTTACCACTGACAACTTCCTGTAAAAATCCGTTGGCGTCGCCACGTACGACGACATCAGCCGATTGTTGATTCGCTTCTTCGGTTTGAATGGTCATTGCAGACTTGTCCGGTCGTTCTTTTTCACGCTTCAGGCTTGCTGTAACCAAGGCTAATCGAATAGGCGTTTCATGCGCAAGCTTTAGTGCGGCTCGTTATGACATATGTCAATCGTATTCAGTCATGACTGGCCACTTTCGACGGACGATTGGGACACGCAAGTTCTGACTATCAACTTTTATCCATCAGCCCCTAATACGGCGACCAGCGGCGGCTCGCTCGGATCAGCGAACGCGTTGAATGGAACGGACTGGCAAGCCGTGACATCAACTGCACCTGCGCGAGTACGGATGCAGGCATTGCGATTGTCACTTCGCCGGGTTATCCATGGCAGCGCACCCGAGGACATCCCTCACCTCCATGCCAGCAGTTTTCTATCAAGTGAAGATAATTCGGCGAGCGAAACTCGCGGATGCGTGTTGTCGGATTGTGAAACGGCGACTAAGCTGAATTCTCTGGCTGATGATACGAAAAGGAACAGTCCGATGAATGGGTCGGTTTTGCTGCCAAGCCTGCGATACAAGGACGCACATGCAGCGATTGCGTGGCTTGAGCAAGCGTTCGGTTTCAAACGTCACGCGGTCTATGACAGCCCGGATGGGACGGTGGGTCACGCTGAGCTGCGATTTGGCAGCGGCATGTTAATGCTGGGGTCGGCGAGCAACGAGAGTCCTCTGCGGCATCTGTATGTTACTCCGGCGGAGATTGGCGGACGTGTGACCTCGCCGCTCTACTTGATCGTGGGGGATTGCGAGCGGGCGTACGCACAGGCGCTTGCTGCAAAAGCGGAGGTGGTGATGGAGATGAAGACGATGGAATATGGCGGCAAGGCTTTCACCGTCCGCGACCCTGAAGGGTACCTTTGGTCTTTGGGCGAGTATTCGCCATGGGCCGAGAACGAAACTGCCACCACCTAATCAATCGATTCGAGCTGATCGCAAACCGAACGACCTTGCGACTATTTGAGATACAGGCGACAGCCAATCGTTACGAATCTTATTTTGTTCAGTTAGCGACTTCTGTTCGCCGCATCAATGCCTGGCCCATTTGAACCTTCTTACCCGGCGCAATGCCATCGGACAGAAAATGCCCAAATTTCATTTTCTGCGATTTCCATTGATTTCAGTGTTATTTTCGTTAGGGCGGGGAAGGGGTAATAGTGCGTCAACAGAACCGTAAGGAAACCAAAACCTCCCGATGCAAAAGTCGAAAGTACCCGTGTTACCAAATCTTTACCCGAGCGATATAAGGCCGTCGCAATTGTGACGAGGTTGTCGCGTTTTCGGCAAGATCTGGAATTACCGCTAAGCGAAGTTGTCGCGCAAACTGTAGCGATAAGTAGCTAGAACGGGACGCTTGCCCGGAGATGTTCCAACCGTCCAAGGATTCAATCCTTGTCCCCAACTCACCCCCATTGACCGTGAGTTCCCGAGCGGAATAAGGTCGAGTGGTCTTGGTGGTAGCAGCGGTGTCAGCCAGGAAGGATTGGTGCACCCAACCTTCCTTGCCTGATGGCGCACGACACCAGAACCAGTTCGGAAATTCGGAGTCGCTGCGCAACACCTGCACAATCACGCCCCGCTCAAAGGAGATTGGATCTTTGTACTGCGCTTTGTAAGCCTTAATCACCTCTACACGCATGCAATGGAAATTGTCCGATTCTAAAGATCAACTCCCGCTAGCAAGGGAAATACTTCCTCTCATACCATCAGTGATATTCAGTGATCCAGTCGTGCTGGTCATCGTGTATACTCGACCAAACGGTGCTTGGGATTCCGCGCCTTAACTCCCAGAATCTCACCGCCGCCAGAATTAAGCTCTGGGTCCGATCAAGCCTGCCACGCGCCAGATCGGAGGACCTCTCGTGCGAATTTGCGCTTGATCGCAACGAGTTGCTTAACCTCCGCGATCTCTCTCGTTTAGACGCAGGCTTCCGACACTCCGTTACCGCGGGGGCAATGCTACCGGATCGATTCTTCATACTGCGTTGCATGTGTGTGGGCAAAACAGGTCGTCTGCCTTTGTGACAACGGGATGGCAGCCGGGCAACGTTTCGGCAAATTAGTTTCGCGGCACCGTTGTCACCGAGCTGAGCCATTCGCTGGGTCAGTAACTTACCCGCAAAAACTGGCTCCTACCGCGTAGCGTTCTTGTGGTTCGCCCCGTCAAACACAAAGGCGAAACGAGGCATTTGTGATCTGCTCGCCACCGCGAAAGAAGAGCCAGAAGACCTGTGGATCCGATTTGACGAAAACGTTACCCGATCTCGACCAGCCTGAAACAATGGGTTGCAACATTCCTCGTGACGGCAAGAGCCGCATAACTCAACTAATCACACAGACTCAACACTTTGACCATCCTATGTTGCGAAAATTCAATTACCTCACTGTATACTCGGCCGCGCTGCTTGCTGGCGCGGCACTCACGTCGGGAGCTTCGGCAGGCCTGACTCGTGTCCTTGGCCAGCCTGTTATCGGCGTTAATAATGCAAATCCGGTTGTCGTCACGGACGATGTTATCTCGACCGGCTTCGGGCTTGACCTAAGGCGGCAAGGTCACGACCTGCTGGAGAACCCGGCTGACCCGATTGTTGATTTCGGGTTGTTGTCCACCGGAGTCGCTACCGAGCCTGATCAGAATCTGTATCTTATTCTGGATCATAACCCAGGCGGGCCGACCGCCGACTACGACTACGGGCGACACTTCCTTTTTCAGGGTCACGAGAACTCCGACGATCTCGCTTATGTAACTCGAATCAATTTGGATGTCTCGAATCCCGATCACCGGATTACCTTACTCACGCCGCCCGGCGCAGACGGACTCACCCATTTTAACAGCATCGATGGCTCTACCTGGGATCCTCTTAGTCAAACGCTCCTTTTCACTCAGGAGGCCGACGTGAATGGCGGCGTGATTGAGATGAGCGACGACTTTGATGCAAGCACCGGAATGGGTGGCGGCTTGCGGACGCTCTATGGCAGCATGGGACGAGGCGGCTTCGAGGGAATTCATCCAGACGATCAAGGCAGTATCTTCATCGTAGAGGATGTGGGTGGACAGCTCTTCGGATTTGCCAAGAATCCAAATTCATTTGTCTATCGCTTTACCCCGACCAATCCGGCCGACCTTAGTCAGGGAAAACTTGAAGCCTTGCAGGTGTCCATCGGTGGCCAGCCTGTCGTATTTGTTCCGACGGGTGATACTCTTTCCCAGAACCAGCTTAAGTTACATACGGTCGGAGCGACCTATCCGGTCAAATGGGTGACAGTGCACGACACGGCGGTCGACGGCACAGACTCATTTGACGCCAATGCCCTGGCTAAGGGTGCTGGTGCTACACCGTTCAAACGACCTGAAAACGGCCAGTTTCAACCTGATACTCACTTTCACACCTTTTTCTTCGCCATCACGGGCGACACCGATGCAAACGCGGGCAACGACCCGGAATTGGCGGCGCGGGGAGCCTGGGGTGGAATCTTTCGGCTGGTTTTGGATCCTAACCGGCAAACGGGAAAGATCGGTCTTGTTGTCCTTGGCGACGCTGTGCACAACAGCTTCGATAACCTGACCTTCTCGGATCGCACGACGGTCCTCGCAACGGAAGACCGGGGAGATACCTTGCACGGTCAGCTCAATACGCTCGACTCGGTCTGGGCCTATGATGTGCGTGACGCGGGAGAGCCGGCCCGCCTGATCGCGCTCGGATTGGATCGAATGGCGACCGATGAGGACAACGAGCCGACCGGCCTGCATTACTCTGACGGTGATAGCTCGCTCCTCGGCTTGTACGGTGCGCACGTGCCAAGTCTGCGTGAGGCGCGGCTCTTCTTTACCCAGCAACATGGCGAGAACAATCTGTTCGAAGTGCTAATACAACGTCCAGATCAGAGTGGCCAGTAAGGCCCTCGGGTCGATCATTGGCATTGGGTGGCAGCGCCCCAGGTTCTCAACGGGACCTGGGGCGTTTGCTCCATCCAACCAACACGACAAATGCCAGAATGGCGCTGTCGTCGTCGACCGATAAGACTTGGCTTCGCTGAGTGCGTAACGTCTCTACGTCAGCGAGCTTTACTCAACGGCGGCTTGGCGACTCTTGAGTTCGCCTGACTTAGAAGTTGCTCCGAGGAGTGTCCACGCCGAAGCGGCCGCCAGCGCAGCCAGCAATGCGCAAATCACACTTATAGCGCGAAACCCGAAGACGAAAGATTCCTGAATCGCGTGTCGTATTAGCTGCTGCGTCTGCCAACTCTCACTTTGCGGCAAAGGGATTGCAGCGAGCTTGATGTGTTGAGCTAGCAATGATTCTGACACGGCCTTCGGCAACTTCGACTCGGCCAATTGCCGTCCTAACTCGCGATCGAAGAGATGCAACATTACGATTCCCAGAACGGCGATGGCAATGAGCCCGGCCGTCCGTGCGACTGCATTGTTGACTCCGGATGCAACACCGACTCGATTTTGAGAAACGGATCCCATCACAGTCGTAGTCAGTGGCGCGACACTGATCGCCATGCCAAATCCGAGAATGGTGATTGGCAGGAAGAAGGTTTTCCAGTAGATCCCGCCGACGTCTAACCATGCAAGGAGTAAGTAACCGAGAGCGGCAATCGATGGACCAATCATCAACGGAAGTTTCGCTCCATGCTTTGCAACGATGCTTCCCGACCAGCGCGAGAGCAACGAGATGACTAAAATAAACGGAAGCATTGCCGCGCCTGCCGCGGCCGCTGAGTAATGCTGCACTTGAATCAAATTCAGCGGTAGGAAAAACAACACGCCGCCAAGGGCCGCATAAAGCAGGAACGTCAGCAGGTTCGTCCCGGCGAAAATACGCGAGCGAAATAGAGGCAACGGCAAGATTGGATTTGGAGCGCGGGCCTCGAACACCAGGAAGACGGCGATGATGACTATCGCTGCGAGAAGAATGGTGATAATCAACGGATCCGCGAAACCGAGTCGGGAGGATTCGACCAAGCCATAAACAAGAGCTCCCAGGCCGAGTGAAGCCAACAACGAGCCGCACCAGTCAAGCTGCCCGGTATTTGTATCCGAACTTTCTGCCACATAGCGCAACGCCAGAAAAACAACGACCAGGGCGAGCGGAAGATTGATAAAAAATGCCGCGCGCCACGATACGTGCTCAATCAACCAGCCGCCAAGCAATGGCCCGAGCGCGGTAGTCATGGCAGTGGTGCCGGACCATATGCCAATGGCGCGTCCACGTTCCTCGGGACGGAAGGAGCTACTAATGATAGCCAGGCTGCCGGGGATCAGAAGGGCGGCACCAACTCCTTGGAGCCCACGCGCAGCGATTAGCTGACGAATACTTTCAGCACAGCCACACGTAGCAGATGCCGCAGCGAAGATGCCGACGCCGATCAGAAAGACTCGCCGCCGTCCATAGTGATCGCCCAGCGCACCGCCAATGAGAAGAAGCGCCGAGAGTAAGAGTGAGTAGGCCTCGACCACCCATTGGACATCCACGACTGTTGCGTTCATGCCGCTCTGCAATGCAGGTAGTGCGACGTTGACCACTGTCCCGTCGATAAAAGCCATACTTGAGGCGAGGATCGTTGCCGTAAGGACCCACCGGCCGACCGACTTGGAGCACGGTGTCGATACCGGCTTTGCTTCAATTATGTTCCTGTCACAAGGTTCCTGAACGACAGCCCACATATCTAACTCGTTAAAAGGCGGCGTTCGCCAGGTTGTCAGCTTCGCCCGAAGATTACGTCATTCCCTGAAAACCTGTTGAAAACCGCAACGAAAGCAGGCTTAACTCGTCAGTGAACTGGCCAGGGCTTGGCCGCATTCAGCGGTGACGAGTCATTTCAAAGAGAAACCAGCTCCGGCGTTCGCTCTCGTCGATCCAAACCTCGATCAGGCTGGCCGTGGCAACGTCATGGTACTCTTCGCAGACGTTGTGCGCCTCGCGGAGACGCCCTACCAGCGTTCGATTATCTTCCGCGAGTTCGGCAAGCATGTCCATTGGCTCGACGTACTCCGCATCGTTATCGAGAATACGTTGTGTGCGAGAAACTTGTCCGATGGATTTTATCGTCGAACCGCCGACCTTGCGAACTCGTTCCGCGATCGGATCGGTCATGGCAAAAAGCTGATCGGCGTGTTCGTCCAGTAGCAGATGGTAATCGCGAAAATGCGGCCCGCTCATATGCCAGTGGAAATTCTTTGTCTTTAGATAAAGGGCAAACACGTCGGCCAGGATGGCGTTCATCGCGCCGGCGATGTCTTTCGTGGCGGCCGTGGGAAGATCGGTTCGCGTTGCCAGTGGCGCCCCGCGCCGGTGAAGGAGTTCTACCTTTTTCTGCGAGTTGTTTTTTTTCATTGGTTGCTGCTTCTAAGAACTTAGGCGCCGCTTGCGGCCCGTAGTGGAGGTTCGACTTTGAATCTAACGATTCCAAAAATGATTAATACGATGAAAACGCAAAGCGCGATAAGTTGGGTGATTTGGAATGGAGGCTCGGTTTGCGTGGGAGCGATCACTTTTAGCGCCGGGATCTTTTGAAAGGACTGCACGATTCCGACGAAGACATTCAGGTAAAGCGAAAGCAACGCGCCGATGACATAGATCCAACGCCACGCGCCGCGCAGATTTTTTGGATAACGTGCATAGATAGTAATGGCCAGGATCGGAATCGTAATGATGCCGAGGATGATCGCTGGCGTGACCCCGTGGAATGGAAATAAGAATCCGGTGACAGTGGTTGCGACCGTTGAGACCAGGAACCACCTCGTCCAGCCATCCATTCGTTTGCCGGTCAACAAACCGCCGAGCACCACGAAACCGGTCAAAATTCCGAGGAGCGCGATCGCCGTATGAAAAATTGTGTAGATATGCAGTATCACGGTCGTTTTATGGGTTCCGTTCCAACTGTTCGCGGCCGCGATCCAAATTAGTCGAACTGTTACCGGGCAACCTGAGCGAGCCGGTCACCGTGAGATCCCGCACCTCCAGGGATTTGAGCTCCGCTTTCCCAATCGAAAGGCGACCGATTACCAGCCGGCCGACGGTCACCGCGCCAATCGCGACCGCACCGATGGCCAATGCGCCGAGTGCGACCGCACCGATCGCGGTCCGAACAATCGCTACGCCGCGCAAGCCCAGATCGTTTCGTGACTGGCGAATTGCTTTGTCATGCGTGGTCATATTGCCCTTACTCTGATGAAAGGCCCGCAGCCGTCGTCAAGACTGAAGAAAGCAGCGGAGCTATCTTGCCGACAACAACATCCACATCAGTCAGATGATGCCGCGCCGCGATCCAGCCCGGTTCGTTATAGGAAATCCAAGTCTTGTTAGCTGCATCCTGCCAAACCAGAACCTTCAATGGCAAATCGATTCCTGTCGTCTGAGCCGATTGCATCAGCGGTGTTCCACCGCGTGCGTTGCCGAAAATAATGAGTTCGGTCGGCCGTAACTCAAGGCCGGCTGCGCGCGCTCCGGCGGCATGATCGATTCGAGCGAATACCTCCAGTCCATGGACGCTAATTCCGGCTTGCACCCGATCCATCGTCTCCTTCGGATCGAGCTGGCTCGCAATAGTGGTCAGGCCTTCGACGCGAGTCATAGGAAAAGCTTCTCTCTTCCGACAGTAAGGTATGGCATCGTAATGGTCCCTTCGTCTTACTCGCGTTCGATTGTTTTTGCCGGTTAAGGATCGCGCTGAGCTACACTGCGCCTAAAGGACACACAGGTCACATTAAATTTCTGACTTTTCGGATTCAGATGAAGAACCGCTCGCAAACGCATGCTCACGATGACAGTGGCTAACCTCGGCTGGCGCCGCATTTGAGGTCGTTCCTGTTCCCTCCCAAATGACGATCATGCGGAATATGAAAATAAAGGGATCAGCCAATCCTCCGCATCACGTTTACGAATTGCGCATGTATCATGTTCACGAGGGCAAAATGGATGCTCCCAAAGTGCGGCTTTGGCGATCATACAGACGCGCTCTTCAAGCGGCATGACATGAAGTTGGGTACCGGAAGGTGCCGGGCAAAACTTGTTCGTCTATATTTTGGAACATCCGAGCCGCGAGGAAGCGAAGAAGAATTGGGACGCGTTCGATGGCGATCCGGAATGGCAGAAAGTGAAGCCCCAAATCTGAGAATGACGGGCTGTTGGTGGACAAGATTGACAATTACTTTATGAATCCAACGAGCTATTCTGCGTTGAATTAATCAAGATTAGATCAGGATAATTCATCGGCTGCCCTTGATTTGCTCGAACTGGGGCGCGAGTTATGAGTCTCGCCCTCCGAACGGCCGGATGGTCGTTGCAATCCGTAGAGTTAAGATTATGAATCACTGCTTCTCGCCTCGAGTTTTGCTCTTCATAATCCTGCCACTGGGCTTTTATGGTTGCGCGCTTCCCTTGAGTCCGAACGCGAGCGTAACGCCAGACCACGCTTTCATCTCCTATTCACCGCCGTCTGGTGGTGCGGGGAAACTTCGCCTGGCAGTTAAGGACCTGATTGACATGAAAGGCGAGATCACGACTGCGGGATCCCAGTACCTCGTCAAAAACTCTCCGCCGGCGGGACGAGATGCCGCGCTCATGGGGAGGGTTCGGCGTCCCGATGTCGCCATCGTTGGCAAAACCAATCTTACGGAGTTCGCTCTCGGAACGACAGGCGCGAACGAGTACTTTGGGACGCCGATAAACCCAATTGACCACCATCGCATTCCGGGCGGCTCCTCGAGTGGATCGGCAGTCGCGGTCGCGAATGACGAAGCCGACGTCGCCTTCGGCTCTGACACGGCGGGTTCGATCCGGGTTCCTGCCGCGTGTTGCGGCATCCTGGGCTTGAAGACCACATTTGGTCTGGTTCCCCTGAAAGGGGTCTTTCCGCTTTCTCCAGCACACCTCGATACGATCGGGCCGATGGCGAAGGACGTGCCGAATCTCGTGAGAGGAATGCAATTGTTGGATCCAGGATTTTCGGATCGCTATGAAACGGCCAGGACAAATCAGCCATCCCCGAAGCAAATCAAGATCGGACGACTATATGTTCCCGGAACGGATTCGAAAATCGAGGACGCGATCGACGATGTGTTGAAGGGTTGCGGGTTTCAGATGGTCCGCCTTGATGATCATTTCCGAGATCGATGGAGTCAGGCACAATCGAACGGAAGCACAGTCGCAATCGCGGACGGATGGTTGAGCGATCGCCAGTATCTCGGCAAATCCGGTGTCGGCCTAACGACTCAAGCAACAATTCGATTGGGTGAATTGCAATCCAACACCGCCTACCAGGGCGCGCTCCATGCGCGTCGCGGGTGGCGGCGGGAACTTCGCCGCGTTTTCGACAAGGTTGACTATATTGCCCTCCCTACCTTGAAATCCTTGCCCCCGCACAGAATGCTCTTTGAGCGATCCGCCATCTTCGAGGCACGGGTCCTCGGCCTTCAAAACACAGTCGCAGCCAACTTTGCCGGCAACCCTGCGATCGCGATTCCGATTCCGTACCCTGATCGTCATTTTCCCGTCACCAGCCTGCAACTGATCGGGCCGAATTTGAGTGAAGGCGGCCTTACCAACACCGCACGCCTCATTGTGGCGAAGGCGCCGGTTACCTTAAAGGAGCAACGGCGATAACCAATCTTCAAAGGCCAGCATGAGACAGAAAGTTAGTCAAAAGCCAATTCGTTCGGTACCCCGGGCACTAATTCGCACGCTTATCTGTCTTTGGTTAATATCGTGGGTTAGTAGTTCGATTGTCTTAGGAGAGACCGTTGAGGCTCTGATGACAAAAGGCGATGCTTATGACCGGCAACTGAGTGCCCAGAAAGCGCTCGACTGTTATCTGCCTGCGAACAAGCTCGAGCCTAACAATGTCGGCCTTCTTGTCCGCATCGCGCGACAATACCGCCACATGATGAGTGACACGTCGTCGAAGACTGAAAAGCTTCGGCTCGGCAATATCTCTCTCCAGTATGCACAACGCGCCGCCGATCTCGCTCCGAACTCTCCCGAGGCACAGCTCTCACCTGCAATCAGCTATGGGAAAATGATGCCGTACATGGGAAGCAAGGATCAGGTTGCTGCCTCGCCTAAAATCAAGGCGGCAGTGGATCGCACCCTTCAACTCGATCCCTCCAACGACATTGCCTGGCACATCCTCGGACGATGGAATCGGGTCCTGGCAGACGTCAACGTTATCAAGCGCGTCCTGGCCAAGACGCTCTATGGCGACTTGCCCGTAACCACCAACGAGGAAGCAGAGAAATGCTTGCAAAAAGCAATCGCGATCAATCCCAACCGGCTCATGCATTACATCGAGCTCGGCCGTATCTACGCCCAGATGGGGCACAAAGAGGAAGCCCGCAAATACATCTTAAAGGGGCTCTCCATGCCTAACGAAGAAAAGGATGATCCGGAGATGAAAGAGATAGGGCGCGATACGTTGAAGAAGATGGGTTTTCCTCCGAGCTAAGACTCGTTAGTCCTCTGGAGACTCTTTTCATAACCAGACCATTCCGGCAGATCGGCCAATCCGCCACCCATGAATTGGTGATGCCAAAGCTGGGTTGCGATCACCGCCGTGAGTCCCATTTCGACCGAAAGGCGTGGCAGGGACCCAGCGCGCAGCTTGCGAAAGTCTTTACGCCAGCGAGTCACTTCACCGATATCGAAATAACCCGTCCGCCGCAGTGAATCTTCACTCAGGAGCTGACTCACAAACGCTGGTTCCGGGTCCATATGAAAACTGTCGAGCGGTGCGCGGAAGATGACCTTGTGGCGCCGCGCGACTGCCTTTGGAACCCAGCGCTCTGCGAGCTGACGGAGCAGATGCTTGTCGCGGAAGCCCCTAAGCTTCCAGCGCGGATGGAGCTTTGAGGTGAAGTCGAAGACGTCTTCGTCGAGGAATGGATAGCGAACTTCGACGGAAGAATGCATTGCTACCCGATCGCCTTTCGCCTGCAAGAGATGACCAGCCAAAAGAACACGGGCGGCGATCCAGACGCCGCGATTCAGGGGCGCCCAGCGTTTTGCTTTTTCGAGAGGAAATTCCAGCTCGGCCCAGGGATGACTGTCATTCATCACTTCCCGCATGGAGTCCGAGTAGAACCGCAGCTTAGAAATCGCGAGTAGCCCATAGGAATCGATCCATGCGTTTTGTCCGCCGATGGAGCTTTCCACTTGCTCGCGCCATTCCGGCGGAAAATGCGGCACTTTGTTGAGACTCAGGTAACTGCGTCGCGCCCAATCACTCAGCTTTACTCCTGGCGCGCAGTCGAGAAATCCCAGCAGTTTCGCCGCCTTGTACCACGGATAACCGACCAGCCATTCGTCGGCGCCCTCGCCAGTGAGGACAACTTTCTGGCCGTTGGCATGGACGCGTTCGGCAAGTTTGAGCAGTGCGCCGCAGGACGTATCGATCACCGGCGCCTCAGCTGACTCAATGAGTTCAGGATAACTCTGAAGCGCTTCGCGATCACCATACTCCTGCACGATCGGTGGCTTTGCTCCAATGTGTCGCGCGGAAAGACTCGCCGCACTGAGTTCATCAAACTCCGGCTCATTCACCCGGACGGTATAGGTGTTGATCGCCGGTCCTTTGAGTCGACAGGCGAGAGCGAGAATCATGCTCGAATCAACGCCGCCAGATAGATAGGACCCAACCGGCACGTCTGCCCGCAAGCGCTCTTCCACGGCCTGCAAAAGGATACGCTCGAATTCATCCAGAAGGGCGCTTTGATTGTCGCCCCACACTTCTTCACCCTGCGCCGGGAAATCCATTTCCCAGTAGCGGCGCTCCGCGATCACGGCACTGCTACTGGAGCTTCCCGGGACGATCCGCAGGCAACGGCCAGGCGGCAGCAATTGCACTCCTTCAAAACAAGTCCTCGGCCCCGGAACCGCGGAAAAGGTGAACACCTGATCGAGTCCCCTGCGATCCGGTCGTTGCGGAATCATTCCCGAAGCGAGAAGTCCTTTTATCTCCGAAGCGAAAAGGAGCCAGTCGCCCTGTCGGCTCCAGAAAAGCGGCGCGATGCCAAAGCGATCTCTACCGAGATGGAGTTCGCGCCGCCGTTCGTCCCACAAAGCGATTGCGAATTGTCCGCGGAGCCGCTCCCACATCCCTTCGTATTGATCCTCGTAAAGATGAGGAATGATCTCAGTGTCGCAGTGTGTAAGAAGGCGGTGCCCGCGCGCGATGAGCTCTTCGCGCCGCTCGACGTAGTCGAATAATTCTCCGTTGAAAACCACGAAGACGCTACGGTCTTCGTTTGTCATCGGCTGCTGGCCCTCAGCAAGATCGACGATACTCAGCCGCCGCGAAGCAAGTGAAATACCTCGCTGCTCGAGAAAACCCTCCTCGTCCGGGCCACGATGGGTGAGTGCGCGAGACATCCGCCGTATCACGCTCTCGGGCGCTCGCCGTTCCCCCGTCAAATCAATTATCCCCGCTATTCCACACATAACCTAGGTTGTAAAAAGCAGAGCCGTTCTGTCGAAGCTATTCGCAGCAGCTTCCAGATCAGCGTGTCTTCTCCGATACAATGTGCTCAAAAGCCAGCTTCTGCTAACATAGCAGAGGCTGCCGGCGACAAGGTAGAATGTGAGCCTCTGACAATGCAATCAGGGTGAAGACGTTAAAAAATGTGCTGGTGGGGCATATCCGGAACGTGCCAAATACGAATTGATGGTTACGCTAATGAATGCCTAACCGTCCGATGCCGTCCAAGTCGCTCCACCTGGACGGGCGTAGCCAATTTGACATGCTTTCACATAACGCTGATCAATCCGCCCCCGCCGAGTAGCTGACGGTTATGCAAAAAGAACGTATCGCGATCATTGGAGTGGGTTGCCGTTTCCCGGGAGGTGTAAACGGTGTCGATTCCCTTTGGCAGCTTCTCGTCGAAGGTCGCGAAGCGATTGTCGAGATTCCGCCAGATCGTTGGAACGTAGAGCGATATTATGATGCGCAATCGGGCGTAGCCGGTAAGTCGATCGCGAAGCGCGGCGGTTTCATCGAGGGCATCGCTGAATTTGATCCACAGTTTTTTGGGATCTCACCCCGGGAAGCTCCCTATGTCGATCCACAACATCGGCTTCTTCTCGAAACGGCTTGGGAAGCGATCGAAGATGCTGGGCTCATCCTCGACTTCGATCGCGGCACCGATCTGGGCGTCTTCGTCGGAATTTCCCATAACGATTACCAGGGAATTCAAAGCACACCGTTCGATCATTTCACGATCAGCCCCCACACACCGACCGGAAGTGCACACAGCATCGCGGCCAATCGCATTTCGTATTGTCTGAATTTGCGCGGTCCTAGTGTGGCCATGGACACAGCCTGCTCGTCGGCGCTCACCGCGCTTCATGTGGCTTGCGAGTATATTTGGACCGGACGCGGAGAGATCGCCCTCGCGGGCGGCGTCACCGTGATGATTTCACCCGGTGGCTTCATCGGCTTTTCCCAGGCGGCGATGCTTTCACCCGAGGGGCGTTGCGCCGCCTTCGACGCTTCCGCGAGCGGATTCGTTCGCGGTGAAGGCGCAGGCATGGTGTTGCTGAAGCGGCTGTCGAGAGCGATTGCGGACGGCGACCCGATTCAGGGCGTCATCCTCGGGACCTCAATCAATCAGGACGGACACACGAACGGCATTTCGCTGCCCAGTCCCGAAGCACAAACGCGACTGGTGCAAGATGCCTGCAAGGATGCCGGGATTGCGCCGGAGGAGGTTGGCTTTGTTGAAGCCCACGGTACCGGAACGGCAGTGGGCGACCCGATCGAAGCGCACGCTCTCGCCGACGCTCTCTGTCGCAATCGCGCGCCCGACACGCCGCTTCCAATCGGATCAATCAAGACCAATCTTGGACATCTCGAGACTGCCGCGGGCGTGGCAGGACTTCTCAAGACGATGCTGGTTTTGAAATACGGCCAGATTCCTCCCAGCTTGCATTTTAAGAATCCAAATCCGCATATCGATTTTGAGAAGCTCAAATTACGTGTGCCGACCGAGACCGAGGCATTCCCAGAAGGAAAAGGCGAACGAATCGGCGGCGTTAATTCCTTCGGATTTGGTGGCGCAAACGCCCACGTCGTTCTGGCCGCTCCTCCTTCGCATTGGCGGAAAAGCACACCCATTGTTCCCGGCGACCGGCCGTGGCCGATCATGCTTTCTGCGCGTTCGGAAAAATCGCTTCGGCTTTCGACCGCGAACCTTAGCAACTGGATCAAACAACACGCGAATGCCAACGGAAATTCCCCCGTTCTGCCCGACCTGACCTACACTCTCGGAGCTCGGCGGAATCACCATCCGCATCGGTTTACCGTCGTGGCCAGCCATTGGGCCGAACTGACGGAAGCACTCGATGCCTTCGCAAATAGCGACGAGACCGCAAAGGGCCGCGCGAGTTTTGCCGCTCGCCGAGAGCAACCACCGCGCATCGGCTTCGTCATGAGCGGTCAGGGTCCGCAATGGTGGGGCATGGGGCGCGAGCTGATGGAGCACGAACCGGTGTTTCGAGAGGCAATTGAACGTTGTGACGCCGCGCTTCGTCCGTGGACGCGTTTCTCTCTTCTCGAGGAACTCGGCCGCACTGAAGAGACGTCCCAGATTCATCGGACAGAGATCGGTCAGCCAGCTATTTTTGCCATGCAGATCGCGCTTTCAGCGCTCTGGAAATCCTGGGGGGTTGAGGCAACGGCGATCGTTGGCCACAGCGTCGGTGAGATAGCGGCTGCGTGCATTGCCGGCATATTTTCCCTCGAAGAATGTGCGCGGATTATTGGTCTTCGAGCACGTTTCATGGAGCAATGTGCTCGGGGAGAAGGGACGATGCTGGCAGTGGGACTGCCGGAGGACGAAGCGGCCGCCATCATTGCACGGCATGACCGAACGGTGACGATTTCGGCCTTCAACGGGCCTCGTTCCATTACGCTCTCGGGCCCGCGGGCCTCCCTGGAAGCGATTGCCGCCGATTTGGAAAAACAAGACACGTTCGCCCGCCGCGTGCAGGTCGATCATCCGTTTCATCATCCGCTAATGCGGCCGGCCGCAGAGGCGTTGGAAACGGCGCTCGCAGACTTGAAGCCGCGGCCATCCGGTATCCCATTTTTTAGCACCGTGATGGGCGATCGTTGCGCCGGCGAATGGTGCGACGCCGAATACTGGGCCCGCGGCGTTCGCGAGCCCGTGCGCTTCGCTTCCGCGGTGGGAGCGTTGGCAGATTTCGGAGTGGATCTTTGGCTAGAGTTGAACGCGCACCCAGCGCTGGCACACGCGACTCAGGAATGTCTCGCCGCGCGCGGGGCAAAAGTCCCGGTGATCTCTTCGGCCCGTCGCGGCCGCGAACTTGAAGCGATCGTTGAGGCTGCAATGGACCTCCATCGCGCGGGTGTCCCGCTCGATTTCTCCGCGATGACGCCGTCGCACCAGCTGCTTTCACTACCCGCTTATGCGTGGGAAAAAGCTCGATGGTGGAACGAAGCGAGCGAGGCACGCGACGGCCGGTTGGCTCCCGGCGGGCGTGGATTGTTGGATGCCCGGCTCCCAAGCGCGACGCCCACCTGGAACGTCAGGCTGGACGCGCGGCACATGGCTTTCCTGAAGGATCACAAGGTTGAAAACCGCCTCATTTTCCCGGCGGCGGCATTTGTCGAAATGGCGCTTGAGGCCGGTGTGCAGTTGTTCGAAGGGCGGCCATTTGTGGTGGAGGACTTCGAAATTCGCAAGCCACTCATTTTACCTGATCCCGTATCTGGTGTGCGGCTTGAGTTCTCCTATTCGCCTGGTGATCGCACTTTCGCGATCCAAAGCCGCTTTGAACAGAGTAGTAACTGGTCGCTCCACGTCGTCGGCTCGTTGCGCAGTGAACGCACGGAATCCGCGTTTGCTTCTTCAACATGGGAGCAGCCTTGCGACACTGAATCGATCGCGGTCGATGGATTTTATCAGCATATGAGCAATCTCGGCCTTCGTTACGGCGACGAATTCCGGCCCATCCGCGAACTATCGGCCGCCGCCGGACAGTCCACCGGCCGTGTCGCCTTGTCGGCAGCCGTCGCTCCGCGTGCAGGTGAGTATGCGCTGCATCCCGTGCTCTTCGACGGCGCACTTCAGGTTTTCTCTGCGGGCGCAATGACAATCGAAGATCGACGCGCTCGAATGAAATTGCCGGTCCGTTTTGATCGCATTTTGTTTCTTAATTCACCTGGCGCTTCCAGTCGCGTTTGCGCAAGAGTGCACCGGTTCGGGGATGACTTTCTTGAAGGTGGCATATCTTTGTACGACGAGGGAGGAAAGCCTTGTGTGCTCGTGGACGGATTCCGGGCAATCAGCCTTTCCAGCGCGGGACGCTTCGCGGCTCACGGCGGCATCCGCGATCTGACCTATCACGTCTCCTGGCAACGATCGCCTAACGAGTCGGTTAGACGAGCACTGCCTCCGCTTTCACTTCGCCGCCTGCATAGTGCCGCCCGGACCGCATTGGATGATGTTGTCAATACCCGCGGCTCTTCCGAGTTGAAGACGGCGCTTTCTCGTCTCGACCATCTGACGGCCGCGCTGTTGGCGCGGGCCTTGCGGGAAATTGGCACACCTCGCACTGGCCTCTTCGACGCTGCAATCCTGCATGTGACCGGGACAATGCTAGCTGCCTTTGAGCGGTTGATGGCTGGTCTCGTTAGGCACGGTTTGCTCCGGAAGGACGACCTGGGGTGGGAACCGACGCCTGATTTTACCGGAGCGGCAGATTCCGCCGGTCAAATTCTGCGGAGCTATATCGAGAAACATCCGGGAAATCTTGCCGAAGCGCTTCTCTGCGAACGAAACTGCCTGGAGCTGGGAGCGATTTTGCGCGGTGAAAAGGATGCACTGCAGGTCTTGTTCTCGGGCATCGGTGCGGATCTACTTGATCAGTTCTATGGCGATGGCCTCTTCGCCAGTCACTGGCTTGCGGCGATCGCCGCCGCGGTCACCACTACCGCGCGTAGCTTGCCGGAAGGTCGCGGCCTGCGAATTCTCGAGATTGGTGCGGGCACCGGCGGACTTGCTTCCCAAGTCCTGCCGCTCCTGGAGCGCAGCTTGCATTCCTATGTCTTCAGCGATGTTTCGGCCGGATTTTTTTCGGCGGCGGCGCAGAAGCTGGCGGCATTTCCAGAAGTGGAGTTCAAGATTTTGGATCTTGAAAAACCCGGGACCGGTCAGGGATTCGAAGCAGATGCATTCGATTTGATCATTGGGACCAATGTCCTGCACGCGGTGAGCGACGTGCGCAGCGCATTGCGCAACCTGCATGGCTTGCTCGTCCCCGGCGGAACTCTCATGTTCATGGACACTGCCACGCCGCAGCTGTGGACCGAGACGGTTTTTGGCGTAACGAGCGGGTGGTGGCGCTTCTCGGATCGCGACCTGCGCCCGGAGCAGCCGCTGCTTAACCGAGCGCAATGGGAAACTGTTTTGCGGGAGGCCGGTTTTCTCGAAACGGATTCGTTGCCGGGTTTGATCGGCCCGACCGGCGGTGAAGGACAAATCGGCTTGCTGGCGCGCAAGTCCTCCGAAGAATCTGCAGTTTCAGTCGAAGCAATCGCGGGCGTGCCGGAGGAAACATCGTGGCTCGTTTTTGCGGACGCATCGGGACTCGGAGATGCGGTGGTCTCGCGCTTGCGCCAGACCAATGTGCGATGCCGAGTCGTTAGGCCGGGAAGCCGTTTTGCATCCGACAACGACGACGGTTTTACACTGCGTCCGGAAGCGCTTGAGGATTGGCAAAGGCTCATCGATGCCTGCGGGGATCCTTTGCCCAAGCGAATCGTTTATTGCTGGAGCCTCGATGCAGACGTCCAGGACATGGCGGCCAATTTGGACGCGATGCTTTACCTGACGCAGACGCTTGAGTCCACTTATCCCACGATAAAGCTGTGCCTCGACCTCGTGACGCGAAACGCCCAACCAGCAGGGCGCGATCCACAGCCCACCGCCGTGGCACAGGCGCCATTGATTGGGTTAATGCGCGTCATTCTCAACGAACATTCCAATCTCTGCTGGCGCGCAATTGATCTTCCGCCACAACCCTCCGCAGGAGATTGGAGTTTGCTTTGGAGCGAGCTTTTGCGCAACGACGCGGAGCGCGAAGTGGCACTCCGGGATGAGGCTCGTTATGTGCGGCGCCTTGATTCCGGCCGGCCTTCGCACGAGCAATGGTTTGATCCCGCAATTTCGTTACGACTGGATTCGCGCGAACGAGGTCACCTCGATTCGCTGCGCTTTGTTCCATTCGAGCCGCCGCAATGCGAGCCGGGTCAAGTGCTGATCGAAGTCAAAGCGGCCGGCATGAATTTTCGGGACGTACTCAAAGCGCTCGCGCTTTATCCCGGCGACGCTCCGGATGCGCGACTTTTTGGCGACGAAGTCGGCGGTGTCGTTAGGGCGATTGGTCCGGGTGTTGAGCATGTTGCTCCTGGAGATCACGTCTTTGGCCTGGCGGTGTTTGGGCTTGCTACCCACGCGATCGCACGAGCCGGTGACGTACGTCGTATTCCAAAGGGGCTCACTTTTGAAGCTGCGGCAACTTTGCCGGTCGTCTTTATGACCGCGTGGCATGCGCTCCACAATGTGGCGCGATTGCGCAGGGGCGAGTGCGTTCTCGTGCATGCCGGCGCTGGAGGGGTCGGGATGGCCGCAATTCAAATCGCGCATTACCTTGGAGCGGAGGTCATCGCCAGTGCCGGTAGTCAGAGTAAACGTTCCTTGCTCAAGACGCTCGGAGTGAAAGACGTGATCAACTCCCGTCGCGGCGATTTCGCCGAGTCCGTGCTGGATCTGACCGATGGCAAAGGCGTCGACGTGGTGCTGAATGCTCTGGCCAGTGAGGCGATTCCAATGGGACTCTCGTGTCTCGGCGAGTTCGGCCGCTTTGTCGAAATCGGGAAGCGCGATATTTATCAGAACTCGCGCATCCCCCTGCGCCCGCTGCGAAATAACGCTTCGTTCCACGTCATAGCGATGGATGCGGTGTTCCACGGTAATGAAGAACGGACCCGTCAGATGCTCAACGAGATTTCGGCGTTGGTCGAACAAGGCGCGTTGCGACCACTCCCGTTCCGGGCTTTTCCCGCTTCTCGAGTCGATGCCGCGTTTAGGTTGATGTCCAGCGGGAAACATATCGGCAAAGTCGTGGTGGCGTTTCCACCACCATTTGTTCCGCGCCGAGGTGAATTGCCCGGTCCCGGATTCGAGGTGAAAGCGGATGCGACCTATTTGATTACGGGCGCGTTCGGAGGCTACGGCAAGGTGCTTGCTCGATGGCTGGTTGACTGTGGAGCGCGTCACCTGGTGCTGACGAGCCGCAGCGGTGCTTCAAGTCCGGAGGCTGGAAAATTCGTGGCGAACCTCGAGGAGCACGGCGTCGACGTGCGGATCGTGACTGCGGACATTGGCGCGCCTGACGACGTGCGGCGACTCCTCGCGCTTGACTTCGGACCGTATCCACTACGCGGCGTTTTCCATCTTGCGATGGTGATCGACGATGCACCGCTGGCCGCGCTCACGCCCGAACGGATGCGAAACGTATTCAAACCGAAGGCGCTGGGCGCGTGGATGCTCCACGAAGCAACGCGCGAAATCGAGCTCGATTGCTTTGTCATGTTCTCCTCCGTATCGAGCATTTTCGGTAATCCTGCGCAGGGCAACTACAGCGCGGCAAATGCCTTCATCGACAGCCTCGCGCATCATCGCCGCGCGCTCGGTCTGCCCGCACTGACCGTGAACTGGGGCGTTCTCGGCGGAGAAGGCTATGTGGCGCGTAACGAGCGGGTCGCCGATTTTCTCGCGCGGCAGGGAACGCTGGAAATTTCGCCTAACGAAGCAACAGCTCTCCTCGAATCCCTCCTGAGCGCGGGTAGCACGCAAGCGATCGCGATCCGCGTCGATTGGGCGAAATGGCGCCAGTTCTTTCGAGTCATGCAAGCGAATCCTCTGCTCGAGCGGATTTTTTCCGCGCTTGAAAGCGAGGAGTCAACCGGCGCGACGAGCGATTGGCGCAACCGGATCGACGCCGCGCGCCCGGCTGAGAAACAGGCGGTGATTTGCCAGGCTGTGCGAGAAGCGGTTGGCTCCGTGTTGCGGGTCAAGCCGGATAGCTTGCGCGACGATCAGCCGCTTACCGACCTCGGATTGGATTCGTTGATGGGTGTTGAAATCGAATCTTCACTGGAAGCGGCCGTCGGTGTCGCCTTGCCACCGACCAGTCTGATGCGAGCGCGGACCATCGGCCAGATCGCTTCGTTAATCATGGGCCACCTTGGCGGTGCCACGAGCGCTCCTGTAGCGGAACCGACTCCAGTTGCGCCATCGAGCGAATCAACCGACGCGGTGGATTTGGATGCGATCTCCGACGAAGAAATTGAGCGCCTTCTTGGTGACGAAACAGACGCTAAAGAGACTGAGACGATCGAAGGCGCCAGTCGTTAGGTCCATCTGACGCACTCCCCATGCCGGCTGATCAGCGCGCCCGCCTAAAGCAATGGCTTGAAAGCGGTGAGGCGCAGCTCCATCCGCTGACACTGCCGCAACGCGAACTGTGGGAAACGTCACCTGTCCCTGCAGACGACAATGCGAATCATATCTGCTGTTTGATCGAAGTTCGCGGGCCTCTCACCGAGGCCGACTGCCGCGCCGCGATCAAGCAGGTCGTAGATCGTCATGAAGTTCTGCGGCTTTCAATCCTGCCAGGCAAAGAGCGTCCGCTGCAGATGATCCGAGGGAATTTCGGAATCGAGTTCGATTTCAGAGAAGTCGCGCCCGCCGACGCGCGCCGAGAATCGATCGAAGAGGCAGCGGCGGAAATTTTCCGCAAGCCATTCGACCTTGTTCAGGGACCGCTGTATCGGGTGACCGATTTATGCCTTGGTGCAAACGAGCATGTGCTCGTCTTCGCAATTCATCACGCCATTGCCGACGGCTGGAGCCTTGGCGTCATGGTCGAGGATCTGTTTGCAGCCTACGTCGGAGGAAGGGTCGCAGCGAGCAAGGCTCTGCCGCCGGTGCCGCAAAGCTACACGGAGTGGGGCACAAATGAACGCGCCTTCTGGCAGCCTGCAGTGCTGGAACAGCGACTTGGTTTTTGGAAGGCTCTTCTGGCCGACACGCGCCGAATCTGGAGCACGCCGATTCCGTCTGGTCCACCAACGCGGTGGCTTTCGCAAATCTCGGAGAACCTGACTAACGAAACGAGGGGACTGGCTCGCAGGACTGGTGTCACTCTGTTCGATGCACTGCTCGGGGCATTCCAAATTGCGTTCTGCGATTGGAATGGCTGCGAAAATCTTGTGGTTGGTACTCCAGTCGCCAACCGCACCAAACCAAAAGCGCGCGAGACAATGGGTTACTATTCGGGCATTGTCCCACTGCGAAGCGAGATTGATCGCAAGCGGCCGGTGGCCGATCACCTGCGGGCCAGTCATCGCCGAACGATTGACGCGTTTGCCAATACTGTGCCTTTTGTCGAACTGGCTAACGCAATGGGCGAGAAATCTGCAGCCGGATACAACCCCCTGTTCGAAGTACAGTTTTGCTTTGCAAAATCACCCCGTCCCCAACGTTTCACTGCCGAATCTTTGGGCGCATTTAACTATGCGCTCAACCGGGACCGCGCGCTTTCAGCTCGGGTGTGAAATCACCGAGGAGCGCGAAGGGTTGGAGATCGCCTGGCTGTTTCCCGAGAGCCTTTTTTCCCAGCGTGACATGGAGGAGCTCGATGGCATATTTAGGAGAATTCTGGCGGGCATCTGCCGCTCGCCGGATTCCGGGATTTCCTATCTGCTGAACCGATGTTGATGACTTCTGGCTCCCTTGCTGACGATTTTCGCGAAGCACACGAGGCGCATTGGGTGCTGAAAAGTGCCTTTCAGCTTCTTGTGTTCGGGTTGATTTTCACCGAAGCGTTGCTCGCCTTGGCGGTGCAACACGGCTTCGTTTGGCTGGTGGCGTTGCTCGTGATTGTCGCGGCCCATTTGATGCATGGCACGCTGATCGGTTTGCACGAGGCTGCCCACGGATTGCTCCGGAAGAGTCGTCGCTTCAATGAATTCGACGGGACGGTGATCGGTACACTCAGCTTCATGAGTTTCAGCCTTTACCGCGTCGTTCATCAAGCTCATCACGCATATCTGGCGTCAGAACGAGACTGTGAATTGTGGCCCTTCTCCAACCCCGAGATTCCACGATGGAGAAGATGTCTGGCCGCATTTTGCGAACTGAATTTCGGCCTTTTTTACGGTCCGTTTGTTTTCCTGCGGGTTTTTATCTCGTCGTCATCCCCGGTGCGGAGCAAGCGGGTGCGGCGGAGGATCTGGGCCGAACTGGGGCTGGTCTTTGTAACCTGGAGTGTGATTATCCTGTTAATCTCGGCCTTCGGGCTGTGGAAATATTTTCTTTTGATGTATCTCGCCCCGGCGCTTCTGGCGGCGAACCTTCAGAGCTGGCGAAAATACATCGAGCACGTCGGAATGACCGGCGATACGGTGAATGGCGCGACTCGCAGCATTGTCGCGAGGAGCCTGCTTGGACGCCTGTTAGCGTTCAGTTTGCTGCACGAGCCGTTTCACGGTGTTCATCATCAGCGCGCTGGTCTTCCGCATTCGGTGCTGCCCCAATACGCGGAAAAACTTCAGCCGAAAAAGCCGGGAGAGCGACGACCTTATCCAAGTTACCGCAATGCTTTAATCGATCTCATGCGTTGTCTGGCCGATCCGCGGGTCGGTCCGCAGTGGCGCAGAATTGGGTCGCCGGGCTAGACCACGAAAGGCCCGTCTGAGAAGTCGAGATCATTTAGCGGGAAGGGGACCGGACCACACTCTCAGTCCGGCACGAATCTTCAGTATGAAAACGAATATCAACAAGCTCGCCCCGGTCTTGCTCGCCATGGGAATTTGTGCCTGTTGCACCCAAGCACTGGCGCAGACAACAACGACCGTGACGGCAACGAGAGGCGCTTTCGCGGAATTTGTTCCTGGATCTGAGACGCTAGTCGTAAGAACCGATGCGAATCAGGCCCCCGTTCAGTACGTCGTGACCAAGACGACGACTGTCGTGGATGAAACCGGGGCTCCAGTAGCGATTGATCAACTTGCGCTCGGCGCTCCGCTCTCGGTGCAATACACAACCGCCGGGAACCGTCTCGTCGCATCGCGCGTCGTAGTGGAACACACTCCGACCGCGTCCACTGGACCGAACGTAATCCAGCAACAGACGACAACCACCACGACCCGACCTCTCACGCACGAGGAAAGAGAAGCGTTGAAAGAGCGTGAAGAGCATCGCAAAAAGGCATTGAAGGAAGAGGTCGAAAGGCGCAAGGACGACCTGGAGAAAGCGAAGGACGCGCTCGACGACCACGGCGGAGATTAACCGAGTCGTCAGTTCTTTTAATGCGCTGGCAGTCTCTGGGATCGATACTTGTAATCAGGTGAATCCGACCGCTGCCAGCGCTGTGCTCCTTCTCGAAGCGAAAGCACTTGCCCGCGAGTTTGACGAAGGGCAGGTCAAGGCACTGCGCGGCGTCGATTTCTCGATCAATGAAGGAGAATTTATCGCAATCACCGGGCCGAGCGGGTGCGGCAAATCCACCTTGTTGCAATTGCTAGGCGGGTTGGACCGACCAACTTCTGGACAGCTCCTCTACCGGGGCAATTCTGTCCCAGACTCCCCTGACCCCGCAGCTTATCGCGCCTGTGAGGTCGGATTCATTTTCCAAGCCTTTCACCTCCTGCCAACTTTCACTGCGCTCGAGAATGTGCAGCTTCCAATGTTCGAGAGTAATCGCTCAAGTTCGGAACGGCATCAGCATGCGGTTGAACTGCTGAGATTGGTCGGTCTTGGCGATCGGCTGAATCATATGCCCTCCAAGCTCTCCGGTGGCGAGCGTCAGAGAGTCGCGATCGCACGTAGCCTTGCTAACGGACCGTCTCTGTTGTTGGCGGATGAACCTACCGGCAATCTCGACAGCGAAAACGCGCACTCAGTGCTCGATCTCATCATTCGCCTGCAAAGGGAGCAGGGCCGCACCATGGTGCTAGTTACTCATGACCCATCAATCGCCGAGCGGGCGGACAGAATTCTTCACATGGTGGATGGTCGAATTGTTTCGGACGAGCCGACCGGCGCGCCGAGAATTGCAGCCAACATAGCATGACCTTCTTTACGGTCGTTCTGCGGGGGCTGTTGCGACGACCCGTGCGCACTGGGTTCACGCTGGCTGGAATTTCCATCGGCATTGGCGCGGTGGTAGCACTGGTCGGAATATCGCGCGGATTTGAGAAAAGCTGGCAAGTTGGATTGAAGGCGCGCGGTACCGATATCGTCGTGAGCAACAGAAGCGGTTCGCTCACGCCTAAGCCGTTTGACGCCTCTGTCCGGGATCGGATCAAGGACCTTCCGCACATTGCCGCAACCTGCGGTCTGCTCGTGGAAGTGACGAGCGTGGAAGACTCTGACCTGATGATTCTCTCGGCGCGGGAATGGGGTGGATTTTCCTGGAACAATCTAGAGGTGGTTTCCGGCCGCATGCCAAACAGCGCCGCGGAAGAGGCGGTCGTGTTAGGTCAAACAGCGGCGGAGGTGCTCAAGAAAAAAGTTGGCGACCCCATCCAGATTGAAACGAAGCAGCTCAAAGTGGTCGGCATCGTTAAAGGCGGCGCACTGGTCGAAGACGGATCGGTTATTCTTTCTCTGCCGCTCCTCCAGGGCATCCTCGGTTCCTCTAATCAGATCAATGCCATCGACGTCCGCGTGACGCCCTCGACTAACGAACAACAACTGCATGAGCTTACGCAGCAAATCGAGCAACGCGTCCCGCAGGTTCGCGCCGTGACCGTGAGCGAGCACCTTAGCCACAATGAAGGGTTTCGACTTGTGAGGGCAATGAGCTGGGGCACGTCTCTCCTCGCCTTGCTCGTCGGTGTTCTCGGCGTTATGAACACGATGCTCATGACGGTTTTCGAGCGTACCCACGAGATTTGTGTTTTGCTCGCAGTCGGTTGGACGCGCCGACGCATCATCCGGATGGTCCTTTACGAGTCTGCCCTGCTCGGATTCTTCGGTGGGATTATAGGTGTGACATTGGGCGTCATTGGCGTCCGATTGCTGAGTGAAACTCCAGCTATTCGGGGCCTGCTCCAGCCAGATCTGGGTCTTCCGCTTCTCGGACTGTCGGTTGTGATTGCCGTCGTGGTGGGCATTGTCAGCGGTCTTTATCCCGCTTGGCGCAGCGCGCGGCTGACGCCCAGTCTCGCCTTGCAAGCCGGCTAAGGGGCGCGCAAAACATGAGTATTCCGCGAATTTATCCGATGACTGTGAAGTTCCTTTTCACTTGTGCTGTTTGCGCCGCCGCCCTCAGCCTGATCGCGCTCGGTGCCGAGGTGCCGCCGCCGCCCGCTATATCTCCCGAAGAACTCGCGCGTCGATTGGATAGCGATGTTCAAGGGAGCGCGCTCATTCGCACCCAACTCGAGGTGCGCTCCGTCGATGGTGGTAAGCGCGTCTTGCAACTGCAGATCAAGCAGCGTCGCACCAAAACCGCGACTGATCTTGCCTACCGAGTGCTCTGGCCTAACGAGCATAAGGACGAAGTCGTGATCCTTCATCAGGACACGGGCAAGGCACCGCGTGGTTCGATCCTCATTCCGCACCAACCCGTCCGCACGATCGCCGCGCCGCAAATGAGCGAGGGACTGTTCGACAGCGACCTTTCCTTTCAGGATGCAGTCGAGAATGTCTACGCATGGAAGGAGCAGGCAATCGTTGGCTCGGAAGCAATCAACGGTGTGAACTGCCAGATTCTCCAATCGAAGCCCGGCAACTCCTCTCTTTCCATCTATGCAAAGGTGCGCAGCTGGGTTGATCCGCGCCGCCTTGTCCCGCTCCGCATCGACAAGTTTTCCTCTTCCGGCGACCTCATTCGCAGCATCGAAGTGACGCGGATCGCCCGCGACGAAAAGCACAACCCGATCCCCGCCAGCCTTACCGTGCATGGGCCAAGGAAAAATTCCGTGACGACATTCAATGGCGCGCGCATCGACCAGGACGTGACGCTCAATGACGATGATTTCAAACCGGCTGGCGTCCTGCGCTGACGCGTTAGTCCTGCCTCACGAGTCTTGCGACGCGCTCCACGTTGCAGCCGGAGCTTTGAGCGCCAGTTAACTATGTGATTCTTATACATGGGCACGAACAAGGCCGTTGAAATCCGGTTGAATTATCTCATGATGACACGAGACAGTTGGCTTGGCGCGATAGCAGTCTGATCATTCGTGAACATGTCTTTCAGAGCGGTTGTTTTCCTTCTTGTTTTGCCGTCGCTTGCGCAGGCGAGATTGATCCAGCGGGAGGTCGATTTCTCAAACTATGATGTGCCGCTCTACGCTCAGATCGTTAATCGGATTAAAGCCAAAGTCTCGGCCCGTCTTGGTGAGAGCCGGAATACGCACGATCGCTATTTCATTATTCCTTTTGCTTATCAAAACCACGGCAACGATCCGGAATTTTCGCATTCGTTTATCTCGGTCATTCGAGTGCTGTCAGATAACAAGCAATCCAGACTAACTCCAGGTCTGAAAACGCGAAGATACAAGAATCGCAATTTTGAGGCGTTTACTATTAGCTGGCTACCGCGCGATTTCACGAGCAATCCTCATCTGTGCGTCTTTGACGGTGTGGGTAGCAGAGTTATTCCGCAATGGAATGACTGTCCCTTATCTCCCGGCAAGAACTTTACCCTCGAAGAAACGATCAACCTCGCGGCGAGGGAAAAGGTTGCGGTAGCGATGTGGGGCCCATACGAAATCGACAAGCAAGCGTTTGATCTCGCCGTGGGCCGTAAGCGATTGCTCGATGGAGGAAAGATCAAGTATCGTGCTGACGATCGTCTTTACCGAAGAAACCAGATCGCGATCAACTGCTTCCATGCCATGGCGGGTTTGGAGAATCTTTTCCCGAACGGTGGGCTGTTCGGAACCGGCTTCAAGATGTGGGGCTTCAATGGAACCGCCCGGGTGCTGATTGAATACAATGAAAGGGCTCGTGAGAGAGGCTTACTTCTCGAGCCAATGGATATAAAAGGGGATCGTTATGGCTTTGTCTTTGCGCCCACCCGAAATGGACGCGTGCCCTATAATCCCATCAAAGACGCGTCCGCTTATCGGAGATAGCGCGCGAAGTCGCTAAATTGTGAATTGAGAGTACCTCCACTCCGGAGATCGCGCGCGTCACACTCAGATTCGAGATTGCGACCTTCCCGGCGCCACCGGCGCAGAACGATCGCTTCAGGGAGGGTGCGTGCAGGAGGTATCTTGGTGGTTATGGTCCGTGCGCCGGGGGAGTTCACAAATTGATGTGTGAATCCGGCGGCATCGGACGACTATAACAGTTGCTATGCCATTTCGCCCGCTGCAACTCGGACCATTGATTCAAAAGGCCATTCAGGACGCTGGTTATACTGAGCCGACACCAATTCAGTTAGCTGCTGTTCCGGAGATTCTGGCCGGGCACGATGTCATCGGCATCGCACAAACGGGGACGGGAAAGACGGCGGCATTTGTTTGGCCGATCCTAACCAAGTTGATGGCCAGCAGAAGGAATGAGCACTCGCGCGGACTGCGTGCGCTGATAGTTGCTCCGACGCGGGAACTCGTCGTTCAGATAGAGGAGAATATCCGAGCCTACGCCCGATATCTTCCCTTGCGCATGGCCACGATCTTCGGCGGAGTAAGTGAGCGCCCGCAGATCGAAGCGCTTCGTTCCGGTGTTGAACTCATCGTGGCGACGCCAGGGCGGCTGATCGATCTAATGGAAAGGCGGCTGACAAATTTCTCGGGGATTGAATTCGTTGTCCTCGACGAGGCCGACCGCATGCTCGACATGGGGTTTCTTCCACCGATCCGGCAGATCGTCAAAGCACTTCCGAAAAATCGGCAAACGCTGATGTTCTCGGCCTCGTTCTCTCGTGAGATCGAGAAGCTGACGCTCGAGTTTCAGAAATCACCCAAGACGATCGAGATCGGGCGACGCGCGAATCCCGCCGAAACCGTTACGCAGTTCGTCTACGATGTGCGTCCTCAGCAGAAGCCGGCTCTTCTACTTTATCTTTTGGCAGATCCCCAGTTCGACACGGTACTTGTGTTTACGCGAACCAAGCGGGGCGCTGATCGAATTGCGCGCAAGCTTCAGGCCGGCGGAATCAAGACTGGGACAATTCATTCGAATCGTTCGCAAAATCAGCGCCTGCGCGCGCTGGAGGATTTCAAATCGGGAGCAGTACGTGTCCTCGTTGCCACCGATATCGCTGCGCGCGGCATCGATGTCGATGGCATCTCGCACGTGGTAAATTACGATTTCCCCATGCACGCGGAGGATTACGTCCACCGGATCGGTCGAACGGGCCGTGCGCACGCGGTAGGCGATGCGATTAGCTTCGTGACCCCTGAGGACCACGCTCAGTTGCGATTGCTCGAGCGGTTCATAGGTCGCGGGATTGTGCGAAAGAAGGCGGAAGGATTTGATTACAGCGCGGCCCCGTTAGCAGAAGAGGGTGGCGGAAGACAAACGCGCTCAGTTCGGCCGGTAAAAATCGAGCCGCGCTTGCCCGGAAATACCGGGCGAGGAGGCGGAGAAGCGACGCAACGAAAGGGTGGCCGTCCCCGTAATTTTTCACCCGCCAATAACCAACCACGCCGAAGATCGTATCGAAGGCACCGGTGACCGCGTAGGCCGGCAGAATTTGGAAATTCAGCCGGCGTTACTGCATTTTTGTCCGTTGCTCGGCGACTGGGAGATTCCAATCCCACTGGCCTTACGATCGCACTAGCTGAGCGCCAACGGCTTCATGGTTGTGACCAAGAGGATGGCGCGCCTGCGGAGGAAGGCTGGTACAAAGTAAAATATCGACGTCATGCGCAGCATGCCATTGGCTAGCGCATACTCGCTTTCCTCTCCTTCAGGGCCTCTACGTAAGCCTTCAGTACCGTCGAGGTGTTTTCTTTCTTCCATGCAATACACGACAGCGTGCGAATAGTTGGAGCCAGCGGACGAAAGACGACATTCTCGTGGCGAAGCTTCTCTACCTGTTCGGGCAGGAGGGCGACGCCCAGACCCGCTCCAACCGCCTGAAGAACGATCCGCTCGATCTCAACATCTTGCAGAACCTTGGGTGCAAAACCAGCCTTGCGGCACGTTTGAGTCAACCAACTGCGGTAACCCGGATAGCTTTTTTCGGACATCCCGATAAAGAACATTGACCTTAACTCTTTTAGTCTGATCACGGCATTCTGTTCCAGCCGGTCGCCCTCGCGCACTGCCACAATGATTTTATCCGACCCGAGAGATCGGAATTGCAACTCTCGCGTTGCAAGCGAAGGCTGCATCTTTACAAAACCAAGATCGATTCTGCCCTCTTCCAAGGCACGAAGTTGATCGCCGTACGTCATATCGAAAAGGTTCACCGAGACCATTGGAAATTTCCTTTGAAATGCGGCCAGCGAGGCAGGGAGGGGTGCGGGAAAGAAATTCGCCACATATCCAATGTTGAGCGTTGCTATTTCACCGCGATGGAGTCGCTGGACCGATTCCACAATGTCTGTGCTGTGCACGAGGACTCTTTTTGCATCGGAAAGAAATGATCGGCCCTCCGGAGTGAGGCTCACTTTCCCTTTGTTGCGATTCAGGAGCCGCACGCCGATTTCGGTTTCTAAATTCTTAATCTGACGAGTGAGCGATGGCTGCGCCAGATGCAGCTGTTCCGCCGCCCTGGTGAAACTAAGGGCCTCGCCAACAGCTACAAAATATCGGAGGTGACGCAGTTCCATAGGGCGCGGCGTAAGGCCGGCGCGATGCGCAGCCTATAGCCAAGAAGCATCACTGACCACGAAACAAAGTATTGGCTGATTGGGCGCTGCATCCGTACCGCTGAGCGTGGGAAAACGGCTTGGGACGGGCTTTTAATGAATCGTAAAGCCTCGGCGATTTGGAAAGGGAGCCTTTGCGAAGGCAGTGGAACGATCAGCACCGAAAGCGGCGTGCTTGATCGGATCCAATATTCCTTTCGGACACGTTTCAAGTCGGGGATTGGAACTAATCCGGACGAACTGATCGCGGCGGCCCTCGGCGGCTGTTTCTCCATGGCGTTATCCAATGAGCTGGGACTTGCCGGGTTTCGCGTCCAACGCATCGATACCACTGCCGTAGCCACACTCGAGGAATTGCAAGCTGGCTGGACGATGACCCGCATTCAGCTCGATGTCCGCGCGAAGGCTCCCGGCGCCAGTCAAAGCCATTTTATTGACGCCGCCTTGGCGGCGAAAACTCAATGCCCGATCGCGCGTCTGCTCAATACCAATATCTCGATGACAGCAACGCTCGATTCATGAAAGCCACCGGGGCTAACACTCGGCAATCGCGCACGATCTTTCAGAATGGCGCGGATAAGGTGCTGCGAAAATCGGAAGCGCGATATCGCCGGCTTTTCGAGACTTCAGAGGACGGAATTCTCATTCTCGATGCCGAGACGGGAACTATCACCGACGCGAATCCTACCAGCCGCCATCCGGAAATTCGGAGTTGAACCCGAACACCACCGCCGACCAACTCGCAATGACATCCAAGACAAAGTCTGTCCCCTGGCCGATCCGCATGGCACGTCAGTTTCCCTTCGAGCAGATCAACTGGGTCACAAGTTCGTTCCTTATTGGTACGCTCGCGCTGACGTTGACTCTGGTTCCCTGGTATCTCTGGAATTTTGGAGTGGATGCCTTTCAGGTGTCGCTTTTCTTCATCATGCTCCTGGCGACCGGATTCAGTATCACCCTCGGTTATCACCGCCTCTATGCGCATCTTACCTTCCAGGCACGCCAGCCAGTGCACCTTTTCACCCTAATTTTTGGCGCGGCCGCCTTTGAAAACTCAGCCCTGATGTGGGCGAGCGAACATCGACGTCATCATAAACATGTCGACCACGATGAAGATCCCTACAGTATCTCTAAGGGCTTCTTTTATGCCCACATCGGCTGGTTGCTCTTCAAGCTTAAGGGCGACCTGTCCTATGATAATGTCCCTGACCTGCTAAAAAATAGGTTGGTATGCTGGCAGCATCGCTACATCCACCTGATCGCGGTGATCGTTAGCTTCATTCTGCCAGCGGCGGCAGGATTCATTTGGAATGGTTGGAGCGGCGCGCTCGGCTCCTTTCTGCTTGCCGGCGTGGCTCGTCTTGTCTTTTTGCAGCATTGCACATTCCTGATCAACAGTGCCTGTCATGTCTTCGGCACTCAGCCTTATTCGACTAAGTGCTCGGCGCGCGATTCCTGGTTGATCGCTCTTTTTACCATGGGCGAAGGCTATCATAACTATCACCACGAATTTCAACACGACTATCGTAACGGTGTCCAGCCATGGAATTTCGATCCCACGAAATGGATCATCTGGAGTCTCTCGAAAGTCGGCCTGACGAAACAGCTCCGTCGCGTTTCAAAGGAAAAAATCCAACTGGCCCAGCAATTGAACAGTAGTCAGAACCAGACCACTACCACGGAGTGGAACACCTCGCTCTGAGACCATGCCCACGCCATGCTGCGGAATGCCTGTCATTCCATGACTTGGGTCGTCCTTGGAGGATATCTCCATTACTAACAATGACTGCCACCGAAACGAGTACGACCGATAACCGTCGCCTTCTCCGATCAGTTCTTCGGGAAGGGGATTCATCTGCTGTTTCGAACACGGGAAGCGCAGAGCCCGACTCTTTCGCTGAGAGTCGCTGGGAAAACGAAGGCGGAACTCCTGTTCTGCTGCCCTCGAAACCATGCCAGCAAATGCCGCTCTCCAATTCCGCATTCGACTCAACCTGGTAATACATCCGCGCTACACGCCAAACCAAAATGCACAAACGCCAATTCGCTGAATTACTGCACGACGTCGACGTGGCGTACGCCATTCGTCCAGTGGTTCTTAAGCATTCACTTACCTTGGAAGAGACGACTGCTGCCTTGTCCGCCTGCGGCGTACCCAGGGCAGAGAAAGTCGGCCGGATCTCAACCGACAAACACCTCGACGAACTCTTTTGATTTCAATTTCCGCTCTTCAGTCATGAATTCCAATCGACAAGCAAAACGGGACTTTAGAGACAGTCGCTCCGTTCCAGAGCGCAAGACATCGCACCCGCAGCATCCTTCTCCCAAGAACCCAAAACAGCAGGCTCACCCCATTCCCGCGCGGCGCCGCGCCAGCAAATTCCGAGGATAAGACTTACCATGCCGATTTATGTTTACGAAACGATAGACCCGTGCAAACCGCGTTGTGAGACCGAGGTTAGGTAGACTGTCGATCACACGACCCGGAGAAATTCGCCGCAGCATTTGAAGACAAAAAAGCGAGGACTTATTAGATCACCATCCAAGAGTGCTAAGTCTGAACTCATCGCGCTGGCAAACGGGCCATTGGCCTCGCCGACAGAGACAGCAAAGAAAGGGCCGGTTCGAAAGCGCAAGCCATTTTCGGCCATCAGGAGAGATTCTGGTTCCGAAGAGATAAGATTGCTGCCATACGGATCTCTCGCGCGCACCCGGAGATTGCTCTTGGCGGCGCTGCGTGTATGGGAGCTGAAAAACGGCACCAGAGATCCGTCTACTGGCGGATTTCGGCCATTACAATTGTCGGTCGCACAATTGGTCCGTAAGGAATCCAAGGGTTGATGATGAGGAACTGGTGGCGGAAGACAGCAGAATCACCGTCAACGTCAGAGTTATCCCAGCAGAGTGCTGCATGGTAGTTTGCGCTCCCCTTTCGGCAGGCATAATCTTTCTTCAGAAATCCTGCGCGACGAGAGCAAAAGCCGTCCGAACGGATTCGTTACTGCGATGAAAAAAGATTGTCTCGGTGCCCAAAGAGGAAGTGAAAAGACGTGAAGAAGAAGACCAGCAAACCCGCTCCAAAACCAGAAGCTCTCGCAAGCAGGTCCACTAAGGATACCGAGCTTGTAATGGTGTACGCCTTGACTGAGCCCGTCCGCTCGTGGCTACAAAAAACTTTCAAGGTAAGCCACGATCCATTTGAGGTACTAGGCGCTGATGACTGGACGTTCGTTATTAAGATGCACGCCCTTGTCGAAGCGGCATTAAACCACTTGCTGATTACACATTTTGAGAGCCCGGACCTAAACGAAGTTGTCCCTTTAGTTCCAGTCGATGCTAGCCTGGGAAAATTAACGCTTATCAAAGCGTTTAAACTATTGTCGCCCGAGGCGTGCATGTTCGTGGATGCGCTCTCATCTCTGCGAAATAAAGCCACACGCGACATTCGCCACTTTGATTTTGATTTGCGGCAATATGTCAAAGGTTTGAAAGACAAGAAGCTTGAGCAATGGAGGACGGGGATGACTTGTTGGATTCGGTCTAGCCACACACCGACCGAGTATGAAAGAGATATGTCAGTTAAGTTCCCAAGGCATGCTGTTTTCAGCTGTGGAGCATGGATCATAGCAAATGCGGTCATGAGGGAACAGACCTTGAAACGTCCAAAGAAGTTTCATGAGCGGATGCTGAAATTGAGCGAGATTTGGATTGTGGCGATACCCTCGCCCGCAACCGAGTAATCCAGACCAGATCGGCAACAGGATAGTCAATCGAGACTCCATCTGGCTTAGCCACTATCCTTAGTTAACAACCAGAACCGCCTTTGCCGGTGTGGTTGACACCTTCTTATAACGCATTACCCGGTGCGAGTCGCTCGCTGAGCCAACCAGGACATTTCTCGGTGCGAGCCTTGCGTCTTACAAACCAATCCGTGCGGACCTAAATTTCTTTTCATTAGGAAAGCACGAAAGAGGCCTTATGTTCAGGAAAGCGATTGATCGTCCGGCGCTTATTCGAGCGCGAAGCTGAGCAAGATCTTGGACAGATTTGGTCTGAACTCAGAAGATGAGGAAAATTTGCTACGGGAGTACGGTCGCTGAATTGAACTAATTGGAAGCGTAACGACGAACACCGTCCGTGCGCATATCGTCAACATCTTATAACTCATGAAAGCCGAACTTCTCAAAGCAGCCTTGGAAATCGTCCCTAACCAGGGAATTTTGGTGAATATGGTCTCACGCCGTGTCCGGCAGCTCAATCTCGGCCACAAACCATTGGTGGAGACTATGCCTGGTATGCAAGCGGCTGACATCGCCTTAAGCGAGATCGGCAGCAAAAAGCTCACCTTCGAATTGACCCCCGGTGAAAACGGCAAGAATGAGCCGCGAAACGTTATTGAGTTTTTCGGTAAGACCGCGCCTGCGAAGCGTGCAGCATAGGGAGGCCGTCGGCGCACGCATGCATGAGAGTGATCTGGCGTGCCTAAGCGCTATCGACGAATGCTCCGATAGTGTAACGACCACGAGCTAGACCCTTACACATCGCATGTCACGGCGCCCGATCAGCTCGTTATGTGTTTCACGCTCGACGGCAATCGACGGGCGGCCTTAACGAAAGCGTGATGGTATTAAGCCCGAAATCTTTCCCGAGAGAACTCATGACAAAAGTCGATCAAGCTCGGACTCCACAAGGCGTCCGGATTCTCGGCGAGATCAGACCCACGTTTGAGGAAATCCTAACTCCGGAAGCGCTCGCCTTCGTCGCGAAGTTGCAACGGAAGTTCAATGCGCGGCGGTTGGAATGCCTGGCACACCGCCAACAACGGCAAGCGGCGTTCGATCGCGGCGAAACGCTCGACTTCCTGTCTGAGACAAGGGAAATCCGCGAAGGTGATTGGACATGCGCTCCGATTCCGCCCGATCTCCGCGACCGGCGGGTCGAGATCACGGGACCTACTGATCGCAAGATGGTGATCAACGCCCTCAACTCCGGCGCGAAAATGTTCATGGCTGATTTCGAAGACGCGAACGCGCCGACCTGGGCGAACATGATCGAGGGCCAGATTAATCTACGGGACGCGATCCGGCGCACGATCGCTTTTACTAGTCCCGAAGGTAAAGAATACCGGCTTAACGATGCCGTCGCGGTCCTGCTCGTTAGGCCGCGCGGCTGGCATCTAGTCGAGAAGCATCTACTCATCGAAGACGAGCCGGTTGCCGGTGGGCTTTTCGATTTTGGACTCTATTTTTTTCACAATGCGCGAGAGCTTATCAGGCGGGGGAGCGGCCCGTATTTTTACCTGCCGAAAATGGAGAGCCATCTCGAAGCGCGCATCTGGAACGATGTCTTCAAGCTGGCGCAGGATGAGCTCGGCATCTCGGAGGGAACGATCCGCGCCACGGTCCTGATCGAGACGATCCCGGCCGCCTTTGAAATGGACGAAATTCTCTACGAACTGCGCGAGCATTCGGCCGGGCTGAATTGCGGCCGATGGGATTACATTTTTTCCTGTATCAAACGGTTTCGGAACAAGCCCGACTTCCTCCTCGCGGATCGCGCGCTGATCACGATGACGACGCATTTTATGCGTTCCTATTCGCTCCTCTGCATCAAGACGTGTCATCGCCGCAACATTTTTGCGATGGGCGGAATGGCGGCCCAGATTCCGGTAAAAAGCGATTCGACCGCGAACGAAGAAGCATTTGCCAAAGTGCGCGCGGACAAGGAGCGCGAAGCGCACGACGGACACGATGGCACCTGGGTCGCGCATCCCGGGATGGTGCAGCTCGCGCTCGATGCTTTTGACGCGAAAATGCCGCAACCGAACCAGATCGAGCGCAAGCGTGACGAGGTGAAGGTACGGGCGAAAGACCTGCTCGATTTTGGTCCAAGCGAGCCGATCACCGAAGCCGGCTTGCGCCAGAACATCAGCGTTGGTGTGCAATATCTGGAAGCCTGGCTGCGCGGCCACGGCGCGGTCCCGCTCTTTAATTTGATGGAAGACGCCGCTACCGCGGAAATCTCGCGCGCTCAGGTCTGGCAGTGGATTCGCCATCCGCGCGGGGTATTGAACGATGGTCGCAAAGTGACGAAGGAACTGTTCCGCAGCGTGCTTGAACAAGAGCTGATGAAAGTAAGACGCTTCGCCGGAGATAAGTTCGACACAGCGCGTGACCTCTTTGATCAAATCACGACCAACGACGAGTTCGTCGAATTCCTGACGCTGCCTGGCTATGACAAAATCGACTGATTGGTCCAACGATCCGCGCTGGAACGGGGTAAAACGCACCTACTCGTTAGGCGATGTGCAACGGCTGCAAGGAAGTCTGGTGCTGAATCAAACTCTCGCACGGCGAGGTGCGGAGAAGTTATGGAACCTGTTGCAGAGCGAGCCATTCATTCCCGCGCTCGGTGCGCTCACCGGCAACCAGGCGGTGCAACAGGTCAAGGCAGGGTTAAAGGCAATTTATCTCAGCGGCTGGCAGGTTGCGGCGGACGCGAATCTGGCCGGGCAGATGTATCCGGACCAGAGCCTCTATCCCGCAAACAGTGTTCCGGCAGTCGTTAGGCGAATCAACCAGGCGCTACAGCGCGCCGACCAAATTGCGCACAGCGAAGGCAAGAACGACATCGACTGGTTCGCGCCGATCGTGGCGGACGCCGAAGCCGGTTTCGGGGGACCGCTCAATGTTTTCGAGTTGATCAAGGCAATGATCGAGGCCGGCGCGGCCGGAGTGCATCTCGAGGATCAGCTTGCGAGCGAGAAGAAATGCGGCCACATGGGCGGCAAGGTTCTCATCCCGACACGGGCCGCGATTGCCAATCTCACCGCAGCCCGGCTGGCCGCTGATGTCTGCCAGGTGCCGACGATTCTCATCGCGCGGACCGACGCGGGCGGCGCGGAGCTCCTGACCAGTGATGTCGATGAGCGCGACCATCCCTTCCTGGCGGGCGAACGAACCGTCGAAGGCTTCTTTCGCGTCCGCGCCGGGATCGATCAGGCGATCGCGCGCGCGCTCAGCTATGCGCCTTACGCCGACCTGCTCTGGTTTGAAACTTCCAAACCCGATCTCGCGGAAGCAAGAAAGTTCGCCGAGAACATTCACGCGAAATTCCCGGGTCAACTCCTCGCCTATAACTGCTCACCTTCCTTCAATTGGAAGGCGAAGCTCGACGGCGCGACGATTGCGAAGTTCCAGTGCGAACTCGGCACGATGGGCTACAAGTTTCAATTCGTCACCCTGGCCGGGTTTCACGCTCTCAACTACAGCATGTTTAAGCTCGCTCGCGGCTATCGCGACCGCGGGATGGCCGCCTATTCTGAGTTGCAGGAGTCGGAGTTTGCCGCCGAAGCCGACGGTTACACCGCGACCAAACATCAGCACGAAGTCGGCACCGGCTATTTTGACGACGTCGCCCGAGTCATCGCTGGCGGTGAGTGCTCGACCGCGGCTCTGCACGGGTCGACCGAAGAAGAACAATTTCATTGAGCGAAACGCATCTTTCGGTGCCGTCACCCACACGGACCGATAGCCGGCTGGCGACTCTTTGTGCGGAGGAGGCGCGGAATGCCCTTCAGGATTACGAGGCGCGTTTCGACGCGATCACGCGGCGCGGGCGCGACCGTTTCCTGGCGCGCGACTGGCGGGGCGCTCACGACGACGCGGCCGAGCGGCTACAGCTTTATTTCCGGGTGCTAACTGGCCTAACGAATCGGGTGCGCGATCTGATGGGTGCGCGTTTTGAGGCACGCCCGATCTGGCGGGCGACGAAGGCGGTTTATTCGTCACTCATCACGCAGTCGATTCGCTGGGAAATCGCCGAGAGTTTTTTTAATTCCCTCACCCGGCGTGTCTTCGCCACCGAAGGCGTGGATCCGACAATCGAGTTCGTCGACACCGACTTTGATGCCCCGCCTAACAAACAAAGCGAAGAGTTATGCCGGCGCTACGGGGGAGCGGTCTTGGCGGATTTGCTTAAGGACGCGCTGACCGACACGCGGGATGCCGGGTTTCCGACGGATTGCTGGCGCCATCTCGAAGCAACGAGTGCCGCTGCCGCCGATCGTATCGCCACGTCGATTGTGAACTGCGAATCCGCAGCGCTCGAGATTTTCCGGGGCGTTTTTTATCGCGAACGAGGCGCGTACCTGGTGGGTCGCGTCATGACCGGAGAGACAGCGACACCAATCGCGTTGTGCCTGCGCAACCCGAATGAGTCCGGGCTCGCGCTGGATGCGGTCTTGATCGGCGAAAGCGATCTGGCGATTTTATTTTCCTACACGCGCGCCTATTTCCGGGTGGCGGCGCCGTCGCCCTACGAGCTGGTGCAATGGCTGCGGCAATTGATGCCGGGCAAACGGGTCGCCGATCTCTACAACGCGATCGGTTTCAACCGTCACGCCAAGACCGAATTCTACCGCGATTTCGTCCGCCATCTGGAGAATTCGCGCGATCATTTCATCTCTGCGGAAGGCGCGCGAGGCATGGTTATGCTTGTCTTCACGCTGCCCAGTTATGACGTGGTCTTCAAATTGATCCGCGACCGGTTCGAAGCCCCGAAGGATATCGATCGCGCGGATGTGATGCGTCGCTATCGGATGGTTTTCGAGCATGACCGTGCCGGGCGCCTCGTCGAAGCGCATGAGTTTGAGCATCTGCGCATCGCCAGCGACCGATTCGAGCCTTCCCTGCTGGCCGATCTGAAGCGCGAGGCCGGTGGCACCGTCCGAGTCGATGGCGACGATGTCGTGATCGCGCACGTTTACGTCGAGCGACGGGTTCGGCCGCTCAATCTCCTCTTCCGCGAATGCGACGCGCAAACGGCGATTGCCGCAGCCTGCGATTATGCGCAGTCGATTAAAGATCTGGCCGCTTCGAATATTTTTGCGGGTGATCTGCTAACAAAAAATTTCGGACTCACCCGACGCGGCCGGGTCGTCTTCTATGATTACGATGAGCTTTGTCTGCTGACCGATTGCACCTTCCGCGAGCTGCCACAGTCCAAGACCTATGAGGAAGAGCTATCCGCCGAACCATGGTTCCCGGTCCGCGAAGGCGATATTTTTCCGGAGGAGTTCCCAAACTTTCTCTCCTTTCCGGAGCCGGCGCGGATCGCGCTTTTCAAGCGGCACGGTGATCTGTTTGATCCGAGGTTCTGGCGGGACGTTCAGGAAAAGTTGCGGGCCGGTGATCCGCCGGAAATCCCGCCCTATACGGACGCACGCAGACTGGTCCTCGCGAATAGCAAGGCTGTGTCGCGTGGAACGGCGAAAACCCGTCGTCTGTCCTGAAAACGTATTTGCGGATCGTCGACCAGGCGAGACGCTCGAAGCCCTCGCAGGGTCGCTTCCATTCCACTCGCGCCCGAAACGGAGACTGCGAGTGATTCGCCATTCCCACCTCGATGACGTTGAACTGAATGCCGGGACTGTGGGGGTGCGGCGTGCTCGTCTTCCTAAAAGGGTCCGATTAATGTCGACATTGACCGGATCTAGAGTAACCTCATGTCAGTTACGTCACTCGACGTTTCATCGCATCTTTAGCCGGGCCCGATCCGTCCCGCAGGGCGCTAAATCTTCGTTGGGGCACCGCTTTACGCGACCTTCAGGCCCAACTGGAGCACTGAGTCTACCGAACGGAGGCGGCATCTCATTATGCCTCTCGTGAGGGTGGTTCTGGTTCCATGCGCGACTGAAGCATTTGAACAAACGTCATGATCTCTAACATCAAAAGTCGCGCCGCATGTCTGGCGGAACAGACTTTCAACCCCAAATCCTACTTCAACTGTCCAGACTTACAGGGTGGTATCCCGGCCTTGCCCAGAAGTAGAATTCCTATGAAGCCTACTCTAGTTAAGAAGAACACGTATTGCTTTTTCGCTCATATCGCCTTTGGAATGGATGCCCGCATAGTTACTAACCCTCAAGCGACCGCAAACATGCTTATCGAGGTGACCGCTACAGCCTTAGCAAACGCCAGTAAGAGGAAACATCTCAAGGTTTCCGCGCTAACGGCTCTTCAAAAGGTGAAATTGGCCAGGGGGATCGCCAAGACCGCTGCCCTTGATTATCTGAAGTCAGAGACTGAGTTCAGCAACTTTCCATTGCAACGGTTTGTAGATTTTAACCTTACCGGAACTCCCACATACATTTCCATTCGTCCCCCACCAACCAAAGCATTGCCGAATGATTCCAAAATCTGGCGGCTTGCACAGAGCGAAGCGGATAAACTGAGGGGCGAAAAGGTTTCACAGCTCCCTCCTTCCCTGCTGAACGACAGCTAGAAGAATCCCACCCCACGAACAGCCGACTCGATCTCTTCGTAGTAATCTGGGCCGACAAAACATTTAGGCTGATCATAACCCCTTGGTGACAATGCCTGTTGCAAAGCGGGTGCGAAATGAGTATTGCGTGTCGAAAATACTCCGGCTTTGTAGTACTGATCGTGCCCATTCCTTTGTGGTAGGTTCCTTGTCAGCAGCTCACTTCGTTCTCGTTAGGCTCGGCGTATTTTGAAACAAGACATGACAAGAGAGGCCTCGGATGATCCGGAACGCCCCGAAGCGGAACCCGCGGCGCCGCCCGACGATCCGATCGCCGCACAACTGCGCGAATTCGGGCCGCTCGGACTTCTCGCGATTCTCGTCATCGTCCTGACCTCCGTCTTTAAACCTCTTGGCGGCCTACTGGTGCTTCTGTGGGCCTGGCGATCGCGTACGCCATGGCGTGAGATCGGTTACGTGCGACCGAGGAGCTGGCTTGGAAGTCTGGCCGTCGGCATCATTTTCGGCTGCGTGTTCAAACTCCTGATGAAGGCGATCGTGATGCCGCTGATGGGCGCCCCCGAAATCAATTCCGCCTACCATTACGTGATAGGAAACCGGGCTGCACTCCCCGGAATAATTTTCACGATGATCGTCGGAGCGGGCTTCGGAGAAGAGACGATTTTCCGAGGGTTCCTGTTCGAACGTCTCGGCAAACTTTTTGGAACCGGGGTCGGCGCAAAGGTAACTATCGTCCTGCTCACCTCCGCGGTGTTTGCCCTGGGCCATTACGCTAATCTGGGGCTGCCCGGCGTCGAACAGGCGATGATCACGGGCCTCGTCTTCGGGACGATCTTCGCCGTCACGGGCCGGATCTGGATAGTGATGTGCGCGCATGCCGCGTTTGATCTAGCGGCGATCGCGATAATCTATTGGAATCTCGAAACCACTGTAGCCCACCTCGTGTTCAAATAGTCGCGGGTTGTCTACCAGCCACTCCACTCCTTCGATCATAAGCCGCTTACGATACATGATTGGGTAGCTGTGATTAGGGTGATTGAAGCGGTCGCTGGCGCAAGCGAATTAACGGAGAAGCGCAGGATTCTTCGCCTGGGCTGCGAAAGACGAGCATCAGCCTAACCAATAATCCGCACGGTCTCGACTATTGTCGCTCACAAGAAGCTGTGCTCTCGGTGGAAGAATACCCTAACCAAGTGCTACAACGACGGCTTCCCAGCGTGAAGTCCACCTAAGCGCAGCCTGGTGCCAGCAAGCCACGCGCTGATAACCACGCTACCGCCCGCGGAATCATGCCGTAGCCGAAATGCGCTTGCGGCACGGTGATTAACTCGGAGCCCGGCCACGTCTCGCGCAATGCAGCAAGATCGCTGGACCGCACGATACGATCAAAGGCCCCGCCGATGATGACCGTTCGTTCCGCAACATCGCCTGCCGGTAGCGCCCGAAGCGGGGACGAAAGGTGGGCGTGGCGATCCACTAGCGCGCGTTCCAATCCGGCCCGCACAAGCTGTCCGCGGATCGTCCAACTCGTCGGGCCCTCATACAATGCATGGCCGATGTTCACCAGAGGAGCGAGCAGCGCGAGAAAGCGCAGATCCGGCTCCAGTGAAGCGAGCAGCGCGGCCACCCAGCCTCCGTAGCTCGTTCCCAGCAACCCAAACTCACGAGCACCTTCCGCCCGCAGCCACGCCAGGAGTTGCCGAATCTCGACGACCGCCTGCCGCACGGTGTCACCCGTAAGGATGAGATCGGCGGTGCAGCATAGCTCGCCATTCAGAAGTCCGCCCGGACGCCGCGAATAATGAAAAGGGAGATGCACAAAGGCTGCATTCCAGCCGAGCGCGTTGAAGCGTCGCGCCCAGCGTCGGTAGCCGACATCCGAGGCTGACATTAGCGCGTGCAACATGATGACTGTCGGGGCCTCCGGCTTTACTCGATAAAGGATGACGCGCGCTCGTCCATTCACGGGAAACTCAGCGACCGACATGGCCGGGCTCGACCAACCGATGGTCTCTGGTACTTCCGCACGGAAATCCTCCATCAGGGCCGGCAGCGCAAAATGCTGGGCACGCGTTTGCCGCTCGCAGGCGGAGACATACTTTTCGACCGCGTCGCGTGTCGAGACGCGTCGGGCGTGACGGCGGTGCAGTAATGCCATGGTGCCACAAAGCAGGTGATCCACCGTCAGCCCAAAACCACGATGCAGGAGCGATCTCATTTCCTTTACTCGTTAGGCGTGCTTCGCGTCCCGCCCTTTGCGTCGCTGCGGCGTGGCAGGTAAATCCTGAGGACCGAGATTGAAATGCGCAGTCGCTGCCGCACATAACTCCCGCAAGGCACCGGCCAGATGCACGTTCGCCTGAGCGCTGTTTGTTCCCGCCACGGAAAACGGTGGGCCGACGGTCACCCAGACTTGAATGCGTGGCGGGCCGGGCCGCCAGCTGCGGGTGGCGTAAAGACGATCTGTGCCGAGGATCACACAGGGAATGATCCGAGCGCCAGTCAACCGAGCGAGCGCCGTCGCGCCACTCTTGGGTGCGGCGCCTTCAAGAACGGAAGTAACGCCCGCGCGAATGCCGCCTTCGGGAAACACTCCCACCATCCGCCCGGCCCGCAGCCGCTCCACCCCGAGGCGCAATGCGCGACGGTCCGGCCGCGAACGGTCTACCGGGAAGGTATTGACCGCACGAAGCCAGGCCGCTGCCAGCGGGTTGGCGTAGAATTCCTCGGTCGTCATCCAGTCGATCATCCGGTCGAAGGCGATCGAAAGGAAGAGCGGATCGAAATGCGAGATGTGATTGGCTACCAGCACTGCCGCACCGGCCGGTTCTACGGCGCCATGAGTGCGCCAGACTTGCAGACGGACGAACGGACACAAGAACGTGCGCGCAATGGTCCGGGAAGCAAGGTAAGAGTAACTCTTCACCGCTCACTCATAGCCAAAGCAGCGGCGACCTTACAGAAAATTTAGAGAGCAAATACTCCGCTGCTTCTCGGCCGCATTTGCGAAAACCACTGCTCGCCTGAACGGCGCAAAGGTCGTCCCCGGCTTACGCGCGGCAGAAGTTGCTGGCCGTGTCGTTCAGGCGCGCTAAGTTAGCCTTCAGCTATGAACAAGAGATTCCTCGGAGTGTTGTTAAGCCTGGTTGCAGTGAGCGGCATGCAAGGAGCGGGCACGCAGACGCCGCAGGTGGGACAGCCGGCACCGGACTTCACTTTGCCGAGCGCGGAGGGCGGGTCGGTTAGTTTGAAGGACTACAAAGGCAAATGGGTCGTGCTCTATTTTTACCCAAAGGATTTCACGAGCGGTTGCACGCTCGAGGCGCACAATTTCGAGCGCGACCTGGCGAAGTATCAGAACCAAAGCGCTATCATTCTCGGTGTAAGCGCCGACACCGCTCAATCGCATAAGGATTTCTGTGCGAAGGAAGGACTGAACTTCAAGTTGCTGGCGGACCCGGAACTAAAGGCGATCACGGCCTACGGATCGGCGATGGAGTATGATGGTGTGAAGATGGCGGCGCGGAATACGTTCCTGATTAATCCAGAAGGCAAGATCGCAAGGGTTTACATGGGAGTGAAGCCGGCCGTGCACAGCGAAGAAGTCCTGAAGGATCTGGCGGTGCTGAAAAAGAGCTGACGCGACCCGACTTTCGCGAGCAGACTGAAAAGCAAAGACTCGCGAACGGAATCAAGACCGACTCTAATGTCCCATTTCTGCCCCAGCGTCAGCACCACTGTGCGCTTGTTTGCGTTCGGACACGCCACGTCGAGATAATAAGGCTTCGACCGCGCGGCCGATATTTCCTCGCCGGCGCGCGCTCAACGGACGAAGCTCGCCGTTGAATTATGATAGCAATGCGCGATTCATCTCAGTCCTCTTCGTATGAGCGGCTTCTTTGAAGAAGTTCGACGGCGGAAAGTGTATCGCGTCGCCGCGGCCTACATCATTGCCGCTGGATTTATCATCCAAATCAGCTCGGCCGTTTTTCCCGCGTGGGAATTGCCGAACTGGACATTCCGTCTCGTCGTCGTGCTCTTGCTGATCGGGTTTCCGATCTCACTCATTCTCAGCTGGGCCTATGACGTCACTGCACAAGGAATTCAAGTCACGCCAAAAGTCCCGGGAGCGCATCGACGCCGCAATCTTATCGTGCTTATCGCCGCCGGGGCGATCGTTTCTATCTGCGCCGGATTCTTTCTGCTGCCACGTGTCTCCGCACGCAAGATCGACAAATCGATCGCGGTCCTGCCCTTTGAAAACCTGAGCGCTGAAAAGGAAAACGCTTATTTCGCCGACGGCATGCAAGACGATATTCTGACGAACCTTTCGAAGATCAGCGATCTTAAGGTCATTTCGCGCACCTCCGTGATGTCGTATCGCGACGGCGCGCGCAACGTTCGTGAGATTGGGAAAGCGCTCGGCGTTTCGACGCTCCTGGAAGGCAGCGTGCGCAAAATTGGCAATCGAGTCCGTGTGAATGTGCAGCTCATCGATGCCAACACCGACGAGCACATCTGGGCAGAAGATTACGATCGCGATTTGACCGATGTGTTCGCGATTCAAACTGATCTGGCGCAAAAGATCAGCTCCGTGCTGCAGGCAAAACTTTCGCCCAGGGAAAAAGCACAGATCGATCGCCGGCCAACCCAAAATTCGGATGCCTACCTGCTTTTTGTCCAGGCGCACGACTACGCGAGCAGGACGGACCTGTTTCACGATGCTTCGTTGAAAGCCGAGCCGCTTTTCGAGCAAGCCATCAAGCTCGATCCAAACTTTGCTCTGGCTTTTGCCGGTCTCTCGATAGTTGAGAGCTGGACTTATCACAGCTTCGACCCGATTCCAGCCCGCCGAGAAAAAGCGCGTCTCAACGCGGATGAAGCTCTGCGCTTGCAACCGGATCTTCCCGAAGGCCATCTCGCACTCGGTTTCTCTTATTATTATGGCGACCGCGATTACGAGCGCGCGCTGGCCGAATTCGAGATTGCGAAGCGCGACCTGCCGAACGAGTCCCAAGCCTATCTGGCCATCGGTGCCATTCAGCGACGTCAGGGCAAGTGGACGGAATCAACGGCGAATCTGGAAAAAGCCGCCACGCTAGATCCGAAAAACACAGATGTTCTGATTAACCTTTGTTACAGTTATATGGCTTTGCGCAATTTCGAGACCGCCGACAAGACTTTGGATCGCGTCATCGCGGTATCGCCGCAATCGTTTCAGGCGCGTGCAATGAAAACATTCATGGCAGTCCTATGGACGGGCGATCTTAGCGCGGCCGAAAAGGTATTTTCTTCAAACCCGCCCGAAACCGATCCGAATGGGCTGATGACCTGGGCACGGGCCTGGATTTTAACTCTGGAGCGGAAGTTTCCAGATGCTCTTCAAGTGCTGGAACGATTTCGCGGTGAAACGATGTATACTACTACTACTGCCCCGTCCCCGAAGGCTTACCTGGAAGGCATGATTCACCTCCTCCAGGGCGATAAGACCAAAGCGCAGGCAGAGTTGGAGCATGCGCGCCTCGTCTCGGAAAAATTGCTCCGCGAAGCTCCCGGAGACCCTGCCCGACACGCGCAGTACGGCCTGATCCTTGCAGCGTTGGGTCACAAGGAGGAAGCCATCGCCGAAGGCAAGCGCGCGGTCGAATTATTGCCGGAATCTCAGGACGCGCTTGATGGGCCGCAGGCAACCGCTGCGCTGGCCGAGATTTATGCCTGGACCGGGGAATCCGATGAAGCATTTCGCCTGCTCGATCATTTGTTCGCGATTCCCAGCAGTCTCACTATTCCGATGCTCAAGCTCGAACCCGCCTGGGACCCACTCCGCAAAGACCCGCGCTTCCAGGCTTTGATCGATAAGTACGCGGTGAAGAGTTAGCTGACAAACAAACGTCCTAATCAAATGACCGCATTACTTCTTGTGTAGGGTCGCAGAGCACAAGTGACAAGGGATCGAAGTATACGAGCTAAGATCAACGAGTGAGTAGTGCCGGGGAGCTTCCGGCTGCGGCGATAATTGGACACTGTTTACTGCAGTCTTACACGCACCATCGTTCCTTGATAACTCGCTCGCCAGGACGCCCTGTTTTTGAAATCGCTGATTGGCCCCGTTCCCGAGTGGTGGCCGATCTTGTTTTCGTTAGGCGTTATCGACGCGAATCAGTCGGCGACATTCAAATGATCGTGGGATTGCTGCGCTGAGCCGAACCTATTTACCTCGGGGGTTCCCTGGCCTTTAGAACACGAACATTCCAATTGCAGCTGCGAACATTAACAAAATGGTTAGGCCCACTGAGATCACGCTCAAGAGTGAGCTCGGCTGATTACGCATGATCTTTCGGTCGGTGGCGACCGCGAGAACGCCGACAAGCAGAAAAGGTGCAAGCAGTCCGTTGATCACCGCCGTATAGAAAAGGGCTTTCACTGGACTAACTCTCGCGAAGTCCAGAGCGATGCCGACTAAAGTCGAACAAATGACGATGCCGTAAAAAGCCTGTGCCGATTTGAATTTTGCATCCAGCCCCTGATGCCAGCCGAATGTCTCGGCCCAGGCATAGGCCGCAGAGCCGGCGAGCGTCGGAATGGCCAGAAAACCGACTCCCAAGATACCAACGGTAAAAAGAAGAGCTGCGGATTTTCCGGCTAACGGAACCAGCGCTTCAGCGGCCTGCCTGGAAGTCTCAACGTTAGTAATCCCATGTCGATGCAACGTTAGCGCTGTTGTCAGGATGATGAAGTACATCACGAGATTTGAAAACAGCGTGCCTACGCCGACATCCATTTCGCGAACACCCAGCTCGTGACGGGTGGCGCCCCGCCGGGCAATCATCCGACGTCCCGCAGCCTTTTGTTCTTCGATTTCCTGTGAAGCCTGCCAGAAAAACAAATAAGGACTGATCGTTGTGCCGAGAATGGCAACGATCATGGCCCATGCGGCATGACCCTTCGGAAGCGACGGAATGAAGGTGTCGTGAGCGACGGCGCGCCAATCCGGGCCGACGACGAAGGCGGTAATCACATAGGCAAAGAGCGTAAGTGCGAGCCACTTTAGAATGCTGGCGATGCGGTGATATCGAAAAAAAACCGTTGCCAGTGTGATCGTGATTCCAAACAGCGCCACAAGCCAATGCGAGTTGAATCCGGATAGCATTTGTGCCGCGTCCGCCATGCCAGTTAGATCGGCGCCGATATTGATTGTGTTAGCGAGGAGTAGGGCGGTCGCGAAAACCATGATCACTGGCTTGGGTAGCTTATGATGGAATGCCCCCGCCAGCCCGCGCCCTGTCACCATTCCAATCCGTGCGCACATCATTTGTACGCTGGCCATAAGGGGCCAGGTAATTAGCGCGGTCCAGAGCTGCCCGGTTCCCAGTAGCGCTCCCGCCGATGAGTAGGTCGCGATCCCGGATGGGTCATCATCGGCCGCGCCGGAGATGAGACCAGGACCGAGATTCGAGAAGAACCATTTAATGGGGTTCTTCGAACGTAACGTCAAATCCTCCGGCATCGTGCAGACATAACGGAATAGCCGTTGCCAGGCAACAACTAGTCAATCTGTAAGTAACATCGCGACCGCGCGACTTAGAAAGCATAGCAATGACAACCAGCCGAGACGTGCAGCTAATCGTCAACTTGCGGCAACTGATCGATATGACATCACGCCCAAACAAACACGCAGGTAAGTTATCGGTTGTCCGAGGTGTGACTTTTCCGCCGCTTTTGTGAACTTAGGCCCTTGGGCCATGGCAATGAAGTACGTAAGTGGCGAATCTCCATAGCGAAGATTTCTTATCTAAGTCGTCAGAAAGCCGCTCGTCATACCTAAATAGTATCACGCTCGGCTGACAAGGTATTGGCGGCCTGTGGAGAAACACAGTCTTGAGTGAGCGCCCGCAAATCGAAGCGCTTCGTTCCGATGTTGAACTAATCGTGGCGACATCGAGGCGGCTGATTGCTCTGATCGCCGAAATTGCCCAGATCCGGTGGTCGTTGCTCGACCAGACGGGACCTGCTATTTCCATGCCCCTTCTGCTTGTCGTCGTCTTTTGGCTCGCAATGATTTTCCTCAGCTTCGGCCTGTTCGCCCCATCAAACGGAACTGTCATCGCGGCATTGATGATTTCGGCGTTCTCGGTCTCGCGTGCCGTCTTGCTCATTCTCGAGCTGGACCGCCCTTTCGACGGTTTCATCCAAATTTCGAGTCAGCCTATGCGCATCGCACTGCAACATCTTGGACAATAGGCCATAAATGAGTTGACAAGATTAATCCAAATTCGACTCAATGAGCCCCCTAAGACCTAGTCCGATAAACAAATTGTCCATTACCGGAAAAAATGAACCCATGAAAAAAACTCTTCGACTCCTAACCTCCGTGGCTCTCTTCTGCGGATTTCTAGTCCTCGCACCCGGCGCGCCTGGTCAGAAGCCGGCTGAGAAGCTGGAAGCATTATCACGGCAGCTGCAACTTACGCCCGAACAAAAGGTCAAGCTCATGCCGATCCTGGAACAAGAGGGGCCAAAAATCGAAGCGATCAAGAAAGACACGTCGCTTCCACCGATGCAGAAGATGAAACAACTCCACGCGATTCACGAAGAAAATGCACCGGCGGTGCAGAAAATTCTTTCGCCAGCGCAATACCAAAAGCTGCAGGCGATCCGCCAGGAGGAGATCAAGCAAGCGATTCAGAAAAAGCACGCTGGCGGTTAGGAAGCAAACCGTGTCCCCCGATCTCACGTCGCTCCTCTCCATGGGGAAAGGCGACCGCCTTCGCTTCCTTCGGCAGGGCGCACAAAATTCTTGTTCCGCGGGGGTGAGCTCAATACTCTCGCTCCCTTGAACCAGCGGAAGGCATTGCTAACTCCTCCGAGAACCCAAAAGGCGTGCTAGGACGCATTCCCACCACGATTTCAGGCTGGATGCGGACGAGCCTCATCTTCGTCGTCTGCCCGGCATTACTCACAGGGTGCATGGTAGGACCAACCTACAAGACGCCCCAAGCCAGCGTAGAAGCGCAATGGATGGGTGTTCCCTCCAGTAGCCGGGAGCGAGCAAAGATCTCGCAGTCGTATTGGTGGAAATGTTTTCGGGATCCAGTGCTGGACCGCCTGATCAAGACCGCCTACGCAAACAGTCTTTCCCTGCAGGTAGCCGGTGTCCGAATTCTGCAAGCGCGTGCGCAGCTCAATCAAGCGATCGGCAATCTCTTTCCACAGCAGCAGGGACTATCGGGGGAGGTGAACTACACGAAATTAAGCACGCCAGAGCGCGCGTTCGTCCCGGCAGGATTGACTCCAAACTACGTCATCGACAAGGTGCTGTTTTCTTCCTCGTGGGAGATCGATTTTTGGGGCAAGTTTCGACGGAGCATTGAATCGGATCGCGCGACATTTTTCGGTACCGTCGCATCATATGATGACGCGCTCGTTACGCTGATTGCGGATGTGGCGACCAGTTACGTCAACATTCGCACCCTCGAAGAGCGAATTCAGGTGGCGTCACGGAATGCGGAGACCCAAAGGCAAAGTTACCAGCTGGCCGAGGCGCAGTTCAAATCTGGCGAGACAGATGAGCTTGATATGCGCCAAGCCGAAACCGTGCTGCGCCAGACCGAATCCCAGATTCCTCATCTGCAAAATACATTGAACCAAACGAAGAACGGCCTTGCTGTTCAGCTCGGTGTAACACCTGATGAAGTAGACCGCCAGTTGGCGGGGCCGAGTCACATTCCGATTGCGAAAGGCGAAGTTGCAGCAGGGATTCCGCACGACCTGTTACGTCGGCGTCCCGATGTCAGAGCGGCTGGGCTGACGGCGGCCGCGCAGAGCGCCCTAATCGGTGTGGCAAAGGCGAACATGTTTCCGGCCTTATCCCTCGCGGGGGAATTCGGGTTTCACTCCAACGACGAAGGGAATCATTCCCTGGCCGGAATGTTCTCGTGGCAGAGCAAAGCAGCGCAAGCTGGAGCCTCTTTTATGTGGCCAATCTTCAATTACGGGCGGCTGGTGAATCAGGTGCGGGTGCAGGACGCACAGTTTCAACAGGCTGTTCTGAATTACCAGAACACGGTTTTGACAGCGCAAGAGGAAGTAGAGAACGGCTTGTCCGCTTTTTACACCGAACGTCAGGCCTTATCGAGCCTCACGGCAGCGTCAGCAGCTGCACATCGTTCAACCGAACTATCTGTGATTCACTATCGATCGGGTGAAACGAATTACACTACCGTGCTCAGTACCCGAACAAGCACAGCTTAGTGTTGATGACTCGGTCGCAAGCTCCCGCGGATCTGTCGCTCTGGGTCTGATTTCAATTTATCGCGCGCTTGGCGGTGGCTGGGAATTGAGACAGGGCGGCGATGTGATCTCCGATCAAGTTAAAACTGAAATGGGTCGGCGAACTCATTGGGGACGGATGCTTAAACCGGAGCACCATCTGCCAGCAACATCGCCGGAACAGACGCCTGAATAGATTATCAAGATGAAGAAACGATCGCTCTGTTACGCATTGCTCGGCATTCTTCTTGTGGTCCCGGCGGGTTGTCGGCGGCCCACGGAAACCAATCATTCTCTGCCGTCAGTTACGATCAGCCATCCCATTTTAAAGCCGGTGACTGAGAACCTCGACCTTACCGGAACAGTCGGTGCCTCGTTGAGTGTTAATCTCGTGGCGCGCATCACTGGCTACCTCGAGTCCGTCAATTTCAAGGACGGTGATTACGTCGAGAAAGACCAGCTGCTTTTTGTAATCGAGCCAAAGCCGTACGAAGAGCAGGTCGCGCTGAATGAGGCCGCGTTGGTGCAGGCTCAAGCGGAGTACGATCGGCAGCTGGGACTGAGTAAGCAGAATGCCACCGCTGCATCTAGTTTGGAGAAGCAGTTAAGTCTGCGCGATCAGAGCAAGGCGCAGGTTGAGCTGGCTAAGATCAATCTCGCTTATACGCGCGTGACGGCGCCTTTCGCTGGCCGTATTGGACGGCGTCAGGTCGATCCGGGCAATCTGGTTGGCGAGGGAGGTGCCACCACTCTGGCGAAACTCGAGCAGATGACGCCTATCTTTGTGAACTTCAATCTCAACGAACGCGACGCTCTGCACCTGCGCGAGATGATGCAAAAGGCTGGAATCGCGCCCAAGTCCAACGTTGGAAAGGCACCAGTGCTCGTCGGCTTAAATAACGAAGAAGGCTACCCGCACGCAGGAGTTCTCGATTTCGCCGACAATGACATCAGTTCGTCCACCGGAACGATAGCGCTGCGCGCGGTTTTCGAAAATAAAGATAAGGCATTATTTCCAGGGTTGTTTGCGCGCGTTCGCATTCCTTTGGGCCAGCCGCAACCCATGGTGATGATTCCGAACAGTGCTATCGGCAACGATCAACAGGGCGACTATGTTTTTGTGATCGAGGCCGGTGACATTGTCGCGCGCCGCTCCATCGTTAAAGGGCCCCTTACGCCGGACGGTTGCGCCATTCGGAGTGGACTTACCCCGGCGGATCGCGTGGTGGTAAATGGAATCCTGAACGCGCGTCCCGGGGCCAAGGTCTTGCCCATGGAGAGTAATCCCACGCCAGCAAAATCCTGACTCGCGTCCAGCGTCGTCATGTTCGCCAAGTTCTTTATCGAGCATCCGGTGCTGGCGAACGTTATTGCGTTAGTCATTGTTCTGCTCGGTGGCGTGGCAGTGTTTCTACTTCCCATCTCGGAGTACCCGCCCATCACACCGCCCACCGTTCAGGTCACAACCACCTACCCGGGCGCGAGCGCAAAGACACTGGTGGAAACTGTCGCATTGCCGATCGAGCAACAAGTCAACGGTGTCGAGAAAATGCTCTATATGCAGTCGAACTGCACGGCGGACGGTCGTTACACACTTACAGTTACTTTCGAGGTTGGCACCGACCTCGATTTCGCGCAGGTGCTCGTGCAAAACCGTGTCTCGGCGGCGATCGCACAGTTACCGATGCCCGTGCAGCAGCAGGGCATCGTGACCAAGAAGAAGGAAACCGCACCGCTCCAGATCATCACACTTTCATCCAAAGATGAACGCTATGACGCGCTTTTTCTGAGCAACTTCGGAGCGCTGCAGCTACGCGATAAGCTCGCGCGTTTGCCAGGAGTCGGTGACGTCGTCGTCTTCGGCATAGGCGAATACAGCATGCGAGTCTGGCTCAATCCAAATCAATTGAACCAGCGCGGTTTGGTTCCGCAAGATGTTATCAACGCCATTCAACAGCAGAATGCCAATGTCGCAGCCGGTCAGCTCGGCATGCCACCGACCCCGGCTGGCCAGGACTTTCAGCTGACGGCGAACGTGCCGGCCGCGCTCTCCGATCCCGCGCAGTTCGAACAGATCATTCTGAAAACCGACAGCGGCGCCGGCGGCCAGATTACCCGCTTGCGCGACGTGGGACGCGTGGAGCTGGGCGCGCGCAGTTACAGCCAGCTCTTTAAGGTGGATGCCAAACCGGCCGGCGGCATTGCCATTTATCAACTGCCCGGAGCCAACGCGCTCGCCACCGCCAAAGGCGTACGCAAACTTCTGGACAGCCTGGCTTCAGGTTTTCCAGCGGGCCTAACTTACCAGATCCCGTTCGATACTACGGCGTTCGTCCGCCAGTCAGTGAGTGAGGTCTATCGAACACTTTTCGAAGCGGGCGCGCTCGTCCTCGTCGTCATTATTGTTTTCCTGCAAAGCTGGCGCGCCACGCTTGTTCCGGCGACGACCGTGCCGGTGACGATCATTGGTGCATTTGCCGCTATGGCCGTGATGGGTTTCAGCATCAACCTTCTAACTCTCTTCGCAGTTGTGCTCGCGATAGGCATCGTGGTGGATGACGCCATCGTTGTAGTAGAAGGCGTCTCCCAACACGTCGAGCGAGGTCAGTCTCCGAAGCAGGCGAGCATCGATGCGATGCGAGAGTTATTCGGCCCGATCATCGGCATTACCCTGGTGCTGATGTCGGTATTTGTGCCGCCGGCCTTTATGCCAGGTATCACCGGGCAAATGTACCGGCAATTTGCCTTGGTCATTGCCGCGACGGCCCTGATCAGTGCGATCAATGCCGTGACCTTGAAGCCGACCCAATGCGCGCTCTGGCTCCGCGCTAGCGATCCGAATCGGAAGAAGAATTTTTTCTTTCGCGGGTTCAACGCGGTTTACGAACGCGTCGAGCGATTTTATCTACGCATCATTAGCGCAATGGTGCGGCGCAGCCGGTCGATGGTCCTGCTGGCGCTCGTTCTTGTGGCTCTGGCCCTTTGGGGATTAACCAAAATCCCGAGCGGATTCATTCCGGCCGAAGACCAGGGTTATCTCATGGTAGCGGTCCAGGTCCCGGACGGAGCGTCGCTGGGACGAACCGAAAAGGCGATGGATGAAATCGCGCGCCTGGGACTGAAGACGCCCGGTGTCGAACGTGCGATAGCCATAGGAACTGGCGGACCTTCTCCGCTGGATGGCGACGTGTCGCTGGCTAACGCAGGCATCGTTTATCTGATGCTGAAAAATTGGGCCGATCGCGGCAAAGGGCAGGATCTCGAGCACATCTACCAAAGCCTCTCGACTCAGCTCGCGCTCACACAGGAGGCGCGCACCCGCCTTTTGGTTCCGCCGCCGATCCAGGGACTTGGCGCTGCCAACGGCTTTCAAATGCAGGTAGAACTAACCGATGGCAGCTATGATTTCGCCCGGCTCCAGGAGGCGACTGATAAGATCGTACAGGAAGTGAATGCCGCGCCTGAGATTCAAAATGCTTTCACGGCCTTTCGCGCGAATGTTCCGCAGCTTTCGCTGACGGTGAACCGGGCTCAGGCCGCAACTTTGAATGTGGACGTGGGCGACGTTTACAACCTGCTGCAGAGCTCACTCGGCTCCACCTATGTCAATCTCTTTACGCGCTTCGGCCATAACTACATGGTCTACGTGCAAGGAGATCCGCTCCATCGTCTCAATGCGGAAGGAATCAAGCAACTCTTCGTTCGAAGTCAGAGCGGAGATATGGTGCCTGTCGGCGCGCTCGCGGATATCAAACCGTCGCAAGGACCTACTGCCATCTCACTCTACAACCTCTTTCCTTCCGCCACAATCAACGGCGCACCGGCGGCCAACTCCAGTTCGAGTCAGGCCCTAACGAGCATGGAATCGGCTGCGCGCAAAGTCCTGAAGCCAGGCATGGGCTTCGAATGGACGGCTCTGGCTTATCAGGAAAACCTGGTTGGCAGCTCCGCCTATTTCATTTTCGGGCTGGCCATTCTGCTTGTTTACTTCGCGCTGGCCGGACAGTACGAGAGCTGGATCACGCCGGTGGCAGTGATTCTCGCCGTCCCGCTGGCATTACTCGGCACCGTGGCGGCGCTGCTGAGTGTTGGGCTGGCGAACAATATCTATGTCCAGATTGGGCTGGTCCTGCTCATTGCGCTCTCGGCCAAGAACGCAATCCTCATCATCGAGATGGCTCGGGAAGGTCGCGCGGCGGGGAAGGACATTGTTGATGCGGTGGTCAATGCCTCAAGGGTGCGTTTCCGCCCGATTATGATGACCTCCTTCACCTTCATCCTGGGTGTACTGCCGCTCGTGCTCGCGAGCGGCGCCGGTGCTAGCGCACGCCGCTCCCTCGGAATCGCAGTCGCCAGCGGCATGCTGGCCTCTACCTGTCTGGCGGTGTTATTCGTGCCCGCCTTTTTCGTAGTGTTACAAAGATGGACGGAGCGGAAGGGAAAGGTTGCGCCCCTGAAGACAGACTAGGACGCGCCGGACAATTGTCGTGCTCGCCAAATTCTTTATCGAGCGGCCGGTGCTCGCGAATGTCCTCGCGTTGGTGATCATGTTACTCGGCGGAGTGGCGCTCTTCAATCTGCCGGTGGCGCAATATCCTCCTATCACGCCGCCGACTATCCAGGTTACGGCGAACTATCCCGGAGCGAGCGCAAAAACAATGGTGGAGACAGTCGCGCTGCCGATCGAGCAACAGGTCAATGGCGTCGAGAACATGCTTTATATGCAATCCACCTGCACCTCGGACGGCCGCTACACCCTTACTGTTACCTTTAACGTCGGGGTCGATCTCAACTTCGCGCAGGTGCTGGTGCAAAATCGCGTCTCGGCTGCCCTGGCGCAATTGCCCCAGGCTGTTCAGCAACAAGGGGTGGTGACCAAGAAAAAATCGACCGCCATCCTGCAAATCATCACTCTAACCTCGCCCGACGCCAGGTATGACGCCCTCTTCCTGAGTAACTTCGCCACCCTGCAGTTACGCGACAAGCTCGCCCGTGTGCAAGGTGTGTCGGACGTGAATGTGTTCGGGATCGGGCAATACAGCATGCGTGTCTGGCTGGATCCACGCCAGATGTTGCAACGATCGCTCATGCCGGGCGATGTCATCGCAGCCATCCAGAAACAAAGCGCTTTTGTCAGTGCAGGGCAGATTAATATGCCGCCAGCGCCAGCGGGCGAGGATTTTCAGCTAACGATTGATGTCAAAGGCGATCTCTCGACTGTCGGGGAGTTCGAAAATGTCATCGTTAAGTACTCTCCCGATCTAGGTGGACAAATCACCCGACTGCGTGATGTCGGTCGAATTGAGTTAGGCGCGCAGACCTACAGCCAGTTTTTCAAAATGGACGGCAACGTCGCCGGTGGCATCGCCATCTATCAATTACCGGAAGCAAACGCGCTTGATACGGCAAAGCGTGTCCGCGCCACTATGGCCGAACTGGCCCAGAGCTTTCCGAAAGGTCTGCTTTATACCATTCCGTTCGACACCACGCTGTTCGTCAAGGCATCTGTCAATGAAGTGTATCACACACTTTTCGAAACGGGCTTTCTGGTATTGATTGTGATCGTCGTTTTTCTGCAAGACTGGCGCGCCACACTCGTTCCGGCTACCACCGTCCCAGTCACGATCATCGGTGCCTTTGCCGCGATGTCGGTGATGGGCTTCACTATTAACTTGCTCACGCTCTTCGCGATTGTTTTAGCCATAGGCATCGTGGTCGATGACGCCATCGTCGTGGTCGAAGGCGCGGTCCAACATCTCGAGCGCGGCAAAACTTCGAAGCAGGCGAGCATCGATGCCATGAGCGAACTTTTTGGACCCATTCTCGGGGTCACTCTGGTCCTGATGTCGGTATTTGTGCCGCCGGCGTTCATGCCCGGTATTACCGGACAAATGTATCGCCAGTTCGCTCTCGTCATCGCGGCGACCGCTTTAATTAGCGCCATTAATGCCGCCACCCTCAAACCAACGCAGTGCGCGCTTTGGCTGCGCCAGCCCGATCGCAATCGCCGCAAGAATATTTTGTTTCGTGCCTTCAATGTTCTCTATGGGCACGCGGAAAAGTTTTATTTGCGCCAGATTCGCCGCGTCGTAACGCGCAGTGGGTTGATGGTAGTTATCGGCCTGTTACTCATCGGTCTGGCCGGGTGGGGACTGACGCGCATTCCCACTAGCTTCATTCCGACCGAGGACCAGGGCTATGTCATGGTTACGGTGCAGTTGCCTGACAGCTCGTCGCTCGAGCGAACCGAAGCCGTCATGGACAGGCTGACCAAAATCTGCCGCGAGCATCCCGCGGTGGAACGCACGATTGCGATCGGCGGTTTGTCACCGCTGGATGCTAATGCCTCATTAGCTAACGCGGGCATCATTTACCTTATGCTAAAGGACTGGAGTAAGCGCCCCAAAGGCGAGGACCTGCGGTCGATTTATAATGGAATCTCCGCCCGTCTGGCGGATTTTCAGGATGCGAAGACGATGGTTATCGTGCCACCGCCTATCCAGGGCTTGGGCTTATCGGGTGGTTTCCAGATGCAACTGGAGCTAACCGACGGTTCTTTCGATCTTCCCCGCCTGCAGGCTGTCGCTGAGGAGATTATCTTGCAGGCACAGTCCAGTCCGGTTATCCGGATGGCGCTGACGCCGCTGCGCGCCTCTGTTCCGCAGATCTCGATTGATGTCAACAAGACCCAGGCCGAAACGCTCGGCGTCGTGGTCGACGATATTTATCAAACGATGCAGAGTTATCTTGGCTCCAGCTTCGTGAACCTGTTCACGAGGTTTGGACATAATTACATGGTTTATGCCCAGGCCGACGCGCCTTACCGGTTGGATTTCGACAGTCTTAAGAGTTATCACGTCCGCACCCAGGGAGGAGAGATGGTTCCAATAGGAACGGTCGCCGATATTAAATCGACCCAGGGCGTGTCGATCTTTCCGCTCTACAACCTGTTTCCCTCTGCCACCATTAATGGTAGCGCCAACGACGCCTTTAGCTCCGGCCAGGCTTTGGCGACCATGGAAATGCTCGCTCGCAAAACGTTGCCGACCGGCATGAGCTACGAGTGGACCGCGATGTCGTACCAGGAGAAGCTGGCCGGTAACTCTACCTGGTTCATCTTCGCGCTCGCTCTTCTCCTGGTCTATTTCGTGTTAGCTGGACAATACGAAAGCTGGATCACGCCTGCGGCGGTGATTCTGGCTGTACCCCTGGCATTGTTAGGAACGGTTGGCGCATTGTCCGCGCTGGGTGTGGCAAACAATCTTTACGTGCAGATTGGCCTCGTTCTCCTGATCGCGCTTTCGGCGAAGAACGCCATTCTCATTGTCGAGATGGCTCGGGAAGGTCGCGCCGCTGGCAAGAGCATCGAGGACGCCACCATGGAAGCCTGCCAAACGCGGTTTCGTCCAATTCTTATGACTTCGTTTACCTTTATCCTCGGCGTGCTACCTCTGGTCTTCGCCAGTGGCGCCGGAGCGAGCGCGCGCAAATCCCTGGGCCTCGCCGTCGCCAGCGGCATGCTTGCATCGACCTGTCTGGCGGTGCTTTTTGTGCCTGCGTTTTACGTCGTCCTGCAACGCTGGGCGGAACGCAAAAATGTTGCGGCAATCCGCACTTAGTGCCAGGACGCCATTTAAATAGGGCGTGGCGCTGCGCACCTGATCCGCGCGAAGATCCGCGTTTTGGAGCGCTGCTCACATCCGACGACATTAGGAATCGTTAGTAGCGTTCAGCGGCTTGATAACGAGGCTTCCCCTAGGTGTTTCGTCCCTTTTTTCTGGTGCGAAAAAAATGTTGAAGAAAACTTATTGACAACTCTACTGCAGAACTAGACAATCCAACTCTAGTGATTAAGTAGAGATTAACCGAAAACATCGATATGAAGACAATAACGACGACAATTGAAGCATTCCGAGTCACTGTATCCGCTCTTTGCTGGATGGTGGCGCTGCCGCTCGCGGCACTCTTTTTTGTCGCCGTCAAAAGCGGTGAAGTAGCAGCGGCGATGTGGTCCATCACGCCACTCGCAAAGGCAGCGGGAATGTAAGCTTGCCGCTACTATCGCCACCAGCGGAGAAACCATGAAGATCAAAATTGTAATTGCAGTCGCACTACTCTGTTTCCTTAACCTTCCCCTCCGAGCGCAAGACCGACCTAACGCCTCCGAAGGCGACCGGCTTCAAAATCTTGAGCACGCCGTCAAGCAACTCCAGCAGCGTAATTCGCAACTGGAAGACGAGGTGAAACATCTGCAGGCGCGCAGTCCCTTTGCGCCTGCCATCGCCGGCGAGAAACAGCTCACGCCAGGCAATGATAACAAAGCAGTCTTTGCCGCGCCCGCGCCTGGCACGGTGGAAGTCCACGCCGGTGGTCCGGAATACAAGCTCACCCTTGGAGGTTATGTGCAGATGAATTTTGAAGATGGCGATGTTTCCGCCTTTGAAGGCCGCTTTGGCCTGACGGCGCTGAAAGATCGCTTCCGTTTGCGCCGCGCACGCATCTCCATCACCGGAGATTACACCGATCAATTTGACTTCAAGGTCGAGGGCGACTTCGAGCAAAGCGACGCGGCGGTTACGGCGGTGAGTAAGGTAACCGTGAAGGACGGCGTAGTAACGACTACAACGACCTCGACTTCCAATCGCACCCAATTTTCCGCCACGGACATTTTCATCAACTGGCATGGCATACCGGAGGCAAACATTAAGGTTGGCCAGTGGAAAGCTCCGTTTGGTCTGGAAAATCTCACGCCTGACACGCTGATCTACACGATCGAACGCAGCTTACCCACGGGTGCGATCGTGCCGGAGCGCCAGATCGGCGCCATGGTCTGGGGCAAACCGCTGACGAACGTTTTTCCGGACGAAAAGGATCTCCTCACTTACTACGGCGGCGTCTTCAACGGCAACGGGCGCAACTTTAATAACAACGACAACAACGAATTCATGTATGTCACGCGGCTCGAGCTCCAGCCCTTCAAGGGTCAGCTGATGGGACAAGATTCGTACCTCAAATTGGGCGCCGACTATTTCCACAGCCGGGACGATGCCGGGACCAACATCTCGCCCGCGCTCAACTTGAGGGTGGGTCCCGACGGTTCACTCTCCTCGTTTACCCTAACGAGTGCAGACGAACGCAATGCCTTTAGTTTCGATGCCTGGCTGCGCCTCGGACGGTTCGATCTGATCGCGGAGTATCTTGAAGAACACGTCGACGGCCGCGAAGTGAACGGCGTCCCGGCAATGCCCAGCTTTGTGACCAATGGCTTCTATGTTCAGGGGAGCTATTTCCTTCTGCCGAAAAAGCTCCAGGCGGTCGTCAAATGGGAAGCACTGAATCCCGGCCAGTTCGGCAGCGACGGTATCCACTCCATTACTGGCGGCCTGAACTATTACGTCCGCGGCGACAATATAAAACTGATGGCCAACTACGTGCATACCTGGTCGGATTTTCGAGAGGCCCGGCCGGACCTCGGCGAGAGATCAATTCGACGAAGTGCTCCTGCGTATGCAGGTCATGTTCTAAACCAGGATTGCTGTCCACGGTTTCGCTAATCAACGGAGTTTCAATCGACCGATGAAAGCTCTCATTCTCGAAACGGGTTACGTGTTAACATGCGCTTTGTTCTGGATCGTTGTCCTGCCCTTAGCGCCAGTCGCGCTTCCAATCGCGGCAATCGTTAACCGAGTGAACGCAGTCCTTCGTGAGGATCTGGGGAATCTCGCTAGGTATCTGACGATGCACCCGGCCTAGCAGATACCGGCGGGATTCCACTTCTCCGAAAAGCACTTCTTGAACGACAACGACCGCGAGGCCCGCGCTCTGCCCACGTCTGACGCATCCGACCTCATCCACTTAAACCACTACCGATATGAAACTACCTCTATCAACCAAAACCACTGTCTACCACCTGATAGCCTTAGGCTTTACTCTCCTCGCCGGTTTCAAAGCCAGCGCCAGGGACATCGAATTGCTAAACGTGTCCTATGACCCGACCCGCGAGTTATGGCGGGATCAAAACGCCGCTTTTATCGCCAAGTACGAGAAAGAACATCCCGGCGACAAGCTTTCGATAAAGCAATCGCATGGCGGCTCGAGCACACAGGCCCGAGCAGTGATTGATGGTCTTGAGGCAGACGTGACTACGCTCGCTTCTTTTATTGATACCGACGCCATTCGAACCAAAGGCAAGCTAATCAAGGACGGTTGGGAGGACGCTCTGCCTAACAAATCGCGGCCGTATTTCTCCACGATCGTCTTTGTTGTCCGCAAAGGGAATCCCAAGGGCATTAAGGACTGGCCGGATCTTGTGAAGCCCGGGGTCTCAATCATCACTCCGAATCCGAAGACCTCCGGCAATGGCTACCTAAGCTTTTTCTCCGCCTGGGGATCGGTTGTTACTCGTGGCGGCTCCCGACAGGATGCGATCGATTTTGTAACCAAGTTATACCAGAACGTCCCAGTGCTCGATTCCGGCGCCCGTGGGTCGACAACCACCTTCGCCCAGAAAGGAATTGGCGACGTTCAGCTAACGTGGGAAAATGAAGCACACCTCGCGGTGCAAGAGGCCAAGGGCGAATTAGAGATCGTGAAACCGCCGGTCAGCCTGTTGTGCGAACCACAGCCGGCGGTGGTGGACGCGAATGTCGACAAGCATGGCACCCGCGAGGTGGCCAAAGAATATCTGTTGTTCACCTACACAGATGAAGGACAGGAAATCTACGCCAAGCACTTTTATCGGCCGAGTAACGAAGCCATTTTAAAGAAGCACGAAGACATCTTTGGGGGAATCAAGCTCTTCCCGATTACAGCAATCGCCAAGGACTGGCTCGATGCGCACAAGCAGCTCGTGGGAGATGGGAGTGTGTTCGACAGCATCTATAAGCCCAAGTCGCAATAGTCATTCGCGGTCGGAATGGTGCTCCCAAGTCTCAGGCTAAGCAGTTCTAGTTCTTACAGACCCCAAAATGGCCTGATCTTCGCGAGCAACAAGATATGGGCGACGTTAACCGGAAAGTGTTACCAGGATTCTCCCTGACCCTCGGATACACGGTCTTTTATCTCAGCGTTCTCGTCCTATTACCCATTCTGGCCTGTTTTTTGAAAGCCGGAACACTTTCCTCGAGCGAGTTTTGGGGCGCCGTCTGGACCGATCGAGCGCGTTCGGCTTACCTCCTGACTTTTGGTGCGGCCTTTATCGCTGCCTTAGTTAACGTAATCCTTGGCCTGACTCTCGCCTGGGTTCTTATTCGCTACACTTTCCCCGGCAAAAGACTGATTGATTCCCTGGTTGATTTGCCTCTGGCATTGCCTACTGCGGTAGCCGGCCTGGTCTATGCCAGCCTTTATGTAAAGAAAGGGTGGTTGGGACAGTTCCTGGTTCCTTGGGGAATTCAAGGAGCATATACCCGGCTTGGGATTGTCCTTGTGCTCGTCTTTGTCGGTCTTCCTTTTGTGGTTCGAACGGTCCAACCAATCCTGGAGGATCTCGATCCAGAAAGTGAGGAGGCTGCGGTCTCACTGGGTGCAACTCGCTGGCAGACCTTTAGCGGTGTCATTCTGCCCACCCTTTATCCCGCACTGATAACTGGGTTTGCCCTGGCCTTTGCGCGCGGGGTGGGTGAGTACGGATCGGTCGTTTTCATCTCGGGAAACATGCCGTTCAAGACCGAGATTGCCCCGATCCTAATCGTGGCTCGACTGGAAGAGTTTGCCTATGGCGAAGCAACAGCCATCGCTGTCGTCCTCCTCGTTGTGTCCTTTGCCATGCTGTTCCTGATTAATCTGTTAGAACGCTGGAGTGTTCGTTATGAGCGTTGAAGTGGCTCTCCCACAATCCGCGCGTGGAGTGAAGGCAAGAATGGCCAGGGCTCAGCAGGACCCCGCATGGGTCCGATGGGGTTTAACCCTTATCGCTCTCGGTGCAGTCACCCTGCTGGTGGTAATCCCGGTTATCAATGTTTTCTACGAAGCCTTGAAGGAAGGTGCCGGCACTTACTGGACTAATCTCTTCCACGATGACGATACGCGCCAGTCGATCATCCTGACGTTCACGGTCGTCCCTTTTGCGCTTGGCGCTAACATCATCTTTGGCCTTGCCGCCGCCTGGGCGATCGCACGCTTTCGATTTCCAGGTCGAACTCTCCTGACTGCCTTGATTGACTTACCCTTTGCGGTTTCGCCTGTCGTTGCCGGGCTAATCTTCGTTCTGATTTTTGGGCTGCAAGGTTACTTTGGGCCTTTCCTGCGCCGAGACGGTTATTCTATCATGCCTTATCTGGTTTCATTACTTTGCGCAGGCCTGTTTCTCGTCGCCTTCCTTTTCAGTCGTGCGCGCCGGGATTTGCGATCCGGTCTCTGGAACTACCCGCGATCAATTGCCCTGCTGGGAGCGGCGGTGGTGTTTGGCATCGCTTTCTTTCTTCAACAGCATTTCCAGGTCTGGCCAAAACATCAAAGCCTGAAGATCATCTTTGCCACTCCGGGAATTATCCTGGCCACGGCATTTGTGACCTTTCCCTTCGTCGCTCGAGAGCTCATTCCGATCATGGAAGCAGTGGGCCCAGATGAAGAACTGGCCGCCTTGAATCTGGGAGCGACTGGCTGGCAAATGTTCTGGCACATTACCGTGCCTAACATCAAATGGGGTCTGGTCTATGGGATTATTCTTTGTAACGCGCGCGTCATCGGTGAATTCGGTGCCGTCTATGTGGTCTCAGGTCACATCGCGGGGAAAACAGACACGATGCCTTTGCGGATCGAAAAGCTGTTTCAAGAATACAATCTTCCGGGCTGCTTTGCGCTCGCTTCCGTTCTCACCCTGCTCGCCATTGTCACTCTGATCGTAAAAACCTGTCTGGAAAGGAAGCTGCCGACGCCAGCGATTCTGTCGGAAACAGACGGTAACTTAACATGAGCATATTGATTAAAGAGATATCGAAGCGCTTTGATCACTTCACGGCTTTAAATCGAGTTAGCTTGGAAGTGCCGAATGGCGACTTACTTGCCTTACTCGGTCCCTCGGGGTCAGGTAAGACCACCTTGCTTCGGATCATTGCCGGCCTGGAGGTGCCTGATTCCGGCACGGTATATTACAATCAGGAGGACATTACTCATCATTCCGCGCGGGAGCGGAAGGTCGGATTTGTCTTCCAGCATTATGCACTCTTTCGGCACATGACGGTGGCGGAAAACATTGGCTACGGCTTGAAAGTCAGGAAGGTGCATAAGGTTAGAATTCGGGACCGAGTAAGCGAACTTCTGAAGCTGATTCGGCTCGAAGGTCTGGAGCAACGTTATCCGGGACAGCTTTCCGGCGGTCAACGACAACGGGTCGCATTGGCTCGGGCGCTCGCCGCTCAGCCACGAGTCTTATTGCTCGACGAACCCTTTGGGGCACTTGACGCAAAAGTCCGGCAAGAGTTACGACAATGGCTTCGACGACTACACGAAGAGATTCACGTCACCAGTATCTTCGTGACTCATGACCAGGAAGAAGCATTGGAAGTAGCGGATCGGGTTGTGGTGATGAATCATGCCAGGGTAATTCAGGAGGGAAGTCCGGCCGAGGTTTACAACCACCCCGCGACACCCTTTGTTTACGATTTCCTCGGCGACGCCAATCGATTCCAGGGCAGAGTGAGGAAAGGAAACACTGAAATTGCCGGGGGGATTATCCCTTTGCCAGATAGTGACTGGGAGTGGCAGGAGAACGATCCAGTGGTGGTTTACGCCCGGCCTCATCTCATGATGGTGCATCGGGCAAAAGTGTCTTCGGTTTGTTTGAACGCGACTGTCCAGACGATTTTCCCGGTCGGGACGCTTGTCCGAGTTGAATTACGGACGCAGGACAACCAGCCGCTGGTGGTTAAGCTTAGCCAGGCTCGTCATCGAAATTTGAACTTGGAGACGGGGGAATCCGTTTTCGTAACTCCGGGAGAAATGACCTTTTTCAACCAGCAAGAGCGTGCCGCTGAGGCTAAAGGAAAGAAAACAGGGCGCCCAGCTACCACGGCGGCGTCATTGGTCGCAATTTGAAGATGGAGACGTGTCTTACCGTGTTCCATTTCGACGAATAGCAGGACTATGCATGGGGTGATGTTGGCGACAGCATCGAGAAAGGGCAACGCAGTTCGATCGATGGAAAGGTCAGTGTGACACATCCTTCTGGCTCGCCCGGCTTACTAGCTCTTGGTGCGACCGGGCTTATGGCATGGAGAGAAGCTCGGACGGCGTCCAAATCGTGCCAACGTTGACTGTGCCGGCTATGACTCCGCTCCCCCAAAGGGCCGGCAGTCACACTCACCGGCCCGGTCCCGGTGCGGAGCCACTCGTGTTACTCACACGCTCCGTCAGTACCGCAAGATGAGGCTTTTCACGGTTATTTGCGTTTATTCACCCTTCTGAGCAAAACGACTCACTTATTCTGCAAACGTACAAAACTGTTCGCATGTCCAAATGTCCGAAAGGCACTTGCAATCGCATTGCGAGACAATTGCATTGGTGTTGCACTGAGGTGACAGGTGTTGTTGAACGAGAAAGAGCGGCATCCGTCGCTAAGGTATAGTCCGAAATCACTTTAGCGCTTTCTCCGAAGAGGACGGTAGCGACTTAACCGAACTGTTAACAACACAGATGAAAAAAATACTCATACTTCCGACGGTTGCGGCGGCTGCTTTTGCCCTGGCCAACCCGGCATCGGCCGGAACGCTCACGCTGGATAAGGGAAGCCCCACCTTCACGCCTCCCGATTCCTTCACAAACAATACCATTGTTGTCGATACAACGAGCGCCTCACTCATTCACCTCTCGGGCGGAGCGACCGTCGCACCTGGCGCGGCGACCACAGTGACGATGGCGGTCAGCGGCAGTTACGCTGCAGACTCCAGCGATCAGTTCTCTATCGCCTATAAATTCGCGTGTGATTCGGCTACGGTTAACTCGGTTATCTACATGATGACTTTGACGGTCAATGGCGTAGATTTGCCGCCACAAGGAGGCACAATCAAGCTTGGGCTGCATGAGTTCGAGAAAGCGGTGGCCTTTCCTATCAAACTCTTGCCGTTGTCCGGAACCTTTTCAGGAATTCTTACATTCGAGTTTGGCTCGTCCAGCGTAAAGGGTGAGGCTGCGGCTCCCGACACTCTAAACCTGACCGTGCAGCAGATCGATTTTATGCTCGATCCAACTGCGGCGACAATTACTCCGCCTTCCGTGCAACAGAATATTTCAACCCGGCTCAATGTCGGCACCGACGAAGATGTGGCGATTGGCGGCTTCATTATCACCGGAACGGATTCGAAGCTGGTCGTGCTGCGCGGACTCGGGCCCAGTCTAAATGGCAAGATCGGTGCCGCTTCCTTCCTTCCCGATCCGGTAATCGAATTGCATGACTCTACCGGTGCCGTGATCGCGACAAATGACAACTGGATGGATTTGAGCGCCGACGATCGGATGGTGCTGACCGAGAACAATCTCGCTCCCGGCGATCCGAGTGAGGCAGCTCTTGTCGAGACTCTCCCGCCCGATAATTACACTGTGATCATGAGCGGCGCGAACGGCGTTACAGGCGTCGGTTTGGTTGAGGCTTATGATCTCGACAACGGGACGACGGATTCCGAGCTGGCCAACATCAGCACGCGTGGCGAGGTGGATACTGGCGATAACATCATGATTGGTGGTTTCATCATTGGCGGCGGCGGAATCTCGCAGATCGTTGTGCGCGGTCTCGGACCTTCGCTCTCCTCTCAAGGTGTCACTGGGCTGCTGGCGGATCCAATGATTCAGCTAGCCGATGCAGATGGAAATATCATCGACGCGAACGACAACTGGGGAGATGATCCGAATAGTCATACCATCTCGGACTTGAAGCTCGCACCAAGCGATCCCAACGAGTCAGCGCTCTATGAAGTGCTCGCGCCCGGTAATTACACGGTGCTCTTGAGCGGTACAGGCACAATGCCTTCAGGAATTGGTCTCGTCGAGTCTTATAACGTCAACACTCAGAACTGATTCAGCTTTCACTTCGCAACGATGCCTGACCCGGAGTTTCTTGGCCGGGCATTTTGCTTCTAACCGCGTTGGCGGACTGAGCCGCCCGTGTTCTTGTTCAGCTCCGTGCCCTTATTTTTCATTGCTTCTCCTTCGGTAGACTACTTGACCGTCCGTCGCCAGAACCGCTACGCCGCGCTTAAAGGCTTTCGACATGTCTAGTCTCTGGAGTTAAGTGTCGGTCCTGCGGGTTTGTGTTTGGTTTTGGTTCTTTGGGAGTCAGGTTGCGAATATGGTGCGCAGTGTAGTTGCGCTGCGGGATCAGGACGTAGCCTAAGATGAAGGTGCTCCGGCAATCGCACATGGCGAGAAACTGCCCACGGATAACCTGCCAACCTTCATCCCCTTCGATGTAGTAGTAGTTGGGAGTGACATCATCCGCCTGAAACCAGCCGCCTGCATTAAAGCTTGAGGGATCACGGTTAGTGTAGGCCCCATTTAAGCGTGCCTGCCTTGGGCCATGATGATTTGATTTGAGCGTTCGTAAGTAGCTCAGAATGAAGCGTTTTCCACATATTTTCGGCTATTCCACTTAATAACGAAGTGACTCGAATATTCTGCAAAGGGACAACAATGTGCATTCGCGAAATATTTGAGCTGTTTTGGCTTGTCCAATGTCCAACGCGGGTCCTCCGAATACGAGCGCGATCGATGTGTATAGCGGATAGGATTCGCGGTCATGGCAGTAAGGAGCCGTTTTGCGATTCGGCAGGCAACGCTGGGGTTAGAAAGATTTCCTCGCTTAAAACCCGGCGATTTGTCCGAGGTTGTTAATCCCCTTGGCATTAATCATCCCCGAAACAACTTCGGGCGCGCTCGTGGGAGTCAGCCATCTCAGAGCATATGGAGTACCGGTAGAGTCCTCGGCATAGCCAACGATTACTCCATCTTGATTGATTGCCTGAGCCGACGTCACTTTTCCGCCAAGGCCTTTGAGGAACTTGAGCCCAGTCCTTGGAGCTGTGTAGAAGGCTGAGGACGTGTCTGTTGCACCGATGCCAACGATCTGGCCGGCGTCGTTGATCGCTAAGGCCTGAGCGTAGGTCGTGTCAGGGGCCGCCCTAAGGAGATACATGCCGATCCGCTTCGACCAACCCATTGGTTCCCAAACAAAATCGCTGGTGGAAAGAGAACCGCCGGCAATGCGGCCAAGGTTATTAATGCCAAAGCCCACACTGTACTGCGCGCCATCGACGACACCAAGATCATGCAGATAAGTCATGTCTGGTGACCAGAGAAAGGCGTGATAGAAGAAGCCCTGACCGATAAGCAAGTTACCGGTGACCTGATTCAGATCGTTAATCGCATACGCGACGTTGCCGTTGTCCGCCTTGGAGGGGAAATTCCACAGAGTGGTAAAGCCATCGACCGGCGACCAGAAAAATGCGACTTCTTTCCCATTCGCCTGCCGCGCAGAGCCGACCACATTCCCTTTAGAGTTAATCGCGTAGCAAAAGACTTCCGCGGTGTCGCTGTCGCCGCCGGGCACACCGATATCCACCATCCCGGTGGCTTCCATCCAGATGAACCCATGAGAGTATAGCCGACCATCATTCGGGGCATAGGTGCCGACGACCGTGCTACTGTCATTCACCGCATAGGCGATTGCGTCACCGCCGAGAGTGCCAAGGTCGCGGATGCCGGTATTGGGATCCCAGAGCAAAGCATGAATCTGCCCGAATGCAGAAGCCAGGGTGGCTAGACCGAACACAAAACAGATGAGGAATAAATGCTTTTTCATAGGTGGTTTTTAGTTGGAATGGGCGAAAGAAAACGCTCTTTGGCGCGCCTCCTATTGTGAGGCTGAATGCTGCCCGCTCGACCGAACACTTGTCAAACTTGTCCTGCAGCGTCGAGAGTATTGTGAACCAACCAGCTTTCTTTGAGCCGGCAATCGCTGGCATAACTCCTTTCGTGGCCTCGATCGAGTCATTCGAGCACTGACGGTTCTTGTCCGCCCGATGAAGCTTTGGCGACAAAGCTACATTGTACATTCGCGAAATATTTGAGCCGTTTTCGCGTGTCCAATGTCCATAAACCCGTTTTGAAGTCGTAGTGCAAGACGCTTTGCAAGCGATCTGAACAGAGTTTGCAACGGCGTCCAGCTCAGCCAGATCTGTCTGTTTTAGCCGTCGTGGCAAAGCCGCCGCCGCGCGAAAGCATTTGAAAGCCGGTTTTCCAGAGATGCCTTCTCACCGCGTCATCCTGAGGAAAAGCTGACCTGTCGCCTGGGCACCCGTAGCCCAAAGGGCATTCTTCCGCCCAGTCGAGATCGCGCCCAAGGCGCTTGGGTCCTGCAAGGCCGGCAGAGCCGCGATCGTCCATGTTCGCCCGTTCCAGCGTTCGATTAGCGCTTGGCCATTCGTCGACCCTACTGCCCAGACGTTATTGGTGGAAAGGGTTACAGCCGCGGTGAACGCTGAAGGACCGGTTAAGGACGCAGTCGAGATCACCGTCCACCCTGTGCCATCCCAATGCATAGCCAGAGTTTGGCTGTCCCCAGTCGTCGAATCAGAGGAGCTCCCCACCGCCCAGACATCGTTCGCAGATGCGCCTGCACGGCCATGGAGCAGATTGAAGGGCAGGGCTCCGTTCGGGCTCGGCACCGTACTCCAAGAGGTCCCATCCCAATGCATAGCGTAAGTCGTCGCGTTCGAGAAATCCTGACTGCTTACGTCGTAGCCTACCGCCCATACGTCGTTGGTTGAGATTGCCGCCACCGCGTCGACGCTCGATCCGGAACTCAGGGGTGTGGGGATAATTGTCCAGGCCGCTCCATCCCAGTGCATGGCCAGGGGTAGAAAGCGGTGGGGGCCCGAAGTTGTATCAGAGTCTCCGACTGCCCAGACATCGTCCGGCGCGATTGCACTCACTGCATCGAGAAAATCATCTCTAAACTCTACGTTGGGAGTTCGCACACCGGTCCAGGCAGTCCCGTCCCAATGCATGGCGATCGTCTTGAAGTCTCCGTGTGCACCATAACCAACCGCCCATGCATCGTTCGTGGCCAAGGCCGTTAACCCGTTGAGGACGCTGAAGGTCGGGTACTCATTTGGACTCGGCACCACTGACCAGTTTGCGCCATCCCAATGCTCCGTCAGCGGTTCGTTACTTACATTCAACTGTGAGCCTGCGGCCCACACATCTTTGTCACTCACTACCGCGATCCCCACGATGCCACTCGAGGCGACGACAGGTCCCGGCACTTCCACCCAGCTGCCTGCGAAGGACAGTTGCGAAAAAAGGCAATAGCCACAGATTGCTGCAGTGAATAACAGCGTATTTGTTTTCATAGTTAGTTTTGACGTTCCTGATCTCTTTCGCATTCTTCGGCTCCCCTGGACCGGCGCGTGGAAGATCGCCTCAGTCGCGAATTCTCCTTCTGAGCTCCCAGAGCCGAAGCGCGGCCATTAAGAGCGTTCGCTGTCTCTCCAGTGGGCCGCGCGACTGCGGCTCCCAGTCTTCTGAAGAACCGCTCTCCAACCCGTGGCGGATTCGCGGTTGCGCTTGTCCCCGTCGGCGACGTTTGCGCCTCGATGAGGGCTCAGATTGAACTTGTCGCGCGCTGCCCGCCTTTCTCGATGCGCCCGGATCAGTGCCAGTATTATCACACGCTTTGTCATCAGGCGCAGTAGGTGAGGAGCGGTGCGGTCTTAGCCGCCGTATCGAACTCTCATTCTCTGGTTGTTCGTTCATAGCCCTCTACGCGGGAACAGCACCCAGAATGTTGGCGATTACCGCCTCGTCCTGCTCAATGAGATGGATTTCTCCGTCGCTGAACCGTGCTCGCTGGCAGGCTTCATCAATCGCGTGTTCAATCGCCGTGAGCCCGACGAAATAAGGCTCGGTGGGCGTGCCATTTCGAACCTTCCAGCCTCCTCCAAATCGACGAATTTCAATTGTCATCGCGTGAATCTCCTCCCGAAAGTGCCAATCCCATCAGACAGGGATGCGGAGGCGCCAATTGTTCTCGAGTCGCCAAATTTCGTAGACTATTGAGCTCAGACAAATCAAGAGTGCCCATAGAGTGAGCGCGACGATGGCGCGAAGGAGATTCCGTAAGCTTATGCAGCTGAGAATCCCCCTTGGGGTGAGAACGGACTGCGTAGGTTGCCGTTGAAAAACGGCTGTCGGTTGGTTAGGCGTTTTCACTTCTGCAACCCTCTAAGGAAACGCCGGACCGGAGTTGCGATTTTTTTTTGGATTTCTGCCGCGAAGCGTCGCTTTTTTATCGCACCAGTTCGATGTAATCCAGGTCGAACTCGCACCCGAGGCTATCTTTATTACGCCCCGTGACGAGGAATTTGAATGCACTGTCGCCTGCTTCTGGGAACGTGACACGGCCGATGTCGACAACCTCGTATTCTACCTTTGAGGCGTAGCTTTCCGTCGGATCGGCATAATTTACTCCGTCAATTGAGAGCTGGACAATGCCGGCGTGGCGATTCTTGCGCACTCCGAGTTTCACTCCGTAACTTCCGCGTACGGGCACCGGCACTGTAAAGATTGCATAGTCCCCCAGGGTCTTGCCTTGGAACGCGGTCCCCGCGCCGCCGCTCAGGTTTTGGTCCCCAATCTGGCGCAGCGAGTTGTCACTACTCGCAACGAGCGACTCGGCTTCGAAATGATTCGTGAGAACTAACTCAATGGCGTCAAGGACGATTTCAGCCGACGGCCGATCGGCAACGCGGTGGACGACGAACTTGAAGGTCTTTTCTCCCGCAGTATCGAAGCGGATCGCGCCCAAGTCGTGCAATCCCGATCCGGCGAAAAACTCAGATATGTCTCTTTGCAGATAGCCCTGCTGCACTCCTTCGACAAACAATTGGAAAGTTCCGGTGTCGCCGCCCGGTTTGGTCTTGATCCGCACGTTATAGGTTCCGGGAGTTGTGACCGGCACGCTGTAAGTGACGTAATCACCAGATGCGTTTGCGCGGACCACCATCCCAGCGCCGCCGCTCAGGTTGGTCTCGTGTACGACCCGGGTCACTGCGGTCCGCTCCTTCACGGGCAGAGTTTCCGCCTCGAAGTGCGGGACCAGATCTATGTAGTCGCAGAGGAACTCTGCACCAGTGCTGGCAGGATTTCGGCCGGTAACGGAAAACCGGAACGCCTTGTCTCCAGCACTGGAAAAAGTGAACGGACCAAGGTCTTTCACCACATGAGTTGTTGCCGGTGCGTATTCATCCTGCGGTTGGCCGTGATTTATATTATCGATCGCGAGCTGGAAAACGCCTTGCGTCGCGCCGACCCGCCCCCCTATCCTCACATCGTAAGTGCCGACCTTCTCCACCGGGACCAAGTAAGTGACGTAGTCGCCAACTTTTGAAGACTGCAGTAAACCGGCTGCCCCCGCGCTATTCATTGGGTCGTCGGTGATGATGGAATAGTGCGCTTCGGGTGAAGTGGTGGCGTCGAGTATCTCCGCTTCGAAGTCATGCAGCCCAACAAAGAAATTGAGCGGCAAGGTTCCTGTTCCAACAGCGTCCTGTTGCACGAGAAGCTGGATCTTTGGTGGGGGTTCTTTCTTGATCGTGTCGGGCGCACGAGCGAAAGCGCTGCTCACCCCGGGAGCGGTGTGACCACCAAAACCGACGTCGCCTACCAGGCCGTAATATGTGCCGGAGATGGTTCCCGTGGCAGGGTCGAACGTTAAGCCAGAGGGTAGGGTGCCGTTCAAGACCCCATCGGTTCCGATATAACTGTAGGAGCTAACCGGCGCATCTGCCTTGATTGTGTAGGAAAAGAACTGGTTCAGGACCAGATGCGCGACCGAGCTACTCGTAATCACCGGGAACAACGGGTCCGAAACAAAAGTGAGTTGCAGGTGAGATTGGGAGGCATCGGCCTGCATGATATTTAAGTTGGCACCGAAACTCTGCGCAGCGCCATCGACTGACGAAGGCACGATTCCAGAAATCACATTGGTCGCAGGATCGAGTGTCAGTTCGGGGCCTACGCCTTCAGCGTAAGGCAAGCCGGTGGCCTGGAGGATCTGGTCTACACGAACATCAGTGGTAAGCACCTGAAACTTGAAAGGCTGTCCAGCCCGCCCGGTTACGCAGGTACCGCTGATAATGCCGGGAAGATCCTCCAGGGGCGGATCGGAAATGAAAAAGCTCACATCCTGCGAGTCTCGCCCGCTGCTGTTACGGAGAGTGAGAGTTGTCAGAAAACCTTGAGTGCGGTCGATTGGTTGGCCGTAGATAACACCCCGCCGATGGTCGATCGTTAGGCCCGCCGGCAACGGTTGTGCGTCGTAATAGGTGGGATGATTTGTCGCCGTGATCTGATAGGTAAACTGTTCGCCAACGGTCGCGACCTTAGCTTCACCGCTGATGGCAAAGATCGTATTTCCTACGACTGCGGCGCCCAAGCCACGGCGGGCGGTCGGCATGGAAACGCTTGTCTCCCAGGTATCTGTCGCCGGATCATAAACATCCACGGTCGAGATGATGCCTTCCCCGCGTGCTTGTCCACCGATAACATAGACCTTGTCACGTAGGATCGCGAAGCCGGAGTTGATGCGGGGATGCGGCATCCTGGATTTCTTGAGCGTCCAGCTTCCGAATCCGCCATTAGCATCGGGATCGAACTCTTCCACAGAATCGATCGCAACTTTGTTCTGGTCTTGGCCGCCGACCGCGTAAACCTTGCCACCCACCGATGCTATCCCTGGAGCGGCGCGCGGTATGATCAGGTGTTGTTTTGTCGCCCAGGAGCCCTCGCCATCATTTCCTGTCGGATCAAAAACCTCTACCCTGTCGATAGCGGTGTAATTACTCGTCGCTCCCCCTACGGCATAAAGAAGATGGCGCGCCCGGTCGACCCCGACGCCGACTTGTACGCGAGCGGTTGGCATGGGTGGCTGGTCCGACCAGCTATCCGTGGCCGGCTCGTAGGTCTGCATCACTGCCAGCGGGTCATCGGGACAACCGTTTTCAGTTGATTGTCCGCCGACCACATACAGCAAGCCGTTAAGGGTTCCGCCTGACGGACGCCAGCGCATGGGCGGTGGCAATGGCGCGAGGCCCGTCGTCCAGCGATCCAGCGCCGGGTCGTACATTTCGACCGTCGAAACCGTGGCGCAGTTATCTACCGGTGCGCCGCCGACGGTATAGATTTTTCCATTCACTGATCCGATCGCAAAGCCAGCACGCCCAGTCGACATCGGCGCAAGGCTGGTCCAGACGGGGTTTGCATCGAGAGGCTGCAATACGGTATTAACACTCACCACGCGCAGATCACCTGGGTGTGTGATGACAGGAGCTTGGGCGTGAACGATCGCGCCGCCGCCGAAGAATGCGACGATTACGGCCGGTTCGATCAAGGATCGAACCACCATGAGGCGCATCCGCTTGAGGGCATTGACCCGCATTTCCTCCAGAGTTCCTACCGAGTTTTGCGGTGCACGGTCAAGCATATTGGCTTTTGGCGAACGCATTGTAACCCTTCATTTTGGGCTGTTCAGGGAGCGTAAAATCTCCTGGTATTTCTGCGTTGCAGGATGCTTTGGTCCGAGCTTCTCGCGCGCGGATTTCTCAGCTTGCACGACTAAGTCTGTGGCTTTCTGAGTTCGCTTTTGCAGCATCAATCCGATCGCGAACTTGCTGGTGAAATTGACCGTCTCGGGATAACCGACTCCCAGTTGCTCATCAAACAAGCGGGTAACCGCTGTAACGTCCGCTTCTGCTTGGTCTAGCTTCCCTTGATAAAGAAGGGCGACCGCCAGGTTGGCGCGAGTGTTGAGGGTAAGACGATGTTTTGGACCGACGACCTTCGTTTCCAACGCCAGGATCTGACGGCACTCGTTTTCCGCGGCGCCATACTGCCCGTCGTCGTCGAGGAGTTCGGCAAAATTGTTGCGCGTATTAAGTGTATGAGCGTGTTCTGGACCGAGGATCCGGGTTTGCAATTCGATCACCGCACGGTATTCCGACTCGGCCTTGGCATACTGATGATCGGCTTGCAGCGCAGTCGCCAGGTCCATCCTGTCATTCAACGTAATTGGATGCTCCGGGCCATACACCGTATTGTCGAGCTTGATCACGCTGCGATAGAAATCGATGGCTTCCTGATATTTACCCTGGTCATTCAGGGTGTTAGCCAGACCAATGCGCGCGGCCAACGTCCGCGGATGTTCCGGGCCGATGATGCGCTCATCCGCCGCGACCACCTCGCGATAAAACTGCTCCGCCTCCGCATACTTGCCGCTGTGATAAAGCGCGCTGGCCAGGTTATAGCGACTAAGAAGCGTATCGGGATGTTGGGAGCCGAGAATCTTTTCGCGCAGAGCCACGACCTGCCGCGCCTCGATTTCGGTTTCCTCGTGTTTCTCTTCTTCGTTCAACACATACACAAGGCGGTTGCGACTGGCGAGCGTATCGGGGTGTTCCAGTCCCATCGCCCGGCTCCGCACGGCGATGACCCGCCGAAAAAGTTGCTCTGCGTCGCTATATTTACCCTCGTCGAAAAGGAGGGTCGCGATCGCGTCCTGCAATTTGGCCCATTCTTGGGCATCGCGATTCGGATCGGTGAGCGCTTCGGCGTCCTTGAAATGCTGCCACGCGCGCGGGAATTGAATCGCCGCGTGAGCGGAGAGCCCCGCTAATTCGAGAGCCTCGATGACACCCCTAGTGTTTGGGGGAATCGTTTTGCGCGCTTCTACGGCGGCGCGCAGTGCCTTGTCTTCGGCTTCTTGATAATCCTTGGCTACGTAAGCGGCATTCGCGCGCTCGTAATTGGAAGCGCCGGGAGCGTCTTTAAGGGAGGCGGCAAAAGGAGGCATATTGCCATACAGCCACGCAACATCGATCCCGAGGTGCTTCGAAAGCGCGAGGTACACTTCTTCCTGCCGCTGTTTTTCGCCCGGCTGACAAATCTGCGCCTCGAGCTGGGCAAACTGCATGACTCCCTCGCGAAGTTTAGCGATCTCGGCGGTGGCTTTTGCCTGGCTGTGCCAGTGCCAGGCATACAAAGCGGTAAAGAGAAAGAAGAGAGTGACCGATGCCGTCGTTAATCCAGCGAGAATAGGATTACGTCGTGACCAGCGCCAGAGGCGGCGGGGCGGACTAACCGGTCGGGCCAAAATCGTCCGACCCTGAAACCAGCGCTCCAAGTCCTCGGCCAAGTCCTTTGCCGAGGGATACCGCGCGGAAGGCTCACGCTCAAGACAGCGCGAGCAAATAGTCTCCAGATCTTTGTCGGCACCGCGGACTAACGAACTCAATTTCGGGGCCGGCCTATCTCCGGCCTGGCGAATAACGGCGAGGGCATTCTCTCCGAGAAAAGGCGGCCGCCCGGTGAGTAAGTCGAACAAGATAGCGCCGAGGCTGTAGATATCGGCCGCCGTTCCGATACTCGCGGCCGGTTCCACCGCCTGCTCCGGCGCAATGTAACCCGGCGTCCCAAAAATGGTCAGAGTGCGCGTCAGATCACTCGAGGTGTCGAGCCATTTGGCGAAACCGAAATCGCTCACGAGCGGTTCGCCGTTGCCGTCGAGGAGGATGTTCCCCGGCTTCAAGTCGCGGTGGAGGATCCCGCGAAGGTGTGCGCATTGCACGGCGCGCGTCACTTTGATCATCAACCTAACGATCTCGCGTTTGTCGCGGAGCACCGGTGCCACGCGTTGCAGGCTGCCTCCCGACGCGTACTTCATCGTGAAGTAGGGGACGCCATCCTCGCTCTCGCCCACTTCGAAGATGGGGAGGATGTTGGGATGGTCGAGAGTGCTGGCGGTTTCCGCCTCGCGGCGGAAACGGGCGAGCATGTCGCGCGACTCGGCGCGATAACTGAGGAGCCGTTTCAGGGCCACGATACGGTGCGAAATCCGTTGCCGGGCACGATAGATAACCCCCATCCCTCCGCGGCCGATTTCCTCCAGGATTTCGTAGTTACCGAGATGCCAGTTTGTATCAGGCACCTCGACCGAGGCGAGCACTGTGTCGAATTCATCCGTCTCCTCGTCTTCTTCCGCGACAATGGCGCTGCTCCGGAGAAGACAACCGAGGCAAAGCCCAGAGACAATGCGGGAAGTGCTGTGACAGCGCGAACATTCGTCGGACACGATTTCGACCGCGGCGAGTGAATCAGTAAGACCGGTTAGGTTCATGGGAGTGAGTGCGTAGAGTGCGCTGCTTCCATTGGGTTAGGAACCGGGCTGGTTGGCAAGCGCAGAGATCAAATAGCGCAGCTCTTCCTCCACGTCGGTTTTGTTTTCTACCGTGCGGGAGATCTCCGCCCGGAGCAGTTTGCGATAGCGCTGGCGCAATTGATAGAGCAGCCGCTTGACGTCCGCGCTGCTGATTGATAATTCGCGCGCCAGTTCGTCGTAAGAAATATCCCCACCCTCCACCACCAATACTTTGCTCAGTGTGTCGAACACTCGGCGTCGCCCGCGATCTTCGCATTCCTCCGCCAGTCGTCGAAACGCTTGTTCCGCGAGGGTCGCTGCCCAGCGCACATCGAAGATGCGCTCGGCCGACCAGCGCTCCAGGGCGGCAGTTGGGATGGTCAGGTGAGAGGGCGCCTCAGCCATCCAGTCGTCCCAGGAGATGACATTCGCGCCCCCGCCGCGTTTTAGAGCGCGCTGCTTGTCGCGCGCATCGTGGAGGAAATTTTGCAGCGACTTGAGAAGGAATGAGCGAAACCGGCCGCGCTCCGGGTCCGCCTTTTTCAGCAACTTTCCTCTTAGAATCGCGAGGAAGAAATCCTGTGTTAGGTCTTGCGCGTCGAAATCGGAGTGGCCCTGCCGGCCAATGAAGGCGCAAATCGGCCGCCAATAAATCCGGCAAAGTTGGGTGAGGGCTTCCTGCGCTCGTTCCTCGGCCGAGTCTCCACGAATCGACGAGAGAATGAGACTCCAGTGCGTGGTCTGGAAACGACCGCCAGAGCCCACCGATTCGCCCGACATCCCTAGGTGCATCCCAGCCGAGGTTCGGAGAAAATCTCCGACCCTCAAGCGAATATTGCCAAGACCAGACATGTTTTGTTCCGCTGCCACCGTTGTCGAAGAGAAAGAGCCGCCAAAGACCGGGGAGGGAGAACTGCCGTCATTTGGCAGAAAGGGTGCCATTGCGCCGTATCAATCGAACCGAGGCGATGGCTCACGGAAAGAACTACGGAAGGGCGGCGGCAGAGTTGCAAAAAAACTTCCGCCTACCGGTCCAAAGCGGGATTTTGAAGGCACGTTGCACGAGACTTGCGCTTCGAAAGCGCACCTCGCTCGTTCGCTCCAGAGTAAAACGATAATCAGCAGCACTTGGTTTCCTCGTTCCAAGCGTCAAGGATTGTCAGGCGCGCTTGTCTGGATCTCGCTCGGTGTTCCAGCAGGCGGAAGTGCCTCATGAGGATGCGTGAGGGATCGCAGTCTCCCTCTCGCTGACTTATTTCTATGAGAGGCCCGCTTTATGACATCACGGGACGGCGGAGAAGCCGGCCACTTGTCCGGAGCTGTTGATGCTGTAGGCATAACTGCTAGTGCCACCGGGAAGAGTCCCGAGAATAAATCTATTCGACTATGAGCACAACCACGCCATCAAACAAGTCAGCCATGCAGGAATTCGCTAACTTTAACCAAGGAGTAATACCCACGGAAGCTTGCTTCAATAAGGCTACTACTCCGTTGGGGATTGATTTGGATGTCTTGATTTCGACCATGCAATCGTATGTCACGAAATGTACATTCGCGAAATATTTGAGCTGTTTTCGCGTGTCCAATGTCCAAAACGACCTGCTTGCAACAGCGTTGCAGGAAGGTCGCATGGCAAGAAAGTTGCCAAAGAAGAGCGCTCCTAAATTGAGCTTAGGAACAAAAGCGGCCTTAACCCGCTTTGACTCCTATCGACGGCCCTCTTGTCGCCAAGCTTGAAGGCCCCTAGCGCCCAACGGCAGGCTTTCCTTACGCCGGTGCCAATTCCACGGTACGGCAAGAGGCCATGTGCCGCAAACGAGACCAAAATCGAATTACGAACCGAAGAGATGCCCCTGCGCATCTGTTCGATGGTCAGATGATTCGGAAGACTACCCGGACTTATGATCTCGACTCGGTCGTCAAAGAAGAATAACCGGATCGACGCATTCAGCAGGTAATTACGATGCAGTAAAGCATTCACGAAAAGCTCCTCAAACACTCGATCCGGAATTTCGGCCACACCTTCGCTGTTGATCGATTGACCATTTTGGCGCTTAGGCATGTTCCGTCTAATGAATGCAAAGGCGCCTTCATACTGATCCGTGAGAGTTCCTTGGAAATCCTCACTATCGAGATAATCGCTTCCGGTTTCCTCAATACCGTCAAATCTGACCGCCTTAACGATTAACAGCGGCTTGAAGCGCTGCGGATCCATTCCGAAGAGCAATAAACCTCCGAGGTTGAGTTCAGTACCCTTCGCGAGACTTAGATTTTCCAAGAACGTGGATAATTCACCATCGATCTGGAAATCCTCCCGGAAGCGGCGGACATAAAAATTCGCGAGACGACGCATGTCGATGTCGTCAACTCCGCAACCCCTAACGGGGATTTCATCGGGGCGAAGTAAGTCAGAATCTTGAAAAAGACGCCGGAACTCCTCTTTTGAGGTGATTCGACGCTTGTCAGCGCCCACCTTCTGCCAGATAACTCCCTCCGACTCGAAGTTGGTTTATCGATACCGGTGTCAACCGTAGATTGTGAAGGGCGTTTGGATACGCAAACGCTCAACTGGGAGAAAGGTAGAACCAGGATCCCCAACGACCCCTAGTTTTGCGTTTCGCCGGAGCCGTAAACTGCACCGACAATTGGGTCAACGCTCTTGCATCCATTGTGCAGATGCTCTGCAGACGCGTTACTCTGCGTGTCCTTCAGGTTCATAGAATATTTGAGGAAATTCGAAGCGAAAGAATGTCCCAAGGCTCAGCGTTTTCCCTCATAATGAGCAGCTTATGAAAAAGCTCTGTTTGAACACCCAAACCACTCACATCCGAAAAAACGACTCAAATATTCTGTAAAGCACTCCGATTTTGATGTGACGTAAGTGCCGCAAAATCCGGGTATTTCCGGCTCCTTCCGCTTATTTCCGCTTATCGGCGAAAGTACTCAAATATTCCGTGAAGGTACAGAAAAACGGCGGACGTGCTCACGAGAGGAGTCGAACCTCCACGGGTTTCCCCATACGGTTCTGAGCCGTACGCGTCTGCCATTCCGCCACGTGAGCGTTGCCTTCTGAGCGGCTTGTAAATTGCCCGGTGGCGCGCGAACCGCAAGGACGATTCGCTTCCCAGCCTCGTCGGTTAACGCCGCCGTTTGCGGGCGCGGGATTCGATCGCGGCCGCCTTGCGGCGTTTGCCTAACGATCTTAGGAGATCGGCGTAGTTGGAAGCGGCGATCTGGTAGTCTTCCGGAGGTTTCGTCAAACTCTCCCAATTTCGAAGCGACTCGCGATAAAGCTCGATCGCGCGCTGGTGTTCGCCCAGTGAATGATAGACAACCGCGAGATTGCAGTTCGATTGCGCGATGTCGGCGGCCGCCTTGGGGTTGGCCCGGGAACGAATTGCGAGTGCACGCTGATGCACTCGCTCCGCTTCGTCGAAACGTTCCTCATTGGCATAGAAAACTCCCAGGTTGTTGAGGACGGCTGCGACATCCGGATGGTTCGGTCCCAGTTGTTTTTCGTAAAGTGCGAGCGCTTGCATGTAATAGGGCTCGGCCGCTTTTGGGCGTCCGGTCTTGCGGTAGATGAGCGCGAGGTTGTTGAGCATCGTGCCGAGATCGAAATGCGGGATGTTGCCCAGGAGGCCGGCGGCGGCAATCGCCTTCTCGTAGGACGCAATCGCTTCTTCTTCGGTCCCAGCGAAATCCTGGAGATAGGCCAGACGACGCGCCAGGCGGTACAGCGTTCGATGATCGCGCGGCTCGGTTGCTTCCACGATGCGCAACGCTTTGCCAAGGAAAACGCGCGCTTCGGCTACATTGTCCTGTTGGTCGTGCAGCGAACCGAGACGCTCGTAAGTAAGGCCGAGCGAAGGATGGTTCTCGGAGAAGACCCGCTGTGCCAGCTCAAGCATTCTCTCCCCCACCCGCAAGGCTTCCGCCCAGCTTCGTTGGGCGAGTAGCATTTCAAGTTTATCGCAAAGGATCCGCCAGAGTGCTTCCTCGCCCTTCACACCTACCAACCTTCGCTCAACTGGCTGACCAGAGTTTTTGCCAGTTCTTCGGCGGCGAGCGGCAGCGCCTGGCGCTCGTCGGAGGTGATGTCTGGCCCAACGAAGAAACTGGTCGTCCCAACGACATCGCTGGGTGGGGAGAGAACCTTACCCGATTTATCGATTACCGAATAACGGACGCGTAGAGAGAGGTTGAATTCCAACGTGGCAAGAACATTCCCGAGCACCGAGCGCAATGGAGCCCTCGTGATATGCGTAATCTCGCCGTGTAAGGTGGCGTCAGCCTCATCGTCTCCGACGATTTGATAAGTGCCATCCTGTTGCAGTTGCTTAATGACGGTATCGGTGATGAGGACGGAAATTCGCGGGGCGAGCGTTTTGTTCTCGAATGTAGGAACGGCAAGCTTGTGGATAGAACGCAGGTAGTAAGGCTGAATCGGCCCCAAGTGGTAGCCAGCGCAGCCGCCTAACGACAGCAGGAGCAATCCGGCGCCAAGAAGGCTTTTCACTGCGCCGGGCTGGCCGTCGCTGCAGGCGTAGGTGAAGGTGCCGGAGCGCCGGACGAATCGGCAGGCGTGGAGCCTTCGCTCGCCGGCGGCGGGAGCGAATCCGCATCAGCTGGAGGCGGCAGCGGCGCGATATCGTTAGGATTGCCCCGCATGGCCGGCGAGGCTGGCGATTTTTGCTGCGCTCCGCCGGGAACAGATGAGGAGCCCGGTGCGTGAGCGACCGTCTTCGCTGGGTTGGCCTTCGCCTTCCGCTCCGCAATCTCGGCGGCAGATTGGAGAGCGGCGTCTCCTACCTTGGCGCGCAACTGTGCAATACGTTTCTTGGCGTAGTCGCTCTCGGTCGAATTTGGCTGCTGCTTAAGCACTTGATTGTAGTAAAGGACGGCTGCCCGATAGTTCTTCGCCTTGTCATAGTATTTGGCGATGTTGAGGGAGCTTTTCACTTGCCGATGCTCCAGCGTGGCGAGGTTTTCGCGGGCTTGCGGCGCCTTTTCGCTCTTGGGAAAACGAAAGAGAAAATCCTGAAAAGCGGTTCGCGCCTTGTCCGCCGCGCCGGGATCGTTAATGCCGGAACGGCTCGCGTTAAACCAAATATAACCGATTTGATACTGGGCATCGACCGCCAGCGGATCGTTAGGGAATTTCTCCACAACCGATTGGTAGGCGTCGACCGCGAGATCAGGAGCATCCTCTTTTTCGCGTGCCCGGCCAATGTCGAACTGGGCTCGCGCCGTATAACGCCCGTAGGGCGCGCTTCGCACGATCCCCGCGAAAATCTCCACCGCCTCATCCACCGTTGATCCCACGGGTATACCGACGATTTTTTTCTTTTTGCCGGTGAGGAGAGATTCACCGATACGAAATTGCGATTCGATTGCTTCCTGGAAATGCTGAGACTGCGGATAATTCTCCATCAAGCCGCGATAGATTCCCGCCGCGTGGTGTATGTCACCCATTTGCTCCGCCAGGACGGCAGCGCGATAGGTCGCCTCGGGAGCGACGTCCGAATGTGGATATTTCTTGACCAAGTGACGGTAAATCTTGATCGCTCCCTTCGGGTTGCCACTATTTGCGGCCGCCCCCGCCTGGGCAAACAGTTCGTTCGCATTGCCACTGATTTCCACTTCTCCGGGAGCTTCGTATTTTACCTTATCGCCCGGCTTAAAAATGACCGGCGCGGGGCTTCGCTCCGGGAATGCGACACAGGCCGTCAGCAAGACGACAGAAATGCGGAATTGATAGCCCATCAGGAATGCGCAGGGTAATTAATGAACCCCTTTCCGTCAAGCCAGCGGCCGCGTCGCGCCGGGGGGAATTGGAGGCCGGAAAAGCGCAATGTATCCATCCCGTTCGATACGCTTAGCGAGACGCCGGACCCGGTTCGCACGCTTTGAATCTCATCGAGCAGCAAAAAATTCGCATTGGCACCTGCGGGTGGAGCTTCGACGAATGGAGCGGCCCGCTTTATCCAGCCGACTGGCCGACCGATCGCTGGCTGGAGTTCTACTCCCGTTATTTTCCGACAGTTGAAATCGATTCCACGTTCTACCGTGCGCCGGCCGAAGAGATCGCACGACGTTGGGTGGAAATGACGCCGCCGCATTTTCGTTTTGCCTGTAAGTTACCGAAGGAGATAACGCACGAGCGGCGGTTGCGCGATTGCTCGAGTGAGCTAACCGCGTTCCTTCGCGACCTCGAGCCGCTGGCGCCCAAGCTCTCCGTTGTCCTCATCCAACTCCCGCCTTCCTACAGACCAACGGAAGAGAAGAGTGGGCTGCGTCACTTTCTGGGGCAATTGCCATCAGACTTTCGTTTCGCGGTCGAGTTCCGACACCCTGGCTGGCATCGGCCGCATTTCATCCGCCTCCTCGAGAAGCACCGGGTTTGTTGGGTTTGGTCGGACACGAGTCCGCTTAACGAGCGCAACCTGGCGCCTTTCGAATTCCAGCCGCTCACCACCGACTTTATTTATCTGCGCCTTTTGGGCGAGGCCCTAACGAAATACGACGGTAACGGCGACCGATTGTATCGTTATGGCAAATTGCTTTGGAAACGCGAGGCGGCGCTCGACAGCTGGGCTTTGCGTATCCAACGGCACCTGGATGAAGTGCGAAACATCTGGGTTTTTGCCAATAACCACTACGAGGGTTTTTCCCCGGAAACCTGCCAGCGCCTCGCACAGCGTCTCGGCTTCAACCTTAGTCTCCCCGCGGAAGAAAACACGATTGTGCCTAACCAACGCGGCCAACTCGATCTGTTTGCGGCGAGTTCATCATCCTAACGAATCCGGACGCGCAACGGCGCGCTCGGCGATCACGCTTTCGCAGGACCGCCCTGTCTATAAAATGTTGCGTCCGAGATACGCCCGCAGCACTTCCGGTACTCGCACCCTTCCATCTGCCTGCTGGTTTGACTCGATGAGCGCGGCAAACAATCTCGGCAACGCCGTTCCGGAACCGTTCAGTGTGTGGCAGAAGCGATTTTTCCCTTCGGCATCCTTGAAGCGGAGGTTCATGCGGCGCGCCTGAAATTCCTCGAAGTTCGAGCAGCTCGAAACCTCCAGATAGGCATTCTGTCCGGGAGACCAAACCTCCAGATCATAAGTCTTAGCCGAGCCAAACCCGAGGTCGCCGGTGCAAAGCTCGACTACCCGATAATGCAAGCCTAACGACTGAAGCACCCGCTCTGCATCGGCCGTCAGTGAATCGTGTTCGACATAGGAATCTTCCGGCGCAGTGATTTTCACCAGCTCGACTTTGTCGAACTGATGTACGCGAATGATCCCCCGCGTCTCTCGTCCGGCGGAACCTGCCTCGCGTCGAAAGCAGGGAGTGTAGGCGGTAAACTTCTTCGGTAGTTCAGAGGCGGCAAGAATCTCCTCACGGTGCAGATTAGTCACTGGAACCTCCGCCGTCGGCGCAAGAAAGACGGTTCCGTTTTCCAGGCCATACATATCTTCCTCGAACTTCGGCAGCTGTGAAGTTCCGATCATGCAATCGCGCCTAACGAGAAAAGGCGGGCTCACTTCAAGGTAACCATGATCGCGTGTATGCAGATCGAGCATGAACTGAATCAGCGCGCGCTCCAGTCGCGCGCCCGTGCCGGTGAAGCAGATAAAGCCGCTTCCGCTGAGTTTTGTCGCTCGTTCCAGATCGAAAAGTTTCAGCCTCGTTCCCAGAGCAACGTGGTCGAGGACGGGGAAATCGAATTGCGGTTTCTCACCCCACGCTCGCACCACGGGATTGTCAGCTGCACTCGTTCCGACGGGCACAGTTGCGTGCGGCAGGTTGGGAATACCGAGCAACAAATCGCGCTGTCGCTCTTCACCGGCGGCGGTTTGCCTAACGAGTTCGGCAATTTCGTCGCCAATCTGTCGGACTTTGTCTTCCAGTTTGGTCGAATCCTGTCCACGGCTCCGCGCGCCGCCGATCTCCTTGCTCAAGCGTTTGCGTTCGGCATTAAACTGTTGGAGCGCGGTCTCCATCTTGCGCCGCTCTGCATCGACCCCGAGCAGCTCGTCGATTCTGGCTTCATCTCCACCGTTACGCGTCGCGAGCCGGTCCTTCACAAAATCCGGTTGTTCGCGAACGAGTCGAATGTCCAGCATGCGCAGGAGTATCAGCGCTCCATCTCTCTCGCAAATGCAAACACGCCAAAAATGCGTGACTTCATTCGATGCGCTCGCAATAGTTGCCCGTGGACCAGTTCAAACTGCTCGGAGTGGCCCTAGGTCTCGCTTGTCTCGCCGGCCTTAATCTTTACCTCACCGTCTTCCTTACCGGGCTCGCGATTCACCAACATTGGATCGTGCTGGCGCCGCAATACCAGTCGCTAGCCATCCTGGGCAATCCGCTCATTCTCTGGCTCTCCGGCACGCTCTATGTGCTCGAATTTTTCGCCGACAAAATCCCGTGGATCGATTCCGCCTGGGACACGGTGCATACGATCATTCGGCCTATTGGTGGCGCGTTGCTTGCGCTTCGTGTCCTGGGCCAAACCAGCCCGGCCTTCGATGTCATTGTGGCTCTCGTGGGCGGCGGTGCCAGCTTGATAACTCATTCCGCGAAAGCCTCGACTCGGTTGATGACTAACGCTTCGCCGGAACCATTTTCCAACATCGGCCTCAGTCTGCTCGAAGATGCAGCGGTTGTCGGTGGCCTTTTTTTGATTCATTTCAATCCGGTTTTGGCGCTGGCGATTTTCGTTCTCTTCATCTCGATTGTCCTCTATCTCGCGCCCAAGATTTTTCGTGCCATGCGCGTCAAGCTTTGGCTTATCTGGAAAAAGTTGAACGGTCCGGCCGAGCGGGAGAGCGAGTCCGGTCTGCCGACTTATCTTTCCGGGCGCTACAGCTCCGCTTTCGCAAGAGATAATTTGTTAGGCGAAACCATTGCCTGGGCCGTGCCCTGCGTCGCGAAAAAACTGCGCGGCGTCCCGTCGAACACCGCCGGAATGTTGGTCGCAACGAATGAAGATCCGAGCAAATTGCTCTTTCTTGCGTCGAGGGGCTGGCGGGCACGCGCGCAGACCATTGCCTTGCAAGAGTACGTCGCCGAGCGCGAGCCGAAGTTCCTTTCAGAAAATCTCGTTATCACCCCGACCGGCAAGGGCGCGAGTCAGGTGTTCCTTTTCGAGCGCGGTCGCGGAGCACGAGTCCAGCAGATGGTCGATTTTCTCAAAAGCAGGCCGGCGGTTGCAGTCCCGGCAATGGTTGAAGCGAGTCCTTCTTCCACCTAACGAACGAGAGCGTAGAAGGATTTGCCGTCCTTAGGCACGTTCAGAAGCCGCCCTAAAAATTCATCCGGCGGCTGGAGGTAAGGGGATTCGAACCCCTGGCCTTCTCATTGCGAACGAGACGCTCTACCAACTGAGCTATACCCCCGATTTACCTATGAAAAACGATTCCTTGGTTCAGGCCAACAAAACGCCTTTGTCCACCGTTTTTGTCCACCGACCCGAAAAGCGTTATATTGGTGCATCGAATTATGAACTCTTTCGTCCATCTCCAAAAAGTCGGTGAATGCCTCTATCGGTATTCAAACGGGGTCTATTATGCCCGAATCAAGCACGAGGGCAAGGAGGTCAAGCGCTCTCTCGGAACGACAGATCGCCCACTCGCGCGCCGGAAACTGGCTGCCCTGAAAGACCAGGTGCGCCAAACGGATTGGTCGCAGTCACGATTGACGCTGCGCGAGCTTTGCGAGCGCTTTCTAACGACAATTCAGCATCAGAAGCCCAAAACGGTTGAAAGAAAAGAAGCCATCATCCGGCGTATCGTTGAGCATTGGCCGACAGGCAGCGACACCCAAATCGGGAAGATTAAATCGAGTGAAGTCGATCTCTGGCTCTCGCGCTATCGCTTTGGCCCTGCCTCCCGAAACCTCTACATCTCCTGCGTCAAAGAATTGTTTGGACTCGCCGTGCGTGATCGGGTCATTACAGCATCTCCAGCGGAGCACCTCAAATCGGTAAAACGCGCAACGCCGATCCGACTAACGCCCAGCTTTGAGCAGTTCAATGCGATCATCGCCGATGTGCGGGCGCAACGTTTCAACGCAGATGCTCCTGGGAGCGCGGACTTCCTGGAGTTCTTGGGACTGGCAGGCTTGGGACAGGCAGAGGCAGCTTCACTTCGCCGTGAGGACATTGACTTCCAAGCTGGGCACATCATCACCTTTCGTCACAAGACCAGCACTGGCTTTGCCGTTCCAATATTTCCGCAACTGGGGTCGCTACTGGAAAGGCTCTGCGAGGGCAAATCGAATGGAGAATTGATCTTCACAATTCGGGACGCGAAGAAGGCACTCGCAGGAGCTTGTCGGCGGCTGGGGTTGTTTCCCTTTAGTCAGCGTTCGCTTCGCCGCATGTTCATCACGCGCGCGATTGAGTTAGGCGTGGACGTGAAGGTGATCGCTGAGTGGCAGGGACACAAAGATGGAGGGAAATTGATTCTTCAGACTTATAGTCATGTCCGCCCCGCTCACTCGCAACGGATGGCTCAGCTAATGCGGCTCGATGAGCCTGACAACATCCTCCAGATGCCTGCTTCGGCGTCGGCATAATCGTAGTGGGTAGTGCCCTAATCACGGAGCGACGGTCACTTGTTAACGCTCCCTAGCTGGCAACTAATACTTAAGCTCGTTCTCTTCGGATAGACTGTGTCTTAACTACTTCATATCGCTTGACACCCCTCCACTTTAGGCCCGCGCGACTGGCAATTAATCATCTGTGGCCCTCAACCTTGAAGCCTTCATGCGCATTGCCGTTGCCACGGATTGTTCGAATCCGTCGGAAGGTCGCCTGAAAGATAACGGACTCGAAGGGGTGGCCATCCCTCGGGCGAAAAAAATGTTACAATAAAGTGCTTGGTCAGCCGCGAACACACTGGCCGCATATAGTGGTCGCGCTGATCGCAGCCCCAATATCCTGTTGTTAGCTGTTGCTCGCAGGATATTCACGAGCTGCCCCAGAAGGAGTATTCACTTTATTCACAACAACCCGAACCGCATTCGACCAATGATCCAACTCAAGCCCGGTCTTCAGCCCGCCACCCTCGCCAAGCCTAACCCAATGATCCAACCCAAGCCCAAACAATTCAGCGCAAGGTCAATGATGCCCATAACTTTGACTTCTACCGACACTCGTAGTGAACGAATTACTCCCGCAGCTCTTAAGATAAAGGACGCAGCCGCGTATCTCAGTATTTCACCAGTCTCTCTTAGAAGGCTTATTTCCAGGGGTTTCATCCGTCCCAACCGAGCGCTTCGACATCTGCTCATAAGTCGGACTCGAGTTAGACTGCCTTCCTTGAACCAAGGCACATAGTCATGAAATTCCACTCGACAGATGAATCGTGCCAATTCCGCAGCATTGCCGAAGCAGAGCGATACGCCGACAAGTCGTGGGCAGAGACGGAGCAGGAGCGGGCCGCACTGCTCAAGACGTGGGAAAGCTATGGCGTCTACGTGATCGATGGGGGAGTTAGTTACTCTCCGCCGAAAGATACGAGCCGAATCAAGCGGATGTGCCTCGGGTGCCGGAGACGGGAAGTGTTTGGGCGGACGCGCTATTGCGATAATCCCAAATGCATCCGAGTGAGGAGATCAAAAAGTAGACTTCTGGGCCATTCAGAATCAACCACTTACGGGGGGCAAAACGGCATTCGGCTACTACCATACCAGGAGGCTCAAATGTGGGAGTTAACTGTCTCTCCACAACCCGCTCGCGCTGATTTTCAAACAACACAGGTTCAAACAGCGATAGCCAACTCGACGAGTTGGTTGCCGCCGCTTGAACCCTCCAGAAGGCCACACCTTGCCCGATAAGTAGGTGTCGTCCAAAACCGCGTGGTCTGGCGTCAAAGCGCATGCGGCAGCGGAGTTAACATGCCCCCTTGGGGACCACCTAGAAGGGGGCGCAGGCACGGGGCGGGAATTTAAACTTACCGTCTCCACTTGTTTAAGTCTTCCGGGCCGATTGGAACTGGTGTTTCATCGGATACCTCTGAAGACGGCCAATGCGGTAGGGCACGTAGACCCGAATGGCTTCCCTCTAGGTGAGGGATGTGCGCCAGAAAACCGCTCCAGAGCAATCCGAAACCTAAACGTAAACGGGAAGATAGCTCAAGGAAAAGGCTACCTGTATAACAGGTGGCCTATATCCAGACGCCTCCAGATTTCCTTCATTCCGGGAGGATAATGAACTCAAGTCAAGGGATTCGGAGTGCAGGGCTGCCATGCAATAACCTTTTTAGTTTACCCCCTCAAACCAAAACCAATGTTGGGTAAACATACTGTTTCCTTCTAGAAACAACCGATTGCGGGGAACTCCGATCTTCTCTAACGATAGGGGATTACACGTCGTCCCCCTTGCTATCGTCGTTAAACCTCTCTTGATTGAACCAAGTCGAAGGATTTGGAATATAGGATGGGAATTCGTTGTGAAGCTATACCTTGCTAAAATGAGGTGTGTGTCAGGCCTGGGTTCATACTTGGGACCCCTTTTGATCCCGCCTATATCTCGCTAAGGTGAGGAGACAGCGAACAAAAAGTCCCCACGTATACCCGCTGAGGTAAGGGGCTCGTCGGTGACAGTCGTATAGCGACCCTATCGGGATATATATTGATTGGTGAGCTTACCGACTCCTTCGTCCATCTCCATCTTCACCGTTTATTCACAACAACCCGAACCGCCTTGAACTTATGATCGAACTAACGCCACCGCCCGATAGACAAGTCGCAGTAGTCTTTTCTGGCAGAGAGGTCGCCGGAAGGTGTAATCGCGTAAAACGCGACCCGGCACTCCCAGTTTGGCATCGTCTTAACGACATGGAACGCCATCTGAATGACGAGCTAACTCAAACTACAATAAAATTTCACGATACGGCGTCCTTCTTCGGCGCGTCAGATAAGTTATACCCAGAGCTTTTCAAGTGGGATGCAGAAACCTCAGAAGAGGATTTGGCGAGGATGTATTGCGAGCCTGCCCCCTATTCGCACGCATTCAGTGGGCCACCGGCCAAATGGATTAATTTGATAGAGAATTCCTCCCCAGCAGCCCGGCAATTACATCGCAGGGTGGAATCAGCTAGGACTGAATTTCAACAAAAGCAGGATGATGCCTGGGGTAAGCGCAACGTCGGAACACAGACGCCAAAGCGCTATCTAGCATCAGAAGCAGCGGCTTGGGCTAGATTTAATAGACAGAAGCAGGATTATCTTGACGATTACCTCCAGAGTGCTTCAGGAATCAAACCAGTCCGCCGACGCTTAACCCACAAATGCGAGCAATGCGGGGAGCCGGGAGTGAAAAAAGGCTTCAAGTTCTGTGTTCCGTGCGCCAAGGAAAGGGTTCGAGAGTCTAATCGGAAATCAAAATTGAGGCTTAAGGATGAAATGGCTCCTAGGGAGTTATGGGTGTTTTAAGGGCGTTTGGCTACCCCTATGGCGGAAACGGTCATTTCGATCGGTTTTCCGGTGCGGATTTCATCCTGATAGCTTTGAGGGCCAAAGGGGTGAGCATGCAGTATGAGAGGCATTAACAACTTGGGTCAGGTGGTGGGAGACGGCCAGGCTACTGCCGGAGCACCGTAGTCATTGGAAAACAGGTTTCGTCCGTACTACCAAGAGCTTAGAGCTTGACTTTTCACGCGTTAGTCGCTGGTAATACGATCGACCGCCTGATGAGAAAGACATTACTAGCATTAGCAATCACGAGCTTTCTTATCCTTACGAGTCAGCTCGCTAGACTCACGCGGGCAGCGCAACCTGGAACCTTAGTCCGTCAAGCGACAATTGGAATACGGCGGGAAACTGGACTCCAGCGACAGTCCCTCGTGCCGCCTCCGACATCGCAACCTTCGGCACCTCCAACCAAACCAGCGTGACGATTAACCAGCGCGTCAGCATCGATAGCATCGTCTTCAACGCGGGTGCGAGCGCCTATACCATCACGGATAACGCGTCCGGTTACACGTCCTTCAACGGGGCGGGGATTCTGAATAACTCCGGCGTGGAGCAGCATTTCGTATTCAGCAACGTGACTAACATCGATGTGCCGAACAATGCCACTATCACAGGTCCGGTCTCGATCAGTCTTCTTGGCGAGCCGATGCTGTTTGGCGACGAGTCCGCCAACCTTCTCTTTGAAGGCAGTTCCAGCGCGGGCGAGGCCAACATTGCTTCCGGGCCCACGAATTCCATCTATTTAGCTCCATCGAATTTTATAACTCGAGCAGTGCGGACAGGGCAGTCCTCACAGCACAGGGCGGTACGGATGATTTTCGTTACGGAGGTTTCATCGGCTTCTTAAAATCCTCCACCGCAGACAATGCCACTATTATGGTTGAGGGAGGCAGCAGCTCAGCGGGAGGGTTTGGCGCAGGCGGTGCCTTGATCTTTTACGACAATTCCAGCGCGGGATCTGCCACCATCACGGTCAACGGCGGGACAGCGAGCGGCGCTGACGGCGGGACAATCCAGTTCATCAGCGGACAGACTGCTACTGCGACCGTGATCGTTAACGGCGGAAGCAACGGCGGACTGGGCGGCCTATTATTGATCTCCGAGCCCTCTGCAAACGGAGCGCAGCCACGGTGGAAATCTTCGGCAATGGGACTTTCCAAGCCTATTCCACGAGCACCATCGGTTCCCTGGAGGGCGACGGCCAGGTCTACCTCTGGCACTTCGACCTGACGATTGGCGCCAATGACTCGAGCACGGCCTTTTCCGGAACAATCCAGGATGGGGATATGTCGGGTGGTTCCATAAGTAAGATCGGATCGGGCACGCTCACTTTGGCAGGCGCGAATCTTTACACCGGCGGAACGACGGTGAGCGAGGGAGCGTTGACTGTCACTAACCAGAGCGGCTCGGCCACCGGGTACTGGCGGAGTTACGGTGGACGCCGGGACATTGGCCGGAAGCGGCATTATCTCCGGTGCGGTAACGGTTGGCACTGGCAGCGGCGCAGGTGCTTCACTGGCGCCCGCGTTTGGGAGCAACAAGCAAGTCACACTCGCTCTCCAAAGCAGTCTCACTCTGCAAGCCGATGCGACTTACACTTATAGTTTCAAGGCGCGGTCAAACCAGTCGCGGTCTGACCTGGTTGTTGCCAATGGCGTGACCATCAATAGCGCGAAGATCAAGCTCAAGGGAAACATCCCGGGGACTTTAACACCGGGTCTGGTAATTACCCTAATCAGCAACAGGAGCGCGACTCCAATCAACGGCACCTTCACTAACCTGGCCGACGGCGGAATCGTGACCGTAAACGGCAACAACTTCCAAGCCA